>CAWKIB010000027.1:0-108733 GCA_963849595.1 uncultured Actinomycetes bacterium
GCTCTGGGCGCTGGGTGGCCTGTGAGCGCTGGGTGGCCTGTGAGCGCTGGCTGGCGCTGGGCGCCGCCGCATTGCTGTGCACGGCAGCCCCGCCTGGCTCGCATGTCACATACGTGCGGGCTGCCCAACCGATGGTTGTGACGGCCTAGTGGCCCTATCCGTTAGCGAGTGGCAACCATCGGTTGGCGTTGGTGGCGGGGCGCTCCGAGGGGGGGTGCCTTCAGCAGGTTCTCAGGTGGGCCTCAGTATGCTTGAGTCTGTACGGGACAGCATGAGTTAATACGGGGGCTCAACTTTCCCGACGGGGAGCGACGTGATCTGCGTAACACGGGGTACGTTTCCGGGCCTCCAGTACGTCTATATACAGTGGGACGACAACAACCGGAGCGAACCATGAGCCGAGCCGAACACTCTAGCGAAGACCGCGCGCGATTCGAGCGCGATGTCGTTCCGCAGCTTGGCCAGCTGTACCCCGCGGCGCTCCGGATGACCCGGAACCCCACCGACGCCGAGGACCTGGTCCAGGAGACCTCGGCCAAGGCGTACGCGGCGTTCGGCCAGTTCACTCCGGGTACCAACCTGCGGGCCTGGCTGAACCGGATCTTGACCACCACGTTCATCAACGTGTACCGCAAGCGGCGCCGCGAGCCGCAGCAGGCCCTCGGCGGCGACCTGGCCGAATGGCAGATGTCCGCCGACCGGCTGGCGCCGCCGGTGCCGTCCGCCGAGACCGAGGCGCTCGACCGGACCACCGACTCCGACCTGCTGCGGGCCCTGCGCGACCTGCCCGGCGAGTTCCGGACCGCGGTGTACCTGGCCGATATCGAGGGATATCCCTACCGGGAGATCGCCGAGATCATGGGTACGCCGGTCGGGACGGTGATGTCGCGGCTGCACCGCGGCCGGCGCAAGATCCGGGAGCAGCTGCTGGCCAGCGGGCTGGGCCCGGTGGCCGCCGAGCCATCGGGCGCCTGAGGCGCTCCTCTTGGCCGGGCCGCAGCGAGTCAGGGCCCGGCGGCAACGACGTCGTTGCCGCAACGACGCGCACCTGACGACGTGGTTGCCGCAACGACGCGGTAAGAGAGACCGGGTTTACCCGACGGCGGCGGGCTCCCAGCCCAGCGCGACCGGGTCGTAGACGCGTTCCACGTAGATCTGGTGCCACAGCGAGAACACGACCAGCAGCCACACCTGCCGCCAGCTCACCTCCGGATCGCCGGCCCGGAACCGGCGCAGCAGCTCGGCCGCGGCGGGCTTGTTCAGCCACTGGCCGGTCTGCGCGGTGCGGACCACCTGCTCGGCGAAGCCGTACATGCCGCCGCTCAGCCAGTGCCCGAGCGGCACCGGGAAGCCGAGCTTGGCGCGTTCGGCGGCGGCCTGCGGCAGCAGGTCGCTGACCGCCTCGCGGAGCGCGAACTTGGTCGTGCCGGCGGCGGTCTTCTCCACCCGGGCCAGCCGGGAGGCCACCGCGAGCACCTCGCGGTCCAGGAACGGGGTGCGCAGCTCCAGGCCGTGTGCCATGGCCATCCGGTCGGCCTTGACCAGGATGTCGCCGGGCAGCCAGGTGTTGACGTCGACCAGCTGCATGGTGGCCACGTCGTCCAGGCCGGCCTCGGCGGCCTGCCGGTAGACCGGGTCGGTCACGTCGAACTCGCTGCCGGTGCCGCCCCGGACCAGCATCCGGGCCTCGTCGGTGCTGAACACGTGCGCGTTGCCGATGTAGCGCCGCGGCAGCGGCGTCGAGGTCCGGTTGAGCAGGCCCTTGCCTCGCCGGCCGGCCGGCAGCTCGGAGGCGACCCGGCTGATCGTGGCCCGCCCCCAGCTCGGCAGGGCCTTGCCGACCCGGACCACGCCGGGCTGGTAGTAGACGCCGTACCCGCCGAACAGCTCGTCCGCTCCCTCCCCGGACAGCACCACCTTGACGTGCTTACGGGCCTCCCGGGCCGCGAACCAGAGCGGGACGGCCGCCGCGTCCGCCATCGGGTCATCCAGGTGCCAGACGATCCTGGGCAGGCAGGCGACGAACTCCTCGGGGCTGATCACGTACGGGACCGACTTCAGGCCGAGCGCCGTGGCGGTCGCCGTGGCCATGTCGATCTCGCTGTACCCTTCGCGCTCGAAGCCGACGGTGAAGGTCAGCAGGCCGGGGATCGTTTCGGCGGCGATCGCGCACAGGGTGGCCGAGTCCACGCCGCCGGACAGGAACGCGCCGACCGGCACGTCGCTGCGCAGGTGCACGGCGACCGAATCGCGCAGCGCGGCCAGGATCTTCTCCGGCGAGGCCGACGAGGGAGACCGGGCCGGCTTGAACTCGGGCCGCCAGTACCGGAACACGTCGACCCGGCCGCCCGGGCGGGCGATCAGCACGTGCCCGGGCGGCAACGAGCGGGCGGGTGGCACCAGGGTGGCCGGCGCGGGCACGTACTGGAAGGACAGGTACCGGCGCAGCGCGTCCAGGTCGATCGCGCTCACCTCGCCCGAGTCGGCCAGGGCCTTGCGCTCGGAGGCGAACCGGAGGTGCGGCCCGGACCCGGACCGGGGCCGGTGACCGCCCGCGGTCAGGGCGTAGAAGAACGGCTTGATGCCGAACGGGTCGCGCGCGCAGAACAGCTCGCGGGTCCGGCGGTCCCAGATCGCGAAGGCGTACATGCCGCGCAGCTGGCGGACGACGTCCTTGCCCAGCCAGGCGTACATCTCGACCAGGACCTCGGCCCCGGACCGGGTGCGCAGCTGGACCCCGCGGGCGGCCAGGCGCTGGGCCAGCTCGATGTAGTTGTAGATCTGGCCGTCGAAGACCATCACGTAGCGGCCGTCGGCCGAGTACACCGGCTGGCGGCCGCCGGGCGAGGGGTCGATGACGGCCAGCCGCCTGAAGCCCAGGGCCACGTCGGGGTCGGCGAAGAACCCCTCGTCGTCGGGACCGCGGTGGGCGACGCGCAGGGCGGCACGGCCCACCCACTCAGTGTCCGGGCCTGCTCCGTCTGCCAGCGCCAGGCAGCCGGTCATTCCGCCCATGCGTGCCGCCCAACGATCGCGATGGTATAACCGCCCCGACCAGCCTACTTGGGCTGAGAAATGAGTCGTGCCGGGCCGGCCCGTCAGCGCGCGCCGTTGACACTACGTGCGCTGGCCTGGTACCGAGAGAGAGGGTGCCAGGACCGCGTGACCTACGTGAGGGTGTCAGGCGTGGCCAGATCAAGGAAGGCCTTTGACGGTGGCTCCAGCAACTCCGTGGCTGATTGACCGGGGCGATCTTCTCGCTGCCCTGGATCGCGCCGTGGCCCGGAAGGTGACGATCATCTCGGCTCCGCCCGGCAGCGGGAAGACGTCGCTGCTGCGCGCCTGGGCTGACCGTCAGGGGCAGCGGCACCGGCTCGCCGTCATGCAGGTGCAACGCGACCAGGACGACGCCCAGCAGTTCTGGCTGGCCCTGCTCGACGCGGTCCGTCACGCTTCGGCCACGACCGGCCACGCGGAACCGCCAGCAGCGACACCTGACTTCAATGCACCGGCGATGGTCGACCGGGTGCTGTCGGAGCTCGCCGATGCCGGCGCCGGCATCACGGTGGTCATCGATGATCTCCACGAGCTGACCTCGCCGGAAGCACTCTCCCAGCTCACCCGGCTGCTGACGAACCTTCCCCCGCACGTGCACGCGATACTGACCACGCGTCACGATCTGCGGCTGGGCCTGCATCAGCTGCGCCTGGCCGGCGACCTGGCCGAGATCCGCGCGGCCGACCTGCGCTTCACCGAGCGCGAGACCCGCATGCTGCTCGACGCCTCGGGTATCGCGCTGTCCGAAGCCGGGGCCGCGCTGCTGCACCAGCGGACCGAGGGGTGGGCCGCGGGCCTGCGGCTCGCGGCGATCTCCCTGGCTGGCCACCCCGACCCCGAGCGGTTCGTCGCGGAGTTCTCCGGCAGCGACCGCACCGTCGCCGAGTACCTGATCGCCGAGATGCTCGAACGCCAGCCGCCCGACGTCCAGGATCTGCTCCTGCGCACCTCCCTGCTCGACCGGGTCAACGGCGAGCTGGCGGACGTGCTGACCGGCCGCCCTGGCTCGGAGCGGATCCTGCTGGAACTCGCGGACGCGAACGCGTTCGTCGAATCGCTGAACCCCGAGCGCACGTGGTTCCGTTACCACCACCTGTTCGGGGACCTGCTCCGGCTGGAGCTACGCCGGACGCTGCCCGAGGAAGTGCCGGCCCTGCACCGGCGCGCCGCCGGATGGTTCACCGTGCAGGGCCAGGTGGTCGAGGCCATCCGGCACACCCAGGCGGCGGGCGACTGGCCCGATGCGGCCCGGCTGCTGGCCGACCATTCGTTCAGCCTGACGCTCGACGGGCAGGCGCAGACCATGCAGGCGCTGGTGCGGGCCTTCCCGCCGGGCGAGGACCACCCCGAGCTGGCCCTGGTGCGCGCGATGGGTCACCTGGTCCAGGGACGCCTGGACGAGGCGGCCGCCCACCTGGCGGTCGCCGAGACGCACGCCGAGGCGGCACCGGCGGATCGCCGGCGCCGTCTGCGGGTGGCGATCGCGTCGCTGAAGCTGTCGCTGGCCAGGCGGCGCGGTCACCTGGCCGGCGTCATCGAGCAGGTCAGATTCCTGGCCTCGCCGGTCACCGGGCAGTCCGACGAGGACATCGCGCTCGACAGTGACCTGCGCGCGGTGGCGCTGATGAACCTGGGGACCGCCGAGGCGTGGTCGCTGGGGCTTCCAGACGCCGAACGCCACCTCCAGGAGGGTGCCGTCCTGGCCCGGGAGATCGGCCGTCCGTACCTGGAAGTCGGCTGCCTCGCGCAGCTCGCGTTCGCGTATATCTTCCATGGTGCTGCCATGCCGAAGATCCACCCGTTCGCCATGACCCAGGCGCGCTGTCGTGAGGCGATCGCGCTCGCCGAGCGGTACGGCTGGGGCGCGGAGCCGGTGATCGCACCCGCGCTGATGACGCTCGCTGGCACGATGGCGTTTCTGGGTGAGTTCGACGAGGGCGAACGGTGGTTGCGGCGCACCGAACAGGCTCTGCAAACAGACACCGGGCCGGACATCAGGCTGCTGCTGCACCAGACGGCCGGGATACTGCACGCCGGACGCGGCCGCCACCATGAGGCGCTCGAGGAGTTCAGCGCGGCCGAACGCCTGCGATCGCAGCTCGAGGGATCGCAGGCGCTGGCGAGCCAGGTGACCGGCTGGTTGCTCGCCACGCAAGCCCGCCTCGGACTGCCCGGCGAAGCCCGCGCCTGCCTCGCGGCGCTCGATGACGAGCGGGCCGGCTCCGGTGAGATACGTAATGCCCGCGCGGTCATCTGCTCTCGCGGAAGGCGATCCGGCCGGGGCCCTGGGCGCGGTGCGGGATGTGCTGGATGGCACGGCACCGGTCCTCGGTTACGTCACGGTCGTCGAGGCGGACCTGCTCGCCGGGCTCGCCCATCGTGAGCTCGGTGACCAGCGCGCGGCGAACCAGGCGGCTGAACGAGCGCTGGCCCTGGCGGAGTCTGACCGGCTGGTCCTGCCGTTCGCGATGACGGGCTCCCGCGAGCTGCTCGAGGCGCTGCCCCGGCATGAGACAGCGCACGCCGCGCTGCTCGCCGACATCCTCGACGTCCTGCACGGCTCATCCCCGGCGGCCAAAGAGCAGTCCTCATTGCCGCCGACGGAGGAGCTCAGCCCGGGCGAGCTCAGGGTGCTGCGATATCTCCCGACGAACCTGTCCCGGCCCGAGATCGCCGGCGAGCTATCCGTCGCGCCGAGCACGGTCAGCACGCACGTCCGCAGCATCTACGCCAAGCTCCAGGTCCGTGACCGGTCCTCGGCCGTGCAGCGCGCCCGGGAACTGCGGCTGCTGGCGGCTGGCCGCACGCGCTAGCCCGGCGGTCACCGGATCCTGGTGATGCAGTTTCACCTGCCGGTCCTCAAGCATGGCGTCATGGACCCAGAACCCGCCCGCAGAACGCGACGCTCCCGCTCATCGACTACCAGCCCGCCGCGGCTCGCGTGTATCGCGTCAACCGGCTAGCAACCCGGCAACAGCCGGAAGAGAACGCCGTATTGTCCATATCAACGTCCATCTCCATCGTCGGACCCAAGCATGACGATGGCAGCGCTCGGCACGAACAGCAGCCCCAGGCCGAGTCGCGATGATCAGCATCGGGCCGAGCAGCCGCCGGGGAAGCAGCTGTGCTCGGTGATCCGCGACAGCCAGAACATCCCGCCGGCCGTGTTCGCGCTCCAGCGATGCAGCTGCCGGGCGCCGATGCGGGCCACCACCTGCGACGGGATCCCGGCCGCACGATGTCGATGTCGACTAGCGGCAGGAACGCGATGCCGGTCTTCAGTGGTCGGTAGCCCCACACGTCCTGCACGAAGATCGGTGAGGAAGAAGAACATGCCGAACAGCGCGGTGCAGACGCACAGGCTGATCAGGTAGGACCCGGTCCGGTCCCGGCTGCGCAGCACCCGGATCGGGAGCAGCGCGTGCGTGCTGCGGACCTAGATCACCGCGAACGCGGCGAGTAGCACCACCGCGGCCGTCAGCGCGGCGATGACCTTGGTGTCGCCCCAGTGCGAGACGCCGTTCTGGCTGGTCGCGGCGCTGGACAGGCCGTACACCAGGGAGGCGACGCCGAGCGTCCCGGTGACCGCCCGGCCGGTCACGCCGGGCGTTGCCCTGGTGGGCACGCCGACCCGCGCGGCCAGGGTCCGCGAAGAGGCCGTCGCTCGTGTCGAAGGCACCGGGCCGCGGGGCAGGTGATCCTCGTCATCGGAGCCCAGAAGATCGTCAGCGACGTCGCAACGGGGCTGCGGCGTATCTATGAATACTGCTACCCGCTTGAGGATGCCCGTGCCCGGCAAGCCTACGGAGTGCCCAGCGGGGTAAACAACATCCTCATCATCAATAAGGTGATAACTCCCGGCCGGGTCACTGCGATCATCGTCAAGGAACGCCTCGGCTTCTGATCACCGGCGCTGGTCGCCAGGCCGTCTGGAGGCCGGTGATGAAGATCGGGCGGCGCCCCAGCAGGTCGCCGGATCTCCCGCCGAGCAGCAGCAGCCCGCCGAACACCAGGGCGTACACGTTGACGATCCAGGCCAGGTCGCTGTCGGAGAAGCCAAGCGCGGTCTGGATGTGCGGCAGGGCGACGTTCACGATGGTCCCGTCGAGCACGACCATGAGCTGCGCCGTCGCGATGACGACAAGCGCCAGGCCCAGCCGCCGCGTCGGGGCGCCTGAGCTTGGCGTCGCGGTGGCGGTTGACGCCGCCGCGGTACTGACCACCCGGGTCGCCGGCCCGGCCTCTGGTGGTGGTGTGGTGGGCATGGCAATCTCCCTAGATAAGGGCGTAGTGAGCTACCGCCGTGACCAATCAGCCACGACGGTCACCTGCCGTACGTCGTTTTAAAATCTCTTTTCGGCCGAACGGTCCGTGGTTCCCGTTCCCCGTAACGTTTCTTCCTTCGCTATGCGGTGACGCGTTCTGCGCTGGCGAGATAGGCCGACAGGAGCTGTCCGGCTCTGTCCAGTGCGGCGGCCGCTTCGTCGAGGATCGGGTAGAAGGTCTGGAAGACGTGCGGCACCCCGGGGGTGATGTCGAGGGTGACCTGGACGTCGGCGGTGGCGGCCTGGCGGGCGAGGCGGACCGCGTCGTCGAGGAGAACCTCGTGAGTTCCGGCCTGGATGATCAGGGGCGGCAGGCCGGACAGGCCGGCGAATACCGGGCTGATCAGGCCCATAGCGGCGTCTTGTCCGGCCGTGTAGTCGGTGACCCGGGACTGGAGGTTTTCCCGGCTCATCAGCACGTCGACCGCGCGCTTGGTGTCCATGGTCGTCCCGGCCAGGGTGAGGTCGGCGTACGGTGACATGACGAAGGCCGCGGCGGGCAGGGGCAGCCCGTGATCGCGGGCGTTGACCAAGGTGGCGACGGCGAGCCCGCCGCCGGCGGACTCTCCGGCGAAGGCGATGTCCGACGGGGCCGTGCCGCCGTCCAGGAGAGCGCCGTAGGCGGCCAGAGCGTCATCGACCGCGGCCGGGTACGGGTGCTCGGGGGCGAGCCGGTAGTCGACGGAGATGACCTTGGCGGCCGTCCGCCGGCCGACCTGCGAGGCCAGGCCAGCGGCCTGGAAGGCGTCCCCCAGGACGTACACGCCGCCGTGGAAGTACAGGACAACCTGGCGCGGTTCGATTCCGTCGATGGTGATCTCGGCGGTCGGGACGCCGCCGAGCGCGGCCGCGGTCACCCTCACGCCGGCGGGCAGCGGCTGGGCCGAGGTCAGCTCTTTGAGCAGTCGCCGTTGCTCGCTGATGCCGGTGCCGGCGGGGAAGGCTGACTGCCGCAGGATCGCTTCGAGGTTCTCTCGCTGCTCGGTACTCACGGAGGATGGTCCCTTCGGTCGGGGTTGGTCAGGCCGCGCCCCCAGGCGGGCTCGCCCATGTCAGCCCGCTGCTGGAATTTCCAGCCGGGAGGCGGGCCACTGCCAGGCTTGCCACCAGGAAGATGAGCAGGCGTCATCGGATCCTGGTGATTCGCGCGACCGGACCCGGGGCACCGAGGGTCTTGATGGTCCTGACCCTGGGAGCGCGCGGCCTTGAGCAGGAGCAAGGGATCCCCGAGCGAGCGGGTCGGGCGCTAGGGCACTGGTCATGGGAACGGCACCGTCTCATGACGGTGATCGGGCGCGCGCGAAGCTACCTGCCATCAAGGGGAGCGGCGGTCATCCGGTTCCGATGATTTGCGGTCCGGCTTTCCTCACGCGCGACGGCTAGCAGCGGCGTTCGCGCTCGACATCTGCGGGCATCTCATGCCCGATCACGAGGCGTCGCTGCGGCACGTCGAGGCGATATTCGCAACGGCCCTCCGCTCGGCACCGGACGGCCCAGTAACGGCCGTCGGTTCAGCCATCGCGTACGGCTGCGGATTCCTCTGGCCCGGGTGCCGTCATCATCGGGGCCCGGATCGGCGGTTCTTCCGGAAGCAGGTCAGCGGCGCGGTCCAGCAGCGGCTGGCAGCGCAGCCGGGTGGCGATGCCGCTGGCCTCGCCGATGGCCGTTTCGGCGGCCTCGGTCTCGCCCAGGCGGAGGAGGTACTGGGCATGGTCGAACAGGCCATGGGCCAGGTGGTAGGGGGTGGAGTGCTGGCGCAGCCCGGCGACCGCGGCGGCGAACGCCGGGCGGGTGTCCGGGCCGCTGCCGGCGGCGGCCAGGCGGGCGCGGGCCAGGTCGCGTTCGGCGCGCTGCATGGGGGCCAGCTGCCCGGGCTGGTAGCCGTCGAGCAGGGCCAGCAGGTCGCGGGTGGTGGCGGTGTCGGCCAGGTCGTGCGCGGCGCGGGCGGCCAGCGGCCAGGCCCACCGGGGGAACTCGTGGCTGATCCCCAGCGCGGCGGCGTGGTCCAGGGCAGTGCGGGCGTGGCGCAGCGCGGCGGCGGGCTGGCCGCGGGCGGCGGCGGTGAACGCCTCCGCGACCGCGATGGTCGCCTGGTCCTGGGGGTCTTCGCTGGCCCGCAGGTCGGCCAGCCCGGCCAGGGCCGCCTGGGCGGCGGGGGCCTCGCCGCGCAGCGCCGCCAGCCAGGCCCGGTAGCACGCCAGGAACTCGAGGCCGGCCAAGCCGTCGGCGTCGGCGGCCTGGGCCAGCTCGGCCCCGGCGGCATCCCAGTCACCGGTCATCAGCAGCGCCTGGGCCAGGTTCGCGACCGCGGTCGCGAACAGGATGCGGGCGCCGGTTCGGCGCAGCTGGGCGGCGGCCGCGCGGGCCGCTTCCGCGCCGGCGGCGGGGTCGGTGCCGGTTACGGTGTCGGACAGGTTGAGCAGCGCGCGGCCGAGCCGGACGGTGTCGCCGGCCTGCCCGGCCAGCCGGGCGGCCTCCCGGAGATACGAGGCCGCCTCGGGGTTCCGCCCGGCGAAGCTGTGGCAGATCCCGCGGGTGTTGAACAGGCCGGCCAGGGTGGCCTCGTCTACGGCCAGGGCCTGGCCCAGGGCCAGGGCCTCGGCGGACAGCGCGTCCGCGGCGGGTGACCCGGCGAATACCTCCAGCCTCGCCAGTTCGCTCAGGGCGCGGACGGTATCGGTGTCCGGGTCTTCCCGCAGCACCGCCACGGCGGCAGTGAGCTGTTCGCGCGCCTGGGCGTGCCGGCCCCACTGGCGCAGCGCCTGCCCGGCGATCACCTGGGCGCGGGCAGCCGAGCGGGTCTCGCCGCACTGCCGGTACAGCTCCCCCGCCTGGCCGGCCTGCTCGACCGCCGCAGCCCAGCCGGCATCGGTGAGGGCGGCCTCGGCGGCGCGTTCCCACAACACGGCGGCGGCGGTTTGCTGCCCGTCTGGGGTGCCGGCCTGGGTGAGCCGCGCGGCGGTGGCATAGCTGGCGGCGGCCTGGGCGGGGGCGCCGGTGCGGCCGGCCCGGTCGGCCGCCCGGATCAGCGCGGCGATGGCCTGGCCGCGGATCTGCCCGGCATCAACGTCGTCGGGCACCGCGTCCAGCGCGTCCAGGTAGTGCCGGGCGATCACCTCGGCCACTTCCTCGCCGTCGCCGGCGAACGCGGCGCGCAGGTGCGTCGCCACCGTCAGGTGCCGGGCCTTGCGGTCCCGGCGGGACAAGGTGTCGTAGGCGACCCGGCGCAACAGCTCCTGGGCGAACCCGTAGCTGCCCCGCTCCGGCGACAGCGGGTCAGCGGACACCGACAGCACCTCCCGGCGCACCAGCTCGGCCAGCGCCGCCCGCACCACGGCTTCGTCCTGCCCGGACACCGCGATCAGCGCCTCGGCCGGGAACGTGGCGCCCAGCACCGCCGCGTCGGCCATCAGCCGCCGCACGCCTGGATCCAGGGCATCCAGCCGGGCCGCCAGGAGCGCGTGCAAGCTGTCCGGCACCTGGAGCTGGCCGACCTCCCCGACCAGCCGGTAGGAGCCCTCGATGGGCTGGACGACGTCCCGGTCGACCAGCGACCGGACCGTTTCCACCGCGAACAGCGGGATGCCTTGCGCCTGGGCGGTGATCTTGGCCCGGGCCGGGCCCGGCATCCCCGGTACCAGCGCCTCGACCAGGGTGTCCATCGACCCCGCATCCAGCGGGTCCAGGGTCAGCATGCTCCGGTTCCGGCCAGCGCCGAACCCCGGCCGGGCCTGCCCGAGCTCAGGCCGGGCCAGCACCAGCACGTACATCGGCAAGTCCCGCACCCAGTCGATCAGATGACCGAGGAACTCCAGCAGCCCCGCATCGGCGTACTGGGCGTCCTCCACCAGCAGCACCACCGGGTTCTCGGCCGCCAGCCGCTCGAAGAACAGCCGCCACCCCGCGAACAGCTCCTCCCGCGACAACGCCTCCCCGCCGTCCCCCTCCGCGGCCACGCCCACCAGGCGTCCCAGCCGCACCCCCACGTACCCGCGCTCGGCCGGGTCGGCCACGTACCGGGCCAGGCCCTCGGCCAGCTTGCCCGCCGCGGCCTCGGCCGGATCCTCCTCCGCGATCCCCAGCCGCTGCCGCACCATCTCGGCCAGCGCCCAGAACGCCACCCCCTCCCCGTAAGACAGGCACCGGCCCCGGTGCCACCACACCTTTGCCTTGAGCCCGTCAATGTACTTGAAGAACTCCCAGCCCAGCCGGGACTTGCCCACCCCGGCCGGCCCGGCCACCAGCACCAGCCGCGGCACCCGCCGGTCCGCCGCCGCATGGAACAAGTCCCGGATCGTGCGCAGCTCCGCGTCCCGGCCCGTCAGCGGGGCCTCCAGCCCGTCCACCCGCTGCGACCCGCCCACCCCGGCCAGCACCCGCGTGGCCCGCCACAACCGCTGCGGCTCGGCCTTGCCCTTCAACGCGTGTTCCCCGGCATCGGCGAACCCGATCGCGCTGCCTGCTACCCGCTGCGTCGGCGCATCGACAAGCACCGAGCCCGGCTCGGCCGCCGCCTGCACCCGGGACGCGGTATTCACCGCATCGCCGGCGACCATGCCCTCACCGGCCGCGCCCAGGGTCACCGCCACCTCGCCGGTCACCACCCCGGCCCGGGCCGCCAGCCCCGGCACCCCCGCCTCGACGCCCAGCTCGGCTATCGCGGCTACCAGGTCCAGCGCGGCCCTTACCGCCCGCTCCGCGTCTTCCTCCGACGTAACCGGTGTTCCCCACACTGCCATTACGGCGTCGCCGATGAACTTCTCCACCACCCCGCCGTACCGGGTGATCACCGTCCGCGCCACCGCGAAATACTGCGACAGCAGCTCGCGGACCGCCTCGGGATCCCGGGCCTCGGACAGCGGGGTGAACCCCACCACGTCGCAGAACAGCATCGAGCACACCCGCCGCTCCGCGGCCGGCTTCTCGCCTGGCCGCGCACGAGCTGCGACGGCGGGTTCCGGAGCAGCCGCAGACGGCACAGGCGTGACCTCAGCAACAGTGGCGCCGCAGGCGCGGCAAAAACGCTTACCCGGAGTCAGCGGCGCGCCGCACGACGGGCAGGCCCCCACCGGCGCGCCGCACTCTCCGCAGAACCGGTCACCGTCCTCCAGAGTCGCACCGCACCGCCCGCACCCCACGCCACGCACCCCACCCTCAGCACGTTAACCCTGGTCAAACCCGCACGTAACCGACATTGTAGGTCCTAACCGGCCGACCGGTAATAGCTCCAGAGACCCCGGGGGTTTCTTTGCTTTGCTAACGGGCCTCAGCGTTGACGGGAGCCCCCGGCAGCGTCACGCCGGCAGGCCGGCTCCGTCCCGGGAAGACGCGCAGAACTGGCCGATCCGCGCGCACCGGACGGTCCAGTGACGGCCCAGCCTGGCGGGGGAAGGCCGCTGAGAGCGCGTTCCGCGGGTCAGAACACAGCCGGACGTTGCCGCTCGTAACTTCGGCTGGAACCTGATCCCGCCGTCGAAGCGGACGACGTCCGCGTTGACGTAGTCGTTCCCGATCAGGCTCAGCACCAGTTGACCGAACTCGTCCGCCCGCCCCATGCGCTTGGGGAAGACGACCGGGGCCACCAGCCGGGCCTTGAAATCCTCGGAGCCGGGGCTGGACCCGTAGATCGGGGTGTCGATGATGCCGGGGCAGATCGTGTTGACCCGCACCCCGATGGCGGACAGGTCCCGCGCGGCGGGCAGGGTCATCCCGATGATGCCGCCCTTGGACGCGGAATAGGCGACCTGGCCGGTCTGCCCCTCGATGCCCGCCACCGAGGAGGTGTTGATGATGACGCCGCGCTGCCCGTCGCCGTCCGCGGGCTCGGTCCGGGCGATGGCCGCGGCGGCGATGCGCATGAGGTTGAAGGTGCCGATCAGGTTGACGTTGATGACCCGCTGGTAGGCGGCCAGGTCGTGCGGGGTGCCGTCCCGCCCCACCGTGCGCGCCGCCCAGCCGATGCCCGCGCAGCTGACCGCGACCCGCAGCGGGGCCCCGGTGCCGGCCGCGGCGTCCACCGCGGCCTGGACCGACGCCTCGTCGGCCACGTCGGTCCGCGCGAACAGGCCGCCGGTCTCGCTGGCCACCCGCTTGCCGCTGTCGTCGTTCAGGTCGGCGATGACCACCGTGGCGCCTGCGGCGGCGAGCGCCCGGGCGGTCGCCTCGCCCAGCCCGCTCGCGCCGCCGGAGACGATCGCCGCAGTACCGTTCACGTCCATGCCGGGAGCATACCCGGCGCAGAACCGGCTCAGATGGCCGGGACCATCAGCTCGCCCGGCTCGTCCGGCCAGAGCCCGGGCAGCGCGTCGGGCACGGTCTCGTAGGGCGACGGCTCGAAGGGGAACCGGTCCGCGAACACCGGCTCGAGGTCGGTCAGCCAGGTCGCCGCCGGGTCGAACCGGGCGAAGAACGGCGTCCCCACCAGGCGCGGGTCCCGGGCCTGGATCATCCGCAGGACGAAGACCCGCAGCCCGGCCACCTCGGTCACCCCGTCCACGCACACCTTGCCGGGGGTGGCCGACATGGACGGGCCGCGGACGGTCCGCGCCAGGCCGGACACGCCCTGGTAGGCGTCGCGGAAGATCTCGTAGCCGCGGGCCAGCGGGACCGCGAAGTAGTCCTGCGGCCCGGTGTCCCGCTCCACGAACATGTAGTACGGGATCATGCCCTGGCGGACCTGCGTCCGCCACATGGCCCGCCAGGTCGCGGGGTCGTCGTTGATCGAGCGGATCAGCGGCGCCTGGGTGCGGATCACCGCGCCGGTGCTCCTGATCCGGCGTACCGCCTGGGCCAGCATGGACGGCTCCAGCTCGCGCGGATGGGAGAAGTGCGCCATCAGCGCGAGCGTCCGGCCCGAGTCGGTCACCTCGCCGAACAGCTCGCAGCGTGGCGTCGGCGTCGGGGTCGGTGACGTACCGCTGCGGCCAGTACGACAGCGACTTGGTGCCGATCCTGATCGACTCCAGGTGATCCAGGCGCGGGTCGAGCAGCGGCTCGATGTAGCGCCGCAGCACCGGCTCGCCCATGATCATCGGATCCCCGCCGGTGATCAGGACGCTGGTCACCTCCGGGTGCTCGCCGAGGTAGGCGACCAGCGTTTCGATGTCGTCGGTGGCCATCTTCAGGTCCGGCTCGTCCACGAACTGCGCCCAGCGGAAGCAGTAGGTGCAGTACGCGTGGCAGGTCTGGCCCTGCCGGGGGAAGAACAGCACGGTCTCCGGGTACTTGTGCTGCAGGCCGGGCAGCGGCCGGCCGTGCAGGCTCGGCGCGTTCAGCAGCAGCTGCCCGGCCGGGTGCGGGTTGAGCCGCATCCGGATCTCGTGGGCGGCGGCGCGCAGGCCCGCCTCGGGTGCTCCGCCGCTGATCATGTCGGCCAGCCGCTGCACGTCGGCCGCGGGCAGCATGTCGGGCTGGGGAAAAACCAGGCGGTAGATCGGGTCGTCCGGCGCCGCGTCCCAGTCGATCAGGTTCTCGATGACGTAGGCATTGGCCCGGAACGGGAGTACCGTCGCCACGGCCCGTACGGCCAGCCGCTCGTCGGGCGCCAGGCCGGCCCGTTGCACGAGCATGTCCAGGTGTTTCGCCGAGTAAGCATGAAATCTGCGGCCGGAGGACCGGGCCGACGGGATGACCTGCTGGATGTCTGTCACGCGCCTTCTCCCTCGTCGTGCGCGCGGCGGGGCGAAGGCGCCGCTCCGCGCGCGAAATAGCCCTGATGACACCCGCTCCCCAGCGGTTCCCCCCGGCCTGGCCGTGCCCCCGGTAGCTGCTCGGCCAGAACTGCTTCCACTGTGTATTTACGCTCTAGCAGCTTCGTTGGTTCCGATTCTCCATCCGCCTTTCTCTTGGTGAGACAAATACCATGCTTCGCAGGAAGTATTCGGCAGAATCCCAGGATCTTCTAAACGCCTGTTTTTTAATTCGACGCATTCTGTCCGAACATGGTCATATAATGCCCAGCCTGTAGCAGTTACTGGCCCTACACGCCGTTCGCCCGGAATGTTCCGGCGACCGGACGGGCCCCGCACGGGGCCGGGTTCCGGCCGGGGCCATAATGGGCCCACTACACAGGCCCATCACACTGGCACAGTTCGCTGAAGGAAACGAAGGATGAGGCGTCATCCCCGGCCGCAAACCCCTTGGGTGACCCGCTGAGCACGGCCCCGGACCGCCCGGAACGACAAGCCCCGGACCGTCCGGAGCGACGGCTCCCGGACCGTCCGGAACGACGGCCCGCGGCCCGGCGGGACGAGGGGCAGCGCCCGAGGGCAGCGCCAGCCCGCGCGGCGCGAAGGGGGCCGGGGACATGGTGGTGGCCCGTCCCGGCTCTGCCCACATCCGGCCGGTGCCCGGTCCGGTGCTGGCCGTCGACGCCATGGGCGGCGACCACGCCCCCGACGAGATCGTCGCGGGCGCGCTGGCCGCCCAGCGCGAGCACGGCATCCAGATCCTGCTGACCGGGCCTGCCGCACGCCTGCACCAGGCGCTGACCAAGGCGGGCGCGAGCCCCCGGGCCGACGAGCTGACCATCGTGCCCGCCGAGGACAACCTGGCCATGGACGAGGGCGCGCTGGCCAGCCTGCGGCGCCCGCGGTCGAGTGTGGCCGTGGCCTGCCAGCTGGTCCGGCGCGGCGACGCGGCGGCGGTGGTGTCGGCTGGCTCGACCGCCGGGGTGGTCGCCACCGCCCGGCTGCGGCTGCGGTCGCTGCCCGACGTGCCGCGGCCGGGGCTGGCCGTGGTGCTGCCGACCCGGCCCGGCCGCACGGTGCTCATCGACGCCGGGGCCACCGCCGACCCCAAGCCGGAGATGCTCGTGCAGTTCGGCCAGCTCGGGGTGGCCTACGCCCAGCTCGCGCTGGGCGTCAGCGCCCCGCGGGTGGGGCTGCTCACCATCGGGTCCGAACCCGGCAAGGGCAACAAGTTCACCCGGCGGGCCCACGAGCTGCTGGCCGCCGATCCGCCGCACGGCGCGCTCCCGCTGGCCTTCGCGGGCAACGTCGAGGGCGGTGACCTGCTGGCCGGGGAGGTCGACGTGATCGTGACCGACGGCTTCACCGGGAACGTGGCGCTGAAGACGCTGGAAGGCTCGATCCGGTTCGCCTCGGCCGAGCTGCGGGCCGCGGTGACCGCCTCCGCGGCCGCGCGGTTCGGCGCCTTCCTGCAGCGGCGCGGCCTGCGCGAACTGGCCGCCCGGCTGGATTCGGAGAGCTACGGCGGCGCCGTCCTGCTGGGCCTGGGCGGGACGGTGGTCATCGCCCACGGCGCCAGCACCGCCCGCGCGATCACCTCGGCCTGCCTGCTCGCCGCCGACCTGGCCCGCGGCGAGATCACCGAGAAGATCACCCAGCGGCTCAGCCCGGGCCGCCCGGTCAGCCGGGACCGGCACTTCCTGCGCCGCCCGTTATCACGCTGTTATCGAGTTAACCCCGGCCAGCCATCGCCGATACCCTTGAACCATGGCCGATCCGCAGCAGGTTCTCGCACAACGGGTGCACGACGCCATCGTGGCGTCGTTCGGCCCGGACTTCGGCGACGCCGACCCGCTGATCCGGCCGTCCTCGTTCGCCGACTTCCAGGCCAACGTGGCGCTCCCGCTCGGCAAGCGGCTGGGCCGCCCGCCGCGCGAGGTGGCGGCCGAACTGGCCAGCCACCTCGAGGTGTCCGACGTGTGCGAGCCGCCCGAGGTCAGCGGGCCGGGTTTCATCAACCTCCGGCTGCGCGACGAGTGGATCGCCGATCAGGCCTCGCGCATGCTCGACGACCCCCGGCTGGGGCTCGAGCTCGTGGCCCGGCCGCAGACGGTGGTGGTGGAGTACTCCTCGCCCAACATCGCCAAGGAGATGCACGTCGGGCACCTGCGCACGACCGTCGTCGGGGACGCCGTCGCGCGCGTGCTGGAGTTCGCGGGCCACCACGTGATCAGGGACAACCACGTCGGCGACTGGGGTACGCCGTTCGGCATGCTGATCGAGCACCTGCTCGACGTCGGCGAGGACTCGCCCGAGGCGGCGCTGCTGCGTACCGACCCGAACGCCTTCTACCAGGCCGCCCGGCGCAAGTTCGACGCCGACCCGGCGTTCGCGGAGCGGGCCAGGAAGCGCGTGGTGGACCTGCAGGGCGGCGACCCGGACACGTTGCGGCTCTGGCAGGAGCTGGTCGACATGTCCAAGGACTACCTGCACCGGATCTACGGCCGCCTGCTGGTCACGCTCACCGACGCCGACATCAGGGGCGAGAGCTTCTACAACGACCTGCTGGCCGACACCGCGGCCCGGCTGGAGGACGAGGGCCTCGCGGTGTACAGCGACGGCGCGCTGTGCGCGTTCCCGCCCGGCTTCACCGGCCGGGAGGGCCGGCCGCTGCCGGTCATCATCCGCAAGCGGGACGGCGGCTACAACTACTCCACTACCGACCTGGCCACCATCCGGTACCGGGTCGACGTGCTGCACTGCGACCGCGCCATCTACGTGGTCGGCTCCGACCAGACCCTGCACTTCCAGATGATCTTCGCGGTGGCCCGGGAGGCGGGCTGGATCCCGCCGGGGGTACGGTTCGAGCACGCCCAGGTCGGCCTGGTCTCCGCGCCCGACGGCGGCCGGCTGCGCACCAGGTCCGGTGACAACGTGCAGCTCGGCGACCTGCTGCAGGAAGCCGTGGAGCGCGCCGGGGTGGTCCTGGCCGAGCTGGAGGCGCCGTCCCGGTTCGAGCCGGGCGAGGTGGACGCGATCGCCGAGGCGGTCGGCGTCGGGGCGGTGAAGTACGCCGACCTGTCCACCGCCCGGGAGAGCGCCTACGTGTTCGACTGGGACCGGATGATCTCGTTCCGCGGCAACACCGGCCCGTACCTGCAGTACGCGACGGCGCGGATCCGGTCGATCTTCCGCCGGGCGGGCGGGGACGCCGACCCGGCCCTGCGCGGATCGCGGGTGGCCGTCACCGCCGCGCCCGAGCGGGCGCTGGCGCTGCGGCTGCTCGATTTCGGCGCCGTCGTCACCGGTGTCGGCGAGACCGCCGAGCCGCACCGCCTGTGCGCGTACCTGTTCGACGTGGCCAGCTTGTTCACCGCGTTCTACGAGGAGTGCCCGGTGCTGAAGGCCGAGCCCGAGTCGCTGCGGGCGGCCCGGCTCGCGCTGTGCGCGCTGACGCTGAGCGTGCTGTCGACCGGCCTGGGCCTGCTCGGCGTGCCGGTTCCCGACCGCATGTAAGACACGGCCACGTAAGACACATAACCGAGCGCTGAACTCCGCCCCGCGCGCCGCGCGGCGACGGCCGGCCGCGCCCGGTCAGCCTGTGAGCCTACGAACGTAGTGCTTACGGGCGGCGGGAATCCATTTCCCGGCCCGGCGGGCCAGGGCACGCTCAGACGCATGGACACCAACGGGCCGTCCATCGGCTACCCACGGGAAGAAAGTCAATACCACCCTGGCCCGCCCACGACCTGGACGCGCGAAGCGGGCGCAGCGTCCTCCGAAGGAGGCATCCATGATGGCCCGCAATCGGCGTTTCGGGAGGAACCGCTCGGCGGTCCTGAAGACCGGGGCCGGCATCGCGACCGCGGCCGTGCTCGGCGGCGGCGCGATCGCCGTCGCCGCCATGGCCGCCGGCGGACACCCCGCCGGGATCGTCGCGGCGCCGGCGGCCCACACCGCCCGGTTCGCCAACGAGGGCACCATGCTCGCCGCGGCGCTGGCCGACTGGAACTCATCCAAGCAGGGCAGCTACTCCCAGCTGGCCCAGATGACCTCGGCGCGGGGCTACAGCCAGACCTCGCACCAGGGCAAGACGCTCGACATCCAGCGCGGCATCGTGGTCCTGGCCACGAAGAAGTTCATCATCTTGCAGTCCGCTAACGGCTCGCTGCACCTGTGGCTGACCTCGGGCGCGACCAAGTTCCAGAACGTCTCGAGCACCACGGCGGGCACCGCGGCGCTGACCGCGAGCACCTCCGCGACGCAGCAGGCCATGGTGTCGGGCAACATGATCCCGGCCACCACGCTGCTGGCCGGGAGCCCCACCACCGCCGCCGCCATGCTCACGCCGAGCACCGCGACCCAGACGGTGACCGTCCAGGTGGCCGGCACCGACCTCACCGTGACGGTCACGGTGACGCGGAGCACCGCGGCGGTGTCGCAGACCGCGACCACGCCGGCCAACGCCATGCCGGCCCCGATGATGACCAGCTACACGATGAACGCGTGGCAGGCCGCGAACTCCCTGGCCCGCGGTGACCTGGCCGTCATCGCCGGCACCCGCTCGCACCATATGCTGCACGCTCAGCTGGTCCTGTTCAGCCCGCTCACCACGAGCATGGTCGGCGGGAAGACCGGCAGCGGGCTGACCAAGCAGGCGGCCACGCCCAGCACGTCGCCGGCGCACTGGTGAGCCCAGCTACTCAGCCGGTTCCGGCTCCGGAGTACCCGCGTCTCGCGCGGGTGCTCCGGAGCCTTGCCGTAAGCGCGCCGCTGCGCTGCGGCGACCTGGTGCTGGACGAGGAACGCTGGACGGTCCACCGGGCCGGGGCGCCGGTGGACCTGTCGCCCACCGAGTTCCGGCTCCTGGCCTGCCTGATGCGGCACCAGGGCACGGTGCTGTCCAAGACCCAGCTGCTGCACAGCGTGTGGGGCTGGGGCTACACCGGCCAGTCCCAGGTCGTCGAGACGTACGTGAGCTACCTGCGGCGCAAGCTCGGCCGGCTCGGCCCGCCGCTCATCCACACCTGCCGCGGGGCCGGTTACGTCCTGCGCGGCGCGCAGGCACGCGGCCCCGGGGGACCGTGACTAGACGCGCTCGATGATCGTGGCGTTGGCCTGCCCGCCGCCCTCGCACATGGTCTGCAGGCCGAACCGGCCGCCGCTGCGCTCGAGCTCGTGGATGAGCTTGGTCATCAAGATCGCCCCGGTGGCTCCGAGCGGGTGGCCGAGCGCGATCGCCCCGCCGTTGGGGTTGGTCCGCTCCAGCGGCACGCCGAGCTCATCGGACCAGGCCAGCACGACCGGCGCGAACGCCTCGTTGATCTCGAACACGTCGATGTCGGCGACCGTCATCCCGGCCTTGGCCAGGACCTTCTGGGTCGCGGTGATCGGACCGGCCAGCATCATGACCGGGTCGGCCCCGACCACGGCCAGCGCGTGCACCCGGGCCCGGGGGGTCAGGCCGTACCGCTCCAGCGCGTCGGCCGACGCGATCAGCAGCGCCGCCGCCCCGTCGGAGATCTGCGAGGCGACCGCGGCGGTGATCTCCCAGCCCTCGCGCAGCGGCGCGAGCCCGGCCATCTTCTCCAGCGAGGTGTCCCGGCGCGGGCCCTCGTCCTGGCTGAGGCCGGCCAGCGGGGCGATCTGGAGGTCGAACCGGCCCTCGTCGATGGCACGCACCGCGCGCTGGTGGCTCTCCAGCGAGAACTCCTCCAGCTGGCTGCGCTTGAGGTCCCACTTCTCGCACATGAGCTGGGCGCCGCGGAACTGGGAGATCTCCTGGTCGCCGTAGCGCTCGCGCCAGCCCTGGCCCCACGGGGCGGGCATGCCCGCCTTGACGGGCAGGGCCACGCTCGAGCCCATGGTGACCACGCTCATGCTCTCCACCCCGGCCGCGACCACCAGGTCCTGCGTGCCGGACATCACGGCCTGGGCGGCGAAGTGCACGGCCTGCTGGGAGGACCCGCACTGCCGGTCGATGGTGACACCGGGCACGCTTTCTGGCAGGCCCGCCGACAGCCAGGCGTTCCGGGCGATGTCCAAGCTCTGCGGGCCGATCTGCGAGACGCAGCCCATGATCACGTCGTCTACCGCGCCGGGGTCGATCCCGGTCCGCTCGACCAGCGCCCGCAGAGCGTGCGCGCCCAGGTCGACCGGGTGGACCCCGGACAGGCCGCCGTTCCGCTTGCCGACCGGGGTGCGTACCGCACCGGCTATGAACGCCTCCGCCATCATGCCTCCGCATGCCCATCGCCCTGTCCCGCCCCGGCCGGGCTGGATTCAGGTCTTCTCATCACCGTACCTCGCCGCGCGCCGCAGGTCCCGGCAGGTCACTCGGAGTAGCCGGCGCATTCCGGACGCGCTATCGCGGCTGCCTCGCGCCGCGCGCCCGGATGTCGTAGGCTCGAAGCGGGGTCCGCACCAAACCGCAGGTTCAGGAGGCGGCTATGACGTCCGCGTTCGTCTTGCTGATACTCATCGGCGTCCTGGTCGCGTACGCCTACACGCGTCTGCGCGGCAAGATGAAGCTGAGCGTCTCGGGCAAGAACTGGATCGCGCCGATCGTCATCGTGGTCGTTGTCGCGCTCATGCTGTGGGCCTCACACAACGGCCACTGAGGAGACTGCCTCGTCCCGCGACGGCGCGATCAGGGCCGGTAGCCGCTGCGCGGCATCTCGAACCAGACCGCCTTGCCGTCGGTCGTGGGCCTGGATCCCCACCGGGTCGCGAGCTGCTCGACCAGGTACAGGCCGCGCCCGCCCTCGTCGGTTTCCGCCGCCGTCCGGATCCGGGGCAGCCGCAGGTCGGGGTCGAACACCTCGACCCACACGGCGTTCGCTCCCCGCCGCAGGCGCAGCGCGAACTCCCGGGGCCCGATCCGGCCCGCTTCCGGCACCGGGTCGTCCCAGCCCGGCACGGCGCCGCCCTGGACCGGTACGCCTGGACCTGAGACGCGGACCGGCGCCGCGGCGGTCTTGACCGCCGCCGACCGGCGGCCCGGGCGGGCCACGGGTACCGGTTCCGGCGTCCGGGGCGGGCCGACCGGAGCGGACATGATCACCGGGTCGAGATCGAAGTCGAAGTCGGCCCGGCGGCCCGGGCTCGGGGTGACCGACGCGTGCAGCACGGCGTTGGTGACCACCTCGGAGACCAGCAGGCAGGCCAGCTCCACCTGCTCGGCGTCCATGCCCCACGACCCGAAGGTCTGGGCGGCCAGCCGCCGGGCCTCGGACACCATGATCGGCTCGGCCGGGAACGAGCGCTCGATCGAGGCCAGCTCGGCGGGTGAGGACTTGACCACCAGGATGGCCATGTCGTCGTCGATGTCGCCCGGCACCGCGAACTCGGCCGCGGTGGCCACGGCGTCGGCGTCCCCGCTGGCCGCCACGGCGCGCACCGCGTGCTGCAGCATCTGCACCGCTTCGTCCTCGGTGTACTGCCCCGAGCCGTCGGCGCGCGTGCGCCGGTCGGTCAGGCCGTCGGTGAAGAAGACCAGGATCGCCCCGGGCGGCACGACGATGGTCTGCTCCTTGTAGGTGGGCAGCCCGCGGATCCCCTTACCGCGCACGCCGAGCAGGACGCCCTTGTGCTGGAACTCCAGCTGCCGGGACTGGCCGCCGCTGATCAGGACCGGGGCGTCGTGGCCCGCGTTGGCGAAGGTCAGCTCCCGCGACCACGCGTCGTAGATCATGTAGATGCAGCTGGCCGTGGGCGGATCGCCGCCCAGCAGGACCCCGTCCTCGCCGGCGGGCGCGAGCGACCGGCACCACTCGTCGAGCTTGCGCATGATGTCGGCCGGGGACTTCTCGTCCTGCGCGAACGCCCGCAGCGCGGCGCGCAGCTGGCCCATGATCGCCGCCGCCCGCGCGCCGCGGCCCTCCACGTCGCCGATCACGATGCCGACCCGGCCGGCGGACAGCGGGATGATGTCGTACCAGTCGCCGCCGACCTGGGTCTGGATCCCCTGGCCCTGCGTTTCCAGCGGCTTGGCCGGCACGTACCGGCAGGCCACCTCGAGTCCGTCCAGGTCGGGGATGACCTGCGGCAGCAGGCTCTTCTGGAACGCCAGGGCGGTCTGCCGCTCGGTCTCGAACAGCATCGAGTTGTCGATCGCGACGGCCACCCGGCTGGCGATCGCGCCGATGAGATCACGGTCGGGCGCGCCGTAGTTGCGGTCCTCGCGGTCGGTGAGCCGGGACAGGGCCAGGCTCATCACGCCGAGCAACTCGCCGCGGGCGTACAGCGGCGCCGCCACCACCGACGTCAGCCCGGCCTCATGGGCCGCCGCCAGGCTCTCCGCGCTCGGCGCCGGGCGCGGATCGACGTCCTCCAGGTCGATCACCACGATCGTGTCCCGGCGGGCCATGGCCTGCTGGCAGAAGTGACCCTCCGGGTAGTGGATCTGCTCGCCGACCTCGGCCCACGTTCCCGGCGGCGGGACCCAGTCGCTGGCGTGCCGCATCACCCGGCGGAACAGCTGACCGCCCTGGAACAGGTCGATGAAGCAGTGGTCGGCGAACCGCGGGACCAGGATCTCCGCCACGTGCTTGAGCGTGGTGCCGATCTCGAGCGAGCCGGCCAGCCGCTCCCCCACGCGCTCCAGCAGGGCGATCCGGTCGTGCTGGAGCTGGCCGTCCCGGTTGCTCGCCACGCGGGCCAGGATCACCATCCCGTCGATGTCGCCGCCCGGATGGCGCAGCGGCACGGCCATGGCGCGCATGAGCGCGCGCGACCCGTCGCCGCGGATGCTCTCGAACGTCCCCTCCCAGGACCGGCCGCGCAGCACCTGCCCGGCGACGTCCTCCATCTTGCGCAGGTCATCGCCGGCGAACAGGCCGAGGGACAGCACCGGGGAGCCCGCCAGCTGGCTCACGTCGCCCGGGAGCCGGAACAGCCGGACGGCATACTCGTTGAGGAACAGCAGATTGCCGAGCCGGTCGGCGACCACGACCCCGATGTCGGCCTGGCCGAGCACCATGTCGGCTGGAAGGTACGCGTCGAAGGCCGCCTCACCCCAACTCGTCATGAGGCCGCCGAATGGTGCCGGTGAGGTGCGGACACGAAAATGTGCGCGGCGATAGAGCCGGGGAGTTCCGTGGAGATGGCGTCCGTCGAGTCACCAGCTGTCACGCGCACACCATCGTTGGCCGCCATGAGTATCACCTCGCGTCCGGGTTGTATCCCGGCGCGCTTGAGTTTAAGCATCAGATCGAGGTCGCTCTGAATTTGCTCGCCAATTCGCCGGATGACGACTTGCGCGCGGTCCGCGGATGCGACCTTTGGCATCGCCTCACCCGCCTCGTTCATGGCCGCGCGCACCTTCTCCTGCGCCTCGTCCGGGAGCCCCAGCTCGGCCAGGCCGGGAATGAGATTGCCGTGCGGGCACCGGACCGGGTAATCGAGCAGTTCGACCACGCGGCGCTCGACGCTCTCCGAGATCACGTGTTCCCAGCGGCACGCCTCGATGTGCACTTCCTCCCAGGGCAGCTTGATCACCCCGACCAGCAGGCACTCGGCCAGCCGGTGCTTGCGCATGACCCGGGTGGCCAGCGTCCGGCCGACATCGCTCAGCGAGAGCTGCCGGTCGCCCAGGACGTGCACGAGGCCGTCGCGCTCCATCCTCGCCACCGTCTGGCTGACGGTCGGGCCGGTCTGCCCCAGCCGCTCGGCGATCCGGGCGCGCAGCGGGGTGACGCCCTCTTCCTCGAGCTCGAAGATGGTGCGGAGGTACATCTCCGTGGTGTCGATGAGCCCGTGCGCTGTCAACTTCTCATCCCTCCTGCTTGTGATGCTATGCCGGAGAGAGGAGTGCCTAGGGGGAAAGCCGCTCGATGGCCCAGCCGTCGCCGTCGCGCCGGTAGCGCAGCCGGTCGTGCAGCCGGTAGGCGCCCGACTGCCAGAACTCGACCGTGTCGGGGACGAGCACGTACCCGCCCCAGAAGTCCGGCATCGGGACCTCGGCCGGCGGCGGCCAGCGCTGCTCCAGTTCCGCTACCCGGCTTTCGAGCTCGGCGCGGGACCCGATGACCTGCGACTGCCTGCTGGCCCAGGCCCCGATCTGCGACCCGCGGGGCCGGGACCGGTAGTACGGCTCGCTCTCGGCCTGCGACAGCATGCGCACCCGGCCCTCGGCGGTCACCTGGCGGCCCAGGGCGTACCAGGGGAAGACCGCGCACGCCTGGGGGTGGGCCTGCAGGTCCTGGCCCTTGCGCGAGGTCCGGTTGGTGTAGAACGTGAAGCCGTCGGTCGCCGTGCGCCTTGAGCAGCACGGTCCGGGCCCGCGGCCGGCCCTCGGCGGACGTGGTGGCCAGCACCATCGCGGTGGGCTCGGGCAGGCCGTGCCGCTGGGCCTGGCCCAGCCACCCGGCGAACTGGGTCATCGGGTCGCCGGCCATCGTGTCCTCGGACAGGGTTTCCAGGCCGGGAGCACGCTGCGAGGTGTCCATGGGTAATGATCCTCGCACCTGTCCCGCCCGCCGCAACCCGGAGCCGCAACCCGGAGCCGGCGGTGGCCTGGGCCGCTTCGGGTCTTATCGTTCTCATGGGGCGACAGGCCTGGCCCAGCGCACGACGCAAGGTGCCTGCGGCGCCCACGAGGAAGAGAGGACAAACGCCGATGTCGGATTTCAAGCCGGGGCTTGAAGGAGTTATCGCCTTTGAGACCGAAATCGCGGAGCCTGACAAAGAGGGCGGTGCGCTCCGTTACCGGGGAGTCGACATTGAAGAACTCGTCGGCCATGTCTCTTACGGGCATGTCTGGGGCCTTCTGGTCGACAATGCGTTCGCGCCGGGCCTGCCGCCCGCCGAGCCTTATCCGATCCCGGTCCATTCCGGCGATATCCGCGTCGACGTGCAAAGCGCCCTGGCCATGCTGGCGCCTGCCTGGGGGCTGCGCCCGCTGCTCGACATCAGCGACGAGCAGGCCCGCGACGACCTGGCCCGGGCTTCGGTCATGGCGCTGTCCTTCGTGGCCCAGTCCGCGCGAGGGGCCGGGCTGCCGATGGTGCCGCAGCGCCGGGTCGACGAGGCGGCCACCATCACCGAGCGGTTCATGATCCGCTGGCGCGGCGATCCCGATCCGCGGCACGTCAAGGCGGTCGACTCGTACTGGACGTCGGCGGCCGAGCACGGCATGAACGCGTCCACCTTCACCGCCCGGGTCATCGCCTCGACCGGCGCGGACGTGGCGGCCGCGCTGTCCGGGGCGGTCGGCGCCATGTCCGGACCGCTGCACGGCGGCGCGCCGGCCCGCGTGCTGGGCATGATCGAGGAGACCGAGCGGACCGGGGACGCCCGGCGGTACGTGACGTCGGTGCTGGACCGGGGCGAACGGCTGATGGGCTTCGGGCACCGGGTGTACCGGGCCGAGGACCCGCGCGCCCGGGTGCTGCGCCGCACGGCCAAGGAACTCGGCGCGCCCCGCTACGAGGTGGCGCTGGCCCTGGAGAGCGCGGCGCTGGCCGAGTTGCGGGCCCGGCGGCCGGACCGGGTGCTGGAGACCAACGTGGAGTTCTGGGCGGCCATCGTGCTGGACTTCGCCGAAGTCCCGGCGCACATGTTCACCTCGATGTTCACCTGCGCCCGGACGGCGGGCTGGGCCGCCCACATCCTGGAGCAGAAGCGGACGGGCCGGCTGGTCCGGCCGGCCGCGCGGTACATCGGTCCCCCGTCGCGGTCGGTCGCCGACGTGCCCGGCGCCGCGGAGGTCCTCGACCGCCAGGTCTTAGCGCAACGCGCACCCGCCGGTAAGCTGCGCAGATGAGCGAACTGGTGATCCCGGCGGGCCTGCGGCCGAAGGACGGCAGGTTCGGCAGCGGCCCGGCCAAGATCCGCGACGAGCAGCTGGCCGCGCTGGCCGGCTCCGGGCGCACCTACCTGGGCACGTCGCACCGCCAGCCGCCGGTCCGGTCCCTGGTGCACCGGGTCCGGGCCGGGCTGGCCGAGCTGTTCGGCCTGCCGGACGACTACACGGTGGTGCTCGGCAACGGCGGCACCAGCGCGTTCTGGGACGCGGCCGCGTTCGGGCTGATCCGGCGGCACGCCCAGCACCTGAGCTTCGGCGAGTTCTCGGCCCGGTTCGCCGCCATCACCGGGCGGGCCCCCTGGCTGGCCGCGCCGACCGTGGTGGAGTCCGTCCCCGGCACGCACCCGGCGCCCTGGCCGGAGCCCGGGGCCGATGCGTACGCGCTGACCCACAACGAGACCTCGACCGGCGTGGCGATGCCGGTGCGCCGGGTGCCCGGCGCCGACCCGGGCGCGCTGATCCTGGTCGACGCGACCAGCGCCGCGGGCGGGCTGGCCGTGCAGCCGGGTGAGTTCGACGTCTACTACTTCGCCCCGCAGAAGGGCCTGGGCTCGGACGGCGGGCTGTGGCTGGCCCTGATGTCCCCGGCGGCGGTGGAGCGAGTGCACGAGATCGCCGCCAGCGGGCGGTACATCCCCGACTTCTTGTCGCTGCGGGTGGCGCTGGAGAACGCGGTCCGGGACCAGACGTACAACACCCCCGCGGTGACTACCCTGTTCCTGCTGGCTGACCAGGTCGAATGGATGCTGGGCCAGGGCGGCCTGGAGTGGACCACCGCCCGCACCGCGCGATCGGCTGCCATACTGTATACGTGGGCGGAGCAGGCGGCCTACGCGGATCCGTTCGTCGCCGAACCCGCGCACCGCTCGCAGGTGGTCGGCACCATCGACCTGGCCGATGGACTGTCCGCCGACGCCGTAGCGGCAGCATTGCGGGCGAACGGAATCGTCGATACGGAGTCCTATCGGAAGCTAGGCCGGAACCAGCTGCGCATCGGCATGTTCCCGGCCGTCGATCCCGCGGACGTGCAGGCGCTCACCGCGTGCATCGACTACGTGGTCGAGCGCATCGGCGGCTAGCGGATGATCGAGCCGATCACCACGACCAGCACCAGCAGCGCGAGCACGGCGGGCAGCAGCCAGCGGGGCACCCGGTTCACGGTGCCAGCTTAGAGGGGCCAGCTTAAACGGGCCAGCTCACAAAGGGGCCAGCTTAAACGGGCGGCGAGACACGATCGAGGTGGGTAGATGGGTGACGAGGCTCACGGGACAGGATTGCTCGGCGAGCACGCTCGGTCCCCGCGCACCGGTTTAGACCGCCGGACGCCCGAAGGGATCACCAAACCGCTCCGGTCCGGGGCCGCGCGGGGTGAGCTGATGCGGCTGTTCGTGGCCATCGCCCCGCCCGCGGCGGCGCTCGACGAGCTGGACGCGCTGGCCGGGCCGCTCCGGGCCGGGCGCCAGGACCTGCGCTGGACCAACCGCGAGGCCTGGCACGTGACGCTGGCCTTCCTGGGTCAGGTGGACGAGTCCGCCGCGAACCGGCTGCTGCGCCGGCTGGAGAACGCCGCGCGCCGCCACCACGTGTTCCGGCTGGCGTTCAGCGGCGCGGGCGCCTTCCCCACGCAGACCCGCGCCAACGTGCTGTGGAGCGGCCTGTCCGGGGACCGCGGGGCGCTGGCGCACCTGGCCGAGTCGGTGGCCGCGGGTGCGAGCCGCGCGGGCGCTCCGCCGCCCGACAAGGGCCGCCGGTTCCGGCCCCACCTGACCCTGGCGCGCTGCCGGATGCCCGCCGACGTCACCGAGCTGGTCGCCGCGCTGGACGGCTACCAGGGTCCGTCGTGGCCCGCGGACCGCATTCACCTGGTCCGCAGCCGCCTGGGCGCGACCGAGTACCCCCGGTTCACCACCCTGGGCAGCTGGCCGCTGCGCCCGCTGGACCGCGGCCGCGATCCGGGCCCGGGCTCATGAGGACTGGCTGAGCTTCTCCACGATCGGCACCGCGGCCCGGAGCGTGGCCCGTTCCTCGGCGGTCAGCTCGGCCAGCCGCCGGGCCAGCCAGGCGTCCTTACGGCGCCGCACGCGCTGCACCAGCGCCCGGCCTTCCTCGGTGACGGTGAGGACGACCTGCCGCCGGTCGGTCGGGTGCGGGGACCTGAGTACCAGGTTGCGCTCCTCGAGGACGGCGATGACGCGGGTCATGGACGGCGGCTGCACCTTCTCGTGCTCGGCCAGCTCGCCGGGGGTCATGGCCTGGTGGACCTCCAGGGCCGACAGGGCGGCCAGCTGGGTCTCGGACAGCACCGCCTCGGTCAGCCCCGAAGCCGTGCGCTGGGCCCGCAGGCGCCGGGCCAGCCTGCTCACCGAGATCCGCAGCGCGGTGGCCAGGCCTGCATCGGTCCTGGTCTGGGTCTGCGTCGTCATCGTTAACCTTGGGTCGGCAAAGGTACGCGCCATTGGCCGGGCGGGCGTGCACTAAGTACATCACGCGGGCCGACCGCACGCAGCATCCGGAACCGGTCACCCCCTAGCCTGGATGGGTGAACGAACCTGCCCGGCCGACCCCGCCCCCGCCGCTCGAGGCGAACGACCAGTTGGTCACCGGAAGCATCACCGCCGGCTGGGCGGTGGCGCTGATCGTCTTGCTGATCGTGCGGAGCAGCCTGCCGGCCGATGCGCGGTGGTGGATCTGGACCTGCGTGACCGGGCTGGTGATGGGGCTGTTCGGCCTGTGGTACGTGCCGCGGCTCAAGCGCGGCCGGTCGCGGGCCGCGGCCCGGCGCGCCGCGGCCCAGTCCGATCAGCCGGCTCAGTCGGCTCCGCGGGACAGCGGCTCGAACACCGTCTCCTCGACCGATACGCCCGGCAAGTCGAACATGTCGTAGCCGAACTCGTCGATCACCGGCGAGATGGCCCGGGCCGGCGCCTGCCAGATGACCGACTCGGAGTGGGCTCCGCAGCCGTGGTCGGCCGAGACCACACGGCCGTCGTCGGGCGCGTACGCGTTCGCGCAGGCCCCGAACAGCCGACCCAGTTCGCCGCTCAGCGGCACGAAGAAACCGCAGCTGA
This sequence comes from uncultured Actinomycetes bacterium, assembly GCA_963849595.1. GTDB lineage: Bacteria > Actinomycetota > Actinomycetes > Streptosporangiales > Streptosporangiaceae > Palsa-504. The sequence continues at coordinate 29,945 of CAWKIB010000027.1, forward strand.
CGCACTGCGCGGGCGCCGCGTGGGCCAGCGGCGTCCGCGGGCCGTGCTCGCTGGAGTACCAGCGCGCGGAGGCGCTCTCGCGGCCGATGGCCGACAGCACGCGGGAGCGTCCGGGCGCGGGCAACTCGGCGGGCTCCGCCGGGCCCTGTTCATCTCCGGCGTCCTCGCCGTCCTCGAACCAGTCGATCACCGCGTCGTCGCCCTCCAGCGTGACCAGCGGGACGAGCCGCTCGTCATCCGGCGGGGCGGGCAGCAGGTCCCCCACGCCCAGGTCACCCGGGCGGAGCCGGTCGTGCCACGGCACCCACGGCGGCGCGAGGAGCGCCCAGGGCCCCGGCAGCAGCACCGTCTCGCTGACCGTGACCAGCTTGGACCGGGGCGCGCGAACGACCGTCACCGCCCATCGCCAGCCGGCGTAGGCCGGGTCCGCGCTGGCGAACAGGTGAGTCACGACGCGTTCGCCCTCGGCGAGCACCTCGAGGTGCTCACCCACCTGATCGGGCCCCACGATCTCGACGACGGCGGCCCGCGCGAGGTCAACGGCCTCGGCGCCGGCCTGATCCGGTTCCTTGGTGCGGGTGCGGGTAGGACTCACGGTCACCGATTCTCACTCATCACGCATGTGGCGGGTAGTGTTACCTGTTGGTTGCGGCGACGGCGGGCTCGCCGCAGTGGCAGCTAAAGAATACTGGTTACATGTGGATGTCCGAGGCGTTGCGCCGAACCGGGAGCGCAGCCCGCGCCACCGGCGGCGCGGTACGAACCGGCAGCCGCAGGACCGGTGGCCTGGTACACCGGGTGACCAGCGCCTCGGGGGCCGGCCGGACCGGGCTGTCCACGCTCATCGAGACTGACCGCCGCCGCCGGGCCGGCGACGCGTTCGTCGCTCATCTCGCTGGCCGGGACGATCTTCTTCAACACCTCGGTGGAACAGGCCCGGGGCAAGGTCGTGCTGTTCCTGGTCGTCACCATGGCCCCGTTCGCGGTGCTGGCGCCGTTCATCGGGCCGGCCCTGGACCGCGTGCAGCAGGGCCGCAAGTACCTGCTGGCCGGCACGCTGCTGGCCCGCGGCCTGCTGTGCTACGCGATGGCGGCCGCGGTCAGCAACCCGATCACGCTGCTGCCCGCCGCGTTCGGCATCCTCGTGCTGCAGAAGGCCTTCGGCGTGGTCCGCGCGTCGGTCGCGCCGCGGCTGCTGCCCGAGCAGATCACCCTGGTCAGCGCGAACGCGCGGTCGCAGCTGATCGCGGTGATCACGGCCACGCTGGCCGCCGGGCTGGCCGAGGGCATCCAGGTGATCGGCGGCGCCGCCTGGGTCCTGCGGGTCGGCATGCTGATCTACCTGGCCGCCATGGTGCCCGCGCTGCGCCTGCCCGACCAGGTGGATTCCCCGCCGGTCACGGTCCCGGTCCCGGTCGCGGAGGCCGGGACCGCCGCCCCGCCCACCACCGGCGGCCGGCCGCCGCGCGGGACTGACCGCCGGACTGCGGCACAGCCCGATTTTCTGCCGAACGGACCGGGGCGATACCCCCGCGCACCGGACAGCGACCCGTGGCACGGCTCGGCGGAGTTCGACCCGGCCCGGGACGGCGGGACGCTCCCCTACGACGAACCCGCGGCGGCCCTGCCGCCCGGATCCCCGGCCGCGTCCGGGCCCAGGACCACGACCGGCCGCTCGGGGCGGTGGCGGACGCTGGGCCGGGTGGGTCCGGTGGTAGCCGAGGCGATGACCGGCAACGCGGTGCTGCGCGCCTTCTCCGGCTACACGTTCTTCTTCTTCGCGTTCCTGCTGCAGACCGAGAAGTTCGGCGTCTCCAAGCACTTCGCCCTGGCCGCGCTGGCTTTTGCGGTCGCGGGCGGCAGCATCGTCGCGATGGGCATCGGATCCTGGCTCCGCTCCCGGGCCCCGCAGCTCATCATGTTCTCCGTGCTCACCATAGCCCCGGTGGTCGCCGCCGCCGCGGCCTGGTTCTTCGGCCTGCCGGCCGTGATCGCCGTGGCGTTCGCCGCGATCTTGTGCGCCAGCCTGGCCAAGCTGGCCCAGGACTCGATCGTGCAGCGCGAGATCGGCGACGAGATCCGGTCCTCGACCTTCGCGGTCTCCGAGACCCTGAACCAGGTGGCCAACGTGGCCGGCGGCCTGCTCGGAGTGCTGGTCTCGATGCTCAACAACGGCCAGGTGGGCCTGGCCATCGCCGCGGCGCTGCTGACCGCCGCGCTGGTCCTGATGGTGGTGCGGCGCCGGCGCCGGGTCCTCGCGCAGCGCCTGGAGGCCGAACCCGAACCCGAACCCCAACCCGCCCGGCCTCGCCCCCGGCCCCGGCCCCGGAGCGCTTCATGATCATTAGGGTTTACTACTCGCTGGAGTAGTGAAGTCTTCGCGATCATGGTCGCGCCGCGGGTTACGTCGCGCGCAGGGCCTCGGCGGGGGCCAGGCGCGCGGCCCGGGCGGCGGGGTAGACGCCGGCCAGCGCCCCGGTGCCCAGCGCGATGCCGAGGCCGGCCGCGACGCTGACCGCGGGGACCACGGTGGGCTGGCCGCTGGCCGCCGCGTAACCCGCCGTGGCGGCCGCGCCGGCCAGCACCCCGACCGTGCCGCCCAGGGCCGACAGCAGCACCGACTCGGTCAGGAACTGCAGTCCGACCCGCCGCCGGGTCGCGCCCAGCGCGCGCCGCAGGCCGATCTCCGCGCGCCGCTCCAGGACCGCGATGACCATGATGTTGGCGATGCCGACCCCGCCCACCAGCACGGCCACCGCGCCCAGGCCCAGGAACAGCCCGGCGTACGCGGTGCGCGCCGCGGCCCGGGCCGCGAGGATGCTCGACGGCAGGCTGACCTGCACCGCCTCCGGCTGGGCCGGGTTGGCGGTGAACGGGAGCACGCTCACCACCGGCTGCACCTGGTCCGGCGCCGCACGCAGGTAGATCTGGGTCGGATGGCCGCCCAGCCCGAGCAGCGCGTCGGCGGCGGGAAACCCGACCAGCGCCGCCTCGTCGAGGGCGGGCACGAGCGGCACCGGCCGCAGTATCCCGATCACGGCGAAGTACCGGCCGGCCAGGTACACCTGGGTGGCCGGGCTCACCTGGCCGATGCCGAGGGTCTGGGCCGCGACCGCGCCGAGCACCACGGTGGGATACCGGGCCGTGGCCGCGTTCAGGAACGTCCCGGCGGCCACGCCCTGCTTATTTCCGGGCTTATTTCCGGGCTTATTTCCGGCGCCCAGCGTGCCGAGCAGCCCGGGCTGGGCGGCGTACACCGAGATGCCGCCGCTGTCGATGGCGGGCACGGCCGCGGTCCGGCGGACGGTGGCGCCCGGCACGTAGCCGATGGCCGTCACCGACTCGACCGGCGGGATGCGCGCGATCATCGGCTCGGCGGTCAGCGGCAGCGCCGCGGGCGAGCCGTCGAACGTCTGCCCGGCGGTGACCGTGACCAGGTTGCCCTCGGCCCCGAGCTGGGCGAGCAGGTTGGCTCGGGACGAGGCCGAGATGCCGAGCACCGCGACGGCGGCGGCGATCCCGATCGCGATGCCGAGGCCGGACAGCGCCGTGCGCAGCTTGCGCGCCCGCAGCCCGAGCAGGGCACCGAGGGCCAGTGATGAGTACCCGGCCCGGCTCATGGTGACATCGGTCCGTCGTCGGAGATGATCCGGCCGTCCTGCATCACGACGCGCCGGTCCATGGCGGCCGCCACGGCCGGATCGTGGGTGATCACGACGATGGCCGTGCCGTCGTCGGCCAGCCCGGCCAGCAGGTCGATGATCTGCTGGCCGGCCGCCGAGTCGAGGTTGCCGGTCGGCTCGTCGGCCAGCACCACGCCCGGCTGCCCGGCGACCGCGCGGGCGATGGCCACCCGCTGGCGCTCGCCGCCGGACAGTTGGGCGGGCCGGTGGCCGAGCCGGTGGTGCAGGCCCACCCGGTCCAGCGCCTCGATGGCGGCCGCGCGCCGGTCCCGGGCCGGCGTCCCGGCGTAGACCAGCCCGAGCGCCACGTTCTGCACCGCGTCCAGGTGATCGAGCAGGTGGAAGTGCTGGAAGACGAAGCCGAGGCGCCGGCCGCGGACCGCGGACAGCTCCGCGTCGGACAGCCCGGAGACCTCCTGGCCGCCGAGCTTGACCCGGCCCTGGCTCGGCCGTTCGAGCGTCCCCGCCACGTGCAGCAAGGTGGTCTTGCCGGAGCCCGAAGGGCCAAGCACCACGGTCCGTTCGGCCGAATGAATTTTCAGGTCTACGGCGGCCAGCGCGGTCACCGGCGGTGCGCCCGGATAGGCCTTGAACACGCCGTCGAGCTCGAGTACGGTGTCAGCTTGCCTTCGGGGCCCGCCTCCAAGCCGCACCTCCTTCCCTCGTCGCTCGTTCCTCGCTCCTCAGTCCAGGCGGCGCCGCGCCCCTTCGGCTTGGTCATGAGGACGGCACCTGGACCCGCTGGCCCGCGGTCAGGCCGGGGCCGCTGACCTGAACCAGGGTCTGGGCGAACAGGCCGGCCTGCACCACGACCAGGTGCGCCGTGCCGCCCCGCACGACGTCGACCGCGTAGCCCCCGCCGGCCAGCGCGACCAGCGCGCTGACCGGCACCGCGAGCACGTCGCGGACCTGTGCGGAGACGATGTTGACGCTGACCGGCGCTTGGTCCAGGTGCCCGGCGGCGGCAGGCCGGGTGAGCCGGACGGTCATCTGCACGGTGTCCTGCCCGGCGCCCCCGCCCGGTCCCTGGGTGGCCGTGCTGCCGTCCGGGGGCGAGCCGGCGTTCCCGCTGCCCGCGGACGCCACCGAGGCGACGGACGCGACCACGCCCGGCGTGGTGCTCACCCCGTCGGGCAGCGTCACGGTCACCGCGTCGCCCGCCTTGACCAGGTACTCCTGGCCCACCGGGACGGCCGCGATGACCACCGGGACCGGTGAGGTCGCGGTCGCGATCGCGGTGCCCGGCTGCGGCGGGGACCCTGGTACCGGGGTCACGCCGGTGATGCGCAGCGGGCCCGGCGCGTAGGCGACCTGGCCGAGCGGGACCGTCCCGGTGACGGGCAGCCCGCGGGCCGCCTGCCAGAGCTCCACCGCGTACGCGGTCGCGCCGGTGAAGTAGTCGCTGACCACCAGGCCGGCGCCGTACCCCAGGGCGATCAGGTTCCGGTCGAGCTGGGCCACGTCCCGGCCGGGCGTGACGCCGGCCGACAACGCCCGCCACTCGGGCGCCGGGCCGTAGAACAAGGTGACCGGCGTGCCGTCGACCTCGTACAGTTCCTGGCCGCACCGGATCGTCGCGCCCGGCGCCGGCAGGGCGGTGTACGCCGTCCCGGCGGCCTGGTTGACGACGGTGTAGGACCCGGCGTAGCCGAGCGACCCGCCGACCTGGACGGTGTTTTCCAGGTCGGTGCGGACCACCGGGGCGGTGCCCAGCGTGACCGCGGCCGCCGCGCCCGGGTGCTGCGACCGCCAGGGCGGCCCGCTGAGCACGATCCCGGCCGTCACCGCGGCCACGACGATCGGCGCGGCGACCGCGGCGGCACGGCGCCGACGCCGGCCCGCGGCCCGGTCAGCCGTCATTGCTCAGGCTCGCCAGCGTGGAGGCGCGGATCTCGGCGTCCAGCAGCGCGCGGCACGCGTGCGCGGCCGCCTGGTAGGCGGGATCCGCTTTCCCGCCGGCCGGCAACTCGCCGGCCGAGAAGCCGAACCCGTGGCCGGGCGTGTACGGCGACTGGGCGGTCGGGTCCTGGACGTTCGGCAGGCCGTGGGCGCGCAGGCACTCGGCCGAGCGCACCCCGGCCTCGACGAGCTGCGGGGGCGCGGGCGGCTCGTAGGACGGGTTCAGGCCGGCCCGGACGGCCAGGGTCCCGCAGTCCTGCTGCATCGGCGCTGACCACCGCGTCCGGCGCGTCCTGGATGCTCCGGCTGTCGCTGTAGACCTGGCCGCTGGCGGTCAGGACCGGATCGGCGTAGGCGGGAATGCCGTGCTGCCTGATGCACTGCGCCGCCGCGTGCAGCGCGGCCGCGCGGGCGCTGCCTGATAGCTGGCTGGTTGGCTGCCGTGGTCCCTGGCTCCGTGAGCTTTGGCCCTGTGCTCCCTGGATCGGTGAGCCTTGGCCCGGTGCTCCCTGGCCGGCGGCCTGGCTCAGCGCAGGGACGCCGGGTGGGCTGCTGGCCGAGCCCCCGCAGCCGGCCAGCAGCAGCAGCGCCGGCCAGCGCGGCGATGACGTAGCGCCTTCTCATCTGGACCTCCCGAATCGGCCCGCAGCGGGCCGGTCGGGTCCAGTTGTACGCAGCGGCCGATGACACGGGCGCTACACCCGCGCGGCCGCGCGGGCCGGGTTCGCCGCGTTTGTGAGATGCCGACCTGGGCGGTCGCCGGCCGCACCGGGGCCTGCCATGGCTGTTCGCCATCCGGCTTGTTATGTCCTTGTCATGCCGGCCGGAGCACTATGGACACGTGCGGGTACTGGTGGTCGAGGATCAGAAGGTGCTGGCCGACCGGATCGCGGAGGGCCTGCGGGACCAGGGCATGGCGGTCGACATCGCCTACGACGGCGGGGCGGCGATGGAGATCGCCGCGTTCACCGCGTACGACGTCATCGTGCTCGACCGCGACCTGCCCCGGGTGCACGGCGACGCGGTGTGCGCTCACCTGGTGGCGGGGCCGGCCACGGCCCGGATCCTCATGCTGACCGCGGCCGCCGCGGTCGACGACCGGGTGGACGGCCTCAACCTGGGGGCCGACGACTATCTGGCCAAGCCGTTCGCGTTCGCCGAGCTGGTGGCGCGGATCGGGTCGCTGGCCCGGCGCAGCCCGTCCCGGCCGCCCGTGGCGTTCTGCGGGGATCTCGCGGTCGACCTGGCCCGGCGCCGGGTCAGCCGGGCCGGGCGCCCGGTCACGCTGACCCGCAAGGAGTTCGGCGTCCTGGAGGTGCTGCTGGCCGCGGACGGGGCGGTGGTCAGCGCCGAGGAACTGCTGGAGAAGGTCTGGGACGAGCACGCCGATCCGTTCAGCAACACGGTCTCGGTCACCGTGTCGCGGCTGCGCCGTAAGCTCGGCAGCCCGCCGCCCATCCAGACCGTCGTCGGCAGCGGCTACCGGCTGCTGGACGCCCCATGAGGCGGCGGGCCACCGGGGCCGCCCGGCGGCGGCCGGTGCGGCTGCGGCTGACCCTGGTGTACAGCGGCCTGTTCCTGGCCGCCGGGGCGGCCCTGCTCGCGGTGACCTACGGCCTGGTCGCGCAGAGCTTCGGCACCGCTCCGCTGGCCACGCCCAGCTCGCAGGCCGACCAGTACGTGACCCAGGCGCTACAGGCCTGCAAAGCAGAGGGCCTGGCCCCGGTGGAGATGGCCAAGTGCGAGAACACGGCCGAGCAGTCGCTGACCGGGGTGAGCAAGGCCAGCGTGGCCGACCAGCGCTCGCGGACCCTGGCCCACCTGCTGGACTACTCGCTGGCCACGCTGGCCGCGATCGTGGTGGCCTCGGCGTGGCTGGGCTGGATCGTGGCCGGCCGGGCGCTACGGCCGGTGCACGCCATCACCGCGGCGGCGCGGCGGGCCTCGGAGGAGAATCTGGGCGAGCGGATCGCGCTGGCGGGGCCCGACGACGAACTGAAGGAGCTGGCGGACACGTTCGACGCCATGCTCGGACGGCTAGATGCCGCCTTCGCCAGCCAGCGACGGTTCGTGGCCGACGCCTCGCACGAGCTGCGGACCCCGCTCACCGTGATGCGCACCGCGATCGACGTCACGCTGGCCAAGCCGGGCCGGACCCCGGCCCAGCTCGAGGCGATGGCGGTCGAGGTGCGCCACGCCGCGGACCGGGCCGAGGCCCTGATCGAGGCGCTGCTCACGCTGGCCCGCAGCGACCGCGGCGCCGGGCCGCGCGAACCGCTCGACGTGGCGGCGCTGGCCGAGGACGCACTCGACGCCGCCGCCCCGGCCATCCGGGCCCATCCGGTCACCGTGCAGGCGGCCCTGGAGCCAGCCCCCGCCGTGGGCGATCCGGTGCTGGTCGAGCGGCTGGTCACCAACCTGATCGACAACGCGGTCCGGCACAACGTCCCGGACGGCTGGGTCCAGGTGGCGACCGGTACCCGCGAGGGCATGGCCTTCATCGACGTCGCCAACGGCGGCCCGCTGATCCCGCCCGAGCTCGTGCCGTCGCTGTTCGAGCCGTTCCGGCGGCTGTCCGACCGGGCCGGATCCCCGGACGGCATGGGCCTGGGCCTGTCGATCGTGCGGTCGGTGGCGCTCGCGCACCGCGGGCAGGCTACCGCGCGGGCCCGGCCCGCCGGGGGCCTGGAGATAACGGTGTGGCTGCCCGGCTGCGCCGGGTAGGGTCCCGCGGGCTCGATCGGGGCCGGTCAGGGCTCGATCGGGCCGGTCAGGGCTCGATGTCGTCGGCTACCGCGCGGAGCACGGCGGCGATCTTCTTCGCGTCCTTGGGGTCGGGTTGCTTGCTGCGCCGGTAGGTGGTCGACACGTCATCGAGCAGCTTGATCAGGTCCTCGACGAGGACGATCATCTCGTCCGGCTTCTTGCGGGCCTGCTTGGCGGCCGCGACGGTGGGCGGCGGCTCGAGCACCCGTACCTGAAGCGCCTGCGCCCCGCGGCGTCCCTCGGCCACCCCGAACTCCACGCGCTGCCCCTGACGGAGCGCGGTCGTCCCCGCGGGCAGCGCCGATGAATGCACGAAGACCTCGCCGCCGTCGTCGCGGGCGAGGAAGCCATACCCCTTGTCGGAGTCGTACCACTTGACCTTGCCGGTAGGCACGCGCAGACCTCACGTTAAGAGAACTAAACAACAGCCAGCGATCAGGTGACCGACAGGATGCTATGGGCACTTCTAAGGCTATCGGTCCGGGACGCCGGACCGCAGCTTCGTTATCACCGGCGCATACGCCGGGCAAACCAAACGGCCCGGGGTTTCCCCCGGGCCGTCCGGCTTGCCGTGACTTCTGGGATCAGAAGTCCATGTCGCCGCCGCCACCGGGCATGGCGGGGGCCTTGTCCTTCTCCGGCTTCTCCGCGATCACGGCCTCGGTGGTGAGGAACAGGCCCGCGATCGAGGCTGCGTTCTGCAGCGCCGAGCGGGTGACCTTCGCGGGGTCGATGATGCCGGCCTTGAACATGTCGACATACTCGCCGTCCGCGGCGTTCAGGCCGTGACCCGCGGCCAGGGTCTTGACCTTCTCGACCACCACGCCGCCCTCGAGGCCGGCGTTCACCGCGATCTGCTTGAGCGGCTCCTCGAGGGCGCGGCGCACGATCCGGCCGCCGGTCGCCTCGTCACCAGTCAGGTCGAGCTTCTCGAAGGCGCTGCGGCCCGCCTGGAGCAGGGCCACGCCGCCACCGGCGACGACGCCTTCCTCCACCGCGGCCTTGGCGTTGCGCACCGCGTCTTCGATGCGGTGCTTGCGCTCCTTCAGCTCGACCTCGGTCGCCGCCCCGGCCTTGATGACCGCGACGCCGCCGGCCAGCTTGGCCAGCCGCTCCTGCAGCTTCTCCCGGTCGTAGTCGGAGTCGGTGTTGTCGATCTCGGTGCGGATCTGGTTGACCCGCCCGGCGATCTGGTCCGCGTCTCCGGCGCCGTCCACGATCGTGGTCTCGTCCTTGGTGACCACGACCTTGCGGGCCCGGCCGAGCACGTCCAGGTCCGCGTTGTCCAGCTTGAGGCCGACTTCCTCGCTGATGACCTGGCCGCCGGTCAGGATGGCGATGTCACCGAGCATGGCCTTGCGGCGGTCGCCGAAGCCGGGGGCCTTGACCGCCACCGACTTGAACAGGCCGCGCATCTTGTTCACCACCAGGGTCGCCAGGGCCTCGCCCTCGACGTCCTCGGCGATGATGACCAGCGACTTGCCGGACTGCACCACCTTGTCCAGCAGCGGCAGCAGGTCCTTGTTGGCCGAGATCTTGGAGTTCACCACCAAGATGTACGGGTCCTCAAGGACGGCCTCGAGCCGCTCGGGGTCGGTGACGAAGTACGGGGCGATGTATCCCTTGTCGAACCGCATGCCCTCGGTGAGCTCGAGCTCCAGGCCGAAGGTGTTGGACTCCTCGACGGTGATGACGCCTTCCTTGCCGACCTTGTCCATCGCTTCGGCGATCATCTCGCCGATCGCGGTGTCCCCGGCCGAGATGGACGCGGTGGAGGCGATCTGCTCCTTGGTCTCCACGTCCTTGGCCAGCTTGGACAGCTCCTCGCTGACCCGCTCGACCGCGGCCTCGATGCCCTTCTTCAGCGACATCGGGTTGGCGCCCGCCGCGACGTTGCGCAGGCCCTCGCGCACCATCGCCTGGGCCAGTACGGTCGCCGTCGTGGTACCGTCCCCGGCCACGTCGTCGGTCTTCTTTGCTACTTCCTTAACAAGCTCGGCGCCGATCTTCTCCCACGGGTCCTCGAGCTCGATCTCCTTGGCGATGGACACGCCATCGTTGGTGATCGTGGGTGCGCCCCACTTCTTCTCGAGAACCACGTTCCGGCCCTTGGGGCCGAGGGTTACTTTCACGGCGTCGGCGAGCTGGTTCATACCGCGTTCGAGGCCGCGCCGGGCTTCCTCGTCGAACGCGATCATCTTCGCTGCCATAGGCTCCAGTCCTCCGTGGCGTATGCGCGGATCGAGCCGACGCCCGCGACGGCCGGCACCCCAGGCGGACAGTCCCTTCCTGCCGCGAGGTCGTGCCTCATCGCTCGATCCCGCCATAGTGCTGGCACTCACACAAGGAGAGTGCCAGAAACATGTCTAGCACTCTCATGGTGAGAGTGCAAACCATCGCGCGACATCGTGCGGCCCGCGAGGGCCGACGGCCCTCCGGCCGCGCGATACTACGGCGAGAACCGCAGCGGGAACGCGGGGGGTTAAAGGGGGGTCGTCCCCCCTTGATCAAAGCAGCCCGGCCCCCTGAGGGACCGGGCCGCCAGCTGAACCCGGTAGATCAGTGGCCCCGGCCGAATCCGGGGCCACCGGCGAACCTACGAGACGACGACAACCTTGTCGGCCTGCGCGCCTCGGTCGCTTTGCGTGATCTCGAACTCGACCCGCTGCCCCTCTTCGAGGGTGCGGTAGCCATCCGACTGGATAGCCGAGAAGTGGACGAAGACGTCCTTGCCACCGTCGACGGCGATAAAGCCGTATCCCTTGTCCGGGTTGAACCATTTGACGGTGCCCTGAGCCATTCCAAACAACTCCCTAACTGCGCTCGGGACTCGAGCCCCGCCCTTGTCAACGCGGAACCCGTCGATCGCGGACCGGTGAGGCGGCAGCGTGCCTAGGCGCGAACCCGTCCCGTCCGACGGCGACCGGAATTGACCTTACCCTGTACCGAGTGCGTCTGACGCCACTTACCCCCCAATCACGCCATCTGGCTCGCTCGGCCGCGCCTGGGCAGGGTTTTCTCCGTGGCCGACGGCGCGCCCCCGGCCACCGCCGGAATGAAGGAAACCCGCGTTCCCGCGGCCACCTCGGTATCGAGTCCCTGCGCGAACCGCACGTCTTCCTCGCCGACGTAGACGTTGACGAACCGGCGCAGCTTGCCGCCCTCGTCGAGGATCCGGCCGCCCAGGCCGGGGTAGGCCGCGTCCAGGCCGGCGATGACCTCGCGCAGGGTGCCCTCGGCGGCGGTCACCTCGGCCGCGCCCCCGGTGTAGGAGCGCAGGATGGTCGGGATGCGAACCAGCACGCTCATGAGACTGCCTCCTGGAAGGCTTCTAGGGTCGGCCTGATCGGGGCGGGCACGTCCACCACCGCGGTGATCGCGTCCAGGGTCTTCAGCCCGTCGCCCGAGTTGATGATCACGGTTTCCGCCTCGGGGTCGAGCTGGCCGGCGGCCAGCAGCTTGCGCAGCACGCCGAGGGTGACGCCGCCCGCGGTCTCGCCGAAGATGCCCTCGGCCGAGGCGAGCAGCCGCATCGAGTCGACGATCTCGTCGTCGCTGACGTCGGCGATCACGCCGCCGGTCCGGCGCACCACGTCCAGCACGTACGGCCCGTCCGCCGGGTTGCCGATGGCCAGCGACTTGGCGATGGTGGCCGGGCGGACCGGGCGCACCACGTCGTACCCGGCCGCGAACGCGGCCGAGACCGGCGCGCAGCCGCTCGCCTGGGCGCCGAACACCCGCCACGGGGCCTCCGGGACCAGGCCGAGCGAGGTCAGCTCGCCGAAGCCCTTGTCCACCTTGACCAGCTGCGCGCCGGACGCGATCGGCACCACGACCTGCTCGGGAAGCCGCCAGCCGAGCTGCTCGGCGATCTCGAAGCCGAGGGTCTTGGAGCCCTCGGCGTAGTAGGGCCGCACGTTCACGTTGACGAACGCCCAGTCCTCGTGCTCGCCCGCCAGCTCGGACGCGAGCCGGTTCACGTCGTCGTAGGTGCCGTCCACGGTCACGAACGTGCCGCCGAAGACCGAGGTGGTGATGATCTTCTGCGGCTCCAGGTCGGCGGGGACGAGCACCACCGACCGGATGCCCGCCCGGGCCGCCGCGGCGGCCACCGCGTTGGCCAGGTTGCCGGTCGAGGGGCAGGCCAGCACCTTGAAGCCCAGTTCGGTGGCGGCGGCGAGGGCCACCGCGACCACCCGGTCCTTGAACGAGTGCGTCGGGTTGCCCCGGTCGTCCTTGATCCACAGCCTGCGCATGCCCAGCGCGTGGGCCAGGTTGTCGGCGCGGATCAGCCGGGTGTAACCGGGCTGCATGGTGGGCCGGTCCGCGATGTCCGGCGGCACCGGGAGCAGCGGCGCGTACCGCCACATGCTCGGCGGGCCGGCCTGGATGTCTTCCCTGCTCAGCGGCGGGTAGTCGTAGCAGACTTCCAGCGGCCCGAAACACTCGCCGCAGGCGTAGAGCGGGCCGAGCTCGTAGACCTGGCCGCATTCGCGGCAGGTCAGCCCGGTGGCGTAGCCGAACCGGGAAGCTCCGGGGGTGCGTGGTGTTGCTGTGGTCACCGGCGAGGACTTCCTTTCCCCATCTTTCCCAGCGGTCGCCTTGACCGCGGGCCGGACTTGGCACCATGTCACGCGCCTCGCCACCCGAATTGGGCATGGATGCGCGATAGGTTGCCGGGGCTTCGCAGGGCCGATCCCTCCACCCCTCTGGATGAGCGTTATGCAGTTGTGTCTGAAACGAAACAAGCGTATCAGCCCTGCGAGGTGCTGGTCCGGGGGGCTGGGCTGGTCCTCGGTGGCACTAGCCTCCCGCTATGAAGAAGCGGGTTCTGGTCGCGTCCAACCGTGGTCCGGTGTCGTACCAGTTCGGCCCGGACGGCACGCTGACCGGCCGGCGCGGCGGCGGCGGCCTGGTCGCCGGGGTGGCCGCGGGGCTGGCCGCGATGGCGTCCGAGGCCGAGGTCGCCTGGATCTGCGCGGCGCTCAGCGACGCGGACCGCGCGGCCGCGCGCCAGCAGCCCGCCGCCGGGGAAACCCGGGAGCCCGGCGACGTCCCGGTCCGGATGCTCGACATCCCGCCGGACATCTTCGACCGGGCCTACAACAACGTGGCCAACTCGATCTTGTGGTTCGTCCACCACATGCTGTTCGACACGCCGAACCAGCCCCGGTTCGGCCGGGAATTCCGCCGGGACTGGGGGGCCTACCAGGCCTACAACGAGGCGTTCGCCGCTGCGATGGCGGACGAGGCGGCGGCGGGCAGCGCGCCCTCGGCGGGCGTCCGCGCGCTGATCCAGGACTATCACCTCAGCCTGGCCCCGCGACTGCTTCGGGACAAGCTGGGCGGCGGCCAGGCCGACCTCGGCATCGCGCACTTCTCGCACACGCCCTGGGCGCCGCCCGATTACTACCGGATACTGCCCGCCGAGGCCGGCGAGGCCGTGCTCGACGGCATGCTCGGCGCGGACCACGTCGGCTTTCACGCGGGCCGGTGGGCCGCCGCGTTCCTGGACTGCTGCGCCGCGATCCTGGGCGCGCAGGTGAGCCGGGGCGGCGACGGCTCGGTAGGGCAGGTGGTGCACCGCGGGCACGTCAGCGAGGTGGCCGTGCACCCGCTGGGCGTGGACGCCCCCGCGCTGCGGGCCCGGGCCGGGGCGGACGACGTGCGGGCGCACGTCGACGCGCTTGCCGCTGCGGCGGCCGGCCGGAAGCTGATCGTCCGGGTCGACCGGACCGAGCTGTCCAAGAACATCGTGCGCGGCCTGGACGCCTACCGGGAACTGCTCGCCACCCGGCCCGAGTGGCACGGCCGGGTGGTCCACCTGGCCTTCGCCTACCCGTCCCGGTCGACGGTGCCCGAGTACCGCGCCTACACCGAGCGGGTCAGGCAGGTCGCGGCGGAGATCACCGCGGAGTTCGGCACGCCGGACTGGAATCCGCTGGTCCTCGAGGTGAAGGACGACTACCCCCGGTCGCTGGCCGCCTGCACGGTGGCCGACGTGCTGCTGGTCAATCCGGTCAGGGACGGCATGAACCTGGTGGCGCAGGAAGGCCCGGTGCTGTCCGAACGCGGCTGCGCGCTGGTGCTGTCCCGGGAGGCGGGCGCCGCCGCGACCCTGGACGGCGACGCGCTGCTGGTCAACCCCTTCGACGTCAGCGAGACCGCCGCGGCCCTGCACCAGGCGCTGGCCATGCCGGACGCCGAACGCCGCGGCCGCAGCGACGCCCTGGCCGCCACCGCCGCGGCCAGCCCGCCCGCGCGCTGGCTCGGGGACCAGCTGGCCGCGCTGGACCGGTAGCCGGCGCTCAGCAGCCCGGTGCGGCCGCTCAGCCGCCCAGTTCGGCCGCTCAGCAGCCCAGTGCGGCCGCGATCGCGGCGAGCAGCGCCACGATGCCCTCGGGCCCCTCCACCACCAGGTCGGCCGCCGCCGCGACCTGCGGGGACTCGGCGCTGGCGCTGGCCACGGCACAGCCCGGGATCCCGTCCGCGCGCAGCGCGCGGACGGCGGCGAACGCGGGCAGGTCGCCCAGATCATCGCCGCAGAACAGGACCGCCTCCGCGGCGCGCTCGGTGACCAGGCCGGTCAGCGCGGTGCCCTTGTCCACGCCGGGCGGCCGCAGCTCGATCACCATCCGGCCCGGTTCGGCCACCAGCCCGAGCCGGGCGGCCAGGTCCTCCAGCGGCCCGCGGAGCAGGCGCAGCGCCGGTTCCGGAGCGGCCGCGCGACGGGTGTGCACGGCCAGCGCGTGCCCCTTGTCCTCGACCCAGGTGCCGTCCGGGGCGCCCGCCCGGCTGAGCACGCCGGGCAGCGCCTGGCGGGCGGCCTGCACCGCGGGCGGCGAGCCGGGCCCGGTCAGCTCACCGTCCTGCCAGCGCTCCCAGCCGTAGTGGCCGAGCACGATGAGGCCGGGGACGGCATCGAGCCCGCCGTAGGCGACCGCGTCCGCCGCGGGCCGGCCGGTGATGACCGCGAGCGTCCCCACCGCCGGGGCCAGCCGCCGCAGCGCGGGCACCGCTCCGGGCAGGGCACGCGCGGCGCGGGGATCGGCCACGATCGGCGCCAGCGTGCCGTCGAAGTCCGTACCGATCAGCGCCTGCCGCGGACGGCTGAGCAGCGCGTCCAGCCCGGCCTGCCCCTCAGGGGTGGCGGCCCGCGGCGGATGCGTCACGCAGACCGGCCCTTCGAGCGGGGCGAACGGATGCGCTGCCGCCGGGCGCGCTGGGCGCGCAGGCGCTTGACCAGCGCCGGATCGAAGGCGAGCGCCTCCGGCCGGTCGATCAGCTCGTTGAGCAGCTGGTAGTACCGGGTGGCCGGGAGGTCGAGCACCTCGGCGATGGCCTGTTCCTTGACCCCCGGTGACCGCCAGCCGCGCCGCTCGAACGCGAGGATCCGCATGTCCCGTTCGGACAGCCCGGACATGCGACCTCCTCTCGCGCCGTCATCCGATTCCTCCCAACGTACCGTGCCCTGGCCAGGCTGTACCCCGGCGTACGCTCTGCGTTCGTGACCCGTTTTCGCTACCTCAGCTTCCTCACCGACTACGGGCTCGACGACGGTTTCGTGGCCGCCTGCCACGGCGTGGCGGCCCGGATCGCGCCGCACGCCGCCATCATCGACGTGACCCACCTGGTCCCGCCCGGCGACGTCCGGCGCGGCGCGGCCGTGCTGGCCCAGACCGTGCCCTACCTGCCGCCGGCCGTGCACGTGGCGGTGGTCGATCCCGGGGTCGGCACGGCCCGGCGCGGCGTCGCGGTGGCGGCGGGAGACTCGGTGTTCATCGGCCCCGACAACGGGCTGCTCTCCTGGGCGGTGACGGCCTCGGGCGGCGCGGCGCGCGCCTTCAGCCTGACCAACCGCGAGCTGTGGCTGGCCAACGTGATGGCCACCTTTCACGGACGCGATATCTTCATGCCGGTCGCCGCGCATCTGGCCGACGGCACGGAACTGACCGCCACCGGACCGGAAATCGACGTCGCAGATCTGGTCACGCTGCCCGCGCCGGAAAGGCTGATCCGCGATTCCGTCGCCGAAGGAGAGGTGCTGACCGTGGACCGATTCGGAAATGTCCAGCTCAGCATTACCGCGTCCGACGCCGCGCAAATCGGCCTCCAGCCGGGCACGACCGCGCACATCCGCTCCGGCCGTCATCGGCTGGCCATCCCTTACCGGGAAATGTTCGGCGCCGTCGCGCCGGGTGAGCTGGTGACCTACGCCGATAGCGCGGGGCTGATCGCTATCGCCGTGAACGGCGGAAACGCGGCCGAGCGGCTGGGCCTGCCGCCCGGCGCGCGGGTATCGATTGCGGCGGCATCGGCAACAATTCGCCCATGACGCATTCCTCCTGGGCCGGGTGCGTGGCACGATTACATACGCCGGCCGAACATCGCTATCCGCGAGTCAGCTCGGCCAGCCTCGGAGGAGAAATCTGACCGAAGTGTCACACCGATTGCTTCGCGGCACCCTGATGCCGTTCGCCACCGGCCTGGCGGCGGTGCTAACCGTGCTGGGCGTCATGGGGTTCGCGCCCGCTATCGCCACCGCTGGCGCGCCCGCGGGACACGGTAATACCGCGCGCGATCGGGAATGGTGGCTGGCTGGCCTGCACGTCCAGCAGGCGTGGCAGAAAACCGAGGGATCCGGGATAACCGTGGCCATCCTCGGCACCGGGGTCGACGCCAGCTACCCGGGCCTGGCCGGCTCGGTGATCACCGGGCCGGACTACACCGGCTCCGGGCGGACCCCGGGCAGCCCCTACTGGGGTGTGGAGGGGACCGCCGTGGCGGCCATCATCGCCAGTCACGAGCGCGGGTGGGGCCTGGTCGGCATGGCGCCCGCGGCGAAGATCCTCTCGATCCGGGTGACGCTGGAGTTCAACGATCCGCTGGCCTCGGACCAGGCCATCAGCAGGCGGCTGCCGCAGGCCATCGCCAACGGCATCACGTACGCGGCCGATCACGGGGCCCGGATCATCGACCTGCCGCTGGACCCGGGGACCCTGGGCCTGACCAGCAAGGGCGATCCGGCCGCGGCGGGCGGCAGCCCGGCCGAGCGGGCCGCGGTCGGCTACGCGCTGAGCAAGGGCGTCGTGCTGGTCGCGCCCGCGGGTGACGACGGCCAGGGCCCGAGCCTGGTGAACTACCCGGCCGCCTACCCCGGCGTCATCGCGGTGGGGGCCATCGGCCGCACCGGGCAGCTCGCCTCGTTCAGCAGCAGGCAGTCCTACACGTCGCTGACGGCCCCGGGGGTCAGCCTGGTCACGGCGACCCAGCCGGCTGGCTACGGGACGATCAGCTCCACGAGCACGGCCAGCGGCATCGTGGCGGGCCTCGCCGCCCTGGTGCTGTCCAGGTTCCCGCACCTCACCGTGACCCAGGTGACCCAGGCCCTGACCGAGAGCACGGTCGCCGGGGCGTCCGGGGCAGGCCTGCCTCCGCTGCCGGCCCGGTCGGTGACCGGGGCCGGCTACGGCACCGTGGACGCGATACGGGCGGTGGACATGGCCGCCATCATCACCACCGCGAGCCAGCCCCATCAGCAATCCGCTCCGGTCGCCGCGCCGCATCAGCCGGCCCGGCATGCGGCGGCCGCGCCCCGCCGCCCGGCCGCCAGCACGCTGGCCGGATCCGTGCTGCGGGACGCGGTGGCCGCGGTGGCCGGGCTGATCGTCCTGCTCGTCATCGCCCTGCTGGTCCTCCGCTCCCGGCGTGAGCGCGGCCGGGGCGCGACGCCCAACCGGGCGCGGACCCGGGGCCAGCACGAGAACCGGAAGCCGGATCGCGGGCCCGCGGCCGCCGCGGGCTTCGGGACGGCATCCGACGCACGGGCAGGCCTGGCAGGCCCGGCGCTGGCCGCCCAGCCGGGTCCGCCAGCCGCGGCCGGCTGGGGGTCGCCTGCGGGCTGGCAGGGCGGCGGCATCGGCGAGATCAGCACCGGCTCGTCCCGTTCGGTCGTGGCACCGGCGCCAAAGTCCTCCTCCGGCTACCGGGCCGGCCGGGTCGCAGGCCGGCCGGACGGCGCTTCGGGGCCGCCGTGGGCTCCCGCGCCGGAGCCCAGACGCCTGATCGGCCCGCTCCCGGTGGCCTCGGCCGGCCTGCCTCCGCCGGAGCCGGGCCGGGGCATCCGGGTGCCCCGGGACATGGCGGCACCGCCGGGCGCGACGACCGAGCACGAGCCGCCGGTCAGCTTCGACCTGACCACCCCGCCCGCGGATTTCGACCTGTCCACGCCCGCATTCGGCTTGACGCCGCCCGCATTCGGCGTGACGCCGCCCGCGTTCGACGCGACCCCGCCCGCATTCGGCGTGACGCCGCCCGCGTCCGATGTGGCCCCGCCCGCGTTCGAGTCGGCGCCGCCCGCGTCCGACCCGGGGCCACCCGGGGCCGGCTCAGAGCCGCCCGCGTCCGATTCGGCGCAGACGCGAACCGAGGCCCTGCCCAGCAGGCAGAGCCTCGGTTTCGCGGCGGCTCCGGTTCCCGCCGACTATGCGGCGCCGCCCGCCGAGCGGGCTCCGGAAGACACCCCCGGACGCGCGGTGGCCGCTGATCCCAGCTACATCTGGGACCTTGCGGCCACCGACGTCTTCCCCGCCGCCACCGACGCGGGCGTCCTGCCGGACGACGCGCCGGAGGCCGGCCAGGGCTGAGCCCTAAGCGGCGGCCGGCACGGCCGCCGGCTCGGCGACCTCGGCGGCGGGCTCGAGCGCCAGCCGCAGCACCTCACGGACATCGCCCACCGGGTGCACCTCCAGCTTCTGCAGCACCTCGGCCGGAACATCATCCAGATCCGGCTCGTTCCGCTGCGGGATCAGCACGGTGGTGATCCCGGCCCGGTGCGCGGCCAGCAGCTTCTGCTTGACCCCGCCGATGGGCAGCACCCGCCCGGTGAGGGACACCTCGCCGGTCATGGCCACGTCGGAGCGCACCGGACGGCCGGACAGCAGCGACGCGAGCGCGGTGGTCATCGTGACGCCCGCGCTCGGGCCGTCCTTGGGCACCGCGCCGGCCGGCACGTGCACGTGCACGCCGCGGTCCTTCAGCTCGCCGACCGGCAGGCTGAGCTCGTCGCCGTGCGAGCGCAGGTAGGACAGCGCGATCCGGGCCGACTCCTTCATCACGTCACCGAGCTGGCCGGTGAGCGTGACCCCGGTCTCGCCGGTATCCCGCCCGGCCAGGGACGCCTCGATGAACAAGACATCCCCGCCCGCGCCGGTCACCGCCAGGCCGGTGGCCACGCCGGGCACGGCGGTCCGGCGGTCCGGTGCGGCCAGGCTGGTCTCCGGGGTGAACCGCGGCCGACCCAGGTAGTCCTTCAGCTCGCCCTCGCCCACGCTGACCGGCAGGGTGACGTCGCCCAGGGCCACGCGCGCCGCGACCTTGCGCAGGATGCGCGCGATCGACCGTTCCAGCGACCGCACCCCGGCCTCCCGGGTGTACTCACCCGCCACCAGCCGCAGCGCGTCCTCGCCGACCGACACCTCCTCGGCGTTCAGCCCGGCCTTGGACAGCTGCCTGGGCAGCAGGTGATCCCGGGCGATGAGGACCTTCTCGTCCTCGGTGTACCCGTCGAGCTGGACCAGCTCCATCCGGTCCAGCAACGGGCCGGGGATCCCATCCAGCACGTTGGCCGTGGCCAGGAACACCACGTCGGACAGGTCGAGCTCGACCTCGAGGTAGTGGTCGCGGAACGTGTGGTTCTGCGCGGGGTCCAGCACCTCGAGCAGCGCGGACGCGGGATCGCCCCGGTAGTCCGAGCCGATCTTGTCCACCTCGTCGAGCAGCACGACCGGGTTCATCGAGCCAGCCTCGCGGATGGCGCGCACGATCCGGCCGGGCAGGGCCCCGACGTAGGTGCGCCGGTGACCGCGGATCTCCGCCTCGTCCCGGACGCCGCCCAGGGCCACCCGGACGAACTTGCGGTCCATGGCCCGGGCCACCGACTCGCCGAGCGAGGTCTTGCCGACGCCGGGCGGGCCGACCAGCGCGAGCACGGCGCCGGAACGCCGCCCGCCGACGATGCCCAGGCCCCGGTCCGCGCGGCGCTTGCGCACGGCCAGGTACTCGATGATCCGCTCCTTGACGTCGTCCAGGCCGGTGTGGTCCTCGTCCAGGATGCGCCGGGCATCGGTGATGTCGTAGGCGTCCTCGGTCCGCTCGTTCCACGGGATGTCGAGGACGGTGTCCAGCCAGGTACGGATCCAGCCGGTCTCGGGTGACGCGTCGGGAGTCCGCTCCAGCTTGTCGACTTCCTTCAGCGCGGCGCTCTTGACCGCCTCAGGCAGGTCGGCCGCCTCCACGCGGGCCCGGTAGTCGTCTTCCTCGGTGGCCGCGTCGCCGTTCAGGTCGGCGAGCTCCTTGCGCACCGCGGCGAGCTGCTGGCGCAGCAGGAATTCCTTCTGCTGCTTCTCCATGCCCTCCGAGACGTCCTTGCGGATGGACTCGGCCACTTCCATCTCGGCCAGCTGGTCCTTGGCCCAGCTGATGACGAGCTCTAGGCGCTTAACCAGGTCTGCGGTCTCGAGCAGCTGCAGCTTCTGCACGGTCGAGAGGTAGCTCGAGTAGCCCGCGCGGTCCGCGATCGCGGAGGCGTCGGTGAGCTGCTGTATCGCGTCGATGACCTGCCAGGCGCCGCGCTGCTGCAGCATGCTGGTCACCAGGGACTTGTACTGCTGGGCCAGCTCGTCGGCCTGCGGGCCGCTGGCCGGTCTCCTCGACCACGGTGCCCTCGACCCACAGCGCGGCACCAGGACCGGTGGTCCCGGAGCCGATCTTGACCCGGGCGGTGCCGCGCACCACGGCTCCCGGCTGCCCGCCGGGCAGGCGTCCGACCTGCTCCACGACGGCCAGCGTGCCCACCCCGGCCAGCCCGCGGTCGGGCAGGCGTGGCACGAGCAGGACGCGGGCCTTGACCTCAGAACGCACGCCGGGAACCTGCCGGGACGGCATCCGCGCCGCGTCGATCGCGGCGCCGACCTCCGGCTGCGAGGTCTCCAGCGGCACTACCATCCCGGGCAGGACCACTTCCTCGTCCAGTGGCAGCACCGGCAGGGTGAAGGTTTCACTCATTACTGAGCCTCCAAAGCTTGAGTCACATACACTCAAGAAAGAAGAGCCCCCACAAATTTCCTCCGGGCGTTCGCCCGCAGCGATCAGCTCCGGGCGCGGCTTCCCGGGCCTCGAGCAAGCCTCTGCGCGGGCAGGGCCGGTGCGGCAGGGCCTACCGAGCAGCGCCGATGCGAGCACGGCTTACGCCAGCACGGTCTACGCCAGCACGGCCTCGGCGAGCAGGGCCGATCCGTCCCGGGACGGCGCCGCGTGGCAGCGGCCGATCACCGCCAGCGCCGCCACGTACCCGGGGCCCGGGTCGAGGTCGAGCAGCGACACGCTCCGCGGGTCCTGCGGATAGGGCCAGGCCGTCACGCGAGGCACGGCCAGGTCCGCGGCCACCACCACGTCGCCGAACGGGACCCGCAGCCCGTCGCCCCGGGCCTTGGTCACGGCCTCCTTCCGGGTCCACGCGACCAGGAAGGCGCGCGCCCGGCCCTCCGGGTCGACCGCGGCCAGCGCCGCCCGCTCTTCCTCGGCGAGCACCATCCGGGCCAGCGTCGGCCGGGTCGCCGCCGCCCAGCTCGCGCGCGCGCCCGTCCAGCTGCTCGACGTCCACGCCGACCGGCGCCGTCGCCACCGCGACGGCCACCAGGTCGCCGGAGTGCGAAACGGAAAGCTCCGGGCCGCCGCCGCGGACGGCCGGCTTGCCGTGCGGCTTCCCGCACTGGCCGCAGGCCCGGTCGAAGCTCACCTGCGCCGGCCGCTGGCCGGTGCACGCCGCGACCACCGTCTTGGCCAGCGCGCAGCCGACCAGGAAGCGCTCGCGATCCGCCTCGCGCCGGTAGGCCGCCCAGCGCTCCCGCTCGGCCTCGTCGAGCAGGCCGGCCAGCCGCGGGGCGGCGTCCTGGCGGCGCGCCCACCAGACCCCGGCGATCCCGTCTGCCGCAGTCCCCGGAACCGCCTGGCTCGCCGCATCCGTCACCCCGCCAGCCTAAGGCGAGGCCATGCCGTTCAACTACGGCTCTCCGCCCGGGTGGCAGAAATGGGTTTCACCGGTTGAGCACGGCGCGGCCCGCATGAGGCGCGTGGACCACCACCACCGTCTAGGTTCACGATGCTTGGCCGGCGGACGGAGCCGATGTGATAGATCGGACCTATGGCGGAGCAGTCGACCGAATTCGCCGGGCTGGCGGCACTGGTCACCGGGGGTGCCTCGGGGATCGGGCTGGCCACCGCCCGGCTGCTGGCGGCCCGCGGCGCGCGGGTGGCCGTACTGGACCGGGACCAGCCCTCCGGGGATACCGGGGACGGCCTCTACCCGGTCCTCGCGGACGTGACCGACGACGCCGCGGTCCGGGCCGCCGTCGCGCAGGCCGGCCAGGCCCTGGCCGGCCTGGACATCCTGGTGAACAACGCGGGCATCGGGGCGGCCGGCACGGTCGAGGACAACGACGACGACGAGTGGCACCGGGTTCTCGACGTCAACGTGCTCGGCATCGTCCGCACCACCCGGGCGGCCCTGCCCCTGCTGCGCCAGGCGGTGCGCGAGCGCGGCCGGGCGGCCATCGTCAACACCTGCTCGATCGCGGGCACGGCGGGCCTGCCGCAGCGGGCCCTGTACTGCGCGAGCAAGGGCGCGGTCTACGCGCTCACGCTGGCCATGGCGGCCGACCACGTGGCCGAGGGGATCAGGGTCAACTGCGTCAACCCGGGCACGGTCGACACCCCGTGGGTGGGCCGGCTGCTCGACGCCGCGCCCGACCCGGGGGCCGAGCGGGCCGCGCTCACCGCGCGCCAGCCCATGGGCCGCCTGGTCACCGCGGAGGAGGTCGCCGCGGCCATCGCCTACCTGGCCAGCCCGCTGGCCGGGGCCACCACCGGGACCGCACTCGCGGTCGACGGCGGCATGAGCGGCCTGCGGGTCAGGCCGCGGCTGCCCGGCTAGGACGCTGGCTAGGTCCTGGACCGACAAGTCGGGCATACGTTGTACATTCGGGTTGGTGCGCCTGCGCGGTGTGCCCCCTCCCCCCCAGGCCCGCCGCGCTCGGGCGTCCGGAGTCGGCAGCCGGGTCCGTAAGCGGCCCGGCTGCCGACAGCCGTCCGACGAGGGCAGGGCGCGCTCCACCTGGTGCGCTTCGTCCCCCCAGCGCACCCTGCCTCAGCCAAACCAACTCTGCCCAGGCCCGAGGCCGTTGCGGTATCGGTAATTTTGCTTAGCTGCTAACGTGACGCAGGGGTACGTAGTGGCCAATTCCCGCAGCGTGTTGCGCCAGCTCAGCGACGGGCTCGCCGAGCTGTACGCGCCTGCCAGCACGCCTGGCGGCCTGGACTATGCCGCCCGCGTGGTCGATCTGGCCGCCAGGCTCGTCCCCGCCGACTCGTGCTCCTACAACCACATCGGCCGCGGCGGCGCCCTGCTGGCCTGGCTCATCGAGCCCGCCGACGTCGGGACCTTCCCCGGCGGCGTCCAGCTGCTCCAGCAGCATCTGCCCGAGCACCCCATCCTGGCCCACGTCCGGGCCACCGGGGACGGCCGGGCGCGGCGGATCTCCGATTTCCTCAGCGACCGGCAGTTCCGCTCCCTCGGCCTGTACCGC
Source organism: uncultured Actinomycetes bacterium (assembly GCA_963849595.1). GTDB lineage: Bacteria > Actinomycetota > Actinomycetes > Streptosporangiales > Streptosporangiaceae > Palsa-504. The sequence continues at coordinate 53,937 of CAWKIB010000027.1, forward strand.
GATTTCTACCGCCGGTGCGGGGTCGACTACCAGGTGGCGATCTCGGTGCCCGCCCCCGGCGGCGGGCTGATCGGGGTCGCGCTGAACCGCCAGCGTCATGACTTCTCCGCGGCAGACCTCGAGCTCCTTGACCTCCTGAGGATCCACGTCGGGCAGGCCGCGGCCATCGCGTTGCTGACGCAACCCGGGCCCGCGGCGAACCCGCTGCTGACCGCGCGTCAGGCCCGCATCCTCCAGCTCGTCGCCGACGGCCAGTCCGACCAGGGCATCGCCCGGACCCTGGGCATCAGCACCCGCACCGTGCAGGCCCACCTGCAGCACACCTACCGCGCCCTCGACGTCACCTCCCGCACCGAGGCCGTCGCCCGCCTCCGGGCCCTGGGCGCGACGTCTGGCCTCAGCCGGCCCGGACGCCTCGTTCGATGGTGACGGCGGCGGTGTAGCCGCCGCTGGCGATGGGCTTGCGTACCTCGAGGCGGAGCCAGGCCACCGGGTGGTCGGTCAGCAGCCGGTCGGCGACCCGCTCGGCGGCGGTCTCGATGAGCCGGAACCGGCCGTCCTGAATGACCGAGACGATGGTCCGCGCGACCGCGGAGTAGTCCAGGGCGTCCGCCAGGTCGTCGTGCCGGGCGGCCGTCCGCACGTCGGCCGCCAGGTCGACGCTGAAGACGAGCGTCTGGGTGATGTCGCGTTCCCAGTCGTGCACGCCGATGACCGCCGGGACGGACAGGTCCCGGACCGATACCAGGTCCACTGCGGCGCCGTCAGGCGACGTAGGGTTCGCCGCCGTCCTCGCTGATCATCGGGCGGCCCGCGACCGCCCAGCCGGTCATGCCGTCGGCCACGTTGATCGCGTGCAGGCCACCGCCGACCAGAGCCTGGGCCGCGTACGCCGACCGGTTGCCGGTCCGGCAGATCACGTACACCTCACGGTCGCGCGGCAGCTCGGCCGCCCGCGCGCCGAGCTCGCCGAGCCGTACGTGCACCGCGTCGGGTGCGTGCCCGGCGGACCACTCGTCGTCCTCGCGCACGTCCAGCAGGAACGCCCCGGCGGGCAGGTCCGTCGACAGCACTTCCGGCACAGCCACGGGCTGGTTCATGTCGGCCTCCTCGGGTTAGCCCCGCCGCCACAGGCGGCCAGGCAAGAACTGTACCCGCAGGCCCGCCGCGCGGGCCCGCGGGTACACCCCCGCCCGGTCAGCTCTTCGCGCCGGCCGGCACCGGGACCGGCGCCGGGCTGTCCTCCTTGAACCCGTACCTGGCGTACAGGCGGCGCAGCGGGCGCGGCGCCCACCAGTTGGCCCGGCCGAGCAGCCGCATCGTGGCCGGCACCAGCAGGACCCGGACCACCGAAGCGTCGACCAGCAGCGCGACGATCATGCCCACGCCCATCAGCTTGATGAACGTGATGCCGGACGCGGAGAACGCGGCCACCACGATGATGAGCAGCAGGGCCAGGCTGGTGATCACGCCGCCGGTCCGCTGCAGGCCGGCCGCGACCGCGACGGTGTTATCGCCGGTCTGGTCGTACCGCTCCCGGATCCTGGACAGCAGGAACACCTCGTAGTCCATGGACAGGCCGAAGATGATGGCCGCCATGAGGATCGGCATGGTCGGGTCGAGGGAGCCGGTCGGGGTGAACCGCAGCAGCCCGGACAGGTGGCCCCACTGGAAGATCCACACCACCACGCCGAACGTCGCGCCCAGCGACAGCACGTTCATCACGATCGCCTTCAGCGGCAGCACCACCGAGCCGAAGGCCAGGAACAGCAGTACGAACGTCGACACGCAGACCAGCAGCGCCATCCACGGCAGGACCGAGCCGAGACTGGCCAGCTCGTCGACCAGACCGGCGGTGGTCCCGCCGACCAGCACCGTGGCCCCGGCAGGCGGCGCGAGGGCCCGGATCTGGGTCACGATGTGCCGGGCGGCCGACGACACCGGAGCCGGGGTGTACCCGACGTCGACCCGGATGGTGTCGCCCTTGGACCCGGTGACCTGGGTTCCGGTCACGCCGGGGATGGCGTCGATGCGGTGCAGGTAGGAGGCCAGGGCCGCGGAGCCGCCCGCGGAGGCGCCCGGCCCGGTGATGAGCGCCTCGATCGGATCGGTCGAGTTGACCGGGAACTGGCTGTCCAGCGTCTGCGACACCTGCCGGACCGTCGAGGCGGCGGGCAGGGTCCGCGCGTCGGTGCCGCCCCAGGAGATGCGCAGGAACGGCGCGCCCAGGGCCAGCAGCGCGATCGTGATCACCGTGACGTAGACCAGCGGCCGGCGCATGACGCTGCGGGCCAGCCGGTACCAGCCGCCGCTGGACTCGTCCTGCGGCGGGCGCTGGACCGAGCGGCGGATCCGCAGCGCGTTGACCCGGTGGCCGAGGACGGCCAGCAGCGCGGGCAGCACGATGAGCGCGGCCAGCACGTCCACCGCGACGGTGGCCACCCCGCCGTACCCCATCGAGCGCAGGAAGTCCTCGGGGAACAGCATCAGGCTGGTCAGGGCGACCGCCACCGTGACCCCGGACACCGCGACCGTGCGCCCCGCGGTGGCGACCGTCCGCGCCACGGCCTGTTCCACCGTCGGCTGGCGGTGCAGTTCCTCGCGGAACCGGGTGACCATGAACAGCCCGTAGTCGATGCCCAGGCCGAGGCCCAGGATGGTGGTGATGTTCACCGAGTAGATCGACACCGTGGTGGCCATGGTGAGCAGCCGCAGGACGGTGAACGAGCCCAGGATGGCCACGCCGCCGATCGCCACCGGGAGGGACGCCGCGGCCAGGCTGCCGAAGATCACCAGCAGCAGGATCAGCAGGACCGGCATCGAGAAGCCCTCGGCCTTGGCGATGTCGGCGGTGACCTCGTTGTTGATGGCCACCTCCATGGCCACGTTCCCGCCGACCCGGGCCGTCACCCCGTCGGCGGCCAGGCTGGCCGGGGTCAGGTCGTTCTTGATCGCGTCGTAGGTCTGGTGCCGCGCGGCGTCGTCGGCCCCGGTGAGCTGGAGCACCGCGTAGGTGGAGTGCCGGTCGGTGCTGACCAGGCTGGGCGATCCGGTGGACCAGTACGTGGCCACCTTGGCCACGTCGGCGCGGGGCAGGCTGTTCAGCGCGGTCGTGACCGCCTGCCGGTAGGCCGGGTCGGTGACGGTCATGGTGGCGCTGCGGTACAGCACCACGACGTCGGCGTCGTTCCGGCCGAAGACCTGGTCGGCCACGTTGGCCTCGCGCTGGCTTTGGCTGGACGGCGGGGTGAAGTTGTCGCCGGACGACAGCTTGCCGAACACGCCGGTCCCCCAGGCCCCGGCGAAGGCGACGAACAGGAGCGTGATGACCAGCGTGAGCCGGCGCCGGCGGGACAGGACCCGCCCCCAAGCCTCGAACATAGCTGCCTCCCGAGCTATGAGTTTCCCTTGATTACTCAAGTAAACGATGTAAACTAAATACGACGCTAACTTCGCATACGGTGTTCACCACTGTCAAGTGGGTTAGCATCGACACACCGTTAATTCTTGGTGAGCCTCGTTACGGCGCCCGTTACGAGACTCGTGACGGTCGGGCCGGCAGGGGTACCTGACGGTGAGACCGGGTCCGGGAGGCAGCTGTGACACAGGCGGCAGAGGTCGGGACCGAGCCGGGTGCCGGGCACCCGCCGTCCCGTCGCGATCGGCTGCGCGCGGCGACCTCGGAGGAGATCATCCAGACCGCGCGGCGGCTGCTGGTCCAGAGCGGCCCGGAGGCGGTCACGCTGCGGGCCATCGCCCGGGAGATGGGGATGACCGCGCCGGGGCTGTACCGGTACTTCGACAGCCACGACGAGCTGCTCAGGCACGTCTGCGCGAGCATCTTCACCGAGCTCGGCTCGGACATCCACCAGGCCATCCAGGCCGCGGGAGCAGCGGCCGAGCTGCCCGACCAGGCGACCAAGCTCACGGTCAAGATGGTCGCGGCCTGCCAGGGGTTCCGCCGCTGGTCGCTGAACCACCAGGCCGAGTTCAGCCTGCTGTTCGGCGTGCCGCTGCCCGGCCTGGACGACGGGCGGTACGACATCGCGGACGAGTGCGCCCTGGCCTTCGCCGGCACCTTCTTCACGCTGTTCCTGGAGCTGTGGACCACGGCGCCGTTCCCGGTGCCGGCGGCCGCGGACATCGATCCGGGCCTGCGCGACCAGCTCATCCGCTACCGGGACGCGCTGGGCACCGACATACCGGTGGGTGCGGTGCTCACCTTCCTGCGCTGCTGGACGGTGCTGTACGGCGCGGTGGCCATGGAGGTGTTCGGCCACATAAGGTTCGCGCTGGAGGATCCGGCGCCCATGTTCGAGCTCACCCTCAGCGACCTGGCCGCCTTGGTCGGACTGCGCTACCCGCTGCCGGCCTAGCGCAGCCCGGCGCGCGCAGGTCTGCGCAGCGCGGCGAGCGCGGCGACGCCGAACGTGCCCGCGGCCAGCAGCTCGATGTGGGCCCGGCCCGAGGCCTCCCGCTGGATGCGGCGGTGGAACTCGTCCACCGCCCAGGGGAACGGCGACCAGCCGAAGAACAGGGTGGCCGGCTTGTCGACGTCGGGCAGCGCGGCTCCGATCATGCCCGCCAGCACGGCCGGCCGGCGCTCGGCCGGGGCCAGCGCCGCGAGGGTCCCCATCGCCGCCAGGCTGATCAGCCCGTCGGGCACCGCCACCTGGAGGAACCGGCGGATGCTGCCCCAATCGCCCCAGTGCGGCAGCGCGTCGAGCGCGAAATGCGAGGCCACGCCGGCCGCGAAGGCCGGCGCCGGACGGCGGGCCAGGGCACCGATCAGCGCGCCGGACAAGACGTGGTTGGTCAGCAGCACGCCTCTCACGGTACGCGAGCCCAGCCGGGCGATTATGCGGGGCGACCCGGCGGGCACTGCTGGTAGCGTTTTGGCGGCAAGAGATGCAGGCAACTTCGAAGACACAGAGGCTGACGCATACCCATGCTGGATAAGCGATTCATCAGGGAGAATCCGGACGAGGTGAGGGCCGCCGTCCGGGTCAAGGGCATCAACCTGGACGTGGACGAGCTGCTCGATCTGGACCGGGAGAGTCGCAAGCTCCAGCATGAACTGGACCAGACCCAGGCGCTCAGGAAGAGCTCGGCGAGCGGGCCCGTCGCGGCGGACGAGGCGCGCCGGGAGTAGCTGAGAAATCTGAATATCGAGGTCAAGGTCGCTGCGCGAGCAGCTCGCCGAGACCACCGAGAAGCTGAACGCGCTGATGCTGCTGACCCCGACCATCCCGTGGCCGGGTGCGCCGGTGGGGCCCGACGAGTCGGCCAACGTCGTCATCAGGACCGTCGGCACGCCGCCCGAGTTCGGCTTCCGGCCGCTGGACCACGTCGAGCTGCTCGAGAAGCGCGGCTGGGCCGACTTCGCCCGGGCCCGCAAGGTGTCCGGGGAACGCGCCTACACGCTGATCTCGGACCTGGTGCTGCTGGAACGAGCGGTCCACTCCTACGCCCTCGACCTGCTCCGCGACAAGGACTTCACGCTGATCAGCGTGCCATCGCTGGTCCGCCAGGAGGCGCTGATCGGGACCGGCATGTTCCCCGCCCACCGCGAGGAGATCTACTCGATCCCGGCCGACGACCTGTTCCTGGCCGGGACGGCGGAGGTCGCCCTGGTCGGCTTCCACAGCGACGAGATCCTCGACCACAAGCAGCTGCCGTTCCGGTACGCCGGGATCTCGCCGTGCTTCCGGCGCGAGGCCGGCAGCGCCGGCCGCGACGTGCGCGGGCTGCTGCGGGTCCACCAGTTCGAGAAGGTCGAGCAGTTCGTCATCTGCGCGGCCGACCTGGCCGAGTCCGACCGCTGGCATGCCGAGCTGCTCGGCACCGCCGAGCAGCTGCTGCAGGGACTCGGCCTGGCCTACGAGGTGATGGAGGTCTCCACCGGGGACATGGGCGCGGGCAAGTACCGGATGAACGACATCAACACCTGGATGCCCTCCCTCGGCGCGTACCGCGAGACGCACAGCTGCTCGTCCCTGCTCGACTGGCAGGCGCGCCGGGCCAGCGTGCGGTACCGCGACACGGACGGCACGGTGCGGTTCGCGTACACGCTGAACAACACGGCGGTCGCCACCCCGCGGATCCTGGCCGTGCTGGTCGAGAACTTCCAGACCGAGCAGGCGCAGGTCGCCGTCCCGGCCGTGCTGCAGCCCTACCTGGGCGGCCGGTCGCTGCTCTTATCGGGGGGGTCCGGGGGGGTCGTCCCCCCCGGAGCCAATACTGCTCTAAGCTGCGAGGCGTGAACCTTGACGCCGATCGCGTGGCCGAGCTGGCCGCCCGGCCGCTCAGCGAACTGACCAGGCGCGATGTCGCGCTCGCGCTGCTCACCTTGCCATCGGCCGACGCGCTCGGCTCGTTGCCCGGCATCCGCCGCGGGCTGCTCGCGGCGGGCAATCCGCTGTCCGCCGTGTTCTGGTCGTCGGCGGAGGCCATCCTGCACAAGATCAACGACAGCGACGCCACGGTCGGCGACGTCCGGACGTGGCTGGAAGCCACCGGCACCGAGCCGAACGGGATCATCGGCCTGCACGTCTGGGACGACCAGTCCGAGCGCAGCCAGCTGGCCGAGGAGATGCACACCCGGCTGGTCAGCCATCTGGAGGATCAGCTCGCCGCGGGCGAGATCGATCCCGACCTGCTGTCGGCGGCGGACCCGGCGGCCTGCCGGGCCTACATCGCCCTGCAGGAGCGCTGGATGACCTCGCCGCTGCCCGACGGCCGGGTGCCGATGGACGTCCTGCTCGACGAGAAGGACGAGGAGTTCCTGGCCGAATGGGACGCCGCCGACGCCGAGGCGCTGGCCGCCGTCGGCGAGCTGCTGGACCAGGTCGGTGACCGCCCGCTGCCGGCCGAGGAGCTCCGCGCGGCCAGCGGCCGCCTGCGCGAGCACATGGCCCGGTCCGGCTGGCCCGGTCAGCTGCTGGTCGAGTGCGGCGGCATGCGCGCGGCGGACCTGCCCGCCGACGACGCCGAACTGTGGCTGCGGCTGGCCGCCGGGGTGGCGTCACCGGAAGGGCTGGAGGAGTGGGCCGCCGGACCGGACGAGGGCGACGGCGAGCTGAGCGAGACGGACAGCGCGGTCGCCGCCATCTGCGCCATCGATCACTTCGACTGGCTCGCGGTGATCACCGCACTCGCGGTCGGCGGGCCGGGTACGTCCGCGTCAGCCGCCGACCTGGCCGGGTACGTCCGGGACTACGATCCCGACGGCGCCGAGGGGGCCGCGGACGACGACGAGGACGACTACGACCTCGGTGACCTCGACGACGACGCCGAGTTCGACGAGCTCGGCATGGAGGGGCTGTTCCTGCCGGTCACCTCGCTGTGGCAGGTCCTGGGCGCGATCGACGACGAGGACTGCCTGACCCCGCTGGGCTGGTGGGGCCTGCCCGAGGCCATGCGCCGCGTCTGGGCGCCCTCCGGCGGCGCTCAGGCCTAGTGGTCCAGGACCTAACGCGCAGGGGACGGTCCGCTTCGGGCTGGACGGCGCGGAATAGGAGATCGACCTGAACGCCGGGCGTACCCAGCAGTTGCGGGACACGCTGGTGGCCTGTGCGCGGCGGGACGGCGGGTCAGCGGCGGGTCCCCGCCGACCCGCCTGCGGCGGGCGCCGGGGAGCAGCGAGCGGACTGAACACCATTAAGGTTCGTGGGTGGCCAAGGCGCAGGGCATCGAGGTGAAAGACCGCGGGCGGGTGCCTGCTGAACTGGTGGTCAAATTCAAAGCGGCGACCACTGCCAGTAGGGTGCACGGCACGCCCCGCCCGTCATCGCAATGGCATTTATTCACATGCCGATGAGCGGATGTCCGAGCACCGATCAGGCCGATAAAGCACAAGCTGCAGCACTGGGGCCCGCCACCATCTGCAGCGACAAATATTGAGGGCTATATCCAGATGGTTCACTCACCCTCGTTTACTCGACGTTGCCGAGCGTTTGCTACGCAGGCGCGTCTCGCGGGTCCTACCGTCAGACGGTGGGCTTCGCACTCCGAACGTTTCAGGCATAATCCCAGCAGCGTGTGTAGAGTTTCGGGATTCGGAATAGCGGCTTAGCACCTGAATCGCTCTCCTGCACCACCACCCGTTCGAGAAACCCAAGCCGCTCGAGAAGGCGTATCTGCTCGCTTATCTTCCCCTCAGCCTCGTCGAACAGCTCCTCGACCTTGTGCAAGTCGAAGCTATCGAGCTTGCCGGCTCGGATACTCAAAACGAAGGAGGGGGCCACTTTGAAGTCGTTGACGACCTCGGAGAAGCTCAATTCCGAAACCTTCGTCATTCCCCTGCCTACCGCCTCGGCCGTAAAGAGCGGAAGTGTGGACACCACCTCTTCGGGCCTAGCCGACAGTTCGCGCGTTAGATGGAGAAGGAGGACGGCTAGGCGAGGAGACATGTCACCATTTCCATTAGTCAGCGAATCAACAAGCCATCGATCAATGGGCTGTCCCTCAATCTCCGGCGGAAATATTACTTCGAGCGCAGAGCGTGTTTCGATAGTGCCGTCCTCAGCGCGGAGTCTATTGGCGAGTCGCTGGAGTGGTTTATTGGCGAGTACGCGTCTTACGAGAACCTGAAGCCATTCCTCCTCTGACCAGTCAAGGGTGAGCGTTCTGGATACTACTTTGTTCTTCTCCTGGATGTCGTACAGCTCGAAGAGGTCAGTCCGAAGGAAGACCACGAGCCCAATGCGTTCGAACAATGATACGTGTCCTTCGGCTTGTAGCAAAGCCTGCACAACTGCTTCCTGTCTGGCTCTGTCATACTTGAATATCTCGTCAATTCGGTCGAACATCACTACGACTCGTCGTGCAGATTCACCTAGAAGACTATCCGCCTCTTGCAGGAAGGACTCAACGTCCACGGAAGCTTTACTCGGTCTGCCACCACTTCCGGACGGAAGTTGGGCTTCGAGGTTGACCGGCCCTACGGCAAACTTCAGCGTTGTACCACCGAGGAAACGGAATGCCGCGGGAAGGGCGCGCCGGAGGAGGCTTGGCTGTTCGGTGGGCAAGCCGAAGGCAACGCAGAGGTTGGTGGCACTGCGGCGAAGCTTTTTTGGAGCTGACGCGCGAACAGCCGATGCGACCACTGACGCGACAACCACAATCCATGCTGCACGGAGCGCGTCGGCGTCCAGCCATGAGTCCTTTTCAACTATTCGGTGTAGCAGATCGCCCGTATTGGCTACCGGGCAGGTGTCCATAAGACGGTCGCGATCGAAGGCAGAGGTATCCGCGGCCAGCTTGCGGAAAATCGCGCTTTTACCCGAACCGCGATCTCCGACGACGATAGATCGGCGTATGCCAATGATCCCATCCATGCCTCGGCGATGAACGAAGCTTTCATCTAGCAATTCATCTCTCTCTGCTTCCTCGGCACCAAATTTAAGATCAGCTAGCCGAACCCCTGGGGACAGCATCCGCGACACGATGAAGTCCCTGACAACGATATGGAAGAATTCTGCCGTTCCTGCCGAATCAACGAACACAACCAGACCATGTAGGGATCGAGCATCGAGAAGGCGCCGGACTTCTTCTTCCGCGATTCGCGACTTCAAGGCTAGGTTGCTAATTTGATCCCTGCCCCCAGCGAGCGCGAGTTCCTCGAGCAGTTCACTCAGCTTCGCAGGATTCGAAGAGATTCTTATAGAATCATTCACCACCAGTTCGAGTGCTATTCCGGGAGATGAGGTTTCGGTTATTACGTCGAGCGATCCCGAACGCTCGAGCTCCCGTGCGATGAGCTGAAGGAGAAGCGGATTTCCTCTGGCGAGTTCAGTGATACGACGAATAGCCGACTCGGATAGCTCAGGTGCATCTTCGCGCAGTAGGGCGACCGCATCTTTCTCAGTGAGATCTCGCAGTTGAATCACTTCGAAGTGAGCGAAACGCCGGATCTCTGTGACGGCCGCCGGACGGGACGACACAACAAATTTCCAGCCGTCCATGGCGAGCCTGAGTTCCTCGACCGCGGCAGCCATCCGCGGCGGATCAACTGATTCGTCAAGACCGTCGAACAGAAGAACCGGCGATGGTAGCCGAGCGCCAGTAGGCCGCAAAATCGCCGCCGCCTCGCGAACAGGCGGGACGCCTGCGGACGTGCGAAGCGTCCTTCCGATACCATCGGTTTCTTTGAATGACGACGCTGCGATGGCGTCCAACACCTGAACCCCAAGCTCGCCCGGATAACGCAGACCGCCAAAGCTAACGAAAAAGACGGCGCGCCCTTCTTTTTTCAGCACTTCTTCTACCATACGCAGCAGCGTAGTTTTGCCAGTCCACGGAGCGCCTAGTAGCAGCACGCCTTGGGACCCCGGTTGGTTGAGGCAGTATAGAAGCTCTCCGAGTTCGCGGCGTTGGATAAGATGCAGGTGTTCCAGATCCATATGGTCCCCTGATAGACGTTTGCCGGAGTCCCACATCATTCTCGGAAAGGCCTACGAGCCCGGCCCTCCCCGATGTCAGCATCCGTCATTTCCCGAGTACGTTTAAGCATTATACTGGCAGACGTGGACTAACACTTCTGCAACTATCACCTGTGCACTCATCTGACCCCGACCGGACGCACTCATCTGCCGCAATTCGGGTACGTTCGTCGTGTAGGAACGCGCCTGTGCTGTCGGCTGGCCGCGAGCTGCCGATGACTGGCGGCGTGCCGAGAGCAGGTCATCAAGGCCATAATGAGCTATCTGGGCTCTCGGCCGCTCGCCCGCGGCTCATCTTCAGCATCCGCTCTTCCATTTCTGCCCACGTCCTGCTCCACTCCGTGAGCGGGCTAAGGATCTGTTCCAGTACCGCGAGCTGCTCATCGAACGAGGACAGCTGGGCTTTCAGCGCCTCGATGCTCCGTCGCTGCGCGGCGACGCTGCCGGAGATCGCGCTTAGTTGCGCCGCCGAAAGGGCACCCGGCAGCGGAAACGTACTGGATGCCAGCGGAGGGCGCGCACCGAATCCGGCCAGGTCTTGCAGCCCTTCGGTCACGGCGCGGAGCTGGGCGATGAAGTCCTGGACCATGCCGGGACCATGCCGGTCGTGTTCTGCTCGTCATCAGCCATCGGCCTCGTCCTTTCTGAAAGCGCAATGCTCTTGCCCGTCACGGGATCATTCCCGGCGCCCTGCAGGTAACGCTCTCTGCAGCCGACGAACGTCCGGTCATGCCGCTGACCGGGCGAGCTCGTCAGACGGTTGGTGCTTCCGGCGGTGTGTGGACGCCGCAGGTGGGCTTCGGCGTTTCGGTGGAAACGGCCCGTCGTATCGGCGCGGTGGGTTCAGTTAGCAGGCAGGGCCCTGACCTTTATCACCGGGGTCAGGTTTCGCTCGGGCGGCGCCGCGCAGCTCGTACTCCGGCTCGCCGAGCCCGGTGTTCTCGAAGTCCAGCACCACCTGCAGTTCTGCGGCGGACCAGACCTGGTTGTCGCCATGCAGGTCGCCATGCACGAGCACCTGGGGGAAAGGATAGGGCCGTGCCAGGATCTCATCCGCCCAGTCGCACCAGCGTCCGGCGGAGCGCTGCTCCTCCCGTGTCACCAGCGCGCCGAAGCGTTCCCGCAGCGCCGCGGTGGTGGCCAGCGGATACCACGCGGGGACCGGGCCGGTGACCGCCTCGGCGCGCCGCCGCACCTGGTCGCTGTGCAGTGCCGCCAGGAACCGCGCTAGCTGCCTGGCCGCCTGATCCGGGTCGATCCCGTCCATGACCTTGAACAAGCTTGTCCCGCGCACGCGCCTGGTGACCAGGATCAGCGGGCTGGTCCCGGCGGCCACAACCTCGGGCAGGCAGGGGACCGCCGGCTCGACCGCGAGCATCTCCAGGATCCGGATCTGGTGCAGCACGAACCGTGCTGCGGCCCGTGACCACGCGAACTTCACGATGTAGTCCTCGCCAAGAGCGGCGGCCGGCATCTGCCACACCGGGTCGTCCTGGCCGGCCAGGCTGGGTATCGTGACCGGCAGCCCGGCCAGGTCAGGTGCGGCCACCCGCAGCGCGTCCGCGACGGCAGCGGGCGACGGCCCGCGAAGCCATCTCATCCGGCAGCCGCCACGCCCGCGGCGATGAGATCAACGCAGCCGCCGGCACCGGCTTCGGCGCTTCGCCAGCCCGGCAGGCGGACAAGCCGCCCGCCGAACCGGTCAAGAACATCACGTCTGACGGCAATATCCCGGTGAGGCATACATCCGATCGTCGCCGGCGATACGTTACCCACGCCTCAACTTGCTTGCATGGCGCTATGACCTGACGGCTAGGCCGCCAAGGCGAATAGTTGCTGGCCTTCGTGCACCTTCGTGCACCGCTACAAACCTCACCGCCCGGCCGTTCAACTGAAAGTTCTCCGCCCGTGACCTGACCGCGCTGCTCCACCGCACCAGCCAGCGCGAGCAGGTACCCGCCAGCCAGCAAGCTAATTCACCCCAGGCCGCCTGATACCCCAAACGAACTTACGGGGCCACCTACCGGCCCGGAATCCTCGCCATAAGGATTTCGTGACCGAGAAGGTGGAGCAGCCCGCGTTCGAGACCCTGCCGCGCAGGAGCGTGCCATTATCCGCGGGCGGGCCGGCGATGAGGCCCACCAGGACGTACCCGGGAGGCTGCCTGATCCAGCGGCCCGGCCTGATGTCGGTCCTGGTGGCGGAGTAGGTGCCGGTGATCGTGCCCTCGCCGGAGGGGACACCGGGGTTGGCCGGCAGCGCATAGAAGCTGAAGGTCCCCGTGAGCGTCCCGTCCGGGGCTGCCCGGACGACGAGCCGGAGCCCCGTAAGGCCCTGGGAGCAGATGTATGACCCGGTCCACGTGCCTGTGAGGACGGGCGTATCCGCCGCCGCCGAGCTGGTAGACCGGTGCGAGAGGGCGGCGGCCAGGGCGGTGCCTGCCGCCACGACCGCGACCGCGACGCCGACCGCGATGGCTGCCTTGACCATGCTGATGCGCCGGTGCGGGAGACGCCGACGCAAGGAGATCCGGTGCACGGCGGCGCCCTGCGCCGCTGGCGGCGCGCCGGAGGGCCACAGCGCCGCCAGCAGCAGCGCCGCCGCGGCCAGCCCGGACCGGCCGCGGTCTTCCCAGTCCGGCCCGTATGCGCCCCCGGCGACCGACCGCAGCTCGGCGACCAGCGCGGTCCCGTCGGCCGGACGGTCGCCGGGGTCTTTGGCCAGCCCGGCGGCCACCAGCGGGCGCAGCGGCCCGGGCACCGGCTCCAGCGGGACCGCCTGGGACAGATGCTGGTACAGCAGCCGCTCAGCGGTGTCCCCGGTAAACGGCGGCCGGCCGGTCAGGCACTCGTAGAAGGTGGCGGTTGCGGCGTAGACGTCGCTGGCCGGAGTGGCAACGGATCCGCCGAACTGCTCGGGCGGCGCATACATCAGCGTGCCGGCCGGGATCGGGCTATCTCCGGCCCGCGCCGCGATCCCGAAGTCGGTCAGCTTGCTGGCCCCGTCCCCGTTGATCAGCACATTCTCCGGCTTGTAGTCCCGGTGCACCACGCCGCGCCGGTGCGCCGCGGCCAGCCCCAGCAGCGAGCCCTGCAACACGACCAGCGCCGCCTCCGCAGTCGTCTTGCCCTGCCGGGCCAAGATGTCGCGCAGCGAGACCCCGTCCACGAGCTCCATCACGATCGCCGCCCCCGACGGCGATTCGACGTACTCGTACAGCCGCACCACGTTCGGGTCATCCAGCGAGGCCAGCACCGCCGCCTCAGCCCGGAACAACTCCGCGAACCCCGGATCGGCCAGCAGCTGACGGCGCAGGTACTTGATCGCCACCCGAGTGCCCGACCCGTCATGCCGGGCCAGCACCACATCACCGAACCCGCCCGAGCCCAGCGTCTTTATCTCGGCATAACCCGGGACATCCCACTCTCGCGCCATCAGGTCCCCACCCATCGCCCGCCGACCCTGCACCTGGCATCGGGCCGGAGGCAGTCCCCTCCCGGGCTCCTGCCCGGCCCGCCTCCGGGCCCGGCAAACCCCACCTGATGACCGGCTCAGCATGAAGCGGGCGCAGCTGCCCTGTCAATCCCCGGATCGCGGCCAGCACGCGAGCCGTCAGCCCGGACCCGGCCGGCTGCCGCCGGGCCGACTCACCGGGCCGACCAGGAACTCCCCCCAGGCCCGCCCGCCCACGGCCCGGTCCCAGGCCAGGTCCGCGCCGCACGAGGAGCCTGGCCTAGCAGCCCGGCCGACACATCAGCCGGTGCTTACTGCGGAACCGCAGGCAGCCGCGGAACCGCAACAGCCAGCGCGCCTCACCCGCGCCCGCCGATAAGGAATACAATTCCCAGATCCAAGGGGCGCTCCAGAACGTGCAGCAGGATCTCAATAGCATTTCCTCGGACGCCAGCAACAACCCGGACAACCTCGCCCTGGACGGCTCGCAGCTGGAGGGGGACATGGATGACCCGGTGAATCTTACCGGTCCCGGCGACTTCGAAGAGCTGGCGGAAATGATCGGGAATGAAGGCTTTGAGTTAGTTGGGGCGCCGGTAACAATCGAGCCGTGAGCCGGCGCCGCAACGGATGTTAAAGACCTGCACGGCACGTCGGCCGAATGGCATCACCGAAAGCGGCCAGGCCCCCCGGAACTCGGGTATTGACAAAATCCGTCCCCCGTGCTTCGTATCAATACCCGCTCTATCCGTATCTAATCTACGGCTGTCACTCGACGTCGGCTGCCGTCTGTCCCGGTAACGGGATAGGCCAGGCAGCAGGCTATCTAGGGGAGGGAGGTGGCAGCCCCGTGCGCATGCGCGAGCTCGCACACGTTCGGTCATGCTTCTCGCCGTCTGGCTGCTGCCCCGGAAGCTCAGGCCTTCACAGGGAAGACGGTGCCCTGCAAGTCGGCTGCGCTGACCTAAGTCACAGGCCTGAAAACTGTCGCTCAAGTTGTACTCAGGCGACGGTACGTCAACCCACGACGAAGTTTCACGAAGGAGTAACGTGGAAACGACCAACAGCAGCGTCAAGCTCGGTCGGACGGAACTTATCCTGGTCCTGGCGGGCTTGGTGGCGTTCATCAGCAGCTTCACGCACTGGTTCCAGGCGTCCGTCAGCGCGGGTTTTCTGGGCAACTACTACGTCGGCAGCACGAACGGATGGTCCAGCGGCATCGCAGCCTGGGGCGCCATCTTGCTGCTGATGGCAGTCGGGGTAATGGCTCTGCTGCCGACGTTCGGTGTGGCCCAGAATCTGCACGGCCGCTATCGGTTGTTCATGATCCTGGCGGCGATCGCGCTGGTCCTCGTCATCATCCGGTGGGCAACCTACCCGACCGCCTCCGCGAACGAGTCGGGCGCGCAGTTGAGCGAAGGAGCCGGCCTGGGAACGTTCCTCTGTCTGTTCGCGGCTTTGGCCGCAACCGGGTTCAGCTACCTGGCGCTCAGGGCCAAGCGCAGCCCGCCCGTCGAGGCGACCACCCCTGCGGAGCCCCTCGGCTTCCCCGGCCAGCAGTAGCGTCTGCGGCACCATACCCGGGTCCGGCCCCACAGCCGGACCGGATATGGCCTGACCCGCGGATCACCAGAGGTGAGACTTTGAATTTGCCGGGAGACAAGGCCTTGTACCAGCGCCTCCATGACCTCCTTACCCTCGGTAGGTAATGCAATGAAAAAGCGGGGCATAGTCCTAGGACTAGCTATCCCAACAGTATTCGCCGCGCTGGCAGCGTGTGGGAGTAGCTCGTCTGCTCCTACCGCCACCATACATAGTCCAGCGGGAGCCGTTCCGGCTTCGTCTGCTGGAGCGACGTCGGAAGCCAACTGCACGGTGGACTGCGTGAACCCGGTCGCCAGCACGAACGCCGAGTGGTACGCGCAAGTCAGCGGGGCGCTCGGACAGGTGCAAGACGATCTCACGTCGATCCAGGCGGACGCCAACAGCCCGAACCTTACCGTGGACGGCGCACAGCTGGCCCAGGACGCACAGGCGGCCCTGGACACGGAGACCGATCCGGCGCCAATCGACAATGCGGACTTCGTTACTGCGATGAACGACTACGTCGCGGCTGGCAACGACTACTCGGGCTTCAACGACTCGAGCACGCAGAACACCGCCCAGGCTGCCCAAGAAGTCGCGGCAGCGCAAGCAGCCATCAACTCGTTCAACGCAGCCCAGAGCAGCGGATCCAGTGCAACGACGGCACCTGCGAGCTCAGCACCGGTCACGACTGCCCCTGCAGCCACAACGGCTCCGACGGCCTCGGGGGTAGTCGCCACTTTGTGGTGCGGCAACGTGACAAACGTCAGCACCGCGTCGAATCTCACCGTCTGGAAGACCGGCAGTACCTTTACCACCGCCATTCCGGGCATCAAGGTCGGAGTCGCAGCCATGGAGAACCCCAACACACCAGCTGCGACGGTCGTCGCGACCAGCGCATCCCTCTGCGAGGAGGTGCTGGGCGCTAAGGAGGGTCCGCCGCCTACGGACCTGGCTCAGTTCAACATGGCCATGGCGTACTTCGCGCAGGGAACGCAAACCGTGCACAACGGCGCGGTGCAGAACACATACGCGGCCTCCCTGCCTACGGGTCGCCAGGAGCTCAGTGAGGGGATGACGCAGCTGAACGCCTTCCTCAACGCTATTGGCGGGTAACCAAGCGTGAAGGGCGCTCTGGCATCAGTGCGTGCCGTACGGCACGTACCTGGAGCGGCTGCGCGCCCTGCCGGTCGGTGAGTACCTGGCCCGGGAGCAGGGGCAGCCGTATCCGCACGGGGTAGCCGAGGCGGTGCTGCTGTCCCTGGAGGCGGTGCGGACCGGTGACCGGGCGGGGGTGCACACCGGGGTGATGGAGTTCATGGCGGTGCTGTCGGTGGCCGGGTCCGCCGGGGCCTGCTGTATGACGCCGGGCAAGCGGGCGTCCTGGGCGGGCCAGGGACCGCCGTGACCGCGGTGGCGATGGATGAGGCACTGGCGCGGCTGGCGGAGCGGTCGTTGCTGACCTTCAGTCCGGATGGCCAGGCGGTCTTCGCGCACCGCCCGGTGCTGCGGGTGATCCGGGCAGGGCTGGCCCGGCAGGGACGGTTCACGGCGGTGTGCCGGGCCGCCGCCTCCGTGCTGGACGCGCGCGACGAGGCGCTTTGGGGATCACCGGATCGCCCGGCCGTCAGGGACATCGCCGAGCAGGTGACGGCGTTGCGGGACAACACACTCGAGCTCGCAGGCCAGACCGATGATGAGCTGGCCGGGATGCTGCGGCAGCTCCGCTAGACTCCCCGTTCCATGGGGTTGGTCCGCGCGGGAACCGGGCCGGAACCCCCGTCCGGCGAGGCGGCCGGTCCCGGCAGCACGTCATCCCGGTGGTATGTCAGGCGCCGCCGCTGGCTCGCGGCGGCCGGGTTCGCGGTGTTCGCGGCGGCCCTGTTCGCGGTGTACCTCAGGCTGTCCCGCACTTCTCCGGAGAACTCCGACCAGGCCAACATCCTGCTCGCGGCGTCGGACATGCTGCACGGCAACCTGCTGCTGCACGGCTGGTACCTGACCGACGTGTCGTTCTACACCACCGAAGAGCCGCAGTACGCGCTGCTGGAGATCTTCTTCGGCGTGCACGCGGACACCGCTCACATCGCGGCGGCGATGACCTACACGCTGGCGGTGGTGCTTGCCGTGCTGGTGGCCCGGGGCGGTTTCACCAGCCGGGCGGCGCTGATCAGGTTGCTGATCACGGCCGGGATCCTGCTCGCGCCGCAGCTCGGCGTCGGTGTCGCCGCCCTTGTGCTGGCCGTCGGTCACATCGGGACCGCGGTCCCGGTGCTGCTGATCTGGCTGCTGCTGGACCGGGCCCCCCGACGCTGGTGGGTGCCGGTGCTGACCGCGCTGGGACTGGCCTGGGTTCTCATCGCCGACCCGCTGGTGCTCGTGGTCGCGGTGGTGCCGCTGGCCCTGGTCTGCGCCCTGCGGGTGCTCGAGGCCGCGGTCCGGGAGCGCGGCCTGTCCCGCGGCGTCGCCACGCACAGGTACGAGCTGTCCCTGATCGCGGCCGCGGCCGCGGCGGCCGGGCTCGCCTGGGTGGCCGAGCGGGTGCTCCGGGCCCTCGGCGGCTACATCCTGAACCCGATCCGGTTCACCTTCGCGTCCCGCTACAGCTGGGCCACCCTGCACGTCCTGTGGGCCGTGCCGCGGATCTACGGAGCCGATTACCGCGGGCTGGCCGGGGGGCCCTATTACACCGCGCTGCTCCACCTGGTGAGCCTGGCTCTGGTCGGGCTGGCGCTGCTGCTGGTGGCCTGGCGGTTCTTCGCCGGCGCCGCCCTGGTGGACCAGGTCCTGGCCGTGGCCATCGCGGGAAACATCGTGCTGTTCGCGACGACCGGCGCGGGCTCCCAGGGCCCGCACGAGATCGCCGTGGTCGCGCCGTTCGGGGCGGCGCTGGCCGCGCGGATGCTGGCCGGCTCGCAGGCCTCCCGAACGCGTGCGCACAGCGTGCTGGCCCGCCGGACGCGCGCCGTCGCGTACGGCGCTGGCCTGGCTGTTCTGCTCGGCTACCTGGCGGGCCTCGCGCATGAGGCGGTCCAGCCCGCCGCGCCGCCGGACGGCTCGCAGGTCGCGTCCTGGCTGGCAGCCCACCACCTGCGGTACGGCCTGGGCGGCTACTGGAACAGCAGCATCGTCACGGTCGACAGCGACGGCCAGGTCAAGGTCAGGGCGGTGGTGAAGAACACCACGGGGCCGTACCTGTGGCTGGCCAAGCCCTCGTGGTACGACCAGGCCGCTCAGCAGGCCAACTTCGTCGTGCTGGATAGCACGCGCAGCTACTTGTACTGGGAGCCGCGCGCCGTCATAGCGAAGTACTTCGGCCGTCCGGCGCGCGAGTACCACGTCGGCCCCTTCACCGTCCTGGTGTGGGACAGGAACCTGCTGTCCGCCATCCCGCGCCAACCCTAGACTTCCGCAGTCGGGAGCAGCGAGATTAGCGCATGCTCAGGGCCTAGCGCGTCCGGCGGCGGCTCGCGACCCGCCGCACCCGCCGCGCCACGGCCCTGAGGTCCCCGCGGTCCAGCAGGAACGCGACGGCGCCGAAGGCGACCGTCGTACACACCGCCGCGGCCACGGCCACCGCCGCGGCCTGCAGCTTTCCGCCTCCGGCGCCGGCCAGGCTCACGGCCACGCCGACCGCGGCCGCCACCGCGCCGGCGGCCAGCCCGGCCAGCATCGCATGACCGGTGCCCTCGACGGCGGCCCGGCCGCAGATCCGGCGGGTCACTACGATCAGCGGGACGGCCACCACGGTCTGGCCGATGGTGTTTCCTAGCGCCAGGGCGGCGACCACCAGGCGGGCCGGGGCGAGCTCGACCAGCACCACGTCGGCCACGATCACCACGACCCAGCTGCCGCCCACCGCGACGGCCGCGACCTTGAGCCGGCCGATGACCAGCATGACCCGGGACAGGTTCGCGATCACCGCGACACCCGCGATCCCGGGGGCGAACAGGGCGAAGGCCTCGATCAGTTCCGGTACCTGGTCTGACTGCTTGGCCAGGACGTGCGCGGCCGGGACCGCGACCGCCGCGATCAGCGCCGCACCGAGCCAGGACATGAGCAGGACGGCCCGGGTGGAGCCTGCGCAGGTCCGGGCGAATACCGGCCCGTCCCGGGCCGACAGCACGGGGAACGCGCTGGTCACGATCGACAGGGCCAGCACCGCGGACACGGTGTTGAAGACCTGCGAGGCGTAGCTGAAGATGACCAAGGCGCCCGTGGCTCCGCGCCCGTTGGCCAGGGCGATGGTCACCAGGGAGGCCACGTCGACGGCGATGAGCTCGGCCACGCCGACCAGGGCCAGGCCGCTGGCCCGGCGCGCCACCCCGGGCGGGAACCGCAGCGTCGGCCGCAACCGCAGGTGCAGCCGCCACGTGGGCACCGCGCCCACCACGACCAGGGCCGCGACCCCCAGCGTGGTCCCCACCGACAGGACCAGCTCGGCCTGCAGCGGCAGCGTGGCCAGCGGCAGGCCCTTGGCCAGCGGCACGAAGGAGAGATAGGCCGCGATCAGGACCAGGCTCGAGATGGCCGGGCCGATGGTCGGGCCGGCGAACCGGCGGTACGCCTGGAGCAGGCCGTACAGCACGACCGAGAGCCCGTACAGCAGGGCCTGGGGGGCGAACACCACGAGCATGCTGGCGGTGGTGGTGACCATGTCGCCGCGCGGGCAGTGCGCGTGGGCGTTAGCCGGGTTGAGCAGCGAGGCGACCGGCTCGGCGACCGCCGCGATGGCCAGGGACAGCGGCACCAGGATGACCACGGACCAGGTCAGCAGGGCCGAGGTGATCTGGCCGACCCGCGCCTTCTCGGCGGGGTCCGCATGAGCACGCTCCGCCGAGCGCGCGAGCACCGGGACCATGGCACTGGTCAGCGCGCCGCCGAGGACCAGCTCGTACACCAGGTTCGGCACCTGGTTGGCGGTGACGTACGCGGTGCCAAGGCAGCTGGCCCCGATGCTCTGCGAGAACACCAGGGTGCGCACCAGCCCCAGGATCCGGGTCAGGATGGTGAGCCCGGCGATCAGCATCGCGCCGCGGGCGATGCCCGCGCCGGACCGAGCCGGGTCCGCCACGCTGGCCGGCTGCGTCACGTTGGAACCCACCACTCTGCTAGGAGCACGCATGACCGTCTCGTGATGCGCTCTTCCGCGTGAACGCTAGCCGATTTCGCCGGCGGCCCGGGGCTCGGTGTCGTCGGCGGCGAGCCGGTGGTAGGCGGGGGTCAGCACCTCCAGCTGGCCGAGGAGATGCACACCCGGCTGGTCAGAAGGACGAGGAGTTCCTGGCCGAATGGGACGCCGCCGACGCCGAGGCGCTGGCCGCCGTCGGCGAGCTGCTGGACCAGGTTGGTGACCGCCCGCTGCCGGCCGAGGAGCTCCGCGCGGCCAGCGCCCGCCTGCGCGAGCACCTGGCCCGGTCCGGCTGGCCCGGTCAGCTGCTAGTCGAGTGCGGCGGCATGCGCGCGGCGGACCTGCCCGCCGACGACGCCGAACTGTGGCTGCGGCTGGCCGCCGGAGTGGCGTCACCGGAAGGGCTGGAGGAGTGGGCCGCCGGACCGGACGAGGGCGACGGCGAGCTGAGCGAGACGGACAGCGCGGTCGCCGCCATCTGCGCCATCGATCACTTCGACTGGCTCGCGGTGATCACCGCACTCGCGGTCGGCGGACCGGGTACGTCCGCGTCAGCCGCCGACCTGGCCGGGTACGTCCGGGACTACGATCCCGACGGCGCCGAGGGAGCCGCGGACGACGACGAGGACGACTACGACCTCGGTGACCCCGACGACGACGCCGAGTTCGACGAGCTCGGCATGGAGGGGCTGTTCCTGCCGGTCACCTCGCTGTGGCAGGTCCTGGGCGCGATCGACGACGAGGACTGCCTGACCCCGCTGGGCTGGTGGGGCCTGCCCGAGGCCATGCGCCGCGTCTGGGCGCCGTCCGGCGGCGCCTCCGCGTAGAGACCCATACGACCGCACGTCAGCCCCGCTTAGGAGCCGGCTCAGGTCTCTTTTCAGCCGAACGGACCGTGGTGACACTCGACCGCACAAGCCTGACGCCTACCCAGCGCGCTCCGCGGTGCATACCGGAGGCTGCGTGTTGGTGATTAGCGGGTGCTCCACCAAGTAGACAGTGACTTGATCAGCGTCGTTCGGGTCGACCGCGTCCTCCCCTACCATGGAGAGCATCTTCCTGCCAGTCACCTCACGGTGGCAAATAAGCCGGGACGGTACATAACCGACGGAGCGGGGTTAACTCTGTCCCCCACGGAATTCAATGCTGTCTTGCCGCAACGCGGCCAGCGCATCGGGGACCCAGCCACTGTTCCACCTATGATCCACAGACCGGGGCGCTTCTCTGGTGAAACGTATGCCCGTCTTGGCCAGCAGCTTCGCGTAATCCGACACGTCAGTGGGAAAGTCCGTGTTTCCGCCGATCCAGATCCGGTCCTGTCGCAGGAACGGTCCACTATGGGCCTTCACGAAGGCTGGTGTCAGCCGGTAATTGGCCTGGAAGTTCGCATTGGTGCCGTAAGAGGCGGCCGGATCGCCGCCAAGCTCATCATATGAGGACAGGTCCGCTGGGAAATCCCAGGAGGCCGCCAGCGCGAAGATGCCGGGATGCTTCAGGATGAGATCCTGCGCGCCCAGGCCAGATTTCGAGAACCCGATCAGCCAGTTCTGCTCATGGCCCGTAGTGGTCAAGTGCTTCTCCACCCACGGCACGACCTCCCTGGTAATGAACGTCTCGTAGCGGACATTAGGGTTCTTGGGGTTATCCGCATACCACGGATCGATCGCGAAGGTCGGCTCGATGATCGTCAGGTTGTACTGGTCCTGCGCATCGAGCGCGCGCAGCGTCTCCAGCCCGCCGCCGAAGGCGTTACCCAGTCGGGGCTGAACCGGGAGTGCGTATAGGAAGTTGTGCGGCACCCCCGGGGCGGGATGCGTGGGTGCTAGCACCCGCATCACCTGGATGCCGGGCCCGTTGTCGGGGGAAGAGACCTGGTATGACCGGACGCCGTCGGCGTCGGTGCTCATGTAACGGGCGTGAAAGCCGACCGTGCCCGAGGCATCCCCGCCTGACCAGTCGCCGGCAGTGCCGGCGCCGTAGATCATGATGCCTGGCGCGCCCCCGGACAGGCTGCGGTCGGAGGCGATGAGACATGGGAAACCATCTTCGAGGAACGAGATCGTGTCGCCTACGGCCACGAGCTTCAACTTGGTTCCGGCGGCAAGCGGCCCGGAACTGTAGCTGCCGAGCTGAGTCCAACTTGCACCGCTCCGCCTGAACAGCATCAGTACCTGCTTGCCGCTGTTCCAGTCATAAATGCCGACGTAGGCGTCCCGCCCGCCGTGCTGCGCGCGCACCGCCGTCCCGGTCCACTCACCGCCAGTGAGTTGCGTCGAGGTGACTTCGATCTGGGAGTACTGGTCGCTCGCCAACGCCCCGGCGGTCCAGACGTCGCCGGTGAGCGACCCGCTGCTCCCGGTTACGGCGTGAGATGAGATAGACAATCCTCCATCACTGATATTGGTCCAATCAGGACCCAGACGTCCGGCGGCCCGGTTGAAATCATCAGAGGCACGTGCAGCTACGGAAGATTTATGAGCGGTCACGGAAGGCTTTTGCTGCAGCACAGTTATCAGGACCACAAAGCAGATGATCGCCAGCAGCAACACCGTCAACAGGACTTTGACCGCTGAACCCCTGCCGAGAGCCGTGTTCATTTCCGCCACTACCCCCAGGTAAGCTACGGTACCCCGCCGATCGCGCCCGGCGCCGCGTCATCCGCGGCGAGTCGGTGGTAAGCAGGGCTCAGCACGTCGGCCAGGTCCTTCCCCCCGACCTGCACCAGCGGCGGCTGGAACATGCGCAGCAGCAGGTCAGGCGGGCTCGAACCGGCCGGAGCGGACAGCGCGCGCAGGCGGGCGGGGCTCAGCCGGGCGGACCAGAACTCCTCCACAGACTCGGGCAGCGGCGGGGCCAGGGCGACCTCCCGGTCCGGCTCAGACCCTCCGGCCCGGCCCGTGCCGCCGGCTGGCGAGCGTGGCGCGGAACGGACGTCCCGCAGCGCCGTGAGCAGGTCGTCCCGGGCCTTACCGCGCCAGGCCAGCATGGCGAACGGGTCCCGGTCGAACTCCTCGGCCAGCACGTAGCAGACCGCCGCCAGGTGCTTGCACGGCACGCCCCAGTCCGGGCAGCTGCAGTGCATGTCCAGGTCGGTGGCGGACCGGGGGAACAGCGGCGTGCCGCACTCGGCGAACACGTCCTCGATCTCGTGCGGCATCTCGCCCGCCAGCAGCTTGGCCCGGAACAGCGCCTGGCTGGCCAGCCGTTCGGTGACCCGCCGCCACTGCGCCTTGGTCAGCGGGAGCACCCCGAGGCGGACATCATAGGGCCGCGGCCGGGAGCCCTGGACCTGGGCGGTGACCTTGCCCTGGGACAACCGGAAGTCGAGCACCTGCCCGGCCCGGGCGTAGCTGCGGCCCCGGGCCAGCCGGCCGCTCAGGCCCGAGGCCTCGAGCACGCCGATGAACCGCCGCGACCACCACTGCTCGCCGATCGCGCCGCGCCTGCTCCGCGCCTTGATTCCGCCCTCGACCCGGATCGGCTTGGCCGGCGGCCACTCATCCCAATGCCCGCTCATGCTGTTTCCTTCGCTCGCCTCCGGGGCCCCGCCCGCCTCCCCATCCCCCTACACTGCCGCCTTCCCTCGTCGCTCGTTCCTCGCTCCTCAGTCCAGGCGGCACCGCGCCCCTTCGGCTCGCTCACTCGCTCACCGCATCCGGGGACAGCGCCAGCACATCGCGCAGGTCGGCGACGGACAGCTCGGTGAGCCAGCTCTCGCCGGTGCCCACGACCCGGTCGGCCAGGGCCTTCTTCTCCTCGATCATCGCGTCGATCCGCTCCTCCAGCGTGCCGACGCAGACGAACTTGCGCACCTGGACGTTCCGGCGCTGGCCGATCCGGAACGCCCGGTCGGTGGCCTGGTCCTCCACGGCCGGGTTCCACCACCGGTCGACGTGGATCACGTGGCTGGCCGCGGTCAGGTTGAGCCCGGTGCCGCCGGCCTTGAGCGAGAGCAGGAACAGCGCGGGCTCCTCCAGCGACGCGAACGTCTCGACCAGGGCGTCGCGCTGCCGCTTGGGCGTTCCGCCGTGCAGGAACAGCACCGGGCAGCCGCAGGCCCGCCAGGTGCGGCTGCAGCATCTTGCCGAACTCGGCGTACTGCGTGAAGCACAGCGCCTTGTCGCCCTCGGCCACGATCTCGTCGCAGATCTCCTCCAGCCGGGCCAGCTTGCCGCTCCGGCCGGGCAGCCGGGAGCCGTCGCCGAGCAGGTGCGCGGGATGGTTGCAGACCTGCTTGAGCTTGGCCATGGTGGCCAGGACCAGGCCACGCCGGCTGATGTCGTCGGCCGCCTCCTCGATCCGGGCGAGCATGTCGGCCACCGTGGCCGCGTACAGGCTGGCCTGTTCGGCGGTGAGGTTGCACCAGACCTTCATCTCCTGCTTGTCCGGCAGGTCGGAGATGATCGTCTTGTCGGTCTTCAGGCGGCGCAGCACGAACGGCTGGGTCAGCCGCTGCAGCGCCCGGGCGGCGTCGTCCGAGCCGTGCCGCTCGATCGGGATCGCGTAGTCCTCCCGGAACCGTTCGGCCGGCCCGAGCAGCCCCGGGTTGGTGAACTCCATGATCGACCACAGCTCGGACAGCCGGTTCTCCACCGGTGTGCCGGTCAGCGCGATCCGCGTCGCGGCGGGCAGGGCGCGGATCGCCCGGGCCTGCTTGGTGGCGTGGTTCTTGATGTTCTGCGCCTCGTCGCACACCACGCGAGCCCAGGTCAGCGTGCTCAGCGCCGCCCGGTCCCTGGTCGCGACGCCGTAGCTGGTGATGACCAGGTCCACTGGGGCCTCGGCCCCGCGGGGGGGTCTGGGGGGGTCGTCCCCCCGGGCCAGGAGGGCCGCAAAACCCTCCGCGTCCAGCCGGTCGGCGCCGTGGTGTACGTGGACCCGCAGGTCCGGGGTGAACCGGGTCGCCTCGCGCTGCCAGTTGCCGACCAGCGACATCGGGCACACCAGCAGCGTGGGTCCGGCCTGAGGGGACTGCGCGGCGATGAGCGACAGGAGCTGGATCGTCTTGCCCAGGCCCATGTCGTCGGCCAGGATGCCGCCCAGGCCCAGGTCGCCCAGGAAGGAGAGCCACGAAAGCCCGCGCTCCTGATAGGGCCGCAGCGTCCCGGCGAAGCTCGCGGGCGCCGTCATCGGCGGCAGCCGCCGGTCGGCCTGCCCGGACAACAGGTCGCCGAGCCAGCCGTCGGCGTCCACGCCGACCAGCGGGACCTGGTCGCCGGGACCGCCCTGGGCCAATCCGAGGCCGGCCAGCAGCGCGTCGGCGGCCGTCATCGTGCCGGCCTGCTGGCCGTGTCCATTTCCGGCCAGGAACTTCAGCGCGGCCTTCAGGTGCGCCTCGTCCAGCTCGACCCACTGGCCGCGCAGGCGCACCAGCGGGGCCTTGAGCCGGGCCAGCTCGGCCAGCTCGGCCGGGTCGATCACCTGGTCGCCGACCGCCACGTCGTAGCGGAAGTCCACCAGATCGCCGAGCCCGAACCGGGCCTGGGTGACCACCGAGCCGGCCGCCGCGGGCTGGGACCGGGTGGTCAGCTTGAGCCCGAGCCGGGCCTTCCGCACCCAGTCCGGCAGCAGCACCCCGAACCCGGCCCCGGCCAGCAGCGGCCCGGTTTCCTTCAGGAACCGGAACGCGCCCGAGGTGTCCAGCTCCAGCGCCGTCGGCTCCGGCTCGCGCAGCGCGTCCTCCAGCTCGCCGAACAGCCGGGCGGCGGCGCCCAGCCCGGCCAGCAGCTCCTCGACCGGGTCGTCGCCGCCGGGCCCGACGCCCTGGCCCGCCCAGGCGTCGGCAGGCCGGGACCATCAGGCTCGGGTCCTCGGTCGACTGCAGCGCGAACTCGACCCGCCACGGATCTTCCTCGGGCACCAGGGGCTCGGTCAGGCGGAAGCAGGTCCGCACCGGGCCGGCCGGGATGAGCGCGCGGTCCAGCCACGCGTCCAGCTCCGCGGCCAGCTTGGCCGCCTCGGCTTCATCCCGCGGCGTCACCACGTCGAGGCGAGCATCGGTGCTGGTCAGTGCGACCACGTACCGTTCGGCCAAAGGAATTTGAGCCGGAGTACGGCCGCGCCGCGCGGGCAGGAGGGAACCGGGCAGGCGGGTGCGCGCCGCGGCGTCGGTGAGGCCGTCGAGCGCGGCGGCCAGCAGGACGCCCGGCGGATCCCCGGCCACGGCCCGGCACGAGGCGGGCATGGCGGCGGCCAGGTCGCGCGCGCGCTGCACGTCCGTGCCGCCGAGCACCGGGCGCCAGCGGGCCGTGAAAGACCCGTCCTCGGCGATCAGCACCGGCAGCACCCGGCCGCGCGCCGCCAGGCCGTCGGCGAAACGAGCCAGCGCGGCCAGGTACGGCACCGAGGGGCCCTGGTCCGCCAGTTCGCCGAGGCCGGCGGTAGCGCCGAGCAGGTCCAGCGCGGCGGCCGGGGCGAAGGCCAGGACCGGCACCCGCCAGCGGGCCAGCCGGACCCGGCCAGCCCGGGGTGCCGGCGCGGCGCGGCCTGCGCGCAGGCGCGTCCGGCGCGTGCGGCGCGGTCGGCGCGTGCGGCGCGGCCGGCCGGACGAGCTCGGGCGAGGCGAGCGGCCGGGCGGGGGCGGGCTGGCGGCCGACGGCAGCTGCAGCGTGAGCTCGTCGTCGACGGCCTTGCGGGCCGCCTCGCCGGCCGGCCCGGGCAGCGCGGCCAGCAGGTCGGCCAGCTCGCCGGCCTGGCAGGCGAACGGGTGCGGCGCGGGTTCCGGCGAGCGGCCGGGCGGCGCGGCCGGCCGGGACGGGTCCTCCGCCCACAGGCAGAGCGTTCCCCGCGCCCAGAGTCCGTGGATAACGTGCACCGCTTTTGTCTTCCTCGTTCCGACACCCGTTGGGTGCACCGTAACAAGCGGGTCGGACAATACGCGCCCGAAACGCGGAGTGGGTGCTCAGCAGCGTGGTGGGCCGGATTCCGGATCAGCACGAGGAGCGCTGGAGTCCCGCGAGTTCAACCGCGTCACACGCCCGAACCTTATGGATGCCACTTTCTAACGGCTCTATCCGTTAGGGTGCCACGTTCATCGGGTAGCCTCCGGCGCCTTGGCGCTGCCGCCCGCCTGCTCGCCTTCGTCGCCGGGCGCGTCGCCCGAGGCGGCGTCCGGCTCCGGGGTGATCTTGCGGAACTGCTTGTTCATCGAGCGGAGCAGGAAGACCAGGGCCACGCCCATCGCGGCCACGACCAGGAAGCCCAGGACGCCGGGCTCCACGTCGTTGCTGGCGCTGGACGAGGCGGCGGCGGCCGCGAGCGCGGCGAGGGTCATAGGCTCACAGTCTCCTGGATGCCGGCGAACAGGTCATCTTCGGGCAGTTCGGTATCGACGACTGACCTAGCCAGATGATAGTCCTCCGTCGGCCACGCGGCCTGTTGCACCTCCAGCGGGCAGGAGAACCAGAAGCCGTTCGGGTCGACCTGGGTGGCGTGGGCCTTGAGCGCCTCGTCCCGGACCGCGAAGAAGTCACCGCACGGCACCCGGGTGGTGATCTCCAGCTCCTTCCAGTCGTCGCCGCGGCGCTTCGAGCGCTCCTCGAAGATCTTGGCGTACGGCGACTCCAGGCCGCGGCGGAGCATCTCCTCGTGCATCGCGACGAACTTCGCGCCGTGGAACGAGACGAAGTAGTACAGCTTGAGCGGCTGCCAGGGCTCACCGCAGCCGGGGTACGCGTCGGGGTCGCCGGCCGCCTCGAAGGCCGCCACGCTGACCTTGTGGGTCATCACGTGGTCGGGGTGCGGGTAGCCGCCGTTCTCGTCGTAGGTGAGCATCACGTGCGGGCGGAACTCCCGGATCGCGCGGACCAGCGGCGCGGTCGCGTCGGCGAGCGGGGTGAGCGCGAAGCAGCCGTCCGGCAGCGGCGGCTTGGGGTCGCCCTCGGGCAGGCCCGAGTCGACGAACCCGAGGAAGCTCTGCTGCACCCCGAGGATCTCCCGGGCCCGGGCCATCTCCTCCCGCCGGATGCGGGCCATGTCGGCCTTGACCTCGGGCCGCTCCATGGCCGGGTTCAGGATGTCGCCGCGCTCCCCGCCGGTCAGCGTGCACACCAGGACCTGCGCGCCCTCGCCGACGTAGCGCGCCATGGTGGCCGCCCCCTTGCTGGACTCGTCGTCCGGGTGGGCGTGCACGGCCATGAGCCGGAGCTGGCTTCCCAACAGATGTCTCCCTCGTAATAAAAACCCTCGGTGGCGCAAACACCCGTTCACCAGGCCGACATTCCCAGTCCACCGGGCGAGGTAAGCTTCCCCATTTGACTAGAAGGCTCTAGTCACCGACGCTAGTTAGCCTCAGCAGATTACCCCCGAGGACCAACGAGGGTCCCGCGGACATGCCAGTCCTGCGCAGTGCCAAGGAGTGACCCGTGACCGAGACGCGTGAAGAAACCGTCACCTGGCTGACCCAGGAGGCGTACGACCGGCTCAAGGCCGAGCTCGACTACCTCTCAGGGGAGGGGCGCATCGATATCGCGAAGAAGATCGAGGCGGCCCGGGACGAGGGCGACCTGCGCGAGAACGGCGGTTATCACGCGGCCAAGGACGAGCAGGGCCAGATCGAGGCGCGCATCATCACGCTCCAGCACATCCTCGAGAACGCCCGGGTGGGCGCCCCGGCGCGCACCGACGGCGTGGTCGGGCCGGGCATGACGGTGACCATCCGGTTCGTCAAGGACGAGGACGAGGTGACGTTCCTGCTCGCCTCGCGCGAGGAGAGCGGGTCGCCGATCGACGTCTACTCGCCCCGCTCCCCGCTCGGCGCCGCGATCATGGGCAAGAAGGTCGGCGACCGGGCCACCTACTCACTGCCGAACGGCCGCGCCACCACCGTCGAGATCCTGGAGGCCGTCCCGTACGTCGGGGCGTAAAACCCTTTTTATGCCGAACGGGCCGTGGTACTTGTGACCACGGCCCGTTCTGGCTACCCCGGGAATCGCCGCTCTACTTTTCCCGCGAGCCCACCCTACTTTCCCCGCGAGCCCACCCTAAGACACGAGCTCGGGCTGCTGGCTGGCGGTCTCCCCGGCCTCCGGCGGCGCGATCCGCCCGCGCAGCGGGACCTCCTTGATGAACAGGGCCAGCACGAAGATCAGCACCGCGGCCGGCAGGGCCCAGATGAACACGGACTGCACCGCGTGCGAGATGGCGAAGAACACGTCGTGCTTGATCGCCGCGGGCAGCGAGTTGACCGTGGCCGGGTCGAGCTGGCCGCCGCTGGCGCTGATGTGCGCGCCGGTGCCGGCCGCGCTGGCCAGCGACTCGGTCAGCTTCCTGGCGAATATGGCGCCGAACGCGGCCACGCCGAGCGAGCCGCCGATCTGCTGGAAGAACATCCGCGCGCTGCTGGCCACGCCCATGTCCCGCTGCTGCACGCTGTTCTGCGCGATCAGCGAGACCATCTGCATCAGGAAGCCCATGCCCAGGCCCAGGACCACGTAGTAGAGCGCCGACTCGAGCCGGGTGGTGCCGATGTCCAGGCCGGTCAGCAGGAACATGCCCAGGCCCATGATGGCCCCGCCCAGAATCGGGAAGATCCGGTACCGCCCGGTCCTGGTCGTCACCTGGCCGGCGATGATCGAGGTGACGGTCACGCCGAGCATCATCGGCGTCAGGGCCAGCCCGCTGATGGTGGGCGACTCGCCCTGCACGGTCTGCTGGTACAGCGGCAGGAACGTCATCGCGCCGAACATGGCCAGGCCGGTCAGGAAGGTCAGCGCCATCGTGAGCGAGAAGTTCCGGTTCTTGAACACGTGCAGCGGCAGGATCGGCTCGGCCACCCGCAGCTCGACCACGCAGAACCCGGCGGCGGCCGCCACCGCGAGCAGGCCGAGGCCGATGATCTGCGTCGAGGCCCAGGGGTATTCGGTGCCGCCCCAGGTGGCCAGCAGGACGAGCGAGGTCGCGGCCACGGCGAGCAGGATGCCGCCGAGGTAGTCGACCCGGTGGCTGACCCGCTTGGCGGGCAGGTGCAGCGTGGCCATGATGTAGACCAGGGCCGCGCCGCCCACAGGAATGTTGATGTAGAAGATCCAGCGCCAGGAGAAGGCGGTCGTGATGAACCCGCCGGCCAGCGGGCCGCCGATGGTGGCCAGCATCATCACGACCATCATGTAGCTCATGTACCGGCCGCGCTCGCGGGGCGCCACGATGTCGCCCAGCGTGGCCATCGCGCCGACCATCAGCCCGCCGGCGCCCAGCCCCTGGACGGCCCGGAAGGTGATCAGCTCGGCCATCGACTGCGACAGGCCGGACAGCGCCGACCCGATCAGGAAGATCACGATCGCGAAGACGAAGAGCTTCTTCCGCCCGTACATGTCGCCGAGCTTGCCGTAGAACGGCGTGGTGACCAGGGACGCGAGGATGTAGGCGGTCACCACCCAGGACAGGTGCGCCACCCCGCCGAGATCGCCGACGATCCGCGGCAGCGCGGTGCTCACGATCAGGTTGTCGAGCATGGCCAGCAGGATGGCGAGCAGCAGCCCGGGCAGGATGATCATCACCTCGCGCGGCGCGAGGAACTGCCCTTCACCGGCAGCCGCCCCCGAG
The DNA here is from genome assembly GCA_963849595.1 of uncultured Actinomycetes bacterium. Lineage (GTDB taxonomy): Bacteria > Actinomycetota > Actinomycetes > Streptosporangiales > Streptosporangiaceae > Palsa-504. The sequence goes on from CAWKIB010000027.1 coordinate 85,089, forward strand.
CCGCCCTGCCCGTTCACGCCAGGCCCCGTTTGTTCTGCCACGTGCTCTACCTTCCCACTCGCCTCCAGGCGCCTTTTGAGGCGCCGCCTTGCTGGCCTGGCCGCCTCTGGCAGCGGGCCCTCGTCCTCCTCCGTCGCTCCTCAGTCCAGGCAGCGCCGGCGCCCTTTGGCTCGCGGGGGGCGCCCTTCGGGCGCTCCCCGCGCACCGTTCCCGTCCGCGACTCGACCGGCTATGCTACTTACCGGCCGGCAAGTTGAAATGCTATGATGCTAACTAACCGGCCGTCAAGTAATTAAGGGCCAGCTCCGCGAAGGAGTGCGAAACGGACATGGACGACGCGGGATCCGCTCCGCGTAGAGACACCCGGGCGCAGGCGCAGAAGGTCGCGCTCGAGTTGTTCGCCGAGCAGGGCTACGAGAAGACCTCGCTGCGCGAGATCGCCGAACGGCTGGGCGTGACCAAGGCCGCGCTGTACTACCACTTCAAGTCCAAGGAAGACATCGTCCACAGCTTCACCGACGACTACTTCGCCGCGATCGACGACCTCGTGGACTGGGGCAAGCAGCAGCCACGAACTGAGGAGACCCGGCTCGAGATCCTGGATCGCTACGTCGGGATCGTGCTCGGCGGCGGCGAGGTGTTCCGCTTCCTGGAGCAGAACCGGGCCGCGGTGCAGGGCATGGAGGCGGGCAAGGACCGGTTCGCACGCTTCCGCGGCCGGCTCGACGCGCTGGTCGACCTGCTCACCGGTCCCGACGCGCCGCTGCGCGAGCGGGTCCGCGCCACCGCCGCCACCCTCACGGTCGGCGCGACCTGCCACGTCTACCTGCAGCAGGTCGACGACCCGGACAAGCTACGGGCCATCATCCTGGAGATCGCCACCGACCTCATCCACTAGGCCTGCCTCCTGCCGCGCACGGGTCAGGTTGCGCCGGGAGGCCACGGTCCGGGGGTGCTCGGCGCCCAGCAGCCGCTCGCATGCGGCCAGGTTCTGCTCGAACAGGGGAATCGCCTCGGCCGGCCGGCCCGCGGACCGGTAAACGGTAGCCAGGTTGTTCCGGGCGGCCAGGGTGCTGGAGTGGTCGGAGCCCAGCTGCCGCTCGCGGACGGCCAGGATCTGCTGGACCAGCGGGATGGCCTCGGCCGCGCGGCCTGCCTCGCGGTAGGCGCTGGCCAGGTTGTTCCGTGAGGTAGTGGTGTCGGGGTGATCGGCGCCCAGCACCCGTTCCCGGGCGGCCAAGGTCAGCCGGAACAGCAGGATCGCCTCGGCCAGCCGGCCGTCATCCCGGTAGGCAGCCGCAAGGCTGGTCTGGGCGGTGAGGGTGTCGGGATCGTCGGGGCCGAGCAGTCGTTCCAGGCTGACCAGGGTCTGCTCGAACAGGGGAATGGCCTCGGCGGGCCGGCCGGCGGCCTGGTACTCGGCGGCCAGGCGGTCCCGCGCGTTCCGGGTATCGGGATGGTCCGGGCCCAGCTCCAGCTCCAGGTCCGCGGTCACCGGCTCGCCGTCACGCTCGGTCACGTATGGCTCAGCAGGCCGAGGGGGCTGGGCTGGGCGAACTCCACGCGCACGACTGGCTGGCCGGCTTGCTGCAGTACGGCCATGCTGCCCGCGAACGGAACCAGCTGAGCCCGCACGAAACTGGTCAGCCAGCTCAGGTAGCTGGCGTCGATCATGCCCGCGGCCTGGCCGGAGCCGGACAGGTCGACCGAGCACAGCGGCACGCCCGGGCCCGCGCCCGGAGCGGGCTGGCCAAAGCCCAGGATCTGAATCGGGTGCTGCACGGCGAGCGCCGGGAGCATGATCAGCAGCCGGGAATCCACCGCGCCGGCCCCGAGCTGCGCCCGGGCCTCGGCCGAGACCCCGATCCGCTTGTTGGCCAGCAGCTGAGCCCCGGCCGCCTTCCGGGCCGCCACGTCCTGGCGTAGCGCCGTCAGGTACGCCGTGGGCCCGTTCTGCGCGATGACCTGCACGCTCACCTGATCCGGTCCCGACCCGAAGCCGGCGATGACCGACGGCGCGTACACGCTGTCCAGGCGGCTGCCGAACTGGCTCCTGACCGCGGGCGTGACCACAACCACCTGGGCCCTCAGCGGGCTCATCGAGCCGGTCCGCAGGATCAGCAGGTTCGCCGCGGGCACCCCCTGAGCCTCGAGCGCAGAGCACATCAGCGGATCACAGGCCACGATCGCGCTGCGGGCGACCTGCTGCGCCACCCAGGCGGAGGCCAGCTGGGACGCCGTGCCCCCGGGCTGACCCCCGGCCGGGTGCGAGGCCGTCGCGGGGCCGTGGCCGGAGTGCCCGGCGTGCGGCAGGGAAAGGGCCACGGCCACGCCGCCCGCGGCCATGAGGACCACGATCGCGGCTACCAGGCTGGGGACGCGCCACTGGCGCCGGGCCAGGCGATCGCGGGACGGCGCGGGCGGTTCGGCTGCGGGAACCGCACGCGGCTTGGCTACGGAAACCGCGGGCGGCTCCTTGGCGGGCGGTGCTCCGGCTACGGTGGCGGCCGGCGGCTCCTCGGCAGGCCGCTCCTCGGCGGGCGGTGCTTCGGCTACGGGGGAGGCCAGCGGCTCCTCGGCGGGCGGAGCGGCGGATGGCTCCTCGGCGGGCGGAGCGGCAGGTAGCTCTTCGGCGGGCGGTGCTTCGGCTACGGTGACGGCCGGCGGCTCGGGTTCAGAGACGTCTTCCGGTGTCTCCGGCTCCGGCTCCGGTTCGAATTCTGGGGTGGGCGCTGGCTCGGGCGATGGGTCATCCTCCGTTTCCGCAGCTGGCGCCACCACCGGCGGCCCTTCGTCGACGGTCGCCGCAGGTTGCTCTTTGGCGGGCGGAGCCGCAGGTGGCTCTTCGGCGGGCGGAGGGGCGGGTTCGGATAGGCCTTCCGGGGCTTCCGGCTCTGGCTCTGGCTCTGGCTCGGAGACAGGCGCCGGCTCGTCGACCGTTTCGGTAGCTGGCGCCGCCGGGGGCGGCTCCTCGTCGGCTGGCGGCGCGGGCAGGGGTGTCTCGTCGATCCAGTCCGTCTTCTGCTGCGCGGCGGCCAGGTTGTCCCGCGCGGCCTGAACGTCCAGGTGGCCTGCACCTAGCACCCGTTCCCGTCCGGCCAGGGTCTGCTCGAGCAGCCGGGTCGCCTCGCTGACCCGGCCCGCCGCCCGGTAGGCGGCCGCCAGGTTGTCGCGCGAGTTCAAGGTGCTGGGATGGTCGGCGCCGAGCAGCCCCTCCCGGGCGGCCAGGGTCAGCTTGAACAGCAAGATCGCCTCGGCGAACCGGCCCGCGTCCTGGTAGGTGGCAGCCAGGTTGTTCTGCGAGGTCAGGGTGTCCGGATGTTTCGGGCCGAGGACCCGTTCCTGGGCGACCAGGACGTGCTCGAACAGCGGGATCGCGTCGGCGGCCTGGCCGGCGGACTGATAGGCGGCGGCCAGGCTGTTCCGTGCGTTGAGCGTGTCAGGATGATCCGGCCCGAGTACCCGTTCGAGGTCCGCGATCAGCGGCTCGCCGATCGCCATGGCGTGCGGCATACTGTCGCCCAGCTCTGTCAGGTGATGCAGCGCGAGGAATCGAAGCCGCATCAGCGTCCCGGCTAGCTTCTCGTCGGCGTCATCCGGGCGCGCCCCTGCGTTTTCCAGCAGTGCCGTGACCTGACCAAGCATTTCCCTGACCGCCGTACGATCCCGCGGCTTCGCGAGCGCCTCGGCGGACGCTTCCAAAGCAGCGGCGGCCGCCCCGCACGCCGTCGCGAGGCGCCCCCGTCGGGCCAGCCCTCCGCGGACCACTCGCACCACCAGGTAGTGCACGGTGACGGCCTGGCCCTCAAGGCTGAAACCCAGCAGCGACCGTTCGTTCAGCCGCTCTAGCGCCTGGTCTACCATCGCCGCGGCGACCCGGCGCCCGTGGCCGAGCAGTGTGCCCGCCTGCCCGGCCGCACGCAGCAGGTCGCGGCGGACCATGGCCGGCGCCAGCATGGCCATGACCTCCATGACCGCGGTGCACACGCCGAGCGGATCGGCGGCCCGGGCGGCTTCCAAGGACAGGAGCACCGCCTCCGCCACGCCCGGCGGGTACGCCTGCTCCTCCGCGGCCCCACCCCGGACCAGGTAATCTTCGGCCGGCAGCGCCCGCAGCTTCGCCAGGTACGCCTCGTACCCCAGGCGCTGCCCGGCGATCACCGCCGCGGCCTGATCCAGCGCCAGCGGCAAGTGCCCCAGTTCGGCAGCCACCTCCGCGGCGCCGGCTTCGTCGGCCAGGCCGGTCCGCCCGTCCAGCAAGGCCAGTGCCTCCTCGGCGCTGAACACGTCTACCGGGACACTTGTCCCCAATTCTGCCGCCGGCTCCCGGGCCACACTGATCAGCACCCGGGCCGCGCCGACGGACGGAAGGAACGGCCGCAGCAGACCAAGGTCTTGCGCGTCATCGAACACCAGCAGGCAACGGCTCCCGTCAGCCTCGAGCCAGCGCCGTAGCGCGTGCGCCGCCTCAGCCAGGCCCGGGCGGGAACCGCCATCCGGCTGCGCGATGGCTTCGGCCACCGCGGCCAACCCGGCCAGCAGGCTTTCGCTGTCCCGAGCGTTGACCCACGCGATCAGCCGCCAGCCGCCCGCCAGCCTCGCCCGCGCGTAGGAAGCCGCCAGCTGGGTCTTGCCCACTCCCCGGGTGCCCGTGAGCACCACCACCGACGGACCTTGTCTGGCGGGGTTCAGTTGCGCCAGCAGCGTAGGCCTGGGTTGGAAACCGGCCCGCTGAGCCGGGATATCACCCACGACAACCTGGTCATTCGCCATCGCCCGCGCGTGCGGTTCCGCGGCATACGGCTCCCTGGTACTAGCCGCGGGCTGATTACTGACCGTCGGATCCACTGTCAGGCCCCTACGAGGATTCCAGGCTCCGCACAGGCAACCGCGTGATACCGCGGTTACGGACATCTACATACCCGCCTCAGCGGGGATAAACGGGGCATCCTCCCTGCGGTGATCTGTTGCGGCAGCGGCGGCACTAGGCTACCTGGTAGCCCTGGTGTACAAGAGGTTACTGTCCGTTCCGGTACAATTTTTCTAGGCCCAGCCGTCTTGACTTGCTCACCCACGGATAGATGTGAGAAGGGGTCGGCAGATGCTAGAGAAGAGCCCGCTCGCACTGGCGGCCCTAGCCGGCAGGATGGTGATAGATGCCGCGGCCACCAGCGGGTGGGAGACCGCGCAGCGTAAATATGCCCAGCTGCTGGGCCGCGGGAACGCTAAGCAGACCCAGCTGGTCGAGCGGTGGCTGGAGGAGACACGCGAGCAACTCGCTGGTGGAGACGGGGCGGATATGGAGTTGATCCGCACAGCTCTAGCGGGGCGGTGGGCAGGGCGGTGGGCGGACCTGCTGGAGGAGAACCCGGACGCCGCGGCTGAGCTGCGGGCCCTGGTTGGGGAGATCCAGGCGGCAGTGCCCGCCGAAGGGCGGCTCGCATCCGGCCATGCCGTCGCCGCCAACGGCGATGCGAGCGCCTTCGCCGCCGGTCCCGAGCACCCCGGCGCCCTGGCCACGCGGAGTGAACTCGCCTACTCGGCCGGGCAGGCGGGCGACGCAGCCGGCGCGCGAGACCAGTTCGCCGCGCTGCTACCCGTAGCCGAGCGCGTCCTCGGCCCCGAGCACCCCGACACCCTGGCCGCACGCGCCAGCCTGGCCTACTGGACCGGCCAGGCGGGAGACGCGGCCGCCGCCCGGCACCAGTTCGCCGCGCTGCTACCCGTCGCCGAGCGCGTCCTCGGCCCCGATCATCCCGACACCCTCGCCGACCGCCACAACCTGGCCAACTTCGCAGGCTACGCGGGAGATGCGGCCGCCGCGCGGGACCAGTTCGCCGCACTGCTGCGCATCCGCGAGCGCGTATTCGGCGCGGAGTCCCCCGATACCCTGGTGGCCAGGTTCAACCTGGCCTACTGGACCGGGCGTGCCGGGGCCGCCGCCGATGCCCGGGATCAGTTCGCCGCGCTGCTCCCCGCCCGCGAGAGAATAAGTGGCCCCGACCACCCCGACACCTTGGCCGCGCGGGAGGAACTCGCGTACTGGACTGGGTGCGCCGGGGCCGCGGCCGCCGCGCGGGACCAGTTCGCTGCACTACTGCCGACCTGTGAGCGGGTCCTCGGCCCCGAGGACGCCGAGACTTTGGCCGTCTGGTACCAGCTCGCCCACTGGACTGCGCTAGCCAGGGACGAGGCCACCACGCAGGAATAGTTCGCCAACTGGTGAAGACCTGCCTCAAGGCGTCGGCGACACGGATGACGAGGGCGATGTCGACGGCCCAGACGAGGACGACGTCGACGGCTTGGGCGAGGGCGACGTCGATGACTTAGGCGAGGGCGACGTCGATGGCTTGGACGACTTTGAAGCCTCAGGCGACGGCGACGGTTGGACCGGGGAAGATACGTAGCTTGCGGGCCGAGTGAAGCTCGGGGACGGACTCGCGGCGGCGGACGTGCGGGTAGTCGCCGTGGCCGGAGCCGCCGCAGGACTCCCTGAGGAGGTCCCGGCGTCTGTCTGGGGAGCGTAGGCATGCGTGACGCTATGCCCAGCCGGCTGGGCATATGCGGCATGCGAGCCGGCGAAGGTGATCAGCGTAATGCTCACAGCCGCGGCGACCCACAGCACGACAGCCACGGCGACGACCGCCTTTCCGGGATTGGCCCGGATGCCGGCCCAGCTAACATGCCTTATGGCATGCGAGAACGTCGTGAACCATATCGATTCTGCGCGCCGGACTACTCGCCGGCGATAGGCCGCCGCATCCTCAGCAGTGGAGGTACAGCTGCTCAAGACCTGCTCCCGAAGTTCCGCAGGGAGCGGGGCCAGCGGCAGCAGACGGGAAAACGTCGCCGGGCGCAGCGCGCCCCAGCCGCGATGGGCGCAGGCCTGGCACTCCCCGATGTGCCAGCTGACCAGGTCGCGCGTGTCCTCCGTCAGCTGCCCATCCCAGTCCGCCAGCAACTCCCCCAGCACCGGGCAGGTCTCCCGCCTTGTTAGCGCGATGTGCAGTGCGTTGAGAGCTTCCTCCAGCCGACCGCGGGCGCCTGAGGCTAGGGCGTGCGCGCGGCTCCATGACACGCCGAGCACGATGGCCAGATCGTCGTCGCGCAGGTCGTGTCTAGAGCTCAGCTCAATGACCTCACACTCACGCGGCTTCAGCCCAGCCAGGATGGAGTAGATCAGGGTCCGGAGCTCGGCTTCCCCTCGTTCAACGTTCAGGTGGGCCGGGCCGTGGGCCGGCTGGCTTACTACCCGGAACGACATGGTCGCGTCGGACGGCAGGCCGACTATCGCGAACGGCATGGTCGCGTCGGACGCCTCGCGGGTCACGCCGGACGGCAGGCCGAGCGCTCGGAACGTCATGGTCGCGTCGGACGCCTCGCGGGTCACGTCGGACGGCAGGCCGAGCGCTCGGAACGTCAGGGTCGCGTCAGACGCCTCGCGGGTCACATCAGACGCCTCGCGGGTCACGTCGGACGATAGGCCGAGCGCTCGGAACGTAACGGTCGCGTCAGACGTCTCGCGGGTAGCGCCGGACACCTCGCTTGTCGCGCCGGACGCCTCGCGGGTCGCATCGGCCGGCACTCCGGCCGCGCGGAACGTTACGGTCGCGTCGGACGCCTCGCGGGTAAGGTCGGACGCTTCGCGGACCTCGTCGACCGGCTGGACCATTGCATCGGTCTCATCATTGCGAGCCGCCGACTTAGGCCGGATTCGGCGCCGGCCTTCGTCACGAGCCAGCGCGAACAGCCACGGGCGCAGTTTGGAAGGCTCGGACAGCTCGCTGAGCGTCGCGGCAGCGATGACGAACGTGTTCTTCAAAGCCCTAGCTGCGTCCGCCGAGTCGTGCAGCATCCAATGGCAGTAGTCGTAGAGGTCAGCAGCGTATTTGTCGTACATGATGGCAATGCCCGCTGGGTCTTCCGCGGTGATCGCCGCGAGCATTTCGCGGTGGTACTCGACGTCTTTGGGCGACTCCTGCGTCCGGTTGGAGGGATGGTCGACCAGCTTGGCAGGCGGGCGCGCGACCCCGTTGGGAAGGGGCTGCCTAGCAGGATCGGCGGGAGGCCGGCGGAGGCCGACCGGCAGCACCCGCCTGGCCTGATCGGCGGGAGGCCGGCGGAAACCGGCCGGAGGCATCTGCCCAGCGGCACCGTCAAGTCGCTGGCTCTTCCGGGCGGCCACGGTTTGCCCAGCTGGCGGGAACGCGCCAGCTACCCGGTCCGCGGCCCGATCGGCGTTAGCGAGGTTCTTGCGTGAGGTCTGGGCATCGGGGTGATCGGGACGCAGTACGCGTTTCCGGTCGGCCATGGTCCGCTCGAGCAACGGGATCGCCTCGGCGGCCCGGCCCGCGTCCTGGTAGGCCCTGGCCAGGTTCTTTCGTGAGGTCTGGGCATCGGGGTGATCGGGGCCGAGCACTCGTTCCCGGTCGGCCATGGTCCGCTCGAGCAACGGGATCGCCTCGGCGGCCCGGCCCGCGTCCTGGTAGGCGGCGGCGAGGTTGCCGCGGGAGTTCAGGGTGCTGGGATGGTCAGCACCCAGCAGCCGCTCTCGTACCTCCAGGTTCTGCTCGTACAACTGGACCGCCTCAGCGGTCCGGCCTGCGTCCTGATAGGCGCTGGCGAGATTGTTCTGCGAGGTCAGGGTTTCAGGATCGTCCGGGCCCAACATGCGCTGGCGGACGGCCAGGGTCTGCTCAAACAGCGGGATCGCCTCGGCGACCAGGCCCGCCGCCAGGTAGGCGGCGGCGAGGCTGTTCCGCGAGTTCAGGGTGTCGGGATGGTCAGGACCTAGCAGGCGCTCGAGGTCCTGGGCCAACGGCTCGCCGACCGCGATGGCCTGCGGTGCGCTGTCACCCAGCTCAAGTAGGTGATAGAACGCGACGAACTGGAGCCGCAGCAGAAGCCAGGCCAGCTCCTCGTCGACCTCTATCACGGGTCCGCCCAAGCTATCCAGCAGTGCCGTTACCTGCTGTGGGATTCCCCTGACGGCCCGGCGATCATGCGATCCAACCAGCGCCCGCGAGTACACATCCAGCACAAATGCGGCGGCCTCACACGCCGCTGTCACCATCTGCCTGCGATCCAGCTCGTTACGGATCACCCGCGCCACCAGATGGTGCAGGATGACGGTCTGACCATCGAGGCTGAAGGTCAGCAGGGACCGCTCGCTGAGCCATTTCAGCACCCGATCCACCGGGCCCGCCGCTATCCGATGCCTGCCGCTGGCCAGCACGCCCGCCTGCCCGGCGGCATACAGCAGCTCGCGGCGGACCCCGGCCGCCGACAGCACGGACATGATCTCCATTACCCGGGTGCACACGCCCGTCCGGTCGGCCGCCCGAACCGCCTGCAAGGACAGCAGCACCGTCTGCGCGAAACTGGGCGCGTATGGCTGCGTGCCGTCCTGCGTCAGGGAAACGTCGGCTGGCGTCGCCTGCAGCCGATCCAGATATGACGCATACCCGGCGCGCTGCCCCGCGATCACCGGCGCAGCCAGAGCCAGCGCCAGCGGCAGATGCCCCAAGGCGGCAGCCACCGCGGCCGCTCCCGCCTCATCGTCTAGGCCGGTCCGCCCGACAAGGAACGCCGAAGCCTCTGCGGTACTGAACACATTGACGGGGATGGCGTTCCCCAGGCGTGCTGGCGCCTGCCGCGGACTGGTGATCAGCACCCGGGCCGTACCGTAGGCCGGAACAAACTCTTGGAGCAACTCAGGGTCTGACACATTGTCGAAGACCAGCAGGCAGCGGTCCCCGTCGGTCTCCAGCGATAGCCGCACCGTGGCGGCCGCGTCGGTAGTGCCAGGCCCGGAATCGTCGTGGGTCAGTCCTGTGGCGTCAGCCACCGCGGCCAGGCCTCCTAGGAGGCTACCGGCATCCGCGCCGTCGACCCAGGCCACCAGCCGCCAGCCTGCCTCCAGCTTAGCCCGCGCATATGCGGCGGCCAACTGTGTGGTGCCCAGGCCGTGCAGCCCTGTCACCGCGTGAATCACCGACACTCGCGCACCAGCCCGGTCCAGTTCCGCGAGCAGGCCGGCCCGACGCTGGAAGCCAGGCGGCTCAATCGGGATATCACCTACCACGACCTGGTGACTCACCGCCTCAGGCGGCAGCAACTCATCGGCCTGCGACCGGACTCCGGCCGCAAGCTGATGACTGACCATCAGGTCAGGCACGGCGACATCCACGTCCCGCTCCGTGTGCACCTCCTGCTCAGCGTCGCCGTCGCCGCGTCCGCCCGGTCCGCATCAGACGTAGCGGCAGTCCCAGCGTAGCCACCGCGCGACGCGCCTGGCCCGCTGTGTATCCCTACCATAATGAGCGCTGCGGCTCGGCGTCTGATACCGCTGCGCGGACCAGAGGCAGGATCCGGTAGCGCACCTGGGTGGCGAGGGAGATCAAGGTAGCGGAGCGGACCACGCCTTCGGCCGAGACGATAGCGTCGAGCACGCGCTGCAGGTCGGCGTTTGTACGAGCGACCACCCGGCAGAGCATGTCGCCCGCGCCGGTGATGGTGTGCACCTCCAGCACCTCAGGGATCGCGGCCAGTCGTTCCGCGACGGGATCGTGGCCGCCGGCTTGGCGGATCTCGAGCGTGATGAACGCGGTGACCTCGTAGCCGAGCGCCGCCGGATCGACGTCCGGGCCGTATCCCGTGATCACGCCACGTTCCCGCATCCGGTCCAAGCGCGCCTGCACCGTGCCGCGAGCGGCGCCGAGCCGCCTGGAGGCCTCGAGCACGCCCACCCTTGGCTCGACGGCCAGCAGTTCGATGAGCGCGGCGTCGAGCCGGTCGATCGACCCGGGAGTGCTGGTGGTCATGCTGTACAGAGATACCACGTTCCGTTCGGTAATAATAGGCAGCCTGACCAGTACATTCGCACCTGGTTGCGCAGTTTGATGCCGAGTCCGCATGCTAACGGCATGACCACGCCAGCGCAGGACAGTTTCCCCATCATCGGCATGGACGCCGTGGTCTTCGCGGTCGGGAACGCGAAGCAGGCGGCGCACTACTACTCGACCGCGTTCGGGATGCGACGGATCGCCTACCGCGGGCCGGAGACCGGCTCCCCCGACGAGGCGGCGCACGTCCTGGTCTCGGGTAACGCGCGCTTCGTCTTCCGCGGCCCGGCCCGGCCGGGCACGACGCTCGGCGAGCGGGTGGCCGCCCACGGTGATGGGGTGGTGGATCTGGCCCTGGAGGTCAGCTCAGCCGAAGACGCCTATGACTACGCGGTGGCGCACGGCGCCCGGGGCATCGAGGCGCCGCACCTGCTGGAGGATGAGTTCGGCAAGGTGGTGGTGGCCGCCGTCGGCACCTACGGCGACACCCGGCACACGCTGGTGGAGCGGTCCGGGTACTCCGGCGCCTACCTGCCCGGCTACGTGCCCGCGGCGCCCGTCGTGGTGCCCGGCGAGCGCGGCTTCTTCACCGAGATCGACCACTGCGTGGGCAACGTCGAACTCGGCAAGATGGACGAGTGGGTGGACTTCTACCACCGGGTCATGGGCTTCACCAACATGAAGGAGTTCGTCGGCGACGATATCGCCACCGAGTACTCCGCGCTGATGAGCAAGGTGGTCGCGGACGGGTCCCGGAAGGTGAAGTTCCCGCTGAACGAGCCCGCGGTCGGCAAGCGCAAGTCGCAAATCGACGAGTACCTCGAGTTCTACGGCGGCCCCGGGGTGCAGCACCTCGCGCTGGCCACCGACGACATCGTGGCCAGCGTCCGGGCCATGACCGCGGCCGGGGTGGAGTTCCTGGCCACCCCGGGCAGCTATTACGAGGAACTGGGTTCGTGGGTCGGCGAGACCCGGGTGCCGCTGGACGAGCTGCGCGAGCTCGGCATCCTGGCCGACCGGGACGAGGACGGCTACCTGCTGCAGATCTTCACCCAGCCGGTGCAAGACCGGCCGACCGTGTTCTTCGAGCTGATCGAACGGCATGGGTCGCAGGGCTTCGGCAAGGGGAACTTCAAGGCACTGTTCGAGGCGATCGAGCGCGAGCAGGCCAGGCGCGGCAACCTATAGGGGTTGCCGCTCCTGGCCTAGGGCAGCGCGGTCGCGGCTACTGGTTCAGGCTGTCCTGGTATAGCGCCGCCAGGGCGGTCGGCATCCAGCCACTGTCCCACCGGTGCGACATGTACTGGGGCGTCTCGGTGGAGTGGGCGATGCCCTCCGAGGTCAACAGCGTGCCGTAGTCGGAGACGTCGGTCTGGTAGAGCGAGTACCCGCCGATCCAGATGCGGTTACTGGTCAGGAATGGCGCCTTGCGGGCATCCACGAACGCCTGGGTGAGGCGGTAGTTAGCCTGGTAATTCGCGTCGGTCCCGTAGTTGGCGGCAGGGTCGCTGCCGAGGCCGTCGTACGTTGCCATGTCCGCCGGGAAGTCCCACGAGGCAGCTAGCGTGAACAAGTCGGGATGCTTGAGAATGAGATCTTGTACACCCAAGCCGGACTTGGAGAAGCCGATCAGCCAGGTCTGCTCGTGGCCGGTGGTGGCCAGGTTCTGCTTTATCCAGGGCACTAGTTCCTGGGTCAGGAACGTCTCGTACTGCAGGCGCGGGTCGTTCGGGTTGTTCGCGTCCCAGGAGTCGATCGCGAACGTGGGCTCGATGATCGTCAGGTTGTACTGGTCCTGAGCGTCAAGCGATTCCAGGGTCCCCAGGCCGTCGCCGAAGCTGCTGCCCAGCCCTGCCTCGACCGGGAGCACGATGAGGAAGTTGTGCGCCACCCCGGCCGCGGGGTTCGTCGGGGTCAGGACGCGCAGGGTCTGCGGGCCGTCTCCGTTGTTCGCGGAGATGACGTTGTAGGACTTGACGCCGTTGGAATCCGTACTGGCGTAGGAGGCCTGGAAGCCTGCGCTCCCACCGGACCAGCTGCCCGCGGTGCCAGCGCCGGAGGCCAGGATGCCCGGCGCGCCGCCGGTCAGCGTCCCGTCGGAGACCCCGATCCGCTGCACGCCGTTGACCTGGAACGAGATCGTGTTGCCCACGGCCACCAAAGTCAGCTGGGTCCCGGCCGCCAGCGCTCCGCTGTTGTAAGCGCCCAGCTCCTTCCAGCTCCCGCCGTTCCGCAGGAACAGCATCACCTCAGGGTTGCCGTTGTTCCAGTAGTAGAACCCCACGTACGCGCTTTTACCGCTGGCCTGCATCCGCGCCGCCGGGCCGATCCACTGGCTCCCCGACAGCTGCACCGAGCCCACCGTCAGCTGAGAGAACTGATCCGACGGGTAACTCTCCCCGGTCCGCAGATCCCCCGAATCCTGCCCGTTCCCGGCCACCTGGTCCGAGACGATCGACAACCCCGCATCGGAGTCATCGGTCCAGCCCGCACCCAGCGCGCCATTAGCACGGTTGAAACTATCCGACCCGATCACCGTCTCCCCGGCACCGCCACCGCCGCCGCCGCCCGCGGTGGTGCAGCTGACCGCGACATTGGTGACGTTAGCCGAGCCGGCCGTGCCCGAGCCGTTGGACACCGTGCAGGTCTGCCCGGACGGGTTGGTCTGCACCGTCACGGCGTAGGCCGCGCCGCCGGCCAGCTGGGTGCCGAAGGTGAACGAGCCGTTCGCGCTCACGCTGAGCGTGTCCGCGCCGTTGTCCTGCAGCACCACCGACCCGGACAGCCCGGACACCGTCCCGCCCACCGAATACGCCGTGCCGCCCGAACCAGACCCCACGCTCCCGCCGGACCACGCGCCCGCATCGGACGAACCGGAAGCCAGGATCCCCGGCACACCGCCGGACAACGTCGAATCGGTCACCGTGACCCGCGCCACCCCGTTCTCCAGCAGCGTGATCGTGCTCCCCACCGCCGTCACCTGCAACTGCGTCCCGGCCGCCAGCGCTCCGCTGTTGTAAGCGCCCAGCTCCTTCCAGCTCCCGCCGTTCCGCAGGAACAGCATCACCTCAGGGTTGCCGTTGTTCCAGTAGTAGAACCCCACGTACGCGCTTTTACCGCTGGCCTGCATCCGCGCCGCCGGGCCGATCCACTGGCTCCCCGACAGCTGCACCGAGCCCACCGTCAGCTGAGAGAACTGATCCGACGGGTAACTCTCCCCGGTCCGCAGATCCCCCGAATCCTGCCCGTTCCCGGCCACCTGGTCCGAGACGATCGACAACCCCGCATCGGAGTCATCGGTCCAGCCCGCACCCAGCGCGCCATTAGCACGGTTGAAACTATCCGACCCGATCACCGTCTCCCCGGCACCGCCACCGCCGCCGCCGCCCGCGGTGGTGCAGCTGACCGCGACATTGGTGACGTTAGCCGAGCCGGCCGTGCCCGAGCCGTTGGACACCGTGCAGGTCTGCCCGGACGGGTTGGTCTGCACCGTCACGGCGTAGGCCGCGCCGCCGGCCAGCTGGGTGCCGAAGGTGAACGAGCCGTTCGCGCTCACGCTGAGCGTGTCCGCGCCGTTGTCCTGCAGCACCACCGACCCGGACAGCCCGGACACCGTCCCGCCCACCGAATACGCCGTGCCGCCCGAACCAGACCCCACGCTCCCGCCGGACCACGCGCCCGCATCGGACGAACCGGAAGCCAGGATCCCCGGCACACCGCCGGACAACGTCGAATCGGTCACCGTGACCCGCGCCACCCCGTTCTCCAGCAGCGTGATCGTGCTCCCCACCGCCGTCACCTGCAACTGCGTCCCGGCCGCCAGCGCTCCGCTGTTGTAAGCGCCCAGCTCCTTCCAGCTCCCGCCGTTCCGCAGGAACAGCATCACCTCAGGGTTGCCGTTGTTCCAGTAGTAGAACCCCACGTACGCGCTTTTACCGCTGGCCTGCATCCGCGCCGCCGGGCCGATCCACTGGCTCCCCGACAGCTGCACCGAGCCCACCGTCAGCTGAGAGAACTGATCCGACGGGTAACTCTCCCCGGTCCGCAGATCCCCCGAATCCTGCCCGTTCCCGGCCACCTGGTCCGAGACGATCGACAACCCCGCATCGGAGTCATCGGTCCAGCCCGCACCCAGCGCGCCATTAGCACGGTTGAAACTATCCGACCCGATCACCGTTTCGCTGATATCGGCGAGAGCATGGTGCGGGAAGGCGAGCTGCCCGGCGATCAGGAAGCTGACCGCAAGCAGCAGCCGCAGCGACCACGAGAGCTTCGCCCTCGAGAAAACAGCCAGCCGTCGTGCCATGTCATTCCCCCCACTCTTGGCGTACGCCGCCTCGTACGCGCCTGAGAATTCGATCTATGCCCAGCTATGCGCAATGACTGCGACTGGCGAAGCAACCCGGTTTCACCTGGTCACGCCAGGACGCGTGTGCCAGCCCTCGCCCCACCACAAACTCCCATCCTGACACGGGAATACGACGCCAGGCATCGGCCGCAGGCCGCGGGAGTCGGCTGACCCAGCTTTGCTCTGGTTACCGTAACACCCGAAAGTTGCAAAACGGGTGGTTAGGGAAATAGTTACCAACGTGGTGCAACAGAAGTGTTGACGGTAGCCCGGACCAGGACACCTCGGCCGCCCGGCTGTCATGTGCCTGCTTGGCCATGTCCTCAAGAAGCACTGCGGTCAGCGTGATCGACGCCCAAATGCCGAGCGTGGCTGGCGCGGCTGGCGGCGGTCGCGGTCTTCCGGCCACAACCACTTCGCTCATTTCCCGGCGCTGTTCAAGATGCTCGAGCATGGCTCGGGCGTCAAACGCCATCATGACCTCCGCTTGACTGCCCGCCGCACCCACGCCAGAACGGCCTTCAGGTCACCCTTGTCGAGGATGTACGCCATGACGCCGAACGCGAGTATCGCGCAGCAGGCCGCTGGCACCGCGAGGGCGACGGCCTCGAGCTTGTGATGCAGGGGCACCGCTAGGCTGACGGCAACACCTACCGCAGTGCCCGCGGCGCAGGCGGCCAGCCCGGCCAGCGTCGCATGGCCTGCGCCCTGCACGGCCGCCGCGCCGCAGATCCTCCGGGTGACGAACACTAGCGGGATGGCCACCACGGTCTGACCGATGGTGGTACCCAGGGCGAGCACGGCGACGACCAGGCGGGCGGGAACCAGCTGGACCAGCACCAGATCGGCTACGATCACCAGCAGCCAGCTTCCGGCCAGCGCCACGGCGGCCACCTTGAGCCGCCCGATGACGAACATCACCCGCGACAGATTCGCGATCACTGCAGCGCCGGCGATGCCCGGAGCGAACAGGACGAAGGTCCAGATCAGCTGCGATACCTGATCGGGCTGCTTGGCCAGGACATGCGCAGTGGGAATGGCGATCGCCGCGATCACCGCCGTGCCGAGCCACGACATGAGCAGCACCGCCCGGGTCGACCCGGCGCTGGTCCGGTCGAAGTCGCGCCCCTCACGCGCGGACAGCACCGGGAACGCGCTGACCACGATGGACAGGGCTAGGATCGCGGCGATCGAGTTGAAGACCTGCGAACCGTAGTTGAACAAGACGATCGCGCCGGTCTTCCCGTGACCGTTGGCCAGCTCGATGGCCACGACGTTGGCCACGTCGATGGCGACGAGCTCGACCACGCCGACCAATGCCAGGCCGCCCGCACGGCGCGCCACACCTGGCGGGAACCGCAGCACCGGCCGGAGCTGCAGGTGAAGCCGCCACGTCGGCGGTAGAGCGACCACGACCAGGACAGCGATGCCCAGCGTGGTTCCCACCGACAGGACGAGCTCGGCCGATAGGGGGAGCTGGGCCAGCGAATGCCCCTTGTTCAGCGGCACGAAGGCCAGATAGCAGGCAATGAGCACCAAGCTGGAGATTCCCGGACCGATCGACGGCGCGGCGAACCGGCGGTAGGACTGCAGCAGCCCGTACAGCACTACCGACAGGCCGTACAGCAGAGCCTGGGGAGCGAAAACCCGCAGCATGTCGCCGGTGGTGGCGACCATGTCGGCGCGGATGCAGTGCGCGTTCGGGTTGCTCGGGTTCAGCAGCGAGGCGACCGGCCCGGCGGCCGCCACGATGATCACGACCAGCGGCACTGTTATGACAATGGTCCAGGTCAGCAGAGCCGAGGTGATCTGGCTGACCCGCGCCTTATCCGCCGGGTCCCGGCTGGCCCGCTCGGCCGAGCGGGCCAGCACCGGGACCATCGCGCTGGTCAGCGCACCGCCGAGGATCAGCTGGTACAGCAGGTCGGGCACCTGATTCGCGGTCACATACGAAGTGCCAAGGCAACTGGCGCCGACGGCCTGCGAGAACACCAGCGTGCGGACCAGGCCCAGAATCCGGGACAAAATGGTCAGGCTGGCGACCACGGCGGCGCCGCGGGCGATGCCCTCACCGAGCCGCTGCGCCAGACCCGAGTCCGCCAGATCTGGCGGGTCAGTCGCCCCGGCCGGCTCCGCTAGGCCAGCATCCTTGCTTTCGCTGGTCGGCACATGCAACTCCCGATCCCCTTGCATGCGAGGCCTCCGTCCAGTTGCGCCGCCGTCGGCGGTAGGATCCGGATTCAGATGGAGACCAAGATCTACATAGGTAGTCCTACAGCCTTGCTTATATGAGCGCGAAGCAGCCGGGAAAGATACGCGTCAGCGACGGCGCTTCTGGCGTCCACCTCTTTGCATTGCCCGTGGTGATACGTCGGCAGCGGCTAGCGTCTCAGCCGAAGGCAAGGGTGTAGCCGACCGCGCGCAGCGCGCCGATCACTTCGTCGCAGTGCTCGGGTCCGCGGGTCTCGACCACCAGGACCACCTCAGCCTCGTCGACATGCAGCCGTGGGGCCAGCCGCTCATGCCCGACCTCGAGCACGTTGGCGCCCAGATCGGCCAGGTCGCCGAGCAGTTTGGCGAGCGAACCGGGGCGATCGGGCAGGCGGCAGCGGAACGCCAGGTAGCGGCCGGCGGCGGTCAGGCCGTGCCGGAGCAGCTTGGAGAGTAGCAGCGGGTCGATGTTGCCGCCGGATAGCACGGCCACCACAGGGGGAGCGAAGTCACGCGAGTGCTCGAGCAGGGCGGCGACCCCCGCCGCGCCGGCCGGCTCCACCACCTGCTTGGCGCGCTCCAGGCAGAGCAGCAGGCCGCGGGACAGGCTCTCCTCGGAGACCGTGACCACCCGCTCGGCCAGGCCGGACAGGATGGCGAACGGGGTGTCGCCCGGCCGGCTGACCGCGATGCCGTCGGCCATGGTCGGTTCGGCCCGGACCGATACGGGGTGTCCCGCGGCCAGCGACGCCGGGTAGGGCGCCACGGCCTGGGCCTGCACGCCAACTACGCTGATCGCAGGGTCGAGGTCCTTGACGGCCACCGCCACCCCGGAGGCCAGGCCGCCGCCGCCGACCGGGAGGACCACCGTGCGGACCTGGGGGCACTGCTCCACGATCTCGAACCCGACGGTCCCCTGGCCGGCCACGACGTCCGGGTGGTCATAGGGGTGGATAAACACGGCGCCGGTCCGCTCCGCGTAGGCGAAGGCCTCGGCCAGGACGTCTTCCACGCAGGTTCCGTGCAGCACGACCTGCGCTCCGTAGCCGCGCGTGGCCTCGACCTTGGGCAGCGGCGCGCCCTCGGGCATGACCACCGTGGCCGCGCAGCCGAGCAGGCCGGCCGCGAACGCGACGCCCTGGGCGTGGTTGCCCGCGCTGGCCGCGACGACGCCGCGGGCGCGTTCGGCGTCGGACAGCCGGGCGATCCTGACGTAGGCGCCGCGCACCTTGAACGATCCGGTCCGCTGCAGGTTCTCGCACTTCAGGTAGACCGGCCCGCCGACCGTCTCGGACAACACGCGCGAGTGCATCACCGGGGTTTCCGAGATCACGTCGCGGAGCAGTTTGCGCGCGGCGACCACGTCGTCGGGGCTGACCGCGCCAGGTGTCATGGCCACGGGATGCAAGTGTGCCACGCTCCGGCCGGTCCGGCGCCCGCTCATGTGACCTGGGCCATATGCGAACAGTCGCGATCACGACATAGCCTCGAATGGTGCACCAAGACAGCGAGCAGCATCCCGCCAGCCAGCCCCCCGCCGCCACCACCCTCACCGAGCTACGCGCCAGCGGCCACGAATACCACGGCGTGCGGGCGGAGATCAGACAGAACCTACTGGCCATGATGCGGACCGGGCAAGATCCGTTTCCCGGCATCGTCGGGTTCGGGCAGACCGTGCTGCCGCACCTGGAGCGGGCCCTGATCGCGGGCCACGACATCATCTTGCTCGGGGAGCGCGGCCAGGGTAAGACCCGGCTGATCCGTACTCTGATCGGGCTGCTCGACGAGTGGACCCCGGTCATCGCGGGCTGCGAGATCAACGACCACCCGTACCAGCCCGCCTGCGCGCGGTGCCGTCGGCTCGCCGCCGAACTCGGCGACGACCTGCCCGTCACGTGGCGGCACGCCAGCGAGCGGTACGGCGAGAAGCTCGCCACCCCCGACACCAGCGTCGGCGACCTGATCGGCGACATCGACCCGGTCAAGGTGGCGGAGGGACGCACGCTGGGCGACCCGGAGACCATTCACTTCGGGCTGGTGCCGCGGACCAACCGGGGCATCTTCTCGCTGAACGAGCTGCCCGACCTGGCCGAGCGGATCCAGGTCTCACTGCTCAACGTGATGGAGGAGCGCGACATCGGCATCCGCGGCTACGCGCTGCGGCTGCCGCTGGACCTGCTCCTGGTGGCCAGCGCGAACCCCGAGGACTACACCAACCGGGGCCGGATCATCACCCCGCTGAAGGACCGGTTCGGCGCGGAGATCCGCACCCACTACCCGCTGTCCCTGTCCGACGAGCTCACCTTGATCAGGCAGGAAGCCGAGGTATCGACCGGCGCCGAACTGCCCGACCACCTCGTCGAGGTGATCGCGCGGTTCACCCGCGGCGTACGTGAGTCGCCGGCCGTCGACGCGCGCTCCGGCGTTTCGGCCCGGTTCGCCATCGCCGCGGCGGAAAGCGCGGCGGCGTCCGCGATCCGCCGGTCCGCGCTGGCCGGGTCGGGACCGGAGCCCCCGGTGGCCCGGATCTGCGACCTGCCCGCGGTGGTCAGCACGCTGCGCGGCAAGGTCGAGTTCGAGGTGAGCGAGGAGGGCCGGGAGGATGAGGTGCTCGGGGCGATGCTGCGCCGGGCGATCGCGGACACCTTCCGCTCGCGGCTGGGCAGCGTGGACCTGTCCGGCCTGCTGGCCAAGTTCGACGAGGGCGGGACGGTGGAGTCCGGTGAGCTGGTCCCGGCCGCGGACCTGCTGCAGCGGATCGGCGACGTTCCCGGCCTGGCCAGGATCATGTCCCGGCTGGGCATGGACGGCGGTGAATCCTTCGGGCAGGCGGCCGCGGCCCTGGAGTTCACCCTGGAAGGGCTCTACCTGATGCGGCGGCTGTCCAAGGACAGCGCCGACGGCACGAGCGTGTACCGGACCTGACATGGCGAACTACCGGTACGGCCGGTACGTCTACGGCCCGGACCCGCTGGCGGACTCCTACGACGTGCGCGGCGCCGTGGACGAGATGGGCGACTCGATCCTGTCTGGGGCCAACCCGGCCGACGCCCTGCGGGACCTGCTCAGGAAGGGTTCCGCCGGGCGGCGGGGCCTGGACGACCTGCTCCGCCGGGCCCGCGAGCGGCAGCGCGAGATCCGCGGCAGCGGCCGGCTCGACGGCATCCTCGAGCAGGCCCGGGCCCTGCTCGACACCGCCGTCGGGCAGGAACGGGCCGAGCTGTTCCCCGACCCGAGCGACGAGGCCCGGCTGCGCGAGGCGGACCTCGACGCGCTGCCCGCCGACACGGCCCAGGCCATCCGGCAGCTGGCCGACTACGACTGGCGCTCGCCCGCCGCCCGCGAGACCTTCGAGCAGCTCAGGCAGCTGCTGCGCAGCGAGGTGCTCGACAGCCAGTTCCGCGGCATGCGGCAGGCGTTGCAGAACCCCGATCCGCAGGCCATGCAGCGGATCAAGGACATGCTCGGGGACCTGAACGAGATGCTGGCCGCCGACGCGCGCGGAGAGCACACCCAGGCCGATTTCGATGAGTTCATGTCCCGCTACGGTGACCTGTTTCCCGACCACC
The DNA here is from genome assembly GCA_963849595.1 of uncultured Actinomycetes bacterium. GTDB lineage: Bacteria > Actinomycetota > Actinomycetes > Streptosporangiales > Streptosporangiaceae > Palsa-504. Next base: position 106,061 of record CAWKIB010000027.1, read on the forward strand.
CGCAGAACCTGGAGGAACTGGTCGACTCGCTGGTCAGCCGGATGGCCGCCGCGGAGCGGCTGCTGCGCTCACTCAGCGAGGAGCAGCGCCAGGAGCTGGCCGGGCTGATGTCGAACGCGCTGGACGACGCCGGGCTGGAGAGCGAGATGGCCCGGCTCGCCGACGCGCTGCGGTCCAGGCGGCCGGACCTGGACCAGGCGGCCATGATGGGCGGCGTCCAGATGTCGGGCGAGGAACCGCTCGGCCTCAGCGACGCGACCACGGCCCTGGCCGAGCTGGCCGACCTGGCCGAGCTGGAGAACGCGTTCGAGCAGGACTACCCGGGCGCGAGCCTGGACGACATCGACGAGGACGCCGTCCGGCGGGCCTTCGGCCGGCAGGCGGTCGATGACGTGGAGGCCCTGCGCCGCATGGAGCGCGAGCTCGAACGGCAGGGGTACCTCACCCGCAACGGCGGGCGCCTCGAGCTCACCCCCAAGGCGGTGCGCCGGCTGGGTGACACGGCGCTGCGCCGGATCTTCACCGACATGAGCTTCGGGCACGGGGCCGGCGACCATGACCAGCGGGACGCCGGGCAGGCGGGCGAGCTGACCGGCACCACCCGGTCCTGGGAGTTCGGCGACGAGCAGCCCCTCGACGTCCCGGCCACGGTGCGTAACGCGCTGCTGCGGGGGGGCGTGGATGGCCGCATCAAGCTCTCCGCGCGTGACTTCGAGGTCGCGGAGACCGAGCGGCGCACCGCCGCGGTGGTGTCCCTGCTGGTCGACCTGTCCTATTCGATGCAGCTGCGCGGGACCTGGGCGGCGGCCAAGCAGACCGCCCTCGCGCTGCACGCGCTGCTGCGCAGCAGGTTCCCGCAGGACGCCATCCAGGTGGTGGGCTTCTCCAACTACGCGCGCGAGCTGCGCGAGACCGACCTGGCCGGGCTGGGCTGGGACATGGTTCAGGGCACCAACCTGCACCACGCGCTGATGATCGCGGGGCGCCACATCGACCGGCACCCCGAGCACGAGCCGGTTGTCCTGATCGTGACCGACGGCGAACCCACCGCTCACCTGCAGCGGGACGGGCGATCCTGGTTCGACTGGCCGCCTTCGCCGGAAACCCTCGAACTCACCCTGGCCGAGGTGGATAAGATGACCCGGCGGCATGCCGCTCTCAATATTTTCATGCTTGCGGACGATGCCCGGCTCAGCGCGTTCGTTGACAATGTGGCAAGAAGGAACGGAGGACGGGTGTTGCAAGCGGCACCCGAACGTCTCGGTGAGTACGTCATCCGCGACTTCTTGCGTACCCGGAGGGTCAGCCGACGGTAGATTTTCCTAGTTGGCTGCGGATTCTGACCCGTCGCAGCCGACGCGGACCCGGACGGCCGCGACCGGCCGGCACTAAGACAGCTTTACTGCATGCCCGCACAAGGAGGAATCGTGAGTTCTACGAGCGGATCAAGCGAGAGGTCGTCGGGCAGGACGATCCTCGCCGTGATTCTCGGCATCATCGCCGTCGTGTTCATCGTGGTCGCCGTCATCTACCTGGTCGAGCCCGCGAAGTCGGTGCCCAGCTTCATCCCCGGGCACATCGCCGGATCGACGGGGCACCACCCGCTGAAGGCGACCGGCTCGTTCGTGGTCGGCGTGGTCTTCGCGGTGGGGGCCTGGTTCACCCTGGCCTACAAGCCCAAGCCGCAGGCCGCCGCGCCCAGCGACCGGGAAAGCTCGCCCGCAACGAAGAGCTGAGCTGACTGCCGCGATCTGGGCTTTGGGCGCCCGCGTCCCGCCTGGCGGACGCGGGCGCTTTGGGTTGTCTCTAGGTGAGCAGAGAAGCTAGCGAGCGCCCGATCTCACCCGGTCGGCGAACCGCTGCCACGTGCCCGGGGTGAACCGGAGCACCGGCCCCTGACGGTCCTTGGTGTCGCGCACCAGCACGCGGCCAGCCTGCGGCTGCGCGCCGACTTCGACGCACCCGCCGCCGTTACCGCCGCTGTAACTGGACTTCCGCCACGTCGCGTCCATATTCACCAGCTACTTTCAGGATCAGGTCCCGCGAGGCTCCGCGCGGGAGCGCCTCGGATCTGAGAGTCTCGAACGTCAGGGTGACCTTGGCCACCGTGCCGGGGTCCCTGGTGGTCTGCCCTTCATCCGGTGACTCGAAGTAAACGATACCCGGCGCGTCACCGGCGAAGCCGGCGATGGCCAGAGCGCCCAGCAGCCCCATGTGCGCGCCCGCCTCGGCCGGGATCACCTGGATCTTGATGCTAGCCCGTTCTCCCATGTCGGCCAGGTGGACGAGCTGGTCGTGCATCACCTTCGCGCCGCCGATGCGGCGGCGCAGCACGCCCTCATCCAGTACCGCCCAGAATGACGGCGGCCTGGGACGGTCGAAGATGCGCTGCCGATCCATCCGCGCAAGGACCAACTGCTCAACCTTGTCCTGGTCATCGTCGGTCCGCCAGGCCCTGAACAATGCGCGAGCGTATTCCGGCGTCTGGAGCAGGCCCGGCACCAGCAACGGCTCCCACCATCGGATAACCGCTCCGCGCCCCTCGGCGTCGACCCAGTCCTCGAACCACCGCGGATAGGGGCCGTCCCACTTTAGGGACGCCCGGTAGAACCGGCCGAACCATCCGCCCATCTGCGGGAACGCCTCGTCGCACGCTCTGGCGAATCGTTCGGC
>CAWKIB010000028.1:0-80979 GCA_963849595.1 uncultured Actinomycetes bacterium
GGAGCACACCAACTCTGCCCACCGTCTGACCATCGAGACGACGATCGAGTTGTGATCACGTCTCTCGGGGTCCTGCCGTCCGGGCTGCGGCGGCAGGCACGCCATCGTGCTGGCCTGCCCCGCTTGGCCGGCAACCGACGGCGACGGTCTGAGGAAGCGCCATGGCGGCGGCTAGTCCGGATCTCCGCGCAATTGCGTGGGACGTTTCCGCGGAAACGTCCGGTCGGCCGGAGATCCCTCACCGGCGCCACATGTAGGGCGTCGTAGCAGAGACCTTGACCAGCCCCGCCCGCTCCAGGATAGGTCGAGAGAACTCGGTCGAGTCGCTGTGCATCAGCCGTTTGCCCAGCGCGAGCGCTGAACGTGCCCGGGCCGCGGTGAGGGCCCGGTAGATCCCCCGGCTCCGCCACTCCGGCCGCGTGGCCCCGCCCCAGATTCCGGCGAACTCGGTCCCGGCGACCGGCTCGAGCCGGCCGGCGCTGACGATCTGCCCGTCGGCCTCCGCCACCCACAGCTGCATTCCGTCCCCGGTGGCCAGCCTCCGCAGCACCGCGTTCGCCGTTTCCTCGGCGTCCGGGTCGCCGAAAACCTCGGCCTGCATCGCGCACATCGCCCGGACGTCCGGTTCCGACGTGACCACCCGTAGTCCGACCTCGCCCGGCAGCGCGACATCGACGGCCAGCCGCCGCGCCTCGCCGATCATGATCGACTCGGGCTCGTCCGGCACGAAGCCGCTGGATACCAGCGCGTCGTGCAGCCCTGGCGCGCGGTCATGCCCCCGCGTCTTCCACTCCACCCGCGTGATCGCCGCATCCGCACGGTAGTGCGCCAGGGCCTCCCCGACCCACCCGGCGATCGTTACCGCGTCGGCCCCGCCCAGGTTCTGGTAGGTCACGAACCCCCGCCCGCCCGCGAAGGTCACCAGCCGCAGCGGACCAAGCCGCTCAACCGCTATCGCGCTGGGAGTCTCGGCGTCCGTCCGCAGCTGGCGGTCGTAAGCCTCGAGGTACTCCTGCGAAGTCATCATCAGCGGCATAGTCGCAAACCCGGCGCTGCGAGGCCACCCAATATCGACCGCACCCACCGGTGGGGATCGCGCCGGCAAGGGATGAGTGGTCGCGGGGCTCAGTAGGCGGGGCCTGGGGCACACGTGCCTCATCCGGGGAGGCGACCGGCGTTCCGCGATGGCGCTACGGGTGGCCGGGCCAGCGGGCGCGGCGCATGTCCACCCGGACGGGCGGCCGGGCTGAGCGCAGCGGCGTGCCTTCGGCCAGGTAGTGCTGAAGGGCCCGGCTGTCGTGGCCCGGCGCGGGGGTGCCGTCGGAGTGAATGACCCGCCACCAGGCCACCGCGCCGCCGTAGACGGACATCACCCGGCCGACCTGCCGCGGGCCCAGGCCCGCGCCGAGGTACTCGGCGATGTCGCCGTACGACATGACCCGCCCGGCCGGGATCGAGTCCACCACGTCGAGCACCTTGCTGGCGAAGTCGTCCAGCGGCGGGGGTTCAGAAGGGTCGGTCACGGGCGGTCCGGCGGAGGATGGCTAGGCGGGTGGCGGCGGCGGCGGTGAGGACCAGGGAGGTCAGGGCGAGCAGGACGAACAGGAAGAGCTGGCCGGAGCCGCGGGGGTTGACCGGGGGCTGGGCTACGGCGGCCGGGCCGCCGCCGAAGCGGGCGGCGGCGGCGATGCCGGCCGGGGCGGGCGGGTCGCCGGCCAGCTTGGCCGCCTTGGCCAGGGCCGCGTCGGCGTCGACGATGCCGAACCCGACCTGGCTGTTGTAGCCGCCGGGCGGGCGGTTGGTGGTGGTCGAGGTCAGCGCGCTGGCCACCAGGCTGGGGGCCAGGTCCGGGTACTTGGATTTGATCAGGGCGGCGACCCCGGCCACCAGGGCGCAGGCCGGGCTGGTGCCGCTGACCCACCAGTACTGACCGTCCCGGCCCTGGGCCGGGACGGACACGCCGGGCGCGGCGACCTGGACGGACAGGTTGTCGCTGGAGAAGCCGGCCACCGTCCCGCCCTCGTTGACCGCCCCCACGCTGATCACGCCGGGGTAGTCGGCGGGGAAGGACTCCGGGGCCTGGCCGCCGTCGCTCGTCCCGCCCGGGGCGCCGGAGTTGCCCGCGGAGGCGATCACCACCACGCCGCGGGAGTAGGCGGCGGCCAGCGCCTGCTTGACCGCGCCGTTCGGCGCGCTGTAGCCGATCGACATGCTGATCACCTTGGCCCCGTGCCGGACCGCGTAGTCGATGCCCTCGGCCAGGGAGTTCTGGATGTCCGGCTCCTGCTCGCGCGAGTAGCGGCCGTAGTGCGGGTCGGCCCGGTCCGGGATGACCCGGATGGACAGGATGGTCGAGCGCGGCGCGACGCCGATCACCCCGCTGTCGCCGCCGTCGTGACCGTGGCCGGCGATGAGCGAGGCCATCCAGGTGCCGTGCACGCCCCAGTCCGGGTTGGACGGCTTGGTGCTGACCCCGGTGTAGTCGGGGCCGGTGACGACCGATCCGGCCAGGTCGCTGACGTCCGGGTTGACCCCGCTGTCGATCACCGCGACGGTGACCCCGCCGCCGCGGGTCAGCTGCCAGGCGGCGGGCACGTTCATCATGTTCAGGATCCACTGCTGGTTGTCCCGGATGGTGTCGGCCGACGCGGCGGTGCCGGGCAGCACGGCCAGCGACGCGACGCAGCCGAGCACGGCCAGGACCGCGCTCCCCCGGCCCGCCGGTCTTCGCCGCCTCAGCATCCGGGGGTCCCCGGGCAGTGCGGGCTGGCGGGCGGGGCGGCCAGCGTGTCGGCCACCGACTGGGCGACGCCCTTGGCCAGGCTGGTCATCTCCGCGTCGGCGTAGTGATCGGAGGCCACCGGCACGCGCGGGCGGCCGTCCGCGTACCCGACGGCGTACATGACCAGGTACGGGCCGGCGGCGAAGCTGGCCGAGATCTGCCGGCTGTAGTCATACATCGCGGCCGCGGTGCCGTGGTACCGGACGACCAGGATGCCGGCCGCGAGCCGGTCCGCCTCGGACTGGTTCGCCGCGGTCAGCCGCGACTGGGCCAGGCTCTGGTAGGCCTTGGTCGCCGCGACGGCGCTGGGCAGCACGGCCACGCCCACGGTCATCACGTAGCTCCCGGTGGCGTCCACGTAGGTCGCGCGCAGCACCGCCTTGCACCCGTCGTGGCGCAGCACCGAGGCCGCGGCCGCGGTGGTGACGCCCGTGCCGCAGCCGGACTGCGGCGCGATGGCCACCCGCAGCGCGTTCAGGTTCAGCGGCGTGGCGTCCTGGAGCACCCAGGCGGACAGCTGGTAGCTGACCGAGGCCGGGAAGATCTGCCCCGCGGTCAGCTGCTGCCACCGCCCGGCGATCTCCCAGTTCTCGATCTGCTGCTGCTGGGCGGCGCTGAACCGCCGGGGCAGCAGCTGGGTGGCCATCCCGGTGGCCGAGATGACGAACCCGGCCAGGCCCAGCACCAGGGCGATCAGCGCGGCGACACGGCGGCCCCGGGCTCCGCGCCGCGGCGGGTTGCCGCTCGCCTGGGGGTCCGCCATCACAAGGAGAATGGTATGGCTAGATCCGCGCTAAGGCTGGAAGAGGAACCGATGCCCTGGTATGACCTGCCTGAAGAGCAGCTGAAGGACTACCGGACAGACACGCAGGAGCCTGCTGAGCTGGACCGGTGGTGGCGCGAGCGGCTGGACGAGGCGCGGGCCGCGGCGCGCGAGCCGGTCCTGACCCGGTACGAGGCGGGCACCTACGCGCCGGTCGAGGTGTACGACACCGAGTTCTCCGGGGCGGGCGGCGACCGGATCAGGGCGTGGTACCTGCGGCCCGCCGGCGGGCCTGACGCCTCAGCCCCGGTGGCGGTGAAGTTCATCGGCTACGGCGGCGGGCGCGGCCGTCCGTCCGAGCACGCGCTGCTGCCCGCGCTCGGCTACGCCCTGCTGGTGATGGACACCCGGGGCCAGGGCGGGCGGTGGAGCACCGGCGCCACCGGCGACCACGCGGACGGCTGGCACGCGGGCCCGGAGTACTCGGCGGTGATGACCAGGGGCATCGCCCGGCCCGAGGACTACTACTACACCCGCCTGTTCACCGACGCGGTGCGGGCGGTCGAGACGGCCTGCGCGCTGGCCGGCGCGGCCCGGGTGGCGGTGACCGGGGTCAGCCAGGGCGGCGGGCTGTCGCTGGCGGCCGCCGCGCTGGTCCCCGAGCGGGTCGCGGTGTGCCACGCCGACGTCCCGTTCCTGTGCGACATCCAGCGCGCGATCACGCTGGCCCCGCAGGCGCCCTACACCGAGGTGCCCGAGTTCCTGGCCCACCAGGTCGACCTGGTCCCGGCCGCGCTGGACACGCTGCGGTACGTGGACTGCGCCCTGCTGGCCCGCCGGATCACCGCGCGATGCCTGCTCAGCGTGGGGCTGATGGACGTGATCTGCCCGCCGTCCACGGTGTTCGCCGCGTACAACGAGATCACCGCGGGCAAGGACATTGCCGTCCACCCCTTCACCGGCCACGAGGTGCCCGCGGCACACGTCGAGCGCCAGCTCAGGCACCTGCGGGAGCTTCTTCCGGTGGGCTAGTCGCCGATGACGACCCGGTTGGTCAGCGTCCCGATGCTCTCGATCGTGACCGACACCTCGTCCCCGTCGGTCAGCGGGCCGACCCCGGCCGGCGTCCCGGTGAGCAGCACGTCCCCCGGCAGCAGGGTCATCACCTGGCTGACGTAGGCGATCAGCCCGGGCACGTCCCACAGCATCTCGGACGTGCGGGCCTGCTGGCGGACCGCGCCGTTCACGGTGGTGACGAGCTCCAGGTCGGCCGGGTTGGTGCCGGTCTCCATCCACGGCCCGAGCGGGCAGAACGTGTCGAAGCCCTTGGCCCGGGTCCACTGGCCGTCCCGGGCCTGCAGGTCCCGGGCGGTGACGTCGTTGGCGCAGGCGTAGCCGAAGATCACCTCCTCGGCGCGCTCGCGGGGCACGCCGCGGCACAGCCGGCCGATGATCACCGCGAGCTCGCCCTCGAAGTCGACCCGCTCGGTGAGCTTGACCGGGTACTTGATCGCGTCGCCGGGCCCGGTGACCGACGTGGACGGCTTGAGGAACAGCACCGGCTCGGCGGGCGGCTCGCCGTTCATCTCCCGCACGTGCGACGCGTAGTTCCGGCCCGCGGCCACCACCTTGCTGGGCAGCACCGGCGCGAGCAGCCGCACCTCGGCCAGCGGGTACCGGTTCCCGGTCAGCCGGACACCGCCCGGGTCCACCCCGAACGGGTGCCCGTACAACTCCGCGATCGTCACCCCGGGACCGGAGCCCTCCACCACGCCGTACGCGACCCCGTCGCCCTTGGCGAATCTCGCGATACGCACGCCACTCCTCTTTGGTCGGGACAGCTGGCTCCGCTACTGCATGTACCCCTCGACCTCACCGACGGGCCGCGAGGCGGCCTCGTTCGGGTTCTCCCCGAACTCGGCTGCGGGCCCGGCGCTGCCGGAGCAGGTCCCAGCACTGGTCGAGGGCTTCCTCGGCGGCCTTCAGCTGCTCGCGCTCCGCCGCGGTGCTCAACTGACCTGCGGCAAGCTGCTCGCGGAGGGTGTGCTCGGTCTTGATGAGATCGTCGATGTGAGCCAGGATCTCCTTGTCGTCCATGCCCCTACCGTAAGTCCCCTGGCGGGCTCGGGGGGCACGGGGTCTAATTATGAGGCGCTCCAGAGCGGACGCCGGCTCGTTGGCCCCGGTGAACCGTGTTACGTATGAGGTGGGCGCGCACCACGCTCCGTTCGGCCAAAAATCTTTAAGATTTTCAGCCCAGGGCGGCGGCGGTCGGCGCGTCGGCGGGGTAGAACCCCTCGATGGCCAGCTCGGAGACGGTCACCTCCATCGGCGTGCCGACCACGGCGGTGATGGACAGGAAGTTCAGCTCCCGACCCGGCCCGTTTCGCACCGCGGTAGCGCAGCGGGACCACCACGTCGGTCGCGGCGGGCGGCTGGGCCCGGCCGCCGGGGTAGGCGGCCAGCTCGTCGTGCAGGTCGGCCAGCCTGGCGTCGCCGGCCGCCTCGGCCTGGCGGCGCAGCCGGTCCAGCAGGTGCGCGCGCCATTCGGGCAGGTTGGCGATGCGCGGGGCCATGCCGTCCGGGTGCAGGCTGAGGCGCAGCACGTTGACCGGGGGGTTGAGGAGTTCGGGTTTGACATGGCGAGTGAACAGGGCGATGCCCGCGTTGGCCTCGACCAGCTCCCACCAGCGGTTCACCACCACGGCCGGGTAGGGCTCGTGGCCCTTGAGGACTTGTTGCAGGGCTTTGCGGACCGCTTGCAGTTCGGGCTCGGCCAGGCCGCGCTCGGGGTAGGCCGGGGCGTAGCCGCCCGCCAGCAGCAGCGCGTTGCGGTCGCGGAGGGGAACGTCGAGGTGTTCGGCCAGGCGCAGGATCATGTCGCTGGTCGGCCGGGACCGGCCGGTCTCGACGAAACTCAGGTGCCGGGCTGATCGGGGCGGCGCAGGAGCAGTTCCCGGGCCTGGTGTTCACCCTCGGCGGGCCGGTGGACGGCCACCACAACCAGGCGCGCTTCACCTGGCACCTGGGGCCGGCCGGGGGTGAGCCGATCGTGATCGGCTTCGACGTGGTAGTGCTGTCCGAGGACGGGCGCATCGCGTCGGTGCACGGGTTCCTGGATAAGGTGCCGGCCGCGGCGTGATCTGGCGGGGATCGTGGGCCGCTGCACGGGGTAGCGGCCCACGATCTTTGGTTCAGCTCGGTTCGCGGCCGGAGCGCAGGAGGCAGTAGGTGACGGCTTCTTCCAGGGCGTGCCAGCTCGCGGCGATGATGTTCTCGTCGACGCCGACCGTGCTCCAGGTCTCGCCGGTGCCGTCGTCGGACTCGATCAGCACCCGGGTGACGGCGCCGGTGCCGTGCGTCCCGGCCAGGATGCGGACCTTGTAGTCGGTGAGCTCGAGATTCGCCAGCTCCGGGTAGATCTGCTCGAGCGCGGCGCGCAGCGCCTTGTCCAGCGCGTTGACCGGGCCGTTGCCCTCCCCCACCGCGACCAGCCGCTCGCCCTTGGCTTCCAGGCGGACCGTCGCCTCGCTGGTCATCCGCTGATCCGGGTGACGTTCCACGATGACCCGCCAGGACTCGACGGCGAAGTACTCGTGGCGCTGGCCGAGCTCGTCGCGCAGCAGCAGCTCGAAGGACGGCGTCGGCGGCCTCGAAGGTGTAGCCGCGGGCCTCCATGGTCTTCACTCGCTCGGTGACCCTGGCGATGGTCTCCTTGTCGCCGGACAGGTCGTAGCCGAGCTCGCGGCCCTTCAGCTCGACCGAGGCGCGGCCGGCCATGTCCGAGACCAGCATCCGCATGTCGTTGCCGACCAGGGCGGGGTCGATGTGCTGGTAGAGCATGGGGTCGACCTTGACCGCGGAGGCGTGCAGCCCGGCCTTGTGCGCGAACGCGCTCAGCCCGACGTAGGGCTGGTGGGTGTCCGGCGCGACGTTGGTGACCTCGCTGATCGCGTGCGCGATCCTGGCCATTTCCTTGATGGCCTGGTTCCGGGAGCACCTGGCGGCCCTTCTTGAGCTGCAGGCCGGCCACCACGCTGAACAGGTTGGCGTTGCCGGCCCGCTCGCCGTAGCCGTTCGCGGTGCCCTGCACGTGGGTGACGCCCGCGTCCACCGCGACCAGCGTGTTGGCCACCCCGCAGGCGGTGTCGTCGTGGCAGTGGATGCCCAGGCGGGCCTGCGTGGCTTGTTTTACGCTGGCTTACCGTGTCGCCGAGCTCGGCCGGGAGCATGCCGCCGTTGGTGTCGCACAGGGCGATGACGTCCGCGCCCGCGGTGGCGGCGGTTTTCAGTACTTCGAGCGCGTAGTCCGGGTTGGACTTGTAGCCGTCGAAGAAGTGCTCGGCGTCCAGGAACACCCGCTGGCCGTTCTCGCGCAGGTGGGTGATCGTGTCGGCGATCATGTCGAGGTTCTCTTCGAGGGTGGTCCGCAGGGCCAGTAGGACGTGCCGGTCGTGACTCTTGGCGACAAGCGTCACGACCGGCGCGCCCGATTCGCGCAGCGCGGCGACCTGGGGGTCATCGGCCGCCTTGACGCCGGGCCGGCGGGTCGCGCCGAACGCGGCGAGCTGCGCGTGCTTGAGGTCCAGTTCGGTGACGGCGCGGCGGAAGAACTCGGTGTCCTTCGGGATCGCGCCCGGCCAGCCGCCCTCGATGAACCCGACGCCCAGCTCGTCGAGCTGGCGGGCGATGACGAGCTTGTCGGCCACGGTGAGGTTGAGCCCCTCCTGCTGCGCGCCGTCTCGCAGGGTGGTGTCGTAGACGTGGAAGCTGTCGTCGAGCATTTCGGGTTCTCCAGGGTTTATGTGGCTGTTTGCGGCTGGGACGGCTCTTGCGGCTCTTGCGGCTTTCTGCTGGCAAAACAAAAGACCCCTCGCGAGTACGCGAGAGGTCTGCGCGTCGGCGGGCCGGGTTTCGTTCCCCGGGCGCTAGGGCTGGTGCCCTAGGTGCCGACGCGCCAGCCGATAATGATGCGGCCAAACGTCACGGGGTCAGTGTGCCACACCCGTTCGCTTCTTGGCGCATTAGTCTCAGCATCCGAGACGGGCGGGCGGCGCAGGGCTAGCAGACCTGGTGGGTCCAGTTGAAGGGGTCGGGGAGGCGGCCGTACTGGATGCCGATCAGCTCCTCGCGCAGGCGGGTGGTGACGGGGCCGGGGGTGCCGTCGCCGATCAGCCACTCGGCGGACTTGCCGCGGACGCGGCCCACCGGGGTGATCACGGCCGCGGTGCCGCAGGCGAACACCTCGGTCAGCTCGCCCGACGCGCACTGGGACTGCCACTGGTCGATCGCGATCTTGTCCTCGACGGCCTTGACGCCGAGCTCGGGGGCCAGCCGCAGCAGCGAGTCGCGGGTGATCCCGGGCAGCAGGGTCCCGGTCAGCGGCGGGGTCACGATGTGCGGCGAGCCCCCGCGGTCCGTGCCGCGGACGAAGAACAGGTTCATGCCGCCCATTTCCTCGACCCAGCGGTGCTCGGCGGCGTCCAGCCAGACCACCTGGTCGCAGCCCTCCGCCACGGCCTGCTGCTGGGCCACGAAGGAGGCCGCGTAGTTGCCGCCGCACTTGACCGCGCCGGTGCCGCCGGGCGCGGCCCGGGTGTACTCCTGCGACAGCCACACGGTGACCGGCTTGGGCGCGCCGGTTCCGCCGAAGTACGAGGCGGCGGGCGAGGCGATGACGCAGAACAGGTACTCACCCGACGGGTGGTTGACGCCCAGGCCGCGCTGGGTCGCGATCAGGAACGGCCGCAGGTACAGGCTGTTCCCCTCGCCCGCGGGCACCCAGTCGCGGTCCTGGCCGACCAGCAGTTCCAGGGCCCGGACGAAGGTCTCCTCGGGGAGTTCGGGCATGGCCATCCGGCGCGCCGACCGGTTGAACCGGGCCGCGTTGGCGTCCGGCCGGAACATGGTGATCGACCCGTTCTCCTGGCGGTACGCCTTCAGGCCCTCGAAGAACTCCTGGGCGTAGTGGAACACCATGGTGGCCGGGTCGAAGGTGAACGGGCCGTACGGCTCCAGCCGGCCGTCGTGCCAGCCGCGGTCGGCGGACCAGCGCAGCGTGATCATGTGATCGGTGAAGACCTGGCCGAACCCGGGTGCGGCCAGCATCGCCTCGCGCTCAGCGGCGGGCACCGGGTGGCTGGAGGGGCGGACCTCGAAATCAATCATGACTTGTACTTCCTCATCGCCGTGGTATCAACAGTAGCCGGAGGCCTGACCCCGCGTGACTGGTGTAAGCCCGCGAGGTCAGCCGGCTACTCGCTCGGCGATGTCGTCGCCCACCTCGACGGTGGTGCGGGCCGCCCAGGCGCCCTGGCGCTCCAGCAGGTCCTCGGCCACGGCCTGCTCGATCCGGGCCGCCTCGCCGGTCAGGCCCAGGTGCTCGCACAGCATCCCGGCGGACAGGATGGCCGCGGTCGGGTCGGCCTTGCTCTGCCCGGCGATGTCCGGCGCGCTGCCGTGCACCGGCTCGAACATGCTGGGCGCGGTCCCCTCGGGGTTGATGTTGCCGCTGGCCGCGAGGCCGATGCCCCCGGCCACGGCGGCCCCCAGGTCGGTGAGGATGTCACCGAACAGGTTGTCGGTGACGATGACGTCGAACCGCTCGGGCTGCGGAGACGAAGAACATCGACGCGGCGTCCACGTGGCAGTAGTCGACCGCGACGTCGGCGAACTCCTTGGCCAGGCCGTCGACGGTCCGCTGCCACAGGTCGCCGGCGTAGGTCAGCACGTTCGTCTTGTGCACCAGGGTCAGCTTGCGCCGCGGCCGGGCCATGGCCTTGGCGAAGGCGTACCGGGCCACCCGCTGGACCCCGAACGCGGTGTTCACGCTCTCCTGGGTGGCGATCTCGGCGGGCGTGCCCTTGCGCATCACGCCGCCGGCGCCGGTGTACGGGCCCTCGGTGCCCTCCCGGACCACGACCATGTCGAGGGACTCGGCCCTCGCGTTGGCCAGGGCGGAGGCGACGCCCGGGTACAGGCGCACCGGGCGCAGGTTGACGTAGTGGTCAAGCTCGAAGCGCAGCCGCAGCAGCAGGCCGCGCTCGAGCACCCCGCTGGGCACGCTCGGGTCGCCGACCGCGCCGAGCAGGATCGCGTCGTGGCCCCGGATCTCCTCGAGCACCGCGTCGGGCAGCGTCTCCCCGGTCCGGTGCCAGCGGCGGGCGCCGAGGTCGTAGCTGGTCTCGTCGAAGGTGACCCCGGGCGCCGCGGCGCGCAGCACCTTGAGCGCTTCGGCGGTCACCTCGGGGCCGATGCCGTCTCCGCCGATGACAGCGAGCCTAATCGTTCGTGAACCCATGCCCAGAACCTTACTGGCGGGTCGGGCCTGCCGTGGGCGTACTGGCCGCGCCTACCTCGGCGGTCGCGTCGCCGCCGTTGTCGCGCCGGTCCAGCGCGATCTGCACCGCGTTGATGGCGGGTTCGGGCTTTGTGGTGTCGGGGCGCTTGTCCCAGGGATACATGTCGTACACGAGAGGGTCTCCTGATCGGGAGCGGGACTTACGGCCAGCGCGTCAGCCCGCAGCGGGTGGCCGGCCTGCCCAGGATCAGGTGGCTACTGAGCCCCGCTGCGGCTGGTTACAAGGACCGAGTGCCGCATAGTGCCTGCTACGCTACCCGACTCCCGTTCGCCGCGGACAGCCCGCAAGACGTCGGTCTCAGTATTCGAGACAGTATTTTCAAGTCCTAGTTCATTCGCCAGGATGGCATTTTCAGGCCTAGTTCATTCGCAAGTGGCATTTTCAGGCCTAGTTCATCCAGCGGCGGTGCTTGGGGCGGGAGGCGTGCCGCCAGACCTTTCTGGCTCGCGTTTGCAGGCGCTCGGCGTGATGGAGCTCGCGCTCGTGCAGCAGGCCGTAGGTGAACGCGTTCTCGCCGGCCAGGTGCGCGCCGATGCCGAGGTCCCGGGCGGCCTGGCGGGCCAGCACCGCGTCCTGGTGGTCGCCGAGCACCGACTGGACCTGCTTCATCTGCTTGGCGAACCTCCGGGCCCGCTTTCCGATCGCCGGGGTGGCCGCCTCGGCGGCGTAGCGGGCGCGGCGGGCCGACTTGCGGGCCTGGTGCAGGGCGACGTCCCGGGCCTGCCCGGCCGGGGTGTGCCGGGCCCGGCGCATCCGGCGCTTGGCCTGCCGGTAGGCGCGCCGGACGGCAGCCGGGAGGACCTCACGGGCCGGAGCGGCGGCCAGCGGGCCGCGCGGCGGGCCGGCCGCGACCCGGTCCAGCTCGGCCAGCAAGCGTGCGTAGCGGGGCGAGTCGAGGGCCTCGAGCAGCGCGTCGCGGGCGGCGGCGCGGCGGGGAGCGAAGTAGCCCTGCACGCGGGCCTGGACCGGTCCGATGAGCAGCTCGGGCGGGATCGGGCGCAGGCTGTCGCGCAGGTGCCCGGCGAGCACCTCGCCGTCGCGGGCCGCGCCGAGTTCCCGGCCCAGCCATTGCAGCTCACCGGCCAGGTGCTCGCTGTCGGTACGGGGAATGACCTGGCCGAACGTCCGGAGCACGGCGCGCAGCCTGCGGGTGGCGACCCGCATCTGGTGCACCGAGTCGAACTCGTCGGCGCGCACCGCGGGTTCGAGCGTCTTCAGGGTGTGAGCCTGGACGCGCAGGTAGGCCAGCACCACGTCGCCCGCGGCGGAGTCACGCGGGGGCCGGGTCCCGGCGATCACCGGCGGGCGTGCCGCCTTGTGCTCGGCCTTGTGCTCGGCCTTGTGCTCGGCCTTGCGCTCCGGGCGGGTCAGCGTCTGGGTCGTGTTCGCAGTCATCACGGCCCGCTACCCCGCCCGGAGCGGTGAAACCCTACTCGTCCTCGGCGAGCCAGGACATCAGCGGGCGGAGCTTGGCGCCGACCTGCTCGATCTGCTCGTTACGCTCGGCCTCGCGGCGCTTGAGGAAGTTCGGCTTGCCCGCGTCGAACTCCTCGATCAGCTCCCGCGCGAACGAGCCGTCCTGGATCTCGCCCAGGATGCGGCGCATCTCCTCGCGGGTCTGCTCGTTGATCAGCCGCGGGCCGCGGGTGTAGCCGCCGTACTCGGCGGTGTCCGACACCGACCAGTACATCTTCGAGATGCCGCCCTCGTACATGAGGTCCACGATCAGCTTCATCTCGTGCAGGCACTCGAAGTAGGCGGACTCGGGCTGGTAGCCGGCCTCGACCAGGGTGGCGAAGCCGGCCTTGATCAGCTCGGCCACGCCGCCGCACAGCACGGTCTGCTCGCCGAACAGGTCGGTCTCGGTCTCCTCGGTGAACGTGCTCTTCAGCGCGCCCGCCCGGGTGCCGCCGATGCCCTTGGCGTAGGCCAGGGTGAGCGGCCAGGCGTTGCCGGTCGCGTCGCGCTCGACGCAGACCAGCACGGGCACGCCGCGGCCCTGCGCGAACTGGCGCCGGACCAGGTGGCCCGGGGCCTTCGGCGCGACCATGCAGACGTCCACGTCCGGCGGCGGGGTGATGAGGTCGTAGCGGATGTTCAGGCCGTGGGCGAAGAACAGCGCGTCGCCCTCCACCAGGGCCGGGGCGATGGCCTCGCGGTACAGTTCCCGCTGCAGGTGGTCGGGGATCAGGACCATGATCAGGTCCGATTCCTCGCAGGCCTCGGCGGGCGTGGTGACCCGCAGGCCGTCGTTGGCCGCCTTCTCCCGGCTCTTGGAGCCTTCGGGCAGGCCGACCCGCACGTCCACGCCGGAGTCGCGGAGCGAGAGCGCGTGCGCGTGTCCCTGGCTGCCGTAGCCGAGGACGGCGACGTGCCGGCGCTGGATGACGGACAGGTCGGCGCTGTCGTCGTAGAAAATCTCTGCCACTTTGAAATGGGCCTTTCTGTGTTTGTGAGAGCCTAGGCGCTGTGTTGGTTCGCGGGGGGACTACCCCCCGCACCCCCCGCTAGGCACTGCGTTCGACGGGCCGCAGCGCGCGGTCGGTGATGGAGCGGCCGCCGCGGCCGATGGCCACCATGCCGGACTGGACGAGTTCCTTGATCCCGAACGGCTCGAGCACCTTGATCAGCGCCTCCAGCTTCTCCCGGTTGCCGGTCGCCTCGACCGTGACGACGTCCAGCGCCACGTCCACCACCCGGGCGCGGAACAGCTTGACCGTCTCGAGCACCCGCGACCGGCTCTCGGCGTCGGCCCGGACCTTGACCAGGATCAGCTCGCGCTGCACGGTGGCGCCCGGCTCCAGCTCGACGATCTTCAGCACGTTGATGAGCTTGTTCAGCTGCTTGGTCACCTGCTCGAGCGGGTGCTCCTCGCAGTTGACCACGATCGTGATGCGGGAGATCTCCTCGTGCTCGGTCGGCCCGACGGCCAGCGAGTCGATGTTGAAGTTACGCCGGGCGAACAGCCCGGCGATCCGCACCAGGACCCCCGGCTTGTTCTCCACCAGCACGGACAGCGTATGGCTGGTCATTCGTTCCGAACCTCCCCAGTCGGGCGCCAGGCCGCGCGCGAACTTGATGTCGTTGTTGGACGTGCCGGCCGCGACCATGGGCCAGACCATGGCGTCCTTGTGCACCACGAAGTCCAGCACCACCGGCCGGTCGTCGATGGCCATGGCCCGCTCGATGACCCGGTCGACCTCGCCGGGCTCCTCGCAGCGGATGCCCTCGCAGCCGTACGCCTCGGCCAGCTTGACGAAGTCCGGGATGCGGGTGCCGGCCGGCTTGCGCGGTTCGGCGGTAGCGTGCAGGTCGGTGTTGGAGTAGCGCTCGTTGTAGAACAGCGTCTGCCACTGCCGGACCATGCCGAGGCTGCCGTTGTTGATGATCGCGACCTTGATCGGGATGCCCTCGATGGCGCAGGTGGCCAGCTCCTGGTTGGTCATCTGGAAGCACCCGTCGCCGTCGATGGCCCACACCGTGGTGTCCGGGCGGCCCATCTTGGCGCCCATGGCGGCGGGCACGGCGAAGCCCATGGTGCCCAGGCCGCCGGAGTTGATCCAGGTCCCCGGGTTCTCGTAGTCGATGAACTGCGCGGCCCACATCTGGTGCTGGCCCACCCCGGCCACGTAGACCGCCTCCGGGCCCGCGATCTTCCCGATCCGCTGGATCACGTACTGCGGCGCCAGGGAGCCGTCGTCCGGCTCGGCGTAGCCGAGCGGGTAGGTCGTCCGCCAGGAATCGAGCTGGGCCTTCCAGGCGCCCAGGTCGGGCTGGTGGCCCTGCTCGTGCTCGGCCCGGACCGCCGCGACCAGGTCGGCGATCACCTCCCGGCAGTCGCCCACGATCGGCACGTCGGCCCGGCGGTTCTTGGAGATCTCGGCCGGGTCGATGTCCGCGTGCACGATCATCGCGCCGGGCGCGAACGTGTCCAGCTTGCCGGTCACCCGGTCGTCGAACCTGGTGCCCAGCGCGATCGAGCAGGTCGGCCTGCTGCAGCGCGCCGACCGCCGTCACGCAGCCGTGCATGCCGGGCATGCCCATGTGCAGCGGGTGCCGGTCGGGGAACGCCCCCCTGGCCATCAGCGTGGTGACCACCGGGATGCCGGTCAGCTCGGCCAGCTCGCGCAGCTGGGCGGCGGCCCGGGCCTTGATCACGCCGCCGCCGACGTACAGCACCGGGCGCCGGGACTCGGAGATCAGCCGCGCGGCCTCGCGCACCTGCCGGGCGTGCGGCCTGGTCACCGGGTGGTAGCCGGGCAGCTCGAACGGGACCGGCCAGCTGAAGTCGGTGGTGGCCTGCAGCGCGTCCTTGGAGATGTCCACGAGCACCGGCCCGGGCCGCCCGGTCGAGGCCACGTGGAAGGCCTCGCCGATGGTGCGGGCGATGTCCTCGGGCTTGGTGACCAGGAAGTTGTGCTTGGTGATCGGGATCGTGATCCCGGAGATGTCGGCCTCCTGGAAGCTGTCGGTGCCGATCAGTTTCGACGGCACCTGCCCGGTGATCGCGACGATCGGCACCGAGTCCATGTAGGCGTCGGCGATGGGCGTGACCAGGTTCGTCGCGCCCGGCCCGCTGGTCGCCATGCACACGCCGACCCGCCCGGTGGCCTGCGCGTAACCGGTGGCCGCGTGGCCCGCGCCCTGCTCGTGCCGGACCAGGATGTGCCGGATGATCTTGGAGTCGAGCAGCGGGTCGTAGGCCGGCAGCACGGCGCCGCCCGGGATGCCGAACACCACGTCGGCGCCGACTCGCTCGAGCGCGTACACCAGCGCCTGCGCGCCGGTGGCCCGGACCCGGCTGGGGCTCGTTACCGGCGTCCGCGGCGTCTCGGCCGGCCCGTGCTCGGCGGGCCCGTGCTCGGCCGGCCCGTGCTCGGCGGGCGCGTGCTCGGCGGGCGCCGGGGCTTCGGCGTGGGAGTGATCGGCGGCGCGCGCGGCGTCGCGGTGCGGCGAGCGGGCGGCCAGGTCCCGCGGGCTGGGCACGGCGGAGGCCGGCGGCGCGGGGCTGCCCGCTGGGCTCTCCGGGCCGGCGGTACCCTTGCGGCCCGTCATCTGCTCGGTCATCGGTTGGTCTCCCTGGCTTGCTCTATTGGCTGGTGGGGGCGAGCGGCATAAAAAATCCCCTCGTGCCGGTCGGCAGTCGAGGGGAGCGCGCAGGAACTGGCTTGGTCAGCTGGCTGCGCGCCGGCCAAGTACGAGGATCTGCGAGAGCTTCACGGATAACACCTTACTGCGATCTGTAATCGGAACGTCAACCGATGGGGAAACTGTCTCACATTCCGAGACGGGCCGGCTCATTCGGTTCGTGCTGGGTTGGCTCATCGGGCGCCTCCCCCGAGGTCCTGATCCCGGCCGTCCTGATCAGGGCCTCGACACCGGGGGCGGCCATCGGCCGGGCGACCAGGAAGCCCTGGCCGTAGTCGCAGCCCATCTCGCGCAGCGCGCTGAGCTGGCGGGGCTGCTCGATGCCCTCGGCGATGACCCGCAGCCCGAGCTCGCGGCCCACCTGCACCACGGTCCTGGTCAGCAGGGTCAGGGTGTCGTCGTGGCCGAGGCCCGCCACGAACGAGGGGTCGATCTTGATGATGTCCAGCGGCAACTGGCGCAGGTAGGCCAGCGAGGCGTACCCGATGCCGAAGTCGTCGATGGCCATCCGCACGCCCATCTGGTGCAGCTCGGCGAGCCGGTCCGCGATCAGCCCGTCCTCCTCGACCAGGATCCGCTCGTTTACCTCCACGGTGAGCGCGGTCGAGGGCAGGCCGGTCTCGGCCAGGATGGCCGCCACCTGGGCGGTGAAGCCGGGCGCGGTGATCTGGCGTGCGGACAGGTTGACCGCGACCCCGACGTCCCACGAGGCCCGGCGCCAGGCGGCGCCCTGCGCGCAGGCCTGGCGGAGCACCCACTCGCCCAGCGGCACGATCAGGCCCGACTCCTCGGCGGCGCCCAGGAACTCGCGCGGGGCGACGACCTCGCCGCCTCGCCACCAGCGGACCAGCGCCTCGGCGCCGACGACGCGCGAGGTGGCCAGCTCCACGATGGGCTGGTACTGCAGGGTGAGCTCGCCGTTGCTGATGGCGCGCTGCAGGCCGGTCACGATCTCGAGCCGGCGGACCACGTCGGCGTGCATGTGCGCGGCGTAGACCTCGGCCCGGTCGCCGCCGGCCTCCTTGGCCCGGGACATGGCCACGTCCGCGTTGCGCAGCACCAGCCCGGCCGGGTCGTCGGGGTGGTCCGGGGTGCCGGGATCCCGCCCGGCCAGGGCCACGCCCACGCTCGCGGTGAGCGCGATCTGCTGGCCGGCCACCCGGAACGGCTCGGCGGAAATCGCGCCGACCAGCCGTTCGGCGATCTCGGAGAGCTCCGCCGCGCCGCCCGCGTTCTCGACCAGGACGGCGAACTCGTCACTGCCCCAGCGCGCAACCGTGTCGTGGACCGGGACGATGGCACGCAGCCGCCGGGCGGCCTGGGCCAGCACCAGGTCGCCGGCGCCGTGCCCGACCGAGTCGTTGACCGCGGTAAAGCGGTCCAGGTCGAGGAAGATGACGCCGATCCGGCGGGTTGTCGGGGCGTCGCGCAGCACGTCCCGGGTCCGCTCCTCGACGTAGGCGCGGTTGGGCAGGCCGGTCAGCCCGTCGTGGAAGGTCAGGTGCGCGACCTGCTGGCGCAGCGCCACTTGGTCGCTGACGTCGCGCGCGGTGACCATGATCTGGCGCGGCGCGCCCGGGACCTGGTAGCGCAGCACGGTCGACTCGACGTGCCGCCAGGTACCGTCGGCGGCGCGTACCCGGGCCGGGAACCGTCCGGCCGACGCGGGCGCCTCGGCCGGTGCGAGCGCGAGCCGGGACGCGGTGAGCACGGCGCCGCGGTCCTCGGGGTGCACGAAGTCCAGCAGCCGCCGCCCGGTCAGGTCCCCCGGCGCGTAGCCGTAGTCCCCCACCGCGGGGCTGGCGTAGCTGATCACGCCGTCGGGGTCGCAGACCAGCACCACGTCGCTGGTCCGGCTGGCCAGCTCGCGCAGGCTGCGGCTGGACTCCCGCCAGATCCCGAGGATGATCCCGTTCTGGTTGACCAGCATGAACACCCGCACGGCCAGCACCAGCACGCCCGCTCCGCCCGCCACGACCAGCGCGGCCCCGGACGCGGGGGCGCCGGCCAGGCCGTTGGCGATGACCACGATGGTGGCCACGGCGGCGGTCAGCGCGGCGATGATGGTGGCGGCGGCCGCGCTCGAGGCCCGGCGGGTCCAGCTCGCCTCGGCCACCCGCCACGGGGCCGCGCCGAGCAGCAGCGCGGCGACCAGGGCCAGCAGCTGGGCCGCGACGCCGGGGTGCCCGCCCAGGGCCCGCTGGCCCACGGCCAGGGCGTCCCCGACCAGCATGGCGAGCAGGGCCAGGTAGGGCAGCATGACCCGCCGCCAGGCGGTGGTGACCATGGGCAGCAGCGCGCCGAGCACGGCCAGGTCGGCCAGCGGGTGGATGAGGGCGAGCAGGAAGGTGCCGGGCCGCTCGGCGGACCGGTGGAACTCCGCGCTGAACAGCGTGACCCAGCCGATCACGAGCAGGGCGACGGCCATGACGTAGCCGTCGGCCAGCCCGGGCAGGACCGGGGTGGTCGCGCTCTCGAGCGGGCCGACCCCGTCGTTCCCCTGGCCTGCGGACGGCCGCCCGCCGGAGCTGTCCTTGTCCGCCGTGGTCAGCATCACGATGCCGACGGCGGCGGCGGCCACGGCCAGCAGCGGCGGCAGGTCGGCGAACGACAGCCCGGCTCCGGGGCTGAGCGCGGAGCCGAGCACCTGCTGGATGATGAGCCCGGCGCAGTACAAGGCGGCGGCCCCGGCCAGCCACCGGTAGCCGCGGGCGAAGGCGCTGGGCTTGCCGGCGCGCGCCGAGCCACAGGCTCACCGCCGCCGCGAACCACGCCAGCATGCCAAGCACGCTCATGCTCGGTACCCCGAGATGATCAGGCGCACCTGGGCTCCTTCCGTTCCGCCGTGCCGTCTACAAAAACTCAACGCACGCCAGGCAAGTACAGATAGCTGCGTCACGCTTTTCGTTACCTCGTCGTAACGAAATGTCGCCGACGTGGCGCATCACCGAGCGCCGGCGACCACCGGGATCCCAGCCCCAAGACGGCCTCGCAACCGGTGTGGCGCTCACTCTACGTACCCGAGATCACACTTCGGTTGAGGCGCGGGAACTGTAAGGCACCGGAACCCGGAAGATGCCGTGACCATCCGTTGACGGTTCTCCCAGGCTACAGCCGGGCAATCCGGCCAACGCGGTACAAGCGGTCGGAAGCGGAGCCAATCCGTTACCGGACCGCCGGGTGCCAGCACTGTGCCATCACAGCGGTGGTCGCGATGGCCGCCAGGGAGACATCGGCCCGCGTTTACCGGCCGCACCCGATACTCTCTCCAGCGGGGGTACGCATCATTACCAACCGGTTACTGAGGGGTAATCATGATCGAGCCGGGCTCGCGCATCCACGAGGCCCTGAGCCTCATCGTCGGGATGACCGAGAAGGCCGACGCCAGCGCCAAGGCGAGCGCCGACATCCTGCTCACCAAGGCGGCCGATCCCAGGCCGTCGATGGGCCAGCTCGTCACCACGCTGCGGCACCTGAGCGAGGAGGCCGCCTTCCGGGCGGACGGGCTGGAGAAGCTGCTCGCCGAGTACAACGAGCGGAACGGCTAGTACCGCCCACGCGACAGCGCCCCGTCAGCTCACCGGCTGGCGGGGCGCCGTGTTCGATGGCCGCCCGGCTCGGGCTACGGCTGCTCCTGCTGGTCAGCCGGGCCTGCGGCCCACTCGTCCGGTACGTTCGTCCCGGCGTCCAGGAAGCGGAGATACACCTGCTCGCCCAGCTCTGTCGGAGACCACGTGGGCTCTTGCGTAACGTCCCTGGCAGCGCTCAGCTTGGGAGCACCCGTAGGGCGGTAACCGCCGCCGTCCCGGCTGTGCTCATATAGCTCCCTAAACGCCGACTCAAGCTTTCTCTGAAGCTGCTCGATCGTCTCGTCGGTGTTCTGGTTCTGGACGACCAGGCCGTGGCGCTGGAGCGTTCCCAGGAGGCTGGGCGCGAGGGGGGCAAGGTTCGGGCGGGCGTGGGCGATCTGCCCTCGCGACCACTCGCGCCAGGCGACATCCCAGTTGTCATCGAACGGGCGATCGTGGGAATCCTTAGGAAGGTCCAGCGGCCCGCTGACCAGCGGTTCAGCGACGTTCCGGGCCGGCCGCCTGGCGACCAGAAGTTCCAGCATGGCGAGCTGTGGACCCTCGATGTCGGTGATGGCCGCGATGATCATCTGCTCCGTGTTGATCGTCGCGTCGTCCTCGGCCAGCAGCCCGGAAGCTAGGGAGCGGCCAAGTGTCCGCAGCTTGCCTTTCAAGGTGGTGCGTGCGGCGGCATTCAGGGCGAACCCGGTCAGCAACTGCGCATCTTCTGATGCGTTGATCTTCTTTCGAAGCTCATCTTCGGGAATGCTGGTTTCAGCGAGCACCTGGGCCTGGCGTCGCCGTACCCCCACCGTGATCTTCTTCCCGGCCCAGGCGACCAGCGGTTCAAGTTCGGGTCCGAGCGCAGCTCCGATCATCAGCCCGTCAGCCGCGCCGCCTGGGCCTCCGAGTAGACCGCCGACGAGAACTCCTGCACCTGCGCCGCTGCCCGCAGCTATCGCGCGCTCGTGCCTCTTCCGGCGCTTACCAGCATGATCTTTAGCCACCCCGGAAGGCTATCGACTGTCACGCTACGCAGTAGCTCGTTTACGACGCTGTGTCCCACTTCCTGCGGCGCGAAGCCTTAAGGTTCCGTCATGAGTGCGGCACCCTGGTGGGCAACTGGCGTCTTCACCCTGAGCGGGGTTCTGCTGGCGCAGTTCGCGGCCTTCGCCTTAAACCGGAACCGGGACAGGTTCGAGGACTCGCGGCGGTGGCATGAGGATCGGCGCGACATCTACCTGGCCGTAACGGTCAGCGCTTGGAAGATCCAGGATGCTGCTTATGACCGGTTCGAGCGTGACCAGCCCCTCCCTGATGACCTGGACGGCACCCTTGCGGAGCTGAGGACGGCTCGCCTGAAGGTCCAGCTCGTGGGTTCCGAAGAGGTCAGCGAGGTTACAGAAAAGCTGACGATCGAGGCATCGGCCGCCGTGACCAGGGCCAAGGCAGGTTCTTCTGGTGAAGCCCTCGACCGCTGCGACAATATCCGGCACACGCTGTACTACCTGACCGACCTCATACGGTCGGAGCTGACCAGCAACAAGGCGGCTGTACGCCCATGGCATCGCCGCCCGCCCCGTAGGCCTAAGCGCAAGGGGTGATGCCCGGTCGACGCGAGCCAAGGCGGGGCGTCATGTTCGCTGGCAGGCCGGGCGTTACGGCGCATAGGCTGCCTACTAGGTGACGAACGACCCCGAGGTTGGCTCATGCTCGATGACCTCGCCGGGAAGCGAACCGGCGAGCGCATCCAGATCTTGCGCGAGCGCAAGGGCCTGTCCCGGCCCGTGCTGGCCGGGCTGGTCGGCATGTCCGCCTCGTGGCTGAAGGGCATCGAGCGCGGGCACCAGGCTCCCGCCACGGCTGCCGCTGCTGGTCAAGCTGGCCGAGGCGCTGGCCGTGGGCGACGTGGCGGTGCTGGCCGGCATCGACATGGACCTGGGCGGCGCGGCCTCGGTGCCGGTGGCCTCGTTCGCGCGCATCCCGCATGATGCGGTGCCTGCCATCAGGGAAGCCGTCCGCGACCCGCTGCTGGTCATCCCCGCCAGCCCGGTCGACGTGGCCGCGCTGGCGGCCCGGACGGCGGACGCCTGGCTGCTGTGGCACCAGTCCACGCAGCACCGCACCGACGTGGGCCGCATCCTGCCCCGGCTGGTCACCGACGCCCGGATCGCGGCGCGGGCGGCCGAGGGCCAGGCGCGGCCGCCAGCGGGGTGCTGGCCGACGTGTACGCCGTGGTGCAGCACGAGGTGGTCTGGGCCAGCGAGAGCGGAGCTGAACTGGACGGCGGCCGACCGCGCGATGAGCGCCGCGCAGGACGCGGACACACCCGCCGCGCTGGCCGGGGCCGCGTGGACGCTGGGTATGGTGCAGCGGTCGGCCGGCGACACGGACGGCGCGCTGACGCTCGCGCGGGAAGCAGCTGACCTGCTAGAACCGCGCCTTGAAGAGGGCGGATGACGAGCTGCGCGGCGATGTACGGCGCGCTCCAGCTCCACGCCGCGACGACGGCGGCCAGGGCCGGGCGCGAGGGTGACGCCTGGCGGCACTGGGACGCGGCCAGCGCGACCGCTAGCCGGTTGCCCGGCGGCTACCACCACCCTTGGACGATGTTCGGCGCGTCCAACGTGAAGCTGCACGCGGTGTCGATCTCCGCCGACCTGTCCAGGTCGGCGGAGGCCCGGAACCGGGCCGAGGACATCGACCCCGAGGAGATCCCGAGCCGGGAGCGCCGGGGGCGGCTGGGCGTGGAGATCGCCCGCGCCTACTACCAGCGCCGCGACTACCCGGCCGCGCTGCACTGGCTGGAGACGGCCTGCCAGACCTCGGCTGACTCGGTGCGGTACTCGCCGACCGCCCGGCAGATGACCGCCGACGCGGTGGACCACGGCGGCGCGCTGATCAGCCGCAGGGCGCGCTCACTGGCCGGGAGCATCGGCCTGCCCACCTAGCCAGAGGGTTCAGACTGCGCCCCTTGCCGGGGGTCCGCGTACCGGGTCCGGTGCGCCCCGTGTTCTTCCCTACCGTCGCCGATGACGGAGTGATCCGGGCGATTCAGGGAGAAGATTATGAGGCTGGTCAGGGGCGAGCCTGACTACGTAGACCAGGTGCCACGGCGCGCGGCGTACGAGGCCGCGCACCCGCAGGTGAAGATCACCTACCACGGGCCGCACTGGCAGGCGGTCATACCCGAGACGGCTGGCGAGACGGTGATCACCAGGTACTCGCTGAAGGCCCTGCTCGACAAGCTCGACGGGCTGACTGGCTGACGGGGGCGCGCGGCGGCCGGGCAACCCCTCCGCTAGGCCAGGCCGTCTCGCGTTAGCGCAGGCAGCGGGGTTGTACCCGGTGTTCGCCCTTCCTCACTTCGGTTGAGGAAGGGCGTACAGCGGGAGACAAACTCCCGCCCGGCCGCGAGATCCAGGTACGCCAAAGGTGCCATGCTGACGGAGGAGCACAAGACGCCGCTACCGTAACTCCCGGCTGGGATTAACGGGCCTTCCGGCCATGCTGACATATGGGTCAGCGTGGCTCATGATCTACCTCGTCTAGACTCCTGCGCAGTGCCAGGTCGGGCAGGCCAGGTGGGCAGGCCAGGTCGGGCAGGCCAGGTCGGCGAACCAGGGAGGCCGAAGTTGCGCAAGGTCCTGATCGCGAACCGCGGCGAGATCGCGGTGCGTGTCATCCGGGCGTGCCGTGACGCCGGGCTGGCCAGCGTGGCCGTGTACGCCGAACCCGACCTGGACGCGCTGCACGTCCAGATGGCGGACGAGGCGTATTCGCTGTCCGGGACGACGGGCCCGGAGACCTACCTGGACATCGACAAGCTCATCAAGGTGGCGCTGGAGTCGGGCGCGGACGCGGTGCACCCCGGCTACGGGTTCCTGGCCGAGAACGCGGACTTCGCCCGGGCCGTGACGCGGGCGGGCCTGACCTGGATCGGCCCGCCGCCCGAGGCGATCGAGGCGCTGGGCGACAAGGTGCGGGCCCGGCACATCGCCCGGCAGGCCGGGGCGCCGCTGACCCCGGGGACGCAGGACCCGGTGCGCGACGCCGAGGAGATCCGGGCGTTCGGGGCGGAGTACGGGTACCCGATCGCGATCAAGGCGGCGTTCGGCGGTGGCGGGCGGGGCCTGAAGGTGGCCTGGCGCGCGGAGGAGGTCGCTGAGCAGTTTGAGTCGGCGGTGCGGGAGGCCACGGCGGCGTTCGGCCGGGGTGAGTGCTTCGTGGAGCGGTACCTGGACCGGCCCCGGCACGTGGAGACCCAGTGCCTGGCCGACGCCCACGGCAACGTGGTGGTCATTTCCACCCGGGACTGCTCGCTGCAGCGCCGGCATCAGAAGCTGGTCGAGGAGGCCCCGGCCCCGTTCCTGGGGTCGGAGCAGGTCGAGGCGCTGTACTAGGCGTCCAAGGCGATCCTGCGGCTGGCCGGCTACGTGGGCGCGGGGACGTGCGAGTTCCTGGTCGCCCGGGACGGCACGGTCAGTTTCCTGGAGGTCAATACGCGGCTGCAGGTGGAGCATCCGGTCAGCGAGGAGGTGACCGGGATCGACCTGGTGCGGGAGATGTTCCGGATCGCGGACGGGGAGCCGCTGGGCTATGACGATCCGCCGGCCCGGGGGCATTCGATCGAGTTCCGGATCAACGCCGAGGACCCGGCCCGGAACTTCCTGCCCGCCCCCGGGACGATCACCGTGTTCCGCCCGCCGTCCGGACCCGGCGTGCGGCTCGACTCGGGGTACGCGGCCGGGATGACGGTCCCGCAGGTGTTCGACTCGCTGATCGCCAAGCTGATCGTGACCGGCGCGAGCCGGGCCGAGGCGTTGCAGCGGGCGGCCCGGGCGCTGGGTGAGTTCGAGGTCGGCGGCATGCCGACCGTGCTGCCCTTCCACCGCGCGGTCGTCACCGACCCCGCGTTCACCGCGCCGGGCGGCTCGCTGGGCGTGCACACCCGGTGGATCGAGACCGAGTTCACCGCGCCGATGCCGGCCCAGGAACCGGCGTCGGTCGCGGACCCGGCCGACCGGGAGGCCATCACCGTAGAGGTGGGCGGGAAACGACTGTCGGTCGTGGTCCCCGCCGCACTAAGCCAGGCGCGCCGCGTTTCGCCCGCTCCTATTTCGGCCGAACGGGTCCGTGGTGCGAGCCGGTCGCGACGCTCGGTTCCCGCTGGCAGCGGCGACACGCTGGTCAGCCCGATGCAGGGCACGATCGTCAAGATCGCCGTCGCGGACGGGGAGCGGGTGGCGGCCGGGGACGTGATCGTGGTCCTGGAGGCGATGAAGATGGAGCAGCCGCTGACCGCGCACAAGGACGGCACGGTCACCGGGCTGGCCGTGGCGGTGGGCCAGACGGTGACGGCAGGCGCGCCCATCTGCGAGCTCAAGGACTGATCCGCGGTGAGCAGGCTTCCCGGCGATCCGAACGCGGTCCGGAAGGTGCTGTTCGCGCTGGGATTCCGGCTGCCGGACCGGAACCGGGAGTGGGTGCGGCACGAGCTGACCGACGCCGGGTGGCGGGGTCGGCTGACCATCCGTCACCTGCTGGTCACGCTGCCCTTCGCCGCCGCGCTGGCCGCCTTCCCCGGCCCGCTGTTCATCCACATCATGGTGCCCGCGTTGTTCCTGATCTCCAGCGTGGGCATCGTGGCGATCTACGCCGACGACATCCGCGTCTCCCGGCTGCGCCGCCACGGTCTCACGCCCCCCGACGACCCCGACCTGGGCCGCCCCTCGCACTGAACCTCGGCCGGGCTCCCGGCGTGGATATCGTGGCTGGCATAGAACTGCTGCCGACGCGTCAACCGAGAGGAGCGGCGAGCGCATGAGCGATGAGGACGGGCCCGCCCCGACACCGCGCTATAGGCGCATGCTCGAGAACTCGGTAGGGGTGGCCCGGGAGATGGGGAACGCGTACGTCGGAGTCGAGCACCTGTTCCTGGCCATCATCCGGGACCGGGACGCGGTTCCCACCCAGGCGCTGGCCCGGCTCATCGACCTGGGCCAGGTCGAGGCCGAGCCTCCTGGGGGAGATAGCGTCGCCGGGCTACGCCGGCCAGGCGCCGGCCAACGCCGTGTGGTTCCCGAGCAGTGAGCTGCAGGAGAGGCTGGCCGCCGTGCCCCCTGGTACCTGGCACGGATGGAACGCGGCGGGCGACCAGGCGTGGATCGCCGTTGACGAGTCACCCTGAGGGGTGCACGACCAGGGCGCTGCCGCCGCCGAGGCGGACCGGCTCGGCGATGGACTCGACCAGGCCGTGGCCGAGGATCTGCAGGGCGGTCGCGTCCCCCGGGTAGTTGTCCAGGGGCAGGATCGGCCCGGTGGCCAGGGTGAACTTCTCGCCGAACTGACTGGTTAGCTGCCGGGCTAGCGCGCTGTTATAGAAGGCCGGCTCGGCCAGGGAGGTAGCCGAGTTGGTCTGGCTGACCCGCGGGGCGGCGAGCGCGGCGGGCAGCGACATCCGAAGTCGACGTGGTTCATGATTCTGCAGGATGGTCGTGATGTCGTGGAGCTGCGGCCGCGGGGGGCTGGGGGCGGCAGGCGGCGGTGGCGGCTCGCGGCGGCGGCTCGCGGCGGTGGCTCGCGGTGGTGGCTGGGGCGGGCGAGCGTGAACGGGGCCGGGGGCGGGTGCCACGGCCCGTTCGGACAAATGATTTTGATCTTTTAGGGGGTGTCGGGGGGGAACTCCATCAGCTTGCGGGCCGCTTCGGTGAGGCTGCCCGACAGGGACGGGTAGACGGCGAAGGTCTGGGCCAGCTGCTCGACGGTGAGGCGCTGCTCGACGGCCATGGACACGGCCAGGATGAGCTCGCTGGCGCGGGGGGCGACGATCACGCCGCCGAGGATCACGCCGGTGCCGGGGCTGGACAGCAGCTTGACGAAGCCGTCGATGACCCCGGCCATCTTGGCCCGCGGGTTGGTGGCCAGCGGCAGCTTGAGCACCCGGGCCGAGACCTCGCCCGCGGTGACCGCGCGCTGGGTCACGCCGACGGTGGCGATCTCGGGGTCGGTGAAGATGGTGGCGGCCACGTGGTCGAGGCGGAGCGGGCGGACCGCCTCGCCCAGCGTGTGCCACATCGCGATCCGGCCCTGCATGGCGGCGACCGAGGCCAGCATGAGCACGCCGGTGCAGTCCCCCGCCGCGTACACGCCCGGCACCGAGGTGCGCGACACGCGGTCGACCTGGATGAACCCGCGCGCGTCGACCTTGACCCCGGCCTGGTCGAGGCCGCAGCCTTCGGTCCGCGGGATCATGCCCACGGTCAGCAGGCAGTGGCTCCCGGTCAGGGTGCGGCCGCCGTCCAGGGTCACGGTGACGCCGTCGCGGTCGCGGGCAACGTGCTCGGCCCGGGACCGGCTCAGCACGGTCATGCCGCGGCGGCGGAAGACGTCCTCGATGTGGTTGGCCGCGTCCTCGTCCTCGTGCGGCAGCACCCGGTCCCGGGAGGAGACCAGGGTGACCCGCGAGCCCAGGGCCTGGTAGCCGCTGGCGAACTCGGCGCCGGTCACGCCGGAGCCGATGACGATGAGGTCTCGCGGGAGTTCGGTCAGGTCGTAGAGCTGGCGCCAGGTCAAGATGCGCTCGCCGTCGGGCGGCGCGCCGGGCAGCACCCGCGGCAGCGCGCCGGTGGCGATCAGGACGGTCTCGGCCTTGATCTCGGCGTCCCCCGCCCTGACCGTGCCGGGGTTCTGGGTCCGGCCAGGCGGCCCTTGGCCTTGATCACCTTGATGCCCTCGGCGGCCAGCCGCGCGGTGATGTCGGCGGACTGGGCCCGGGCCAGGTCGGTGATCCGCTCGTACAGCCGGGCGGCGTTGACCGTGGCCAGGCCGCCGGTGGCGATGCCGAGCCCGGCCGACCGGTTGAGCAGGGTCATCGCGTTGGACGTCTCGATGAGCGTCTTGGACGGGACGCAGTCGGTCAGCACGCAGGCCCCGCCGATCCCGTCCGAGTCGACGACGGTGACGTCGGCGCCGAGCTGGGCCGCGACGAGGGCGGCCTCGTACCCGCCTGGCCCGCCGCCCAGGATCGCGATGGTGTGCCGTGACATGGTTTCTCCCTCGCGCGGGTCGCAGTCAGGTATCGGGCATGGGCATGCCCGGCGGACCGGGGCGGGAAGCCGTACGCTTGCCCCCGTGGCACTGTACGCAGCCTACGGCAGCAACATGGACCCGGAGCAGATGCTCCTGCGCTGCCCGCACTCGCCCCAGCGGGGCACCGGCTGGCTGGAAGGCTGGCGGCTGACCTTCGGCGGCGAGGACATCGGCTGGGACGGGGCCATGGCCACGGTGGTCGAGGGGCCCGGATCCCGGGTGTTCGTCGTGCTCTACGACATGTCCTCCGGCGACGAGACGGCGCTCGACAACTGGGACGGCGTGACCCTGGGCTACTACCGCAAGGCCAAGGTCCGGGTGCAGACCCTGGACGGCGACGTGCTGGCCTGGCTGTACGTGCTCAACTTCTACGAGGGCGGCCTGCCCTCGGCGCGGGCCATCGGCATCCTGGCCGACTCCGCGGAGAAGGCGGGCGCGCCGCAGGACTACGTGACCTCGCTGCGCGCGCTGCCGTGCGCGAAGATGGGCGACGCCAACACCGGGCCGTACGAGTCCGAGCCGCCCTGGACGTAATCCTCCTCCTTAGACGACGGCGATCACCAGCAGGATCAGGGCGGGGATGAGCAGCGCGAGGAGCGCGGTCCGGTTCCAGGTGCTCTTGAGCGGCTCGAGCCAGCCGGTGACCCGGAGGTCCGCCCGGAGGTCCGCAGCGCCGTCCGCGGCCGGCTCGACGTGGCCGGCGGGCTCGCTTCCGGCGGCCTGGCCGGCGCCGGCGATCTGGACGGTGCCCTCGGCCCAGACCGTCTCGGCCCGCGCCGCGGTCGCGTACTCGCTGAGCACCCGGACGATCCGTTCGGCTTCCGCCTCGGCCGCTGAGGCGGTTTCGCCGCTCGCGGCGCTCCCGTACCCGAGGTCACGCCGGCCGCTGCCGCCGTAGCCGGCGCCCATGCCGAAGCCGCCGCCGCCCAGGCCGAAGGTGCCGAAGGACGAGCGGCCGGAGCTCATCCGCGCGGCGGTCCGGCGGGCCTTGATTTCCGCGGCGGCCTTGCGGCGCCGCGAGTAGTGCACCGCCCAGGAGTAGATGATCTTGGTGTCGTCAGGTCCCAGCCGGCAGTGCACGCGCAGCAGGTCGGCCAGGTCGAGCTTGGTCACCCCGGCCCACCCGATGTGATGATCGCGCAGCGGGTTGACGATCGTGATCCCGGCGGTGTCGGCGATGACCCTGGGCCGCTGGGCGGTGACGTAGGCGATGCCGGTGACCAGCACCAAGATGGCCGCCGCGACCAGCGACAGGCGGTCGCGGCCCTGGACGGCCAGGTCGATCAGGTTGCCCACGGCGAACAGCACCCACACCCACCAGACGATTATCGCGGTCGGCGAGCGGAACACCTGCGGGCCGCCGGTCGCCTCGGCGCGCTTCTTGCGGCCGACGGGCACGGTTCCCATCCACTCAGGGTATCCCCCGCGAGCCAAAGGCCGCCGCCGCCGCCAGGTCTCCCCCGCGAGCCAAAGGGCCGCCGCCGCCGCCAGGTCTCCCCCGCGAGCCAAAGGGCGCCGCCGCCGCCTGGACTGAGGAGCGACGAAGGAGCGACGAGGGAAGGAGGCGGGTCAAGAGGCGCCCGGAGGCGAGCGGGAAACAGCAGAGAGCTACGCGCTGGTCACGCCGGGGAGGGCTTGGGCGACCATCGCGCCGTCGTCCCAGAGCGCGTCGATCGCGGTGGCGACCATCGCCTTGACGCCGATCCCGATGGCCCGCTCGTCCACGTCGAAGGTTGGCTGGTGGATGTCGAGCGAGGCGGTCGAGCCGGGCACCCGGGTGCCCAGCCGGGCCAGCGCGCCGGGGATCGACTCCAGGTACCAGGCGAAGTCCTCGCCGCCGAGGCTCTGCGGGCTCTGCACCACCGAGCCCGCGCCGAGCACGTCGAGCGCCGCGGCCGCGAGCATGGCCGCGCAGCCCTGGTCGTTGACCGTGGGCGGCACGTAGCGCTGGTAGGTGAACTCCGTGTTGACCCCGTAGGCCAGGGCCACCGAGTCGATGAGGCCCTTGAGCAGGTCGGGCGCGCGGTGCCAGGCCTCGTCGTCGAGGCAGCGGACGGTGCCCTCGACGATCCCGCTGTCGGGGATCGCGTTGGCCACGGTCCCGGCGCTGACCCGGCCCCAGACCAGGCTCAGGCTGGACCGGGGGTCGACCCGCCGGGACAGCGCGGCGGGCACCTCAGTGATGATCTTGCCCAGCGCGTACACCAGGTCCACGGTCAGGTGCGGCCGGGCGGTGTGGCCGCCGGGCCCGGACACCCGGACCTGGATCCGGTCGCAGGCGGCCGTGATCGCGCCGGAGCGGACGCCGAGCTGGCCGGCGTCCAGCCGGGGGTCGCAGTGCAGGGCGAAGATCCGGCCGACCGAGGCGAGGCCGCCCGCCGCGAGCACGTCGAGGGCGCCGCTGGCGGCCTCCTCGGCGGGCTGGAAGATGAGCCGGACCCGGCCGGGCAGCGAGCCCGCGGCGGCCTGTTCGGCCAGGTACAGGCCGGTGCCGAGCAGGACGGTGGTGTGCACGTCGTGGCCGCACGCATGACAGGCGTTCGGGATGGTGGAGCGGTAGGGGACGTCCTTCTCGTCGGTCATGGGCAGCGCGTCCAGGTCCGCGCGCAGCGCGACCACGGGCTGGTCGGCGTAGGCGTCCTGGTCGTTCAGCGTGCCGATGTCGACCGTCAGGCCGGTGCCCTTGGGCAGGATCACCGGGCGCAGGCCGGCCGCGGCCAGGCGCAGCGCGACCCGGCGGGTGGTGCGGTGCTCGGCGTTGGCCAGCTCGGGATGGGCGTGCAGGTCGCGGCGGAACTCGATCAGCTCGTCCTCGTGTCTGGCCAGGAACGCATCCAGATTCGCGGCCAGATCAGCTTCTTCCATGCCCAACACCCCCCTGCGTGCAGAACCTATCGTCGGCGAACTCCGTGATCAGGGCGTCTACCACGCTGAGCAGGTCCCCTGTGCGTGCGTAGACGGCCCGCTGCCGTTCGTACGAGGCGCCCCGCTCGAGCACCTCGAAGGCCACCGAGAGCTCCTCGAGGCAGCCCAGCCTGCAGGCTACCGGCTCCAGCTCGCGGAGCAGTTCGTAGAGTTCGTCGCGGAGCGGCGCGGTGGCGCCGGCCTCATCAGTGATCACGGTCGCGTCCAGCCCGTATCTCGTCGCGCGCCACTTGTTGTCCCTGACTACCCAGGCCGAGGGGGACGGCAGCGTGTAGCCGCGGTCCAGCTGCGTGTCGAACAGCTGGACCAGGCACTGCGAGAGCGCCGCCACCATGCCGACCTCGCGGAGCGTCGGCACCCCGTCGAACATGCGAATCTCGACGGTGCCGAAGTCCGGGTGCGGCCGGATGTCCCACCAGACCTCCTTGATGCTGCGGATGGTCCCAGCACGCAGCAGCGTGTCCATATAGTCCTCGAACTGTTCCCAGTCCGTCAGCCGGGCCGGCGGACCCGCCGTCGGCAGGGCGCCGAAGGTCACGGACCTGCTGGAGGCAAGCCCGGTGTCGTACCCACACCAGAACGGGCTCGACGCCGTTATCGCGAGAAAGTGCGGCAGGTACGCGGCGAGCGCATTGACGATCGGAATCGCCTTGCGCCCGTCCCGGATCCCCACGTGTACATGTACGCCGAAGGTCTGAATCCGGCGGACAAGCCATTGCATTTGCTCGACGAGCTCCGCATAGCGCTGGATGGGCGCCATGGTCGCGTCGCGCCAGTCACTCACCGGGTGGGTCCCGGCGCATGCCAATAGAATACCGTGCTCGGACGCGGCTCGCTGGAGATCACCGATCGTTTTGGCCAGGTCCTCCTTAGCCTCCGATACCGTACTGCAAATGCCGGTGACCACCTCGAGGGTGGACTGCATCAGCTCGTGGCGTATCTGCGGGTGCTCACCCGTGTCGCCGACTACCGGCAGCCCGGCGAGCAGCTTGCCCGCCTCCTGCCGCAGCATCCGGCTCTCGGAGTCGATGAGCTGCACCTCCCATTCGACGCCGAGCGTCGCGCCGCGGGAAGGATTCCACTCGATAGCCATGACCGACCTCCAGACCCGGAACTTATGAAATCGTCAGAATTCGCCGGGCTGGTACTCGCCCCATACCTCACGCAGCGCGTCGCAGACCTCTCCCAGGGTGGCGTCCGCGCGCAACGCGTCCCGGAGCGGGTAAAGCACGTTTTCCGTGCCTTCCGCGGCTTTCTTGAGGGCGCCGATAGCACGGCCGAACGCGGTCTGGTCCCGCTGTTCCCTGAGCCGGGCCAGCTTTCCGGCCTGCTCGGCCTCGAGGGCCGGGTCGACGCGCAGCGGCTGATACGGTTCCTCGCCTGTGGTGGCGAATTTGTTCACGCCTACGACAATGCGCTCGCCGTCGTCGATTTCCCGGGTGACCTGATAGGCCGCGTTCTCGATCTCCGCCTTCTGGAAGCCGCGCTCGATGGCGGCCACCGCCCCGCCCAGTTCTTCGACCTGTCCATGAGCGTCCGCGCGGCGGTCTCGATGTCATCGGTCATCGACTCGATCGCGTAGGAGCCCGCGAACGGGTCCACGGTGGCGGTCAGGTCGCTCTCGTAGGCGATCACCTGCTGGGTGCGCAGCGCCAGCCGGGCCGCCTTGGTGCTGGGCAGGGCCAGCGCCTCGTCGTAGGAGTTGGTGTGCAGCGACTGCGTGCCGCCCAGCACCGCGGCCAGGGCCTGCAGGCTGACCCGGATCAGGTTCACCTCCGGCTGCTGCGCGGTGAGCTGTACGCCGGCCGTCTGGGTGTGGAACCGCAGCATCTGCGAACGCGGGTCCTGGGCCTTGAACTCGGTTCTTCATGATGTGCGCCCAGAGCCGCCGGGCGGCGCGGAACTTGGCCACCTCCTCCAGCAGGGTGGTCCGGGCCACGAAGAAGAACGACAGCCGGGGCGCGAACTCGTCTACGTCCAGCCCGGCGTTCAGGGCGGCTCTCACGTATTCCTTGGCGTTGGCCAGGGTGAAGGCGATCTCCTGGACGGGCGTGGCGCCGGCCTCGGCCATGTGGTAGCCGGAGATGGAGATGGTGTTCCACTTCGGCAGCTCTTTGCGGCAGTAGGCGAAGGTGTCGGCCACCAGGCGCAGCGACGGGCGCGGCGGGTAGATGTAGGTGCCGCGGGCGATGTACTCCTTGAGCACGTCGTTCTGGATCGTCCCGGTCAGCTGTTCCGGGCGCGCGCCCTGCTCCTCGCCCACCGCCTGGTACATCAGCAGCAGCACCGCGGCGGGCGCGTTGATGGTCATGGAGGTGGACACCGTGGTGAGCGGGATTTCGCGGAACAGCGTGCGCATGTCGTCGACGCAGTCGATGGCCACGCCGACCTTGCCCACCTCGCCGTGCGCGATCGGCGCGTCGGAGTCGTATCCCATCTGGGTGGGCAGGTCGAAGGCGACCGAGAGCCCGGTGGTACCCGCCTCGATCAGCTCGTGGTAGCGGCGGTTAGACTCCTTCGCCGTGGCGAACCCGGCGTACTGCCGCATCGTCCACGGCCGGTCGACATACATTCGCGGATACACTCCGCGAGTGAACGGATACTCTCCCGGCGGGCCGAGCTCTTCTGCGGGCCGGAAATCCGTAAGCTTGCTGTCGTCGTAGACGGCATCGATGGGTAGTCCGGACTCCGACGTTCGTTCCATAACGCTCAGGTTACTTCGGCGACAGGCCGATAACCCCAGGGACGGAGGCTCATGCTGGACCGGATCAGGCCGCGGGCCGTCCTGGTCGCCGCGCTTCTTGCTGGTCTCGGCTCAGCGGCCGTCGGTCCGGCGGTGCCGGCGTCGGCCGTCGTGGTGGGTGGCCCATCCCCGGGCTCCGCGTCCCCGGGCTCCGGGTCCCCGGGCTCCGGGTCCCCGGTTGCGCAGGCCGTCGGGGGGCCGCAGCTGGCGGCCAAGGGGGTGGCGGTCAACTACCCGTCGCGTTCGGCGCCGCGGCTGCCCGGGGTGGCCGCGTCGGCGTTCGTCGTGGCCGACGCCAGCACCGGGCAGGTGCTCGCGGCCAAGGACCCGCACGGCTGGTACCGGCCGGCCAGCACGCTCAAGGTGCTCACCGCGGTGGCCCTGATCCCGCTGCTCAACCCGGACGCCACGGTGGTGGCCAGCAAGCAGGCCACCTCGACCGTGCCGAACGTGGTCGGCCTGGTCGCCGGGCGGGCCTACAAGATCTCCGACCTGTTCACCGCGCTGCTGACCATCTCGGCCAACGACGCGGCAATCGCCCTGACCCAGGCGACCGGGTCGTTCGGCGAGGGCATGTCGCTGATCAACGCCGAGGCGCGGCACCTGCAGGCCGACGACACGGTCGCGGTCGACCCGAACGGGCTGGACGCCCCGGGCCAGCACACCTCGGCCTACGACCTGGCCCTGATCGCCCGGCAGGCGCTGAAGCTGCCCGCGTTCCTGAAGTACGACCAGACCATGAGCGCGCGGTTCGTGGTGGCCCGGCGCAAGGCGGTCGAGCTGTACAACCAGAACTCCCTGCTCACCACCTACCCGGGGGCCGTGGGCGGGAAGATCGGCTGGACCAGCGCCGCGGGCGCCACCTACGTCGGGATGGCCACCCGGCACGGCGTCACGCTCATCGTGACCCTGCTGCACTGCCCGGCGCTGACCGAGATCACCTCCGCGGAGAAGCTGCTCAACTGGGGCTTCGCCGCGGAGGGGAAGGTCACCCCGGTCGGCACGCTGGTCGGTCCGCTGCTGCCGCCCTCGGCGTCGCCGGCCGCCGCGGCCTCGGCGCCCTCCCGGGCTGAGCCTCGGCCGCCCGCCCGCACCCGGTGACCGGCCCGTCGGTGCTGGCCGCGGCCGGGTTCAGCTGCGCCGCGGTGCTCGCGGCCGTGGTCGGCTTCATGTACAGCCGCCGGGGACGGCTGCGGGCGGCGCGCGCCAGCCGCGCCGAGCGCTCCGAGCCCTCCGAGAGCGAGCGGGTGTAGCGCGGCCTGTCTGCACGACACCGATGTTTCATCGGTGCGGTGCCGGGGGGCTAGGACGGTGCGGTGCTGGGGGGCTAGGGCTGGGCCTTGAGGAGGCCGATGCGGTCGCGGACGGCGGTCATGGTCTGGCCGGCGACCTGGCGGGCCTGGGCGGCGCCGTGCGCGAGCACGCGGTCGAGCCCGGCCTCGTCGGCCAGGATCCGCTGGGTTGTCTCCCGGATCGGGGCGAAGGTGGCCACGACCAGTTCGGCCAGGTCCTTCTTGAACCCGCCGTAGCCGGCGCCCGCGTACTTGGCCTCGAGGGTGGCGACCGGCTCGCCGGACAGCGCCGAGTAGATCCGCAGCAGGTTGGTCACGCCCGGCTTGGCCTCCGGGTCGGCCCGCACCTCCGAGCCCGGGTCGGTGACCGCGCGAGCGATCTTCCGGCGGATCACGTCCGGCTCGTCCAGGACGTCGACGATGCCCTGCGGGGAGGACGAGGACTTGCTCATCTTGGCCGTCGGGTCCTGCAGGTCGTAGATCTTGGCCACCTCGGCCAGGATGTAGGGCTGCGGCGGCACGAACGTCTGGCCGTAGCGGTGGTTGAACCGCTGGGCCAGCGTCCGGCTCAGCTCCAGGTGCTGCCGCTGGTCCTCGCCGACCGGCACCTGGTCGGCCTGGTAGAGCAGGATGTCGGCGGCCTGCAGGACGGGGTAGGTGAACAGGCCGACGGAGGCCTGCTCGTGACCCTCCTTGGCCGACTTGTCCTTGAACTGGGTCATCCGGCTGGCCTCGCCGAACCCGGTTATGCAGCCGAGGATCCAGGCCAGCTCGGTGTGCTCGGGCACGTGGCTCTGCACGAACAGCGTGCAGCGGTCGGGGTCCAGCCCGGCGCCGAGCAGCTGGGCGGCGGCGACCCGGGTCCGCTCGGGCAGCAGGGCCGGGATCCTGCGGCACGGTGATCGCGTGCAGGTCCACCACGCAGTAGAAGGCGTCGTAGGTGTCCTGCAGGGCCACCCACTGCCGCAGCGCGCCGAGGTAGTTGCCGAGGTGGAAGGAGTCGGCGGTGGGCTGGATGCCGGAGAGCACGCGGAGCCGGGACATGCGCAGGATTCTAGACGACCCCGGACGGTCCTGGATGGGCCGCACCTGCGTGTGCGGCGGCTCGCGGGCCGGTCCGTTCGGCCGAAAATGTCTTTTGACCTTTTTTCGATTTCGGGTAAGCGGCGGGCGGAATCGGCGACGACCACCTCGACGCGCTGGAACTCCTTCAGGTCGGAGTAGCCGGCCGTGGCCATCGTGCGGCGCAGCGCGCCCATCAGGTTCATCGAGCCGTCGGGAACGGTCGACGGGCCGTGCAGGATCTGCTGCAGGGTGCCGATGGTGCCGACCCGGACGCGCGCGCCGCGGGGCAGTTCGGTGTGGTTGGCCTCGCTCCCCCAGTGGTAGCCGCGGCCGGGCGCCTCGGCGGCCCGGGCCAGCGGCGAGCCCACCATCACCGCGTCGGCCCCGATGGCCAGCGCCTTGGCGATGTCGCCGCTGCTGGTCATCGAGCCGTCGGCGATCACGTGCACGTAGCGGCCGCCGGACTCGTCCAGGTAGTCGCGGCGGGCCGCGGCCACGTCGGCGATCGCGGTGGCCATCGGCACCGCCACCCCGAGCACGGTCACGGTGGTGTGACCGGATCCGCCGCCGAACCCGACCAGGACCCCGGCGGCGCCGGTGCGCATCAGGTGCAGCGCGGCGGCGTAGGTGGCGCAGCCGCCCACCACCACCGGGACGTCGAGCTCGTAGATGAACTGCTTGAGGTTGAGCGGCTCGGCCCGGCCGGAGACGTGCTCGGCCGACACCGTGGTGCCGCGGATCACGAAGATGTCCACGCCCGCGTCCACGACCGCCTTGTAGTACCGGGCGGTGCGCTGCGGCGACAGGCTGGCCGCGGTGGTCACCCCGGCGCGGGCGATCTCCTCGATCCGGCGGCCGATGAGCTCCTCGGAGATCGGCTCGGCGTACATGGCCTGGAGCCGGCGGGTGGCGGCCTGCTCGTCGAGTTCGGTCACCTCGGCCAGCAGCGGCTCGGGGTCCTCGTACCGGGTCCACAGGCCTTCCACGTCGAGCACGGCCAGCCCGCCGAGGCGGCCGATGGCGATGGCCGTCTCCGGTGACACGACGCTGTCCATCGGGGAGGCCATCAGCGGCAGGTCGAACCGGTAGGCGTCGATCTGCCAGGCGATCGAGACCTCCTCGGGGTCCCGGGTCCGGCGGGCGGGCACGATCCCTATCTCGCTCAGCGAGTACGCCCGGCGGCCGGATTTGCCGCGGCCGATCTCCACGTCGGTCACCGGCGTTCCGTGCCGGCCGGCCGGGGCGGCCGCCGTAGTTGGGTGCCTCGACGGTCATCTGCACGTCGTGCGGGTGGCTCTCGCTCAGGCCCGCCGCGGTGATCTGGATGAACCGGGCCTCCTGCAGGCCGGCGACGGTGCGCGCGCCGCAGTAGCCCATGGCCGCGCGCAGCCCGCCGACCAGCTGGCCGGCCACGGCGGACAGCGGGCCGCGGTACGGGACCTGGCCCTCGATGCCCTCGGGGACGAGCTTGTCCTCGCGCAGCACGTCGTCCTGGAAGTAGCGGTCCTTGGAGTACGAGCGGCCGCGCTCCCGGTTCCGCATGGCGCCCAGCGAGCCCATCCCCCGGTAGAGCTTGTACTGCTTGCCGTTGATGAAGACGACCTCGCCGGGGCTCTCCTCGCACCCGGCGAGCAGGCTGCCGAGCATGACCGTGTCGGCGCCCGCGGCGATGGCCTTGGCGATGTCGCCGGAGTACTGCAGCCCGCCGTCCCCGATCACCGGCACCCCGGCCGGGCGCGCCGCCTGCGCCGCCTCGTAGATCGCGGTCACCTGCGGGACGCCCACGCCCGCCACCACCCTGGTGGTGCAGATCGACCCCGGCCCGACGCCGACCTTGACCCCGTCGGCCCCGGCGTCGATCAGGGCCTGCGCTCCGGCCCGGGTGGCCACGTTGCCGCCGATCACCTCGGTGTCGGCGTTGGCCTTGATCTGCGCGATCATGTCCAGCACGGCCTGGGCGTGCCCGTGCGCGGTGTCCACGACCAGGAAGTCCACCCCGGCCTCGGTCAGCGCCTGCGCGCGGCGCTTGGCGTCCTCGCCGACGCCCACCGCGGCGCCGACCACCAGACGGCCGGCCGCGTCCTTGGTCGCCGAGGGGAACTTCTCGCTCTTGGTGAAGTCCTTCACCGTGATCAGTCCCTTGAGGCGGCCTTGGTCGTCGACCAGCGGCAGCTTCTCGACCTTGTGCTCACGCAGGAGCTTGAGGGCTTCGTCTGCGTTTACCCCGACCGGCGCGGTGACCAGGGGCATCGGGGTCATGACCTCGGTGACCCGGCGGCCGTGGTCGGTCTCGAACCGGATGTCCCGGTTGGTGACGATGCCGAGCAGCACGCCGTCCGGGCCGGTCACCGGGACGCCGGAGATCCGGTACCGGCCGCACAGCCGGTCCACGTCGGCGATGGTGGCGTCCGGGCCGCAGGTCACCGGGTCGGTGATCATCCCGGCCTCGGAGCGCTTGACCATGTCCACCTGCTGGGCCTGCTCCTCGATGGACAGGTTGCGGTGCAGCACGCCGACGCCGCCCTGGCGGGCCATGGCGATCGCCATCCGGGCCTCGGTGACGGTGTCCATGGACGCCGACACCAGCGGGATGCGCAGCCGCAGACGACGCGTGATCCGGCTGCTGGTATCCGCCTCGCTGGGCAGGACCGCGGAATGGGCGGGCAGCAGGAGCACGTCGTCAAAGGTCAGCCCGATGGGCGCGAACTTGTCCGGCTGGTCCGAAAAAGCGTGATCAGTCATGGCACCTTCACCGGGAGTGGCAGCGGGGATGCTTCCATCCTAGTGAACCGGGTGCCGCTGACCGGCCGGGTTACCGTCCGGCCAGGGCGGCCAGCTCCGGGACGAAGAGGGCCGCGTTCACCGTGCCGAGCCCGGAGGCCAGGTCGTAGCCGGGGCCGGCGCTGAAGCCCCGTACCGTGTGCTTGGTGCCGCCCTGGGTGAACGACACGGTGTTGTTACCGCTGGTCACGTCGACCAGGCCCGGCGCGTGCCGCGCCGACATCGCGTACAGGGCGGGGTTGATCAGCCCGAGCGAGTGGTGGGCCTCCTGGACGGCCAGCGCCACGATGCCGGCGAACAGCGGGGTGGCCTCGCTGGTCCCGCAGGTCGGGAACCAGCCGGCCGGGATGCCGGGGAAGCTCTGGTACACGTCGACCGCGCCGTTGCAGGCCGCGCTCATCGAGATGTCGGGCACGCCGCGGGCGTGGCCCACGACGCCTCGCACCAGGTTCTGATACGACGGCCGCGAGAACAGGACCGACTTCCCGCCGCCCGCAGCCAGGGGGTTCGGCCCGTTATCGCCGAAGATGAACTGGTTGGTGGCCACGCTGAAGGTGTCGTTCCACACCGTGTCCGGCGAGGTGTGGTTGCCGTTCGCGTCCAGGTGCAGCTGGGTGCCGCCGATGGCGGTCACCAGCGGGTCGCTGGGCGGCCAGGTGGTGGTCGGGAAGGTGAAGAACGTCGACCCGTCCAGCCCGACGTTGGCGGCGCCGTTGTCGCCCGAGGCGGCCAGGACCGTGATGTGGTGCCGCTGGGCGTCGACGTACGCGACGCGCAGCGCGTCGACGGAGGCCTTGGCGGAGAAGGTCTGCTCGGTCGCGCTGAAGCTCTGGCTGATCACGTCACCGAGATGGTGATTGATCACGTACTTCTCGGCCTGGATGATCTGCGGGAATCCGGTTACGCCCTCGGTCTCCGCGACCGGCGTCTCGACCAGGACGATGCTGGCCCCCGGCGCGATCGTGTGCGCGTACTCCACGTCCAGCGTCGTCTCCCCGGCCCAGCTGAGCATCGTGCCGTTGTTCGGATCGAACGGCGGGACGGCGCCGGCGGGCCGGATGATCGTGAATGACGGCGGCGCGGGGATGCCGAACTGCCCGTCGAAGGTGGCCAGGTCGTTCTTAATCGTGGGCGAGCCGAAGGAGTCGACGATGACGATCGTCGCCCCCTTGCCGGTCACGCCCTTGGCGTAGAGCGCGGGGAGGTCGTACGCCTGCTGGATCTGCGGCGGCTCGTAGCACGCGACCTGAACTGGGCCTCGCACTCCGCGGTGGTCGGCGGCTGACTTGGAGGCATGCCCCACTTGCTGGACGTCGGGGTGGATGAGCACGGTCGCCTGCGCCGCCGCTGGACTCGCTGCCGCTCCGGCGATGGCCGGCCCGCTCAGGCCGGCCAGGCCGCCCGTCAGCGCCGCTGCGCTGACGATGATCGCGGCTGTCCCGCCCAGACGCATAGCGCCCCCTGCTCCCGGCTTGTGGATCAAGACCGATCAAATATGACAGCAATCGCTCACGGGACACAAGCCCCCAAACGGCTCTGAACAGCATGAAACCCGGGTTTCACCTGGCTAGAGCGGGGTGAAACCCGGGTTTCATCGTGTTAGGGAGGTGCCCCTAGTGGCTGTGGCCGTGGCCGTGGCCGTCGCCCGCGGAGGCCTTCTCCTCTTCCGGCTTCTCGACCACCAGGGTCTCGGTGGTCAGCAGCATGCCGGCGATCGACGCGGCGTTCTGCACGGCGGACCGGGTGACCTTGACCGGGTCGATGATGCCCTGGGCCATCAGGTCGCCGTACTCGCCGGTGGCGGCGTTGTAGCCGTGCCCGGCGGGCAGGGTGGCGATCTTGGCCACCACGACCGAGCCCTCCGCGCCGGCGTTCAGCGCGATCCAGCGGGCCGGCTCGGACAGCGCGCGCTCGACCACGAGCACGCCGGTCCGCTGGTCGCCCTTGCGGCCCAGGTCGCCCAGGTCGGTGGCCACGTGCACCAGGGCGCTGCCGCCCCCGGCGATGATGCCCTCCTCGATGGCGGCCCGGGTGGCGGAGATGGCGTCCTCCAGGCGGTGCTTCTTCTCCTTGAGCTCCACCTCGGTGGCGGCGCCGGCCCGCAGCACGCAGACCCCGCCGGACAGCTTGGCCAGCCGCTCCTGCAGCTTCTCGCGGTCCCAGTCGGAGTCGGTGTTGTCGATCTCGGTCCGGATCTGCCTGATCCGGTCCTCGATCTCGGACTTGTCGCCCGCGCCGTCCACGATCGTGGTGTCGTCCTTGGTGACGACGATCCGGCGGGCGCGGCCCAGGGCCTCCAGGCCGACCGACTCCAGCTTGATGCCGAGTTCCTCGCTGATCACGGTGCCGCCGGTCAGGATGGCCATGTCGGCCAGCATGGCCTTGCGGCGGTCGCCGAAGCCGGGCGCCTTGACCGCCACCACGTTCAGCAGGCCGCGGATCTTGTTGACCACCAGGGTGGCCAGGGCCTCGCCCTCGACGTCCTCGGCCACTACCAGCAGCGGCCTCTTCACCTGCGCGATCTTCTCGAGCAGGGGCAGGAAGTCCTGCATCGAGGAGATCTTGGCCTGGTGGATCAGGACGTACGCGTCCTCAAGGACGGCTTCCAGGCGCTCGGGGTCGGTGATGAAGTACGGCGAGATGTAGCCCTTGTCGAACTGGAGGCCCTCGGTGAACTCCAGCTCGAGGCCCATCGTCGGCGACTCCTCGACGGTGATGACGCCGTCCTTGCCGACCTTGGCGAACGCCTCGGCGATCAGCTCGCCGATCTTGCTGTCCTGCGCGGAGATCGTCGCGACGTGCGCGATCTCGGTCTGCTCCTCCACGTCACGCGCGGACTTGAGCAGCCGGTCGGAGACCTCGGCCGCGGCGGCGTCGATGCCGCGCTTGAGGTCCATCGGGTTCGCGCCGGCGGCGACCGAGCGCAGCCCGTAGTGCACCATCGCCTGGGCCAGGACCGTCGCCGTCGTGGTGCCGTCCCCGGCGATGTCGTTGGTCTTAGTGGCGACCTCCTTGGCCAGCTGGGCCCCGAGGTTCTCGTACGG
This sequence comes from uncultured Actinomycetes bacterium, assembly GCA_963849595.1. GTDB lineage: Bacteria > Actinomycetota > Actinomycetes > Streptosporangiales > Streptosporangiaceae > Palsa-504. Next base: position 41,565 of record CAWKIB010000028.1, read on the forward strand.
GTTCTCCAGCTCCACCTCCTTGGCGACGGTCACGCCGTCGTTGGTGATGGTGGGGGCGCCCCATTTCTTATCGATGACGACGTTGCGGCCGCGCGGGCCTAGCGTCACCTTGACGGTGTCGGCGAGCTTGTTGACGCCGCGCTCGAGCGAGCGCCGGGCGTCCTCGTCGAACTCCAGGATCTTGGGCATTGAAATCCTCAACCTACGGTTGGATCGAGTTCAGGGGCGACCGGCGGGGCAGGCTCCTGGCCTGCCCCGCCGGACCGCGAGCTCTACTTTTCGATGACGGCGAGCACGTCGCGGGCGGAGAGCACCAGGTACTCCTCGCCCGAGTACTTCACCTCGGTGCCGCCGTACTTGCTGTACAGCACCACGTCGCCGACCTTCACGTCGATCGGCACTCGCTTGGTTCCCGCGTCGTCGAAGCGACCCGGGCCCACGGCCAGGACTTCGCCCTCCTGGGGCTTCTCCTTGGCAGTGTCCGGGATCACCAGTCCGGACGCCGTGGTCTGCTCCGCCTCAAGCGTGCGGACCACAATCCGGTCTTCGAGCGGCTTGATTACTACTTTTTTGGTGGCGGTCGTCACGATCTGACCTCCCCCTCCGGAAAGGCTAATGGTGAGTTGCTAGAGAGGGCGAACGTGGCGGTCTGCCGTCGCGGGGATCAGACTGCCTCGTCGCATTAGCACTCTACACTAGTGAGTGCTAAACCCGAACAGTAGTGGCGCTAGGCGGACTCGTCAACACGGCCCCGCCGGAGATCCGGGTATCATTTTCGCTCTCCGTACACAACTGATTACATGAAGCTACTAGAGTTGTCGGGTCCTGAGCCGTCCGGACTGGTCGCAGGCGGCACCGGGGCAGGCAACCCCTTCTGAAGGAGCATCATGGATCAGCCGGGAAACCACATCCTGCTTCGCGGAAACGGAAACCAGGCAGCCGCCGCCGACCGCATGCGCGAGCTGCTCGCGCGCACGGTCCAGGACCACGTCGCGGACCAGCGGTCGAACGCGGGCGCGCTCGAGGACATCCGCCAGCGGATGGAAGGGCTCGAGTGGCTGGTCAAGGAGGTCCGCGAGCGGGAGATGCCGGGGCTGGCCGCCCGGTTCGACGGGCTGTCCGGTCACCTCGACCAGGTCGCCGCCAAGCCGCCGGGCTGGGCCGAGACGCTGGCCGAGCACATCGAGGTGCTCCGCACCCAGGTGACGCCGCTGGGCGAGCTGCGGTCGCTGTGGCCGGAAGTGAGCACGGTCGTGGGCGCCGTCGCGGAGAACGTCGAGCAGGCCCTGCCGCAGCTGCAGACGGTGTGCGACACCGTGGCCCTGGCCCTGGAGGCGCTGCGGGCCCAGGACGAGCGGGCGGCCCGGCTCCAGCACAGCGTGGGCAAGCTCCAGCAGAGCATGGAGGCGGCGGCGGGCCGGTTCAGCCGGCTGGACAAGGCCGTGGCCGAGCTGACCCAGCGCACGGCGCAGCTGGACAAGGAGATGTCGGCGGTCAAGGGGCGCACGGAGGTGGGGTTCGGCACGCTCACGGCGCGGCTCGACCAGCACGCCGAGGCCACCTCGGCCCAGGTCGGGGAGGCGGCCGAGAAGATGGCCGGCGCCACCCGGGGCCTGGCCGAGACGGTGACCGGCCTCGGCGGGCAGGTCGACGTCCTGGGGGGCCAGGTCCAGGTGGCGCACGGGCGGATCGAGCGGCTCGAGGAGCGGCTGGACGAGCGGCTGGACGACACCGACGAAAAGCTCGGCGCGCTGGACGCCAAGCTCACCGCGGCGGACGGCAAGCTCACCGCGGCGGACGCCAAGATGGGGTCGGCCGACGCCCGGGTGGCCGCCCTGGACACCAAGCTGGAGCGGCTGGACGAGCGCCTGGACGACCAGTACGACCGGGTCAGCGTCATCGACAAGGGCCTGGTCTCGATGGACGGCAAGCTGGGAGCCATGGCGGGCAAGCTGGGCCCGGTGGACAGCAAGCTGAGCGCGGTGGACAGCAGGCTGGGCACGGTCGACGGCAAGATCGGAGCGGTCGGCGGCCGGCTGGACGGGCTGGATGGCCGGATGGCCGGATGGATGCAGAGCGTCGGCGAGCGGGTGACCGCACTGGACGAGCGGATGGAGGGGGTCGGCGAGCGGGTCACCGCGCTGGGCGGCCGGCTGGACTCGGTGGACGAGCGGCTGGCCGGGCAGGATGAGCGGCTGGCCGGGCAGCTCGAGCCGCTGGCCGACGAGATGCGCTCGCGCTCCGGCCACGCCGAGGTGTCCGACGCGGTGACCAAGATCGTCGACGCCGCCCAGGGCGAGGTGACCGCGCGGATCGGCTCGCTGGAGGAAACCGTCCTCACCTTGGCCGAGGCGCTGCTGCGTCCGCAGGGCGGTCCCCGGGAAGGCACCCGCATCTAGGTGAAACGCGCTCGGGGCGGCGAGTTATCGTGTGCGGTATGTCCGAGGTGCTGCGCCTTTCCCCCGAACCCACCCTAAGGGACCGGGAGTACGCCGAGAAGCTGGACGCGGCGGATCCGCTGGCCGGATACCGCGAGCGGTTCCTGCTCGAGGATCCGGCGCTGATCTACCTGAACGGCAACTCGCTCGGCGCGCTGCCGCGGGCCACCCTGGCGCGGATGGAAACGGTGTTCCGGGAGGAGTGGGGCACCGCCCTGGCCCGGTCCTGGGACCACTGGGTGGACCTGCCGGCCCGGGCCGGTGACGTGGTGGGCGAGCTGATCGGCGCCGCGGCCGGGCAGGTGATCGTCACCGACAACACCACGGTCAACCTGTACAAGCTGGCCACCGCGGCGCTGGACACGCGGCCCGGGCGGCACGTGATCATCACCGACCACGACAACTTCCCCAGCGACCGCTATGTGATGGCCGGGCTGGCCGCCCAGCGCGGCGCGGAACTGCGCATGCTGGCCACCGACATCAACGAGGGCGTGCACCCGGACCTGGTCCGCGCCGCGGTGGACGAGGACACGGCGCTGGTCAGCCTGTCCCACGTGGCCTACCGCAGCGGCGCCCTGGCCGACATGGCGGCCATCACCGCCATCGTCCACCAGGCCGGGGCGCTCATGCTCTGGGACCTGTGCCACTCGGTCGGGGCGGTGCCGGTCGACCTGGACGGGTGCGAGGCGGACCTGGCGGTCGGCTGCACCTACAAGTACCTCAACGCGGGGCCGGGCGCCCCGGCGTTCGCGTACGTCTCGGCCCGGCTGCGCGAGGTGCTGCGCCAGCCGATCTGGGGCTGGTTCTCCCAGCGCGACCAGTTCGACATGGGTCCCAGCTACGACCCGGCGCCCGGCATGGCCAAGTTCATGACCGGCACGCCGTCGATCCCGGGCACGGCGGCGGTGGAGGAGGGCGCGCGGCTGCTGCTCGAGGCGGGCCTGGAGCCGATGCGGGCCAAGAGCATGCAGCTGACCGCCTACCTGATCGAGCTGGCCGACGCCTGGCTGGTCCCGCTGGGGTGCGCGATCGCCACGCCGCGGGAGGCCAGCCGGCGCGGCGGCCACGTCAGCTTCTGCCACCCGCAGGCCGAGCGGATCGTGGCGCGGCTGGCTTCCGACGGCGTCATCACCGACTACCGGACCCCGGACCGGTTCCGGCTGGGCCTGTCCCCGCTCACCACCCGCTTCACCGACGTGTGGGACGCGGCCGACGCGGCCCGCGCGCTGATCGCTGAACTGTTCTCCGGCGGGGCCAGCCATGACTGAGCCCGCCGAGCCCGTCACCTACGCCGGGTACCTGCGGCTGGACCAGCTGCTCACGGCCCAGCAGCCCCGGTCGGCCGAGCACGACGAGATGCTGTTCATCGTCATCCACCAGATCTACGAGCTGTGGTTCAAGCAGTTGCTGCACGAGCTGACCAGGCTGCAGGCCCTGCTCGAGGACGGCGAGACGACGCACGCGATGCGGACGCTGCGCCGGACCCTGGCCATCTTGAAGATCGTGGTGGCCCAGCTCGACGTGCTGGAGACCATGACGCCGACCCAGTTCACCGGGTTCCGGGACGCACTGGGCACCTCGAGCGGCTTCGAGTCGGCGCAGTTCCGCGAGCTCGAGGCGGTCCTGGGCCGCCGGGACCGGATGATGGTCGCGCAGTACCCGGCGGACAGCCCGGAGTGGGCCCGGATCACCGCCGCGATGTCCCGGCCGTCGCTGTTCGACTCGTTCCTGAGCTACCTGGCGGGCCAGGGCTACGACGTGCCCGCCGACGTCCGGGCCCGCGACGTCACCCAGCCGCTGCAGGCCTCGGACGGGGTGCAGCAGGTGCTGAAGAAGGTCTACGACGACGACACCGACGCCACCGCGGTATGCGAGCTGCTGGTCGACCTCGACGAGGGCGTGCAGGAGTGGCGGTACCACCACATCAAGATGGTGGAGCGGACGATCGGCGCGCGGCCCGGCACGGGCGGCTCGACCGGGGCCACCTACCTGCGCACGACGCTGGGCACTCCGACGTTCCCGGATCTGTGGGCCATGCGCAGCCTGGGGTTAGGGTCGGGCTCGAGCTGCTCGGCGGGTAACGTCCGGGCTTGCCTGGGTACCGGCACCGGACCGGAATCGCTGGCCGACGGCCCGAGATCAGCGGCCGGGACGTAGGCCTCGCCGTCGGCGGCGGCCGACTCGGCCAGCTCGACGCGGTTGCGGCCCTGCCGCTTGGCCACGTACAGGGCCGCGTCGGCGAGGCGCTCGAGCCGGTCCAGGCTGCTCGCGTGGTCCGGGAAGCCGGCCACCCCGATGGAGACCGTGACCGGCACGTCGGTGCCCGGTATGGTGATCTCGGCGATCGTCGCCCGGACACGCTCGGCGATCTCGAGGGCCGAGGCGATATGGGTGTCGGGCAGCAGGACCGCGAACTCCTCCCCGCCGTTGCGCCCGGCGAAGTCCTGGTTCCGCAGCACGCTGCGCAGCGCGGCGCCGACGCCGGCCAGGACCTGATCCCCCGCGGCATGCCCGTGCTGGTCGTTGACCTGCTTGAAGTGGTCGAGGTCGAGCAGGAGCAGCCCGAGCGGCGACTTCGTCATCGTGGCCTGCGCGAACGTCCGCTTCAGCGCGTCCGTGACCGCCCGCTTGTTGGGCAGCCCGGTCAGGCCGTCGGTCGCGGCGCGGATCTCCGCGACGGCCAGGTTGCGCAGGTTCGCCAGGACGGGCGCCGCCTGGCTGACCGACTCGCCGATCCGGTGTTCCTCGGCTTCCGAGTAGGGCGCCGGGCGGCTGAGCAGGACGGCGCCGATCACCTCGCCGCCGACCATGAGCGGAACGCACGACGAGGCGCCGGGCACCGGGGCGCACACCGGGCAGGAGAGCAGGGGCGGCCGCCCTCCGTTCTCGGTGTGCATCCGGCCGGACCGCACCGCCAGGCACGAGCGCGGCTCCGCGCCGCGCAACGTCACCGCCAGCGGCGAGCCGGCCGGCAGGGGCGTGACCGCCTCCAGCCGGTCGGCGCTGTTGTTCCTGTTGAGCACCACGGCCACGGTGACCGGCAGCGTGCGCTCGAGGTGGCGCTGCAGGAGCTGTCGCGCCTCGTCCTCGCCGTTCGCGAGCTGCAGGGTGTCGGCGAAGTCCGCCCGGTCCTGGACAGGATCCAGGCTCCGGCGGATGCGCCGGATCGCGTGCCACAGGAAGAGCCAGGCGATCCCGATGCCTACGGCCGCCGTGCCGATGACGAGACCGGTGGCCCGGTCCGCGGCCGCGGACGCGGCCGCATGATCGGCGCTTGCGTCGCTGAGCTCCTTCCGGATCAGGCGGTCGAGGTGGGCGCTGACCGGCTGGTAGGCGGCTGTCAGCCCGCCCGCGAGCGCCGCGAGCGCCGCGGGCGGCTGGGCGGTCAGGCCCGGCGCGCTGAGCAGATCGCGGACGGCGTCCCACTGCCGGGTGAACAGGGCCAGGTCGGCGCGTTCGGCCGGCGGGTCGCCGGCGTGCAGCTGCTGCAGCGACAAGAGCTGCGCGTCGATCCCGGGGAGCAGGCTGGTGTAGAGCGTGCCGAGGAGCCGGGACCTCGTCACGGGATTGGCGGCCCGCAGGGCGCCCTGGCCGGCGGCGTACGCCGCGTCCATCTCCCGGGCCAGCTGGTTCGTCGCCACCGCGGTGTCGAGCTCGCCGCCCGCGACCACGTTCCCCTGGTACGTGGCCGACCGGATGCCCAGTATGCCGATGACGGCCACCGCGACCACCAGGAGCGTGCCAAAGAGCGCTACCAGCGAACGTCGATTCATCTCTACCTAACCCGGCAAGCCAGCCATAAAAGCATTTACGCTGCTCATCATAATGGCAAGCGGCTAATATAACTGATTTTTCGGTATCCGCTAATTCCGCATTTATACTGCATGAACTACGAAATCAGCGAAATAAAAAGAGACACCAGTAACACGCGGGCGTCGGCGGGCGCGGGCGCGGAGCCGTTGGCCCTCGGCGCTGGGACCTCGGCCGCGGCGTCGGAGGCGGCGGGCTCGGCCAGCTCGACGCGGTTGCGGCCCTGCCGCTTGGCCACATACAGGGCCGCGTCGGCGAGGCGCTCGAGCCGGTCCAGGGTGCTCGCGTGGTCCGGGAAGCCGGCCACCCCGATGGAGGCCGTGACCGACGCGCTGGAGCCCGGCAGGGAGATCTCCGCGATCGCCGCGCAGAGCCGCTCGGCGATCTCCACCGCGACGGCGATGCCGGTGTCGGGCAGCAGGACCGCGAACTCCTCCCCGCCGGCGCGGCCGGCGAAGTCCCCGGCCCGCAGCACGCCGCGCAGCGTCGCGCCGACGCCCGCCAGGACCTGGTCGCCCACCTCGTGCCCGTGCTGGTCGTTGACCCGCTTGAAGTGGTCCAGGTCGAGCAGGAGCAGCGCGAGCGGGGCGCCGGTCGCCGCGGCGTGGGCGAACGTCCGCTTCAGGGCGTCGGTGACGGCGCGGTTGTTGGGCAGCCCGGTCAGGCCGTCGCTCGCGGCGCGGATCTCCGCGACGGCCAGGTTGCGCAGGTTGGCCAGCACCGGCGCCGCCTGGCCGACCGAGTCGCGGATCCGCTGTTCCTCGCCCTCGGAATAGCGAGCCGCCCGGCTGAGCAGGACCGAGCCGATCACCTCACCCCCGACGGTGAGCGGGACGCACAAGGAGGCGCCGGGAACGGGAGCGCAGACGGAGCAGCACAGCAGGGCGGGCCGGCTGCCGTTCTCGTGGTGGGTACGGCCCGACCGCACCGCCAGGCACGAACGCGGCTCCGCGCCGCGCAGGGTACTGACCAGCGGCGAGTCGGCCGGCAGCGGCGTGGCCGCCTCCAGCCGGTCGGCGCTGTTGTTCCGGTTGAGCACCACCGCGCTGGTCGCGGTCAACGTGCGCTCCAGGTGGCGCTGCAGCAGCCGGCGCGTCTCGTCCTCGTCGTTGGCGAGCTGCAGAGTGTCCGCGAACTCGGCCTGGTCCTGGCTGGGCTCAAGGCTCCGGCGGATGCGCCGCAACCCGCGCCGCAGCAACAGCAGGCCGATCACCAGGTCAAGCACCGTGAAGCCGACGAATATGCCGATGGCCACCGCCGCCCTGGTCGCGGCCCGCGCGTGGTCGGCGTTCGCATCGCCAAGTTCCTTCAGGATCAGCCGGTTCAGGTGCGCGCTGACCGGCTGGTAGGCGGCGGTCAGCTGGGCGGCGAGCGACCCGGCGGGCTGAGCGGTCAGGTCGTAGGAGCTGAGCAGGTCACGGACCGCGGTCCACTGCCGGATGAACAGGGCGAGGTCGGCGAGCTCGGCCGGCGGGTCGCCGGCGTGCAGCTGTTCCAGCGAGAACAGCTCCGCGCCGGCCGCGGGCAGCAGACTGGTGTAGAGCGAACCGAGCAGCCGGGACCGCTCCGCGGGCTGGGTGGCCAGGGCGGCCCGTTCCCCGGTGGCGTACACGGCGTCGATATCCCGGGCCAGCTGGTTGGTCACGATCGCGGCGGTCAGCTCGTCGCCCGCGATCGCATTGCCCAGGTTCGTGGCCGAGTGGGTGCTCAGGATGCCGCCGACGGCCATCCCGGACACCACGAGCGCGAGTGCGACGAAAAGCGTGACGAGCGAACTGGTCGCGGCCCTAGCGAGCGTGCGCATTCATCTGTCCTAACCCGGCAGCCCGGCCTGGAAGAATTCGCGATAATCATCTTATCGGAAGCAGCCGACATAAATAGAATACCCGGCGGGAAATACTCCGCCAGCCGTGCGCAATTTATTCTATATCCGTCCAGTGCGGCATTTATGCGGCTAAGTGGCCGCTTTTACTCCCACTCGATGGTGGCCGGAGGCTTGCTGGTGACGTCGAGGACGACGCGGTTGACCTCGGGGACCTCGTTGGTGACCCGGGTGGAGATCCGGGCCAGCACGTCGGCGGGCAGCCGGGCCCAGTCCGCGGTCATGGCGTCCTCGCTGGTCACCGGGCGGAGCACGAGCGGATGGCCGTAGCTGCGGCCGTCCCCTTGCACGCCCACCGAACGCACGTCGGCCAGCAGCACGACCGGGCACTGCCAGACCAGGGTGTCCAGCCCGGCGGCCGACATCTCCTCACGGGCGATGGCGTCGGCCTCGCGCAGGACCGCGAGCCGGTCCGCGGTCACCTCGCCGACGATCCTGATGGCCAGGCCGGGGCCGGGGAACGGCTGGCGGCGGACGATGGCCTGGGGCAGGCCGAGCTCGGACCCCACCCGGCGCACCTCGTCCTTGAACAGCGCGCGCAGCGGCTCCACCAGGCGGAACTTCAGGTCGTCGGGGAGCCCGCCCACGTTGTGGTGGGACTTGATGTTCGCGGTGCCGGTGCCGCCGCCGGACTCGACCACGTCCGGGTACAGGGTGCCCTGGACCAGGAATTCGCACGCCTCGCCGTGCTCGCCGGCCTCGGCGGTGATCTCCCGGGCGGCGCGCTCGAAGGCACGGATGAACTCCCGGCCGATGACCTTCCGCTTCTGCTCGGGGTCGGTCACCCCGGCCAGCGCGGTCAAGAACACGTCCGCCTCGTTGGCGACCTTGAGCCGGACGCCGGTGGCGGCCACGAAATCCTGCTCCACCTGCTCCGCCTCGCCCTTGCGCAGCAGCCCGTGATCGACGAACACGCAGGTCAGGCGGTCGCCGATGGCGCGCTGCACGAGGGCCGCGGCGACCGCGGAGTCCACCCCGCCGGACAGCCCGCAGATCGCGCGGCTGCCGCCGACCTGCTCGCGGATCGCTGCGACCTGGTCCTCGACGATGTTCAGCATCGTCCAGGACGGGCGGCACCCGGCCAGCTCCAGGAAGCGGGCCAGGACCCGGGTGCCGTACTCGGTGTGCACCACCTCCGGATGGAACTGCACGCCGAACAGGCCGCGGTCCGGGTTCTCCACCGCGGCCACCGGCGTGGCGGCGGTCCGCGCGGTGACCCGGAAGCCGGGCGGGGCCGCCGTGCAGGTGTCGCCGTGCGACATCCACACCTGCTGCTTCGCGGGCGTGCCGGACAGCAGGCGGCCTCGGGCGTTGTCCAGGGCGGTCGCGCCGTACTCGGCCAGGCCGGTCCGCTCGACCGTGCCGCCCAGCCCGGCGACCAGCAGCTGAAAGCCGTAGCAGATGCCGAGGATGGGGACGCCCGCCTCGAACAGTCCGGGCGGCGCGGGCGGCGCGCCGTCGGCGTAGACCGAGGACGGGCCGCCGGACAAGATGATGGCCTTCGGGTGCCGGGCCAGCATGTCCTGCGCCGGCATGGTCGAGGGGACGATCTCGGAGTAGACGTGGCACTCGCGTACCCGGCGGGCGATCAGCTGCGCGTACTGCGCGCCGAAGTCCACCACGAGCACGGTATCGAAGCCGCCGGGCACGCTAGCCGCCTTCCACCTGGGATTTCTCGGAGGAGTCTAGCCGGGCCGCGGGAACGGCCGCGGCGTTCGCCGGGTTGGCCGCGTTCGCCGGGTTGGCCGCGTTGGCCGGCGCGGTCCGGGGCGCGACGCGGAGGCGGGCGATGCGGCGGCCGTCGAGCTCGGTGACCGTGATGGTATGCCCGTCCACCTGCACGCTGGCCCCGGGCGACGGCAGGTCGCCGAGCACGGCCAGGACGTAGCCCGCGGCCGTCTCGTAGGGGCCTTCGGGCAGGGTGATGCCGGTCTGTTCGGCGAACTCGTCCAGGTTGAGCAGGCCGTCGACCTCGACCTCGCCGCCGTGCAGCGTGGTCGCCTGGCCCTGCTCGGTGTCGTATTCGTCCCTGATGTCGCCGATCAGCTCCTCGACCAGGTCCTCGAGGGTGACGATGCCGGCCGTTCCGCCGTAGTCGTCGACCACGATGGCCAGGTGGGCCCGCTCGCGCCGCATCTCCGACAGCGAGGACAGCACGGTCTTGCTGATCGGCAGGAACTTCACCGGCCGGGCGATCCGGCCGACCGGCACCGAGCGGTTGCTCACTCCCGGGCCGAGCAGGTCCCGGACGTGCACGAAGCCGATCACGTTGTCGTAGCTGTCCTGGAACACCGGCAGCCGCGAGTGCGGCACCCCGGTCGCGAGCGCGGCGGCCGCCGACACCGGCGTCTCGGCGTCCAGGAAGACCACCTCGGTGCGCGGCACCAGCACCTCGCGGATCTGCCGCTTCCCGGCGTCGAACACCTCGCTCACGATGCGCCGCTCGTCCAGGCTGAGCGCCTGCGCGCCGGTGACCAGGTCGCGCAGTTCCTCCTCGGTCATGGCCTGGCGGCCGGCCCGGGGGTCGCCGCCCAGGACGGCGATGACCGCGTTGGTCGAGACGGTCAGCAGCCAGACCACCGGCCGGGCCAGCGACGCGATCCGGTCCAGCAGCGGCGCGGCCAGCAGGGCCAGCCGCGGCGCCCGCTGCAGCCCGATCCGCTTGGGCGCCAGCTCGCCCAGCACCAGGCTGACGAACGTGATGCACACGGTGACCACGAGGAACGACAGGGTCGCGGCCCAGCCTTCGGACAGGTGCTGGCGGACCAGCCACGACTTGAGGAATCCGGCCAGGGTCTCGGCGCCGTAGGCGCCGGAGACCAGGGTGGCCAGGGTCACGCCGATCTGCACGGCGGAGAAGAACCGGGTCGGGTCGCTGGCCAGCCGCGCGGTCCGCTGGCCGCGCTTGCCCCGCTTGGCCAGCGCCCTGACCTGGCCTTCTCGTAGCGAAACGAGAGCCATCTCCGAGGCCGAGAAGAATCCCCCGATGCACACGATGACCAGGACGACGATGATGTCCAGGACTAGTTTGCTCATTCTCTTATCTGCCTGGTACGGGATGTGTCTGGCCAGTGTAGACGGGATAGCGTATGAATCTCGTGAGCACCGAGCCAATCTGGAAGGCGAGCACCCGGCTCGCCGACGGGCAGCGCAACGACTCAGGGAGGCCTTGTGAGAGTGCTCGTCACCGGCGGTGCCGGATACATCGGCAGCGTGGTCGCCGCGCAGCTGGTCGCGGCCGGGCATGACGTCACCGTGCTCGACGACCTGTCCACCGGGCACGCCGACGCGGTGCCGCCCGGCGCCGTGTTCATCAAGGGCACGCTGCGCGACTGCGCCGCCGAGGTGCTGACCGACGGGATCGAGGCGGTCGTCCACCTGGCCGCCAGATCGCTGGTCGGCGAGTCGGTGGCCGAGCCGGCCAAGTACTGGTCGACCAACCTGGGCGGCACGATCGCGCTGCTCGAGGCGATGCGCGAGATCGGCGTGCGCACGATCGTGTTCTCCTCCACCGCGGCGGTCTACGGCGAGCCGGAGCACACCCCCATCACCGAGACCGACCCCACCCGCCCGACCAACCCGTACGGCGCGAGCAAGCTCGCCGTCGACACCACGCTGGCCGAGTTCGCCCGGCTCCACGGGTTCGGCGCGATCAGCCTGCGCTACTTCAACGTGGCCGGCGCGCACCGGGCCGACGACGGCACCTGGTTCGGCGAGCGGCACCACCCGGAGACCCACCTGATCCCGAACGTGCTGGCCAGCGCGGCCGCGGGCCGCCGGGTGCAGGTGTTCGGCGACGACTACCCGACCCCGGACGGAACCTGCATCCGCGACTACATCCACGTCACCGACCTGGCCGACGCGCACCTGCTGGCGCTGCAGGCCTGCCGGCCGGGCCAGCACCGCGTGTACAACCTGGGCGACGGGACCGGCTTCTCGGTCCGCCAGGTCATCGACGTGTGCGCCGAGGTCACCGGGACCGAGATCGGCGTCGACGTGACCGCGCGCCGGCCCGGCGACCCGGCCGTGCTGGTCGCCTCGTCCGCGCGGATCCAGGCCGAGCTCGGCTGGCGGGCGGACCGGGACCTGCGGGCCATGGCCGCCGACGCCTGGGAGTTCGCGCAGGCGCGCGCAACTCGGTGAGCCCTTCGCCCGGCGCGGTCGGGAGCTGTTCCGCGCGCGGTTCGGCGGGGCGGCCGACGGCGTCTGGCTCGCGCCGGGCCGGGCCAACCTGATGGGCGAGCACACCGACTACAACGAGGGGTTCGTGCTCCCGTTCGCGCTCGGCCAGGGCATCGTGGCCGCCGCGGCCCGCCGGGCCGACCGGCGGCTGGTGCTGTGCTCGGCCCAGGAGCCGGGCTGCTTGCCGAGGTCGCGCTCGACGGCCTGGCGCCGGGCCGGGTCACCGGGTGGGCCGCCTACCCGGCCGGCGTGGCCTGGGCCCTGGCCGCGGCGGGCTACCAGGTGCCGGGCGCGTGCCTGGCGATCGACTCCGACGTGCCCGCGGGCGCGGGCCTGTCCTCCTCGGCGGCGCTGGAATGCGTGACCGCGCTCGCGCTGACCGAGCTGGCCGGGCTGTCCGTCGACCGCCGCGAGCTGGCCGCGATCGCCCGCCGGGCCGAGAACGAGTTCGCCGGGGTGCCGTCCGGGATCATGGACCAGACCGCGTCGCTGCTGAGCCGCAGCGGCCACGCCCTGCTGCTCGACTGCCGCTCGCTGGAGACCGCCCAGGTGCCGTTCGATCCCGCGGCGTCGGGCTCGCGCCTGCTGCTGATCAACACCCGGGCCCGTCACGTGCTGAGCGCCGGGGAGTACGGCCAGCGGCGAGCGGAGTGCGAACGGGCCGCGCGCCTGCTCGGGGTTCCTTCCCTGAGGTACCTAACGGACGTGGCTGACGTCGACCGGCTCGCCGACCCGGTCCTCCGGCGTCGCGCCCGCCACGTCGTCACCGACGATCAGCGGGTCCTGGATGTGGTGGCGCTGCTGCGGTCTTCCGGACGGGGACGTCTACCCCGAGATCGGGCGGCTGCTGACGCGAGGCGCACGTGTCGCTGCGCGACGACTTCGAGGTCTCCTGGCCCGAAGCGAACGTGGCGGTGGACGCGGCGGTGGACGCGGGAGCGCTCGGGGCGCGGATGATCGGCGGCGGGTTCGGCGGCTCGGTGCTCGCACTGGCCCGCTCGGAGGCGGCCGGGCCGGTGCGCGCCGCGGTGGCCGAGGCGTTCGCCAGGCGCTCCTGGACCGGGCCGGAATTCCTGGACGCGACTCCCTCGGCCAGCGCCCGGCGCGTGGCATTAGGGTGAGTTCTCGTTGATCTCGTCGCGAGGAGGATGCAGTGCGGGTACGTGATGAGGCGGCACGGATCTCGGGCGAGATCACCGAGCTGCGGCACGCGATTCACCGCGAGCCCGAGATCGGCCTGGACCTGCCGAAGACCCAGGCCAAGGTGCTCGCCGCCCTGGACGGGCTGCCGCTGGAGATCAGCACCGGCCAGGGGCTGAGCTCGGTGACCGCGGTGCTGCGCGGGGAGGCCGGGGCCGGTCGTGCTGCTGCGCGGCGACATGGACGCGCTGCCCGTCACCGAGGAGACTCACCTGCCCTACGCGTCGGTGATCCCCGGCGCGATGCACGCCTGCGGGCACGACCTGCACACCGCCATGCTGGCCGGCGCGGCCCGGCTGCTGTCGGCCCGGCGGGCCGAGCTGGACGGCACGGTGGTCTTCATGTTCCAGCCCGGCGAGGAGGGCTACGCCGGCGCCCGGCAGATGATCGAGGAGGGCGTCCTGGAGGCGGCCGGCGCGCGGCCGGTCGCCGCGTACGGCCTGCACGTGACGTCGCAGCGGCTGCCGTGCGGCACGTTCTCCACCAGGCCCGGCGCGATGCTGGCCGCCGCGGACCAGATCACGGTCACCGTGCACGGGCGGGGCGGGCACGCCTCGACGCCGCACCGGGCCGCGGACCCGATCCCGGTCGCCTGCGAGATGGTGACCGCGCTGCAGACGCTGGTGACCAGGAAGTTCGACGTGTTCGACCCGGTGGTGATCACCGTGGGCAGCTTCCACGCCGGCACCACGGACAACGTGATCCCGGACGAGGCCACGTTCCTGGCCACCGCCCGCTCGTTCAGCCACGAATCCCGGGCCGCGCTGGCCGAGCTGGTGCCGCGGCTGATCGGGGACATCGCCCGCGGGCACGGGCTGACCGCCGAGGCCATCTACGCCGCGGAGTACCCGGTGACCGTCAACGACGCGGCCGAGGCGGCGTTCGCGGGCGAGACGATCGCCGACGTGTTCGGGGCCGAGCGCGGCGAGCAGGCCGAGTTCCCGCTCACCGGGGCCGAGGACTTCTCGTTTGTCCTGGAGCAGGTGCCCGGGGCGTTCGTCATGCTGGGCGCCTGCCCGCCGGGCAACGACCCGCTGACCGCGCCGACCAACCACTCGGCGCACGCGGTGTTCGACGACGCGGCCCTGGCCGACGGCACCGCCCTGTACGCCGAACTGGCCCTGCGCCGCCTGGCCCGGGGCTGACGGGCTGGGTCCCGAACCGGCACGATGGCCCATCGAGCCGGTTATGACCGGTCCTATGGCCCATTGTGCCGGTTGAGGCGGCGGTCGGGAGGCCCTGGGGCGGGGAGGGGGGTTAGAGGGCGGCGACGTCGGCTTGCTTGGCGCGGACGGCCTCGGCGGCGGTGCGCAGGGCGGCCAGTTCGGCCTCGGTGAGGTCGCGCTCGACGATGCGGCGGACGCCGGTCGCGCCGATCTCGGCCTCCACGCCCAGGTAGACGCCGGAGATCCCGTACTCGCCGTCCACCCAGGCGCAGACCGGCATGATCGCGCCGGAGTCCTCGGCCACCGCGCGGGCCATCCGGGCCGCGGCGGCCGACGGGGCGTAGTACGCCGAGCCGGTCTTGAGCAGCGCGACGATCTCGCCGCCGCCGTTCCGGGTCCGGGTGACGAGCTCCTCGATCTCGGTCCGCGGGCAGCAGGTCGGTCAGCGGCCGGCCGTCGACGGTGCAGGCCGAGGGCACCGGGACCATGGTGTCGCCGTGCGAGCCGAGGGTCAGGGTGCGCACCGAGGCGACCGGGACGCCGAGCTTGTCCGCCACGAAGTAGCTGAACCGCGCGGTGTCGAGCATGCCGGCCTGGCCCATCACCCGGTGGTGCGGGAAGCCGGACACCTTGGCCGCCAGCGCCGTCATCTCGTCCAGCGGGTTGGACACCACGATCAGCACCGCGTCCGGCGCGTACTTGGCCACGTTCTCCACCACGTTCCGGACGATCTTGGCGTTCGTCTCGATCAGGTCCATCCGGCTCATGCCCGGCTTGCGGGCCAGGCCCGGCGGTGACGATGACGATGTTCGACCCGGCGATCGCCTCGTAGCCCTCGCCCGCCGGACCCGTGGTCTGGCCGGTCACCTTGGTCTCGAAGCCCTCCACCGGCCGCGACTGGTTCATGTCCAGGGCCAGCCCCTCGGGCTTGCCCTCGATGATGTCGGTGAGCACGACCTCGTCGAAGATGTCGTACTCGGCGAGCCGCTGCGCGGTGGTCGAGCCGTAAAAGCCCGCGCCGACGACGGTTACCTTGCCCTTGCGTGCCATAGTCCGGGAACTCCTTCGGTCCGTGACTGCGTATCAGCGGGCCCGGGGGACGCACCACGGCCCGTTCGGAAAAAAATGGTTTTAATAAGGGTTCATCGCCCTGCGCAGGTTATCGTCCAGCGCGGCGAGGAACTCCTCGGTGGTCAGGAACGGGGTGCCGCGGCCGACGAGCAGGGCGAGATCCTTGGTCATCTTGCCCTCCTCGATGGTGTGCACGCAGACATCCTCCAGCGTGCGGCCGAACAGGGCGACCGCGGGGGTGTCATCCAGCTTGCCGCGGTGCTCCAGGCCGCGGGTCCAGGCGAAGATCGACGCGACCGGGTTGGTCGAGGTCGGCTGGCCCTGCTGGTACTGGCGGTAGTGCCTGGTCACGGTGCCGTGCGCGGCTTCGGCCTCGACGGTGCGGCCGTCCGGGGTCATCAGCACGCTGGTCATCAGGCCGAGCGAGCCGAAGCCCTGGGCCACCACGTCGGACTCCACGTCGCCGTCGTAGTTCTTGCAGGCCCAGACGATGCCGCCCTCCCACTTGAGGACCTGGGCGACCATGTCGTCGATGAGCCGGTGCTCGTAGGTGATCCCGGCCGCCTCGAAGTCGGCCTTGAACTCGGACTCGAAGATCTCGGCGAAGATGTCCTTGAACCGCCCGTCGTAGGCCTTCAGGATCGTGTTCTTGGTGGACAGGTAGAGCGGGAACCGCCGGTCGAGCGCGTAGCGCATGGTGGCCCGGGCGAAGTCGCGGATCGAGTCGTCGAAGTTGTACATGGCCATGGCCACGCCGCCGCCGGTGAAGCGGGCCACTTCCATCTCGATGGGCTGGTTGCTGCTCGTCGTCGGGCACGTAGGTGATCGTCACCGTGCCCGGGCCCGGCACCACGAAGTCGCTGGCCTTGTACTGGTCGGCGTGCGCGTGGCGGCCGATGATGATCGGCTTGGTCCAGGTCGGGACCAGCCGCGGGATGTTGGAGATGACGATCGGCTCGCGGAAGATGACACCGCCGAGGATGTTGCGGATGGTGCCGTTCGGCGACCGCCACATCTTCTTCAGGCCGAACTCGGCGACCCGGGCCTCGTCCGGGGTGATCGTGGCGCACTTGACGCCCACTCCGTGCTTTTTGATCGCGTTGGCCGCGTCGATCGTGACCTGGTCGTCGGTCGCGTCGCGGTGCTGCACGGAAAGGTCGTAGTACTCCAGCTCGATATCCAGGTAGGGCAGGATCAGCTGGTCCTTGATGTACTGCCAGATGATCCGCGTCATCTCGTCGCCGTCGAGTTCGACGACGGGATTGGCTACCTTGATCTTGGCCATGTGTTGCCTCGTTCCCTTTCCTGTTTATGGCGGCTGCTTATGGCAGCGACGCCGCGACCGCGAGCACCGCGGCGCCGAGCACCGCGAAGCCCGCCACGTCTTGCGCTTTGCTCCGCGACGCCAGCAGCCCGGCGTAGCGCGGCGGCAGAGCCAGCCGGGCCAGCGCGGCCACCAGCAACGCGGCACCCACCACCGCGGCGCCCCGGCCCGCGTACTGCGAGCCCTGCGAGGCGACGAACAGCCCGGCGCCCGTGCCCGCGAGCACGATCAGGTACGGCAGCCAGGCCACGATCTGGGACGCTGGTTTTGCCGCATTTGACGCTTGTGCCGCTGCGGCCCTTCGGCTGCGGGGGAAGTCCTGGTGGTGGACGGGTGGCGGCGCGGCGGCGGGTCCTTGCTGCGTTCCTTGGTGCGGACCAGCGCTGTGAGCACCGGCGTTCGCCGGTCTATTCGCCATGCACGTGCCTCCCGGCTTTTCCGCAGGGAAGTTTACCGGGGGCCGGACCGGGCCGGAGCCGGGGACATGCCTCGCTTCGAGACGGGCTGGTTCCTCCCTTCGATACGACATCTCGGTGTAAGACCCGTGACACTGGGGTGACCAGATGGTGAGATGTCACTATCGACTTTGCTAGGTCCCCAGGCCTGAGACGGGAGGGTCGTCGTGGATACACCGTTTCTCCGCGTCGAGGACAGCGGCGAGGTGATCTCGCTGCGCGGGGAAGTGACAACCGTCGGCCGCGGCCGGGGCGTCGACATCCATCTCGACGACCCCAGCGTCTCGCGCCTGCACGCCGAGCTTGATCCGCCGCGGCCCCTACGTCTACGTCGTCGACCTCGGTTTATCACGCAACGGCACCCGGGTTAACGGCCGTCCCGTCGCCCGCCGCGTCCTGGACGAAGGCGACGTGCTGAGCTTCGGCGCGGCCCGCTGCCGGATCGGCGGCATCCCGCGGGAGGACCTGGCCGAGGAGGCCGACTTGCGCCGGGCGGCCGCGCCCGAGCTCACCCGGCGCGAGCTCGACGTGCTCACCTCGCTGTGCCGGCCCGCGCTGTCCGAGGAGGCGTTCGCCATGCCCGCCACCGCGCACGAGATCGCCACCGACCTGGTGGTGACCGAGGCCGCGGTCAAGCAGCACCTGCTGCGGCTGTACCAGAAGTTCCGGGTGCCCGAGGGGCCGAACCGGCGGACCCGGCTGGCCAACGAGGTGGTGGCGCTGGGGCTGGTGAAGCCGATGCCGGTGTCCGATGCGGGCGAGGCCTCGGGCAGCCCGGCCTCAGGCGGGCCGGCCTCAGGCGTGCCGGAGCAGCCAGTCAGCCGCCGACGAGAGCAGGCCTCCTAGCCGGGGCACCGCGTGCAGCGGCACGCGTGCAGCCCGGGCGCTGCGTGCAGCCGGGGCAGCCTGGGGCAGCGTGCAGGTTGCCGATCAACGGCCAGCCGTGCAGGGTGGGCAGGTGCGGGCTCATCACCGGCCAGTAGTACGGGGCCTGCGACGCGGCGAAGATCACCGCGCCCGCGGCCAGCGCCCACACCGCGAGCGCGGTCAGCGCGGCGGTCAGCGGAGTCCGGGCCAGCGCGCCCGCCATCCGGTTCAGCTGCCGTCGCGGCCGGCCCGAGCCGGGGCCCACGCCGTACCAGGCGACGATGGCCGCGGCCGCGTACGCGCCGGCCCGGGGCAGTTCCAGGCTGCGGGTGAGCGCGAGGGTGGCGATGTAGACCGCCGCGCCCACGGCGAAGGCCAGCGGGGCGATCAGCGCCTCGGTGAGCAGCGCCCGGGCCACGGTCAGCGGCGCCGTGACCACCACGACCAGCAGGTCGCTGGCCCGCGGGCCGCGCACCGACCGGCGGGCGGCCAGCGCGCTCTGCGCGTGGTCGGCCGCGCGGAGCAGGGTGATCAGGGCCAGCGAGACGATCAGCCCGGCCACCGGCAGGATCAGGGTCAGCGCCACGGCCGCGATCATGATGGCCAGGCCGGCCAGGGTGGTCCGGCCGGGCTGCGGGGCGGGACGGGCGTTCGGGTTCTGGGGTCCGGCGCGCGGGGGCCTTGCGGGCCTCTTCCGGGGGCTTGCGGGCTCTGGGGTGCTGGCCAGGCTGGGTTCGGCGGGATAGCGGCGGCGGGCCGGGCGAAGGGCGGCGCCGGGGGTGACGCCTGGGGTCGCGCCTGCGGTTGCCCGGGCGGCGGGACCGGGGCGTTGCCGACCGGCGGGCGTGCCGACCGGGGCGTAGCCGACCGGGGCGTAGCCGACCGGGGGCAGCAGGTCGGCGACGTCGCGGGCGGCCTGCTTGGGCGCGGGATAGGCCTGGGGTCTCTGGTTTTTAGCCTTCTTGCCCCGCTTGTCCGGCTTTTCGCTGGCTGGCCCGCCGTTCGCGTGGTTCGTGATCACGGCGGCCGGGCGGGGGCCCAGCGCGGTGGCCGCCGGGCCGGCCGCGGCCAGGTCCAGGGCGCTGGCCTGGGCGCTCAGCCAGTCGGCCGACGGGCGGTGGGACGGGTCCCGGGCCAGGGCCGCGGACAGCAGCGGCACGAGCGGCCCGGGGACGCCGGACAGGTCGGCGTGGCCGGAGACGATGCGGTAGAAGATCGTCTGGAACGAGTCGCCGCCCCCGCCGTAGGGCGCGCGCCCGGTGGCCGCGTACGCCATCGTCGCGCCCCAGGAGTGCACGTCGGAGGCCGGGCTGCTCGGCTGGCCCTCGATCACCTCGGGAGCCAGGTACCCGGGCGTCCCCATGACCAGGCCGGTCTGGGTCAGCCGGGTGGCGTCCGGGGACTGGGCGATGCCGAAGTCGATCACCACCGGGCGGTCGTCGGTGAGCATCACGTTGCCCGGCTTGAGGTCGCGGTGCACCACGCCCGCGGCGTGGATCGCGGTCAGCGCCTCCGCGGTGCCGTAGGCCAGCCGGCGCAGGCCCGAGCCGGACAGCGGCCCGCGGCTGCGCACCATGGCCTCCAGCGTCGGGCCGGGCACGTACCGGGTGACGATGTAGGGGAACTCGCCGGCCACGTCGGCGTCCAGCACCTCCGCGACGAACGCGCTGCGGACCCGGCGCATGGTCTCGACCTCGCGGGCCAGGCGGAGGCGGGCGTTGGCGCTCTCGGTGGCGTTGGGATGGAGCACCTTGATGGCCACCAGGCCGCCCTGCGGATCCCGGGCGAGGTGGACCACCCCCATGCCGCCTTCCCCTAGGCGGTCCTGAAGGCGATACGGGCCGAGAGTCCCCGGTAGTCGATCCGTCGCAGGCATCGCGAGTCCAGAGTACGAAACAGATGCCACATTGGGGAGGGAACAAGAAGTTGCCTATCGGTAACGGATCGGCGCCCGACTAGAATTTCGGCATCGCTACTTGTGGAGCCGCTACCAATGACTGAGCATGACGACGCGCTCTCGCTGGACATGGTGACCGCCGCGCTGCGCGCCGACAGCACGGACGTGGCCATCTACGCCCGCGTCCTGACCCAGTCGCTGGGCGAGGCGCTGCCCAGCGAGTTCGTGACGGTCGAGCGGGACCGCAGCGTGTCGGACCGGATGCGCGGGCGGCCCGGGGAGATCTCCCGGATCGCGGTGCAGCTCGGCGACCAGCAGATGACGCTGTCGGTGCGCAACGGCCAGGCGGTGGCGGAGGTCTGCCGCGCGGTCCGCGGCGTGGTCCTGTCCCGGCAGACGATCCCCATCCACGAATGGGCCGCGGCGCTGGCCGCCGGGCTGGTCGCCTTCGCCGAGCAGAACGCCCAGGCCGCCCAGGCCCTGCGCCGCATCGTCGCCGGGGGCACCGACAGCATCGGCAGCTGAGCTTCACACGATCGTGGACCGGTACGGTCGTCATAGCATCCAAAAATGTTCACGGTCATGCTGCGGTTCGGGCGGGGCAGCCGCGCAGGGCCGGGGGGAGGGTCAGCGGCCGGTGAAGGTGGCTTTGCCGGGGCCGTTTTCGAGGAAGCTGCGCATGCCGGCCCGCTGGTCGTCGGTGCCGAACAGCGCGGCGAACTGCACGCGCTCGATCTCCAGGCCGGTGGCCAGGTCCACGCCCAGGCCGTAGTCGATGGCCTGCTTGGCCGCGCGCAGCGCGAGCGCGGGGCCGGTGGCGTACCGGCGCACCAGGTCCAGCGCCGCCTGGTAGACCTCCGCATCCGGCACGACCCGGTCCACCAGGCCGATCTCGAGCGCCTCGGCGGCGGCGACCATCCGGCCGGTGAACACGATGTCCTTGGCCTTGGCCGGGCCGACCAGGCGGGGCAGCCGCTGGGTGCCGCCGGCCCCGGGGATGATGCCGAGCAGGATCTCGGGCTGGCCGAGCCGGGCGTTCTCGCCTGCGACCCGGAAGTCCGCGGCCAGCGCGAGCTCGAGCCCGCCGCCCAGCGCGTAGCCGGTGATCGCGGCGGCCACCGGCTTGCCCAGGCCCGCGACCAGGTCCATGGTGCCTTGCAGCCGCTTGGACCGCGCGGCCATCTCGGCGTAGCCCGCCTCGGCCATCACGCCGATGTCCGCGCCTCCGGCGAAGACCCGTTCGCCGCCGTAGATGATCACGGCGCGGACTTCGTCCGCGGCCGCGGCCCGGGCCGCCTCGGCAAGTTCGGCGGTCACCTGGTCGTTCAGCGCGTTGACCTTCGGCCGGTCCAGCCGGATCGTGCCGATGCCGTCCGCGACCTCGAGCCGGACGAATTCACCCATGGCAGCTCCTCCTCGAACTAGCGCAGGTCGCCGTTGGTCATGCCGGCCGGCGCCTGGGGGTAGGTGACCAGCCCGAGCTCGGCGCGGCTGTCCAGCAGGCGGTGATTGGGCAGCACGCGGACCGTGTAGCCGAACGGCCCGGGCCGGTCCAGCGACACCTCACCGGAGTACCGCACCGCGCCGTCGGCGGCCGGGTCCGCCTCGGCGGTCAGCGTGGCGTAGGCGGGCCGCACGATCTCGTCGTCCTCGTCGGGGCGTCCGTACACCACCTCGACGGTCACGTCGTCCCGGGTCAGCTGGCCGAGCGCCACCGAGACCCGCACGGCCAGCGCCGCGCCCAGCCGCTGCCCGGCCGCCGACTCGGACTCCACGTGCTCGATCCGCACCTGCGGCCAGGCCTGCGATCACGAGCTTCTTCCACGCGGCCAGCTCGCGCGCGGGCCCGAACCCGTCGGCGTCGGTCAGCGCCCGGGAGGAGGCCGCGGCGGGCACGTACAGCGCGTTGACGTACTCGCGGACCATCCGCTCGGCCTGGACCTTCGGGCCCAGCGAGCGCAGCGTGTGCCGGATCCGCTCCACCCAGCCCTGCGGGACGCCCTCCGCGTCGCGCTCGTAGAACAGCGGCGCCACCGACTTGCCGAGCAGCTCGTACAGGGCCTGGGCCTCGAGCTCGTCCCGGCGCCCGACGTCGGCCACGCCGTCGGCGGACGGGATCTCCCAGCCGTTGCCGCCGTCGTACCACTCGTCCCACCAGCCGTCCCGCACGGACAGGTTGAGCGCGCCGTTCAGCGCCGCCTTCATGCCCGAGGTACCGCACGCCTCCAGCGGGCGCAGCGGGTTGTTCAGCCACACGTCGCAGCCCTGGACCAGGGTGCGGGCCATGGCCATGTCGTAGTCGGGCAGGAACACGATCCGGCGCCGCACGTCGGCGGTGTCGCTGTACTGGACCATCTGCTGGATCAGGGCCTTGCCGCCGTCGTCGGCCGGGTGCGCCTTGCCCGCCACCACGATCTGCACCGGCTGGGAGGGATCGTTGAGCAGCTGGCTGAGCTGGGCCGGGTCGTTGAGCATGAGCGTGAGCCGCTTGTAGGACGGCACCCGCCGGGCGAACCCGATGGTCAGCACGTGCTCGTCGAGCACGTCGTCGATCCAGGTCAGCTCCGCGCCGGACGCGCCGCGCTGCTGCCAGGAGGCGCGCAGCCGGCGCCGGGTCTCGGCCACCAGCCGGGATCGCAGCAGGTGCCGGGTGGCCCAGATCTCGCCCGCCGGAGCGTCCCCGGCCAGCAGCGCCCCGGCCTCCGGCGCGACCCAGGTGGGCGTGTGCACGCCGTTGGTGACCGAGCCGATGGGCACCTCGCCGGTGTCGAACCCCGGCCACAGGCCCGCGAACATCTGCCTGCTGACCTGGCCGTGCAGGACCGAGACGCCGTTGACCCGCTGGGCCAGCCGCATGCCCATGACGGCCATGTTGAACACGTCGGGGTCGCCGCCCGGGTAGGTCTCGGCGCCGAGCGCGAGCACCCGGTCGACCGGCAGCAGCGGGTCGTCGTCGAAGTGCTGGCGGACCAGCTCGCGGCCGAACCGGTCGATGCCGGCCGGAACCGGCGTGTGCGTGGTGAACACCGTGCCGGCCCGGCACACCTCGATGGCCTCGTCGAAGCTCAGCCCGCGCTCGGCGTACTCGCGGATCCGCTCCAGGCCGAGGAACCCGGCGTGCCCCTCGTTGGTGTGGAACACCTCGGGCGACGGGTGCCCGGTCAGCGCGCAGAAGGCCCGCACCGCCCGCATGCCGCCGATGCCGAGCAGCAGTTCCTGCCGGAGCCGGTGGTCGCTGCCGCCGCCGTACAGCCGGTCGGTGACCTCGTGCAGGTCGGGCTCGTTCTCCTCCACGTAGGAGTCGAGCAGCAGCAGCGGGATCCGGCCCACCTGCGCCACCCAGACCTGCGCGGACAGCTGGCGGCCCGCGGGCAGGCTGACCGCGACGCGGACCGGGGACCCGGTGGCGTCGCGGAGCAGCTCGAGCGGCTGGCCGTTCGGGTCGTCGCTCGGGTAGCGCTCGGCCTGCCAGCCGTCGGCGGACAGCGACTGGGTGAAGTACCCGTGCCGGTACAGCAGCCCGACCCCGATCAGCGGCACGCCGAGGTCGCTGGCGGACTTCAGGTGGTCCCCGGCCAGGATGCCCAGGCCGCCGGAGTACTGCGGCAGCGCGGCGGTGATGCCGTACTCCGGCGAGAAGTACGCCACCGCCGCGGGACCGGCCTGCACCAGCCCGGCGTCGGCGTACCAGCGCGGGCCCGACATGTAGTCGCGCAGGCCCTGCTCGGCCTCGTGCAGCCGGGCCAGGAAGTCCGGGTCGCCGGCCAGGGCCGTCATCCGCTCCGTCGGCACCGCGCTGAGCATCGCGATCGGGTCGCCGCCCGCCGCCTGCCAGGCGTCGGGGTCGATCGAGGCGAACAGCTCGGCGGTCGGGGCATGCCAGGACCAGCGGAGGTTCAGCATCAGGCCCAGCAGCGCGGCCAGCGGCTCGGGCAGGGTGACGCGGACGGTGAACCGGCGAATCGCTCTCACGGGCAGACCATATTCGGTCGGCGCTCACCACGCCGAACCGTTCTCACATGGCGGACTGCTGATCGCACGGGCCGTTAGGTAAAAAATGAATTTGAATTATGCCGAACGAGCAGTGGTGACAGGACCGCGCCACGCTCCCAGAAAACCGCGGTCGCGCTACGCGTTGTATACCGGCACCCGCGCTGGCATGAAGCGGCCCGCGGTCGGTAGCGTAACCAGGGTGATTGGACGAATCCCGATCCTTGACGTCGAGCCGGCGGTGGACTGCGGCGGCCGCCCGGCCAAGGCCGTGACCGGGGAGACCTTCGAGGTGAGCGCGACGGTCTTCCGCGAGGGGCACGGCATCATCGGCGTCGGCGCGGTGCTGCGCGACCCGGACCGCAACCCGAGCCCGGTCGCGCGGATGCGCGAGCTCGCTCCCGGCACGGACCGCTACGGCGCGGACGTGACCGTGACCGAGGAGGGACTGTGGCGCTTCCACGTGGAGGCGTGGGCCGACCCGATCGCGAGCTGGCACCACGACGCGGCGATCAAGATCCCGGCCGGCCAGGACGTGGAGCTGATGCTCACCGAGGGCGCGCTGCTGTTCGAGCGGGCCGCGCGGCGGATCCCCCAGCCGCCCGGCGCCAGGGCGCCGGCGGCGGCCCGGACCGCGCTGCGCGCGCTGGTCGCGCGGATGCGCGACCGCTCGCTGCTGCCCCTCGAACGGTTCGCGGGGTCCTCCGATCCCGCCATCGCCGCCATCGTGGCCCGGTGGCCGCTGCGCGAGCTGGTGACCCGGTCCCGGGCGCTGACCGTGCAGGTGGACCGGGAGCGGGCGCTGTACGGGTCGTGGTACGAGTTCTTCCCGCGGTCCGAGGGGGCCCAGGTCGACCCGGCCGGCCAGACGCCGCCGGTCTCGGGCACGCTGCGCACCGCCGCCCGGCGGCTGGACGCGGTCGCGGCCATGGGCTTCGACGTGGTGTACCTGCCGCCGGTGCACCCGATCGGCACCTCGTTCCGCAAGGGCCGGAACAACACGCTGATCCCGCAGCCGGGCGATCCCGGCTCGCCGTGGGCGATCGGGTCCCCGGACGGCGGGCACGACGCGATCCACCCGGACCTGGGCACGTTCGAGGACTTCGACGCGTTCGTGGCCCGCACCCGCGAGCTGGGCATGGAGGTCGCGCTCGACCTGGCCCTGAACGCCTCGCCGGACCACCCGTGGGTGAAAAAGCACCCGGAGTGGTTCACCACCCGGGCCGACGGCTCCATCGCCTACGCCGAGAACCCGCCCAAGAAGTACCAGGACATCTACCCGCTGAACTTCGACAACGACCCGGAGGGCATCTACGCCGAGGTGCTGCGGGTGGTGCGGCTGTGGATGGACCACGGGGTCCGGATCTTCCGGGTGGACAACCCGCACACCAAGCCGGTGCGGTTCTGGGAGCGGCTGCTCACCGAGATCCGGGTCAGCGACCCCGACGTGCTGTTCCTGGCCGAGGCGTTCACCCGCCCGGCCATGATGCGCACCCTGGCCAAGATCGGCTTCCACCAGTCCTACACGTACTTCACCTGGCGGAACGGCGTGGAGGACCTGACCGAGTACGCGCTCGAGCTGGCCGGTGAGACGGCGCCCTACATGCGGCCCAACTTCTTCACCAACACCCCGGACATCCTGCACGCCTACCTGCAGTACGGCGGGCTGCCCGCGTTCCGGATCCGGGCCGTGCTGGCCGCCATGCTCTCCCCGACGTGGGGCATCTACTCCGGATTCGAGCTGGGCGAGAACGTCCCGCTGCGGCCGGGCAGCGAGGAGTACCTGGATTCGGAGAAGTACCAGTACCGGCCGCGGGACTGGGCGGGCGCCGCCGAGCTGGGCTACGGCATCGCGGACTACATCACCGCCCTCAACCGGATCAGGCGCGAGCACCCGGCCCTGCACTGGCTGCGGAATCTGCGCTTCCACCGTGTCGACCAGCCGGAACTGATGTGCTTCTCCAAGCGGACGAGTAGGATCCCGCCAAGCCCGGTGACGGGTGGGGGGCAAGAGGACACTGTGCTGGTCGTGGTCAACCTGAACCCGTACCGGACCAGGGAGGCGACGGTCTGGCTTGACCTGCCCGCACTCGGCGTGGACGGCGAGTTCATCGTGACGGACGAGCTGACCGGCGAGTCCTACCGGTGGGGACAGGCCAACTACGTACGCCTCGATCCGGCAATCCGGCCCGCGCATATCTTTACGGTGACCCCCCGCGTGTAAGACCTTATAAGTGACGCCCGGTACGGCAAGACCAGGAGATTCGGCAGTGACAGAGCACCACGAGGCGATAGCCGACTCGTTCGACACGGACCAGCCGCACGACCCGGACTGGTACAAGCGCGCGGTGTTCTACGAGGTGCTCATCCGGGGTTTCCAGGATGCCAACGGCGACGGCACCGGCGACCTGCGCGGCCTGATCTCGAAGCTGGACTACCTGGAGTGGCTCGGCATCGACTGCCTGTGGCTGCTGCCCATCTACCAGTCCCCGCTGCGCGACGGCGGTTACGACATCTCCGACTTCATGTCCGTGCTCGACGAGTACGGGAACATCGGGGACTTCGTCGCGCTGGTCGACGAGGCGCACAAGCGCGGTATCCGGGTCATCGCCAACCTGGTCATGAACCACACGTCGGACCAGCACCCCTGGTTCCAGGCGTCGCGCTCAGATCCCGGACAGGCCCGTACGGGGACTTCTACGTCTGGTCCGACACCGACGACAAGTACTCCGGGGCGCGGGTCATCTTCGTCGACACCGAGCAGTCCAACTGGACCTTCGACCCGGTCCGCGGCCAGTACTACTGGCACCGGTTCTTCTCCCACCAGCCGGACCTGAACTTCGAGAACCCGCGCGTGCAAGACGCGATGATCGAGGTGCTGCGGTTCTGGCTGGACCTGGGCATCGACGGCTTCCGGCTGGACGCGGTGCCCTACCTGTACGAGCGCGAGGGCACCAACTGCGAGAACCTCAAGGAGACGCACGAGTACCTGAAGCGGATCCGGACCGAGATCGACAAGCTCTACCCGGACAAGGTGCTGCTGGCCGAGGCCAACCAGTGGCCCGCGGACGTGATCGAGTACTTCGGCGACCCCTCGGTCGGCGGCGACGAGTGCCACATGGCGTTCCACTTCCCGCTCATGCCGCGCATCTTCATGGCCGTGCGCCGGGAGCAGCGCTACCCGATCACGGAGATCCTGGCCCAGACCCCGGCCGTCCCGGCCGGCTGCCAGTGGGGCATCTTCCTGCGCAACCACGACGAGCTGACGCTGGAGATGGTGACCGACGACGAGCGGGACTACATGTACGCCGAGTACGCCAAGGATCCCCGGATGAAGGCCAACATCGGGATCCGGCGGCGGCTGGCCCCGCTGCTGGACGGCGACCGGAACCAGCTCGAGCTGTTCACCGCGCTGCTGCTGTCGCTGCCCGGCTCGCCGGTGCTGTACTACGGCGACGAGATCGGCATGGGCGACAACATCTGGCTGGGCGACCGGGACGGCGTGCGGACCCCGATGCAGTGGACGCCCGACCGCAACGGCGGCTTCTCCCAGACCGACCCGCAGCGGCTGTACCTGCCGCCGATCATGGACGCGATCTACGGCTACCAGGCGCTCAACGTGGAGGCGCAGCAGCGCAACCCGGCCTCGTTCCTGCAGTGGACCAGGCGCATGATCGAGATCCGCAAGCGGCACCCGGTGTTCGGCACCGGCATCTACGAGGAGCTGACCTCCTCCAACCCGAGCGTGCTGGCCT
Organism: uncultured Actinomycetes bacterium; assembly: GCA_963849595.1. Classification (GTDB taxonomy): domain Bacteria; phylum Actinomycetota; class Actinomycetes; order Streptosporangiales; family Streptosporangiaceae; genus Palsa-504. Next base: position 69,602 of record CAWKIB010000028.1, read on the forward strand.
TCGTCCGGCTGCCGTCGGCGTCGCCGGATCGCCGACACCGACGGCACGGACCGTATCCTGTGCGTCAACAACCTGTCCCGGTTCCCGCAGCCGGTCGAGCTGGACCTGCGGCGGTTCATCGGGGTCACGCCGGTGGAGTCCATGGGCGGGGTGACGTTCCCGCGGATCGGCGAGCTCAGCTACCTGCTGACTCTCCCGGGCCACGGGTTCTACTGGTTCCAGCTGCCGCCCGCCCGCGAGGAACGGCCAGCCTCCAAGCCGGCGTCGGCCGGCCCCCAGCTGTATCACGGTTGACGCCCACGTCGCCGGGTAAGGGCAGGCTCATGGTCTTTGAAGATGTACTGGCCGCATGGCTGGTCAAACAGCGGTGGTTCGCCGGCAAGGGGCGCACCGTCCACGACCTGGCGGTGGTGGCCGACACCGAGATCATCCCCGGTGACCCGGGGCTGCGGCACCTGCTGGTTACCGTCTCGCACGGCGCGACCTCCGATTGCTACCAGCTCTTCGTCGGCCTGCGCGCCCGGCTGCCCGCCCGGCTCCGGCACGCGCGGATCGGTTCTGTTGACGGGCTGCAGGTCTACGACGGGCTGCACGACAGCGACCTGACCCGGACCCTGCTGGACGCGATCGCGGCCAGCCGGACCGTGGGCGCGCTGCGGTTCTGTGCTGTTGAGGGAGCCGACCTGTCCTGGGCGTCCGGGGCTCCCGGAGGCCTGGACAGCCTGGTGCTGACCGGCGAGCAGAGCAATACCAGCCTGGTGTTCGGCGAGTCGGCCATCTTCAAGGTGTTCCGCCGGGTGGCCGCGGGCCCGAACCCGGACCTGGAGGTGGCCGCGGCCCTGGCCGAGCTCGGCTCGACGCACATCGCCGAGCCCTACGGCTGGGTCGAGACCCGGCTGGACGGCGCGACCGCCGTGCTGGCCATCTTGTCCCGCTACCTGCGCGCGGCCTCGGACGGCTGGGCGCTGGCCGCGACGAGCGTCCGCGACCTGTACGCGCTGGTTCTTGATGCCGCGGGTGCCGACGCCGCGGGTGCTGCGCTGCGGGTCTGGCGCCGCGGGCGAGGCGGGCGGCGACTTCGCGGGCGAGGCCGAACGGCTCGGGGTGGCGACCGCGCAGGTGCACGCGGACCTGGCGGAGGCGTTCGGTACCTCCGAACTCGAACCGGAGGCCATCCGCGAGCTGGCCGAGCAGATGTTCCGGCGGCTGGACATGGCCATCGCGGCCGTCCCCGAACTGGCCCGCTACGCGGACATGATCGGCGACGCGTTCTCCAACCTGGCCAAGCTGACCGAGCCGGTGCCGGCCCAGCGGGTGCACGGTGACTACCACCTGGGCCAGGTGATGCGGACCCAGACCGGCTGGGTGGTGCTCGACTTCGAGGGCGAGCCCGCCAGCCCGCTGGCCCAGCGCCGGGCCCGCTCCTCGCCGCTGCGGGACGTGGCGGGCATGCTCCGCTCGTTCGACTACGCGGCCCGGCACCAGCTGCTCACCCATCCCGACCGGGCCAGCCTGACCCCGGTGGCCAGCGACTGGGTCCGGCGCAACGGCGAGGCGTTCTGCACGGGCTACGCTGAGGCCGGCGGCCTCGACCCGGCTTGTAACGCCGTCCTGCTGCGGGCGCTGCTGCTGGACAAGGCGGTCTACGAGGTCATCTACGAGGCCAGGAACCGCCCGACCTGGCTCGCCATCCCCCTGGAGTCGATCGCCGAGATGCAGCCATGACCGACAGCCGAGATTCTTCCGATTCTTCCGATTCCTCCGATTCTTCCGTGACCGCAGCCGAGATTCGGCCGCGACCGGCACCGAAGCCAGCCTGGGCGAGCTCGAGCGGCTCGTCTCCGGACAGCACCACGACCCGCACTCGATCCTCGGCGCCCATCCCGGACCGGACGGAGTCGTGGTCCGGGCGCTGCGGCCCCTGGCCCGTTCGGTCACATTGGTTTTGGATGACGGCCGCCGGGTGCCGATGACCCACCTGTACCAGGGCGTGTTCACGGTCACCCTCCCGGTTGAGAAGGTGCCGGACTACCGGATCGCCACCTCGTACTCCCCGGACGCGGAGGACGAGACGGTGGCCGAGGACCCGTACCGCTTCCTGCCGCTGCTCAGCGAGTACGACCTGTACCTGATCGGGGAGGGCCGGCACGAGGAGCTGTGGCGGGTCCTGGGCGCGCACGTCCGCGAGGTCGACCAGGTCACCGGGGTGTCCTTCGCCGTCTGGGCGCCGAACGCCCGCGGGGTGCGCGTGACCGGCGACTTCAACTACTGGGACGGCCGCGCGTTCCCGATGCGCTCGCTCGGCGTGTCGGGCGTGTGGGAGCTGTTCATCCCGGGCGTGGCCGACGGCGCCCGGTACAAGTACGCGGTCTGCGGCTTCGACGGGGTGTGGCGGGACAAGGCCGACCCGCTCGCTCGTATCGCCGAGCGGCCGCCGGCCACCGCGTCGGTGGTGTTCACGTCGCGGTATGCGTGGGAGGATTCGAGTCCTGGATGGCGGCCCGGCCGTCGCGCACGCCGGTCCGCGAGCCGATGAGCATCTACGAGGTGCACCTGGGCTCGTGGAAGCCGGGGCTGTCGTACCAGGAGCTGGCGGATCAGCTTGTCTCGTATGTGACCGGATATGGGCTTTACGCACGTGGAGTTCCTGCCGGTGGCCGAGCACCCGTTCGGCGGCTCGTGGGGCTACCAGGTCACCTCGTACTACGCGCCCACGTCGCGGTTCGGCGACCCGGACGACTTCCGCCACCTGGTCGACGCGCTGCACCAGGCGGGCATCGGCGTGCTGCTGGACTGGGTGCCCGCGCACTTCCCGCGGGACGAGTGGGCGCTGGCCCGGTTCGACGGCACCCCGCTGTACGAGCACCCCGACCCGCGGCGCGGCGCGCACCCCGACTGGGGCACGCTCATCTTCAACTTCGGCCGGACCGAGGTGCGCAACTTCCTGGTCGCCAACGCGGTCTACTGGCTCGAGGAGTTCCACATCGACGGGCTGCGCGTCGACGCGGTGGCGTCCATGCTGTACCTGGACTACTCGCGAAAGCCCGGCGAGTGGGCGCCGAACCAGTACGGCGGCCGGGAGAACCTGGACGCGATCTCGTTCCTGCAGGAGGCCAACGCCACCTGCTACAAGCGGGTGCCCGGCATCACGATGACCGCCGAGGAGTCAACCGCGTGGCCGGGCGTGTCCCGGCCGGTGTACCTGGGCGGGCTGGGGTTCGGCTTCAAGTGGAACCTGGGCTGGATGCACGACACTTTGTCGTATATGTCGCTGGACCCCATCTACCGGCAGTACCACCACAACGAGATGACGTTCTCGATGGTCTACGCGTACACCGAGAACTTCGTCCTGCCGCTGTCCCACGACGAGGTGGTGCACGGCAAGGGCTCGCTGCTGGGCAAGATGCCCGGCGACGAATGGCGCCGGTTCGCCGGGCTGCGCACGCTGCTGGCCTACCAGTGGGCCCACCCGGGCAAGCAGCTGCTGTTCATGGGGTCGGAGTTCGGCCAGGGCAGCGAGTGGTCGGACACCAAGGGGCTGGACTGGTGGGTGCTGGACTTCGACGTCCACCAGGGCGTGCAGCGGCTGTCCCGCGACCTGAACGCGGCGTACCGGCAGTACCCCGCGCTCTGGCAGCTCGACGCGTCGCCGGACGGGTTCCGCTGGATCGACGCCAACGACGCCCAGGGCAACGTGCTGTCCTTCCTGCGCTTCCCGGCTGCCGCCGCCGCTTCCCCTGCTTCTTCCGCTTCTTTCGCTTCCCCCGCCTCCGCCTCGTCCGCCTCGTCCGCCTCGGCCTCCGCCTCGTCCGGTGACCTGGGCGGGTCGCCGGGGGTCATCGCGTGCATCGCCAACTTCTCCGCGGTCCCGCACCTGGACTACAAGGTGGGCCTGCCCGCGGCGGGCCGCTGGCGTGAGGTGATCAACACCGACGCGATCGTGTACGGCGGCAGCGGCGTGGGCAACCTGGGCGGCATCGAGGCTAAGCCCGAGCCCTGGCACGGCCTGCCGGCCTCGGCCTCGATCACCGTCCCGCCGCTGGGCGTCCTCTGGCTCACTCCCGAGGAGTAGCCGCTTCTTCCCTGTATCTCCTGTATTTCCCTGTATCAGCGGCCCGGCCGAGCACCCCGAGAGGTTAGGTAGGCAACTGGCCTAGCTGGCGGGCAGGGAATCGGCATGCGGCGGTCACGGGTACGGCTCGGGTGGTGCGCCCTGGCGGGCGTCATGGCCCTGACCTGGCCCGCCGCCCTGGTCGGGACGGCCGTTCCGGCGGTGGCCGACCCGACCAGCCTGACGGTCTCGCCCGGCACGGCCCAGGCCGGCCAGGAAACCACGCTCACCTTCACCTTCACCGCCCCGACCCCGCCGCCGGCCCAGTTCCTCGTCGTCACGCTGCCCGTGCCGGCGGGCTGGACGGCGATCCCGCCGTCCCCCGGCGACCTGTCCTGCCAGGGTTCCGGCTGCTACCTGGCGGCCAGCAGCACGCAGACCTCGGTCACGATGAACCTGGACGACGTCACCACGTTCACGCTCGCCGTACAGGCCACGCCGCCCGAGTCGGCCGGCCCGGCCACCTTCACCGCGACCGGGAACTTCCGGGGCCTGCCCACTCCCCTCCAGGCCACGGCGCCGCCGGTCACCGTGACCTGCCCGGCCGACGGCCTCGGCAGCATGACCGTCAGCCCCCTGACCGTCCGTGCGGCCACAACCACGACCCTGACGTTCACCTACACAGCGGGCGGCTGCGGGCTGGGCCCCGACGGCATGGTCGGGGTCACCGTGCCGGGCGGCTGGACGCCCTCGGGCACGGTCATGGTGCCCGCCGCGAACCTCCCGCCGGGCACGTCGGTCTCCTTCAGCTACGGGCCGGCCCAGGCCAGTTCGGCCGGCCCGGCGACGTTCGTGGCCTGGCAGTCCGGCACCGGCGGCCCGCAGCAGGACCTGGTCTCCTCGCCCATGGTCACGGTGACGCCGGCCGGGGTGGTCGTGACGCCGCCCCCGCCTCCGCCGCCGCCCCCGCCGCCGCCGGGCGGTGCGGGGACCATGACGGTCACGCCCGTGCAGGTGACGGCCGGACGGCCGAGCACGCTGCGGTTCACCTACACCGCGGGTGCGGCGGGCCTGTCGCCGTCCGGCGAGGTCACCGTGGCGGTGCCCGGCGGGTGGACCGCCCCGTCACCGGCCCGGGGACAGGCCGGCTACACCAGCGCGAGCGGTGGCCGGCTGACGGTGGCGGACCGGCAGATCGCGGTCACCGGCGTGACGCTGCGGCCCGGGCGGCAGCTCGTGATCAATTACGCGGCCGGGAGCGCTCCCCGGGTATCCGGCCTGGACACCTTCCTGACCCGGGAGCGGCCCTCCGGCACCGCGACGCCTGGCCGCCCTGACCAGGTCTCCCGCGGTGACGGTCGCCATGGTCAGCCAGCGGGGTCGCGCGGCGACGAACTGGCTGCCGATCCTGCTGGCCGTGATCGGCCTGGTGCTGGTGGCGGGCGCGGCCGGGCTGGCGGCTTTCCGCCCGCTGCGGCGCGGGCCGCACGGGACGGCCGCGGGGGACGTCCGGGCCGTGCCGCGTGCCGGGCCGCCGGCGTCGGTGACCGTCCGCGATACCGGCAGCCGGCCGGCGCTGACCGTGCGCATCGAGCCGCACGCCGGAGCCACCGTGACCACGATCGAGGAGAGGCAGCCATGACAACGACCGTCCAGGCGGGCCCGGGCACCGCCGCGAACCTGCTCTTCGGCCCGGGTGCGAACGCGGCCGAGGCGCTGGCCCAGCAGATCCTGTCCGCGCCGACCGGCCTGGACCAGGCCCTGGAGCGACTGCCGGAGGCCACCCGCCACGCCGCGGTGCGCGAGGCGGCCGCCGCGGCCGCCGGGCTGCTGGACGTCGACCTGGACGGCCTGCTGCTGGCCGGGTGGCGCGCTCATCGCGACCTGACCGGCGCGGCCCGGCGCACGCTGGCCGTCCCGGGCAGCACCGAGCTGGTGGACCTGATCCGGCACCAGGTGAGCGTCGCCCAGGAGCCGTCGGTCGCGGTCCTGGTGGACGGGCGCCAGGTGGCCACGATCCAGCTCGGCCTGTCCGTCGACTTCGACATCAGTGCCCTGGTGGCCGGGATCAAGGCCGGACTGCTGGTCGCCGTGCACGCCGGAACCTGCGACCTGACCGCGACGCTGGCCATCCAGGGGACGGATGTACTGACCGCGACCAGCCACTTCGACCTGCCCGGCGTGATGCGGGTCAGTCCCGGGATCGCGCTGCTGCCCGCCGGCGGACTACCCGGCCGCCGGGCCAGCCCGCCCCGCGGCGTTACTCGGAGCGGATGTCGTAGTCGTCTTCCTCGACGACGTGCACGGCCGCCTCCTCCGCGGTCGCGCCGCCGCCGTCGATCCCGACGTCGCGCGCGACCAGGTCCTCCTCCTCATCCGGATGGGCGCCCTCGTCCTCGGCCACCAGCCAGGCCCGGGGGTCGGGGCCGTCGTCCAGGAGCAGGCCGTCCACGTCCTCGTCCCCCGCCTCGTCGTCGTCCTCGACGTCCTCGAGGTCCTCGTCCTCGTCGTCATCCTCGTCGAAGTCGAGGACGGGGTCGGGTTCTTCTTCGGACAGCAGCTGATCCAGGGACTCGCCCTCGGACTGCTCGTTGGCGGTGTCGCCGAACCTGACCCCGGCCGACCACCGCTCCGGCGGTACGACGCCACGGTCCAGGGGATCGTCCCCCGGCGCGCCGCTCAGCGTGTCGGTCGAGTCCTGGACCTGGAAGTCCTGCAGGTCCTCGGACTCATGGCGGGTCTCGTCAGGCATGGGTCAGCTCCTTTCCGTCAGGCCGACCAGACCAACCTATCCCGGCCCGGGAGGACCCGGCGATTCAGGCGGTACCGGTGGCTCTTCCCGGGACTCAGGCGGTGGCCAGCTGGCCGCCGTCGACCACCAGGACCTGGCCGGTCATGTAGGACGAGGCGTCGCTGGCCAGGAACACGGCGGGGCCGGCCATCTCCGCGGGCCGGCCCCAGCGGCCCATCGGGACGTTCGCGATCGTGGACCGGCCGCCGTCCGGCCCGTCCCACAGGTTCCGGTTCAGGTCGGTGGCGGTCCAGCCGGGGCACAGCGCGTTCACCCGGATCCCGGACGCGGCCCATTCGACCGCGAGGGTCTTGGTGACCGAGATGACCGCGGCCTTGGAGGCGCCGTACGGGCTCAGGCCGGGAGCCCCGGACATGCCCGCGACCGACGCGACGTTGATCACCGAGCCGCGGCCGCGCTCGCGCATGTGCGCCCCGGCCGCCTGGCAGACGTAGATCGTCGAGTCCAGGTTCAGCCGCATGATCTTCTCCCAGCCGGAGATGCGCATGTCCAGGAACGGGACCATGAAGTTCATGCCGCCCGCGTTGTTGACCACGATGTCCAGCTGGCCGAGCAGCCGGATCGCCTCGTGCACGGCGGCGGTGACGTCGTCCTGGCGGGTCACGTCGAGCGGGAAGACGAAGGCCTTGCGCCCGAGGTCGGTCACCTCGCGCGCGGTCTCGGCCAGCCCGTCCTGGCTGCGGGCCGCGATGGCCACGTCGGCGCCCGCGGCGGCCAGCGCGACCGCGATGATCCGGCCGATCCCGCGGGACGCGCCCGTCACGAACGCCTTCTTCCCGGTCAGATCAAACGCGGTCACGATTCCTCCCACTGTGTCGGTAGCGTCATCGTAGGCGGCACCAGCGCGGCCGGGTTGACCCGGCGCACGATCTCGTTCAGCGCGATGCGCACGTAGGGCTCCCCGACCCACAGGTGCTTGGCCCCGGGGACCGCGACGACCTCGGCCTGAGGCACCCGCGCGAACCGCCGCCGGGCCTCGTCGGGGCGCAGGTAGTCGTCGAGCTCGGGAACCAGCGCGACGAGCGGCTTGCCCGAGGCCGCCCAGCGGTCCAGGTCGGCGTCGCCGGCCCGGCGCAGCGGCGGGGACAGCAGGATGGCGCCCTCGATGCCTTGCGCCGCCTGCCTCGGCCGTCCAGGCCCCACTTCAGGGCCAGCTCGGTGCCGAACGACCAGCCGAGCAGCCACCGGGCGGGCAGGCCCGCGTCGGCCGCCCAGGACACGCCGGCCGCCACGTCGTACCGTTCGGACTCGCCGGCGCCGAACTCCCCCTCGCTCGTCCCGTGCTCCGACGACGTGCCGCGGGTGTTGAACCGCAGCACGGCCAGCTGGGCCAGGGCGGGCAGGCGGAAGGCCGCCTTCTTGAACAGGTGGCTGTCCATCATGCCGCCGTGGGTGGGCAGCGGGTGCAGGCAGATCAGCGTGGCCACCGGGTCGGCGTCCGCGGGCAGGGCCAGCTCCCCGACCAGCCGCAGCCCGTCGGCGGTGGGCAGGGTGACCGGGGTGCGCTTGGCCGGCAGCACGGTGGCCGCCCGGATCTCGCTCATGGGTCTGTCCTCCTCATCCGCGAGGGCCGCGGCGCAGCCGGTTCTGCCAGCACGCGCGGTGCCAGTGCCTGCGCTCGTCGATGCCGACGTTGATCCCGTCGGCGGGCCAGGCCACCACGTGCGGCGTGCCCGGCGCGATCTCCTGGTCACAGCCTGGGCAGCGGTAGGTCTTCGTGGTGCCCGCGCCGGGCTGCTGCCGCACCACCCAGTCCCCGTCGGGCCAGGATTCGACGCGCTCGGGCCCGGGCACAGGCGCCGGAGGACCAGAGCGCTCGCGGCGGATCCTGCGCGGGCTCACACCTGTCCACCTTATGTGGCTACGCTCGCACCGTGACGGCAGGCTGGGACCCGGCAGCGGCGGGCGTGCTGCGGCTGCCCTCGGGCCGGCTGGTCCGCGGCCGGGCTCTGGCCCGGCCCGTGCCGGCCGGGCCGGAGCCCGGCTTCGGGCTGTACCTGCTGGGGCACGAACCGCCCGCCGTCACCTGGGAGGCCCGCTGGCTGCGCTGGCCGGACTTCGGGCTGCCGGCCGATCCGGCGGCGGCCGAAGCCGCACTGCGCGAGGCGTGGGAGCGGGCCGCGGCGGAGCGGGTCGAGATCGCCTGCGCCGGCGGGCACGGGCGGACCGGCACGGCCCTGGCCTGCCTGGCCGTCCTGGACGGCGTGCCCGGCCGCGAGGCGGTCCGCTACGTCCGGGCGCACTACGCGGCGCGCGCGGTCGAGACCCCGGGGCAGCGCCGCTTCGTCGCTCGTTTCCCGCCCGGCCAGTAGAGTTACCGGACGTGCGGCTCGTCATCGCCCGGTGCAGCGTCGACTACGTCGGCAGGCTCACCGCCCACCTGCCCTCGGCCCTGCGGCTGCTCATCGTCAAGGCCGACGGGTCCGTGCTCGTGCACAGCGACGGCGGCTCGTACAAGCCGCTGAACTGGATGTCGCCGCCGTGCCGGCTGACCGAGGAGCCGGGCCAGTGGACGGTCACCAACAAGGCCGGGGAGACGCTCGCGATCACCATCACCGAGGTGATCAGCGACACCTCGGTGGAGCTCGGCGTCGACCCGGGGCTGAAGAAGGACGGCGTGGAGGCGCACCTGCAGGAACTGCTGGCCGCCCAGCTCGAGGTGCTCGGCGACGGCTGGCGGCTGGTCCGCCGCGAGTACCCCACGCCGATCGGCCCGGTGGACCTGATGTGCCGGGACGAGACCGGGCAGAGCGTGGCCGTGGAGATCAAACGCCGCGGCGAAATCGACGGGTCCAACGCTGACGGAGGTGCCGCTTCGCGCCAAGGAGCCTATGTGGCAGTCGAGGTGAAGCGCGTCGCTGGTATCGATGCTGTTGAGCAGCTGACCCGCTACCTTGAGCTACTGAATCGTGATCCGCTGCTCAGGCCGGTCCATGGTGTCCTAGCCGCGCAAGATATCAAGCTGCAGGCTCGCACCTTGGCTGAGGATCGTGGCATCCGGTGCGTCGTACTCGACTACGACCGGATGCGGGGCATCGAGCCCGACAACACGCTCTTTTAAGAAAATCGATAAACTAGGGATCAGGGCTAACCGGCGTAGCGGATCATTCGGCCCTGGTCCGTTCTCTCAGCTGCGCGCCTAACCCAGAGGTCTACAAAGAGTCCCCGAGGCGTCGAGCACGGCGTTCGGGGTGGCGGCGGGGGTGGCGCTGGCGGCGGCCGTCTCGATGCTCCGGCTGGAGCGTAGGCGGCCCGAGGCCGCCCGGCTGACGGCCCGGCCGCGCCGCTAGTCCGCGTCACGTGACGGAGGTCGGCTGGCCGGTCTTGCGGACCAGGCCAGCAGGCCGGCCGCCGCGGCGACCAGGAGTGACAGGGCGGCCGGGATGAACAGCGCGTCGCGCAGGCCGATGCCGGAGGCGGCCGCGCCGATCACGACCGGGCCGCCGAGCAGCCCGGTGTAGGCGACCGCCGCGATCCGGCCGATGTTGCGTCCCGCGCGGGAGGGGTCCAGCCGTACCGCGGAGGAGACGATCTGCGGGAAGATCCCGGCCTGGCCCGCGCCGAGCAGGGCGAACGCGGCGATGGCCGCGGCCGGGGTGCCGATCAGCAGCCCGGCGGCCAGGCCCAGGCCGGCCAGCAGGCCGCTGACGCGGACCAGCCGCACCGAGCCGAACCGGGCCGCCAGCCGGTCGCCGACCATCCGCCCGGCCGCCATCGTGACCGAGAACGCGGCCAGCCCGGCGGCCGCGACACCGGCCGACGTGCCCAGGTTGACGTGCAGGTAAACGGCGCTCCAGTCGCCCGCCGCGCCCTCGCCGACCTGCCCGAAGAGCGCGAGCAGGCCCAGCACCCAGATCACCAGGGTGATCTGGCTCGGCGAGCGGGGCGGGGCGTCGCCGGGCCGCGGGCCGGGCACGGGCGGGGCCGGCGGGATGACCATCCGCGGGCCGGCGACCAGGCCGCCCGCGATCAGCGCCACGGCGGTCGCGGCGAAGGTGGGCAGCGGGGCCACGTCCAGCGCGGCGGACAGGCCGCCGATCCCGGCGCCGGCCAGCCCGGCGATGCTGTACCCCGCGTGCAGCGAGGACAGGATGGGCCGGCCGTAGGCGAGCTCCAGCTTGGCCCCGCAGGCGTTCATCGACACGTCGAGCAGCCCGGCCACCGCCCCGTAGCAGGCCAGGGCGGCCACCAGCACGGCCAGCTCACCGGTCTGCGGGCCCAGGCCGATCGGGATCAGCGCGGCCGGGCACGCCGCGCCCGCGATCCTGGTCACCCGGGTCGCCCCGAACCGGTCCGCGATCCGCCCGCTGACCGGGAGGGTCAGCACGGCGCCCGCGGGCACCGCGAACAGCGCCAGTCCCAGGCGGCCGTCGCTCAGGTGCAGCCCCGCCTTGATGGCCGGCAGCCGGGCGGCCCAGGTCGCGGTGGCCGCGCCGAGCACGAAGAAGTAGCTCATCACCGCGACCCGGGCCCGGCGCAGCTCAGGTGCCGTCACGCGATCACGGACGGGGCGTG
>CAWKIB010000029.1:0-46642 GCA_963849595.1 uncultured Actinomycetes bacterium
GGTGGTCAGGACGGTCTGCTTCCAGCGCTGGATCTCGTCGGTGATCTTGGCCCAGGGGCCGATCAGGGCCACGTCCTCGACGAGCTTGGTGGGCACGGCGGCGATGGCGCTCTTCTTGTCGCCGGCCAGGTAGAGGTCCTGGATCTTTTTGGCTTCGGCCTCGTAGCCCATCCGGACGAAGACCTCGTGGTGGAAGTTGACCCCGCGGGCGCCCATGCCGCCGATGTACAGGGCCAGCGTGGGCCTGACCTGGTCGGCGGCGCGCTCAAGGTCGTCGTCCTCGATGATGGCCAGCGGGCCGCCGACCACGTCGAAGGTCTGCGCCGTGTGCCGGGCGCCGGGGCGGGCGAAGCCTTCGGCCAGGGCGGCGGCGTAGAAGTCGTTCATCGCGGGCGAGAAGAAGATGACGTTCCAGCCGTCGGCGATCTCGGCCGCCAGGGCCACGTTCTTGGGGCCCTCGGCGCCGAGGTAGATCGGGATCTCGGTGCGGTACGGGTGCAGGATCGAGCGCAGCGGCTTGCCCAGGCCCGTGCTCCGGTCGCGGGGGCAGCGGGATCTGGTAGTGCTTGCCGTCGTAGCTGACCGGTTCGTGGCGGGCGATGACCTTCCGGACGATGTCGATGTACTCGCGGGTGCGCTCCAGCGGGCGGGGGTACGGCTGGCCGTACCAGCCCTCGACGACCTGCGGGTTGCTGGTGCCGATGCCGAGCAGGACCCGGCCCTGGGTCAGGTGGTCCATGGTCATCGCGGTCATGGCCAGGGTGACCGGCGGGCGGGCCGACAGCTGGGACACCGCGGTGCCGAGCTTGATCCGGGTGGTGCGCGAACCCCACCAGGCCAGCGGGGTCCAGGCGTCGCTGCCGTAGGCCTCGGCGGTCCAGATCTGGTCGACTCCGGCGCGTTCGGCGGCTTCGAAGAGCTCCTGGGCTCCGGGCGGCGGGCCGGCCGACCAGTAGCCGACGCTGACGGAGATCCTCATCTGGCCATCATCGCAGGTTGTTTAGTTTTTCCAGGGTTTGGTCGGCCTCTTTGATGAGGTCGGCCATGACGGCGGCGACCGGGCGGACTTCGGTGATGCGGCCGACGATCTGGCCGGCCGGCATGGGCACCACCTCGGGCCGGCCGGACCGGATGAGGCGCTGGTGGGCCTCGCTGACCAGCAGGTTCTGCAGGGGCATGCCGAGGGGTTCGGGCGCGCCGGGCTGCTCCCAGGCGTCGGTCCAGCGGTTCTTGAGCAGCCGGGCGGGCTTGCCGCTGTAGATCCGGGACCGGACCGTGTCCGAGGAGGTGGCTTTGAGGACGGCGTCGGTGACCGCGGGGGCGCTCGTCGTCGTGGCGTATTCCTGCGTGGCGAGCCAGGCCGAGCCCATCCAGACGCCGGCGGCGCCCAGGGCGAGGGCCGCGGCGATCTGGCGGCCGCAGCCGATCCCGCCCGCGGCGAGGACCGTCGCGTGTGCTTGTACCGCGTCGACGACTTCCGGGATCAGGACCATGCTGCCGATCTCGCCGGTGTGGCCGCCCGCCTCGTAGCCCTGGGCCACCACGATGTCCACGCCGCTGGCGACCTGGCGGCGGGCGTGTTCGGCGGTCCCGGCCAGCGCGGCGACCAGCATGCCGCGCTCGTGCGCGCTGGCGATGACATCGGGGGGCGGCGGGCCGAGCGCGTTGGCGATCAGGCGCGCGGGGTGGGCCAGCGCGACCTCGACGTGCTGGCGGGCCACCGAGTGGAGCCAGCCGAGCACGCCGTCGGCGGCCTGCGCGTCGTCGGGCAGCGGCGGCACGCCGAGCTTGAGCAGCGTGTCCTGGACGAAGTCCTTGTGCTGCTCCGGGATGAGCTCGTCCAGGTCCTTGGCCGCGCCCTCGGTCGGAACCCTGGCGGGCATGACCACGTCGATGCCGTACGGGCGGCCGTCGGTGTGGGCGTCCATCCAGTCCAGGGTCTTGTCCAGCTCGGCCGGGTCGTTGAACCGGACGGCGCCGAGCACGCCCAGGCCGCCGGCCCGGCTGACCGCCGCGGCGACGTGCTCGGACGGGCTGAACCCGACGATGGGGTGCTCGAGGCCGAACAGGTCGCACAGCGGGGGTTCGCACGGTCGCGCTCACCTCTGGGTATTGGACGAGTGGGCGCCGGATACGCGGTCCAGGCCGGGCGCGTGGGTCGCGGCGTACTCGCGGGCCCAGGCGTAGTCGGCCTTGCCGGACACGGTACGCCGGATGGCCTCGGCCAGCCAGATGCTGCGCGGCACCTTGTACCCGGCGATCTGCCGGCGGACGTGCTCCTGCAGCGCGCCGAGGTCGAGGGCTGGCGCCGGGTCTTGGTTGGATGAGCGCGGCGACCCGCTGGCCGAGCAGTGCGTCGGGCACGCCGATGACCAGCGCGTCGAACACGTCGGGGTGGGACTTGAGCGCGCCCTCGACCTCTTCGGGGAAGACCTTCTCGCCGCCGGTGTTCACGCACGTGTTGCCGCGGCCGAGCAGGGTCAGCGGTCCCGTCGTCCTCGACCCGGGCCATGTCCCCGGGGATGGCGTAGCGCTTCCCGTCCACCTCGGCGAACATCGCGGCGGTGCGGGCCGGGTCCTTGTAGTAGCCGAGCGGCACGTGCCCGCCGCGGGCCAGCCGGCCGACCTGGCCGGAAGCGGCGGCCGGCCGTCGTCGCCGAGCACGATGACGTCCGGGCCGGCCATCACGGTCGGGCCGCCGCGGTGCGGTTCGCCGGGCGATACGAACGAGATCCCGGCGAAGCCGGTCTCGGTGGAGCCGATGGCCTCGGTGATCACGGCGTCGGGCAGCGCCTTGGCGCAGGCGTCCTTGACCGCCGGGGAGAACAGCGCGGCGCTGGAGGACACGGCGACCAGCGAGGAGGCGTCGTAATCCCCTTGCGCGTAGGCCTCGACCAGCGGCCTGGCCATCGCGTCGCCGATGATGACCAGCACGTTGACCTGGTGCTTGGCGATTTCTCGCCAGATCTCGTCCGGGTCGAAGGCGGGCAGCAGCACGATGGTCTCGCCGGCGAACAGGCCCGCCAGCGCGGCCACCTGCGCGTTGCCGTGGATGAGCGGCGCCGCGCAGAGCTTGACGAACTCCCCCGCCTCCAGGCCCTTGCGGGACTGCGCCCACTCATCGGGCAGCGGTTCGCCGGTGATGAAGTCGATGCCGCCGCCCAGCGTGCGCCAGATGTCCTCGTGGCGCCACATCACGCCCTTCGGGTATCCGGTCGTGCCGCCGGTGTAGATGATGTACACGTCGTCGTTGCTGCGGGGCGGGAAGTCGCGGTCCGGCGAGGCGGCTTTTAGTGCGGTGTTGTAGTCGGTGGCTGTTGGTGTTTCGGTCGGCTTCGCTGCCGTCGTCGATCTCGACCAGGCCGCGCAGGCCGGGGGCGGCGTGGGCGCTGGCGGCCACGAGCGGCGCGAGGCGGCGGTCGTACACCAGCGCGGTCAGGTCCGCGTCGGCGAACATGTAGTGCAACTCGTTCTCGACGTAGCGGTAGTTGATGTTGACCGCCGAGGCGCGGAGCTTGCACGACGCGATCAGCGTCTCCAGCGCCTCGATCGAGTTGCGGGCGTAGAGCCCGACGTGGTCCCCCGGCCCGACCCCGAGCCCGGCCAGGTGATGGGCCAGCCGGTTGGTCCGCTCGTCCAGTTCGGCGTACGTGACCTGCCGGTCGCCGCAGGCCACCGCGGTGCGCTCGCCGAAGGCGTCCGCCGCGTGCTCGAAGAGGTCGGCGAAGTTCAAGGCCATGGGAACGAAAGTAGAACGTGTTACTGTTTTGGGCAAGCCTTACGGATGCCTGAAATGGGGGAATCGCGGTGACCGCGGCTAGTTGGAGGTATGAGTACCGGCGAGGGGCCGCCGCACGCGCTTATCGGGCGCCGCGGGCACGTGCTGATCGTCACCATGAACCGGCCGGAGGCGCGCAACGCGCTCAGCGCCCCGATGATGGCCCTGATGCGTTCGGCCTGGGACCTTACCGACAGCGACCCGGATATCCGGGTCTGCGTGCTGACCGGGGCGGGCGGGGCGTTCTGCGCTGGCGCGGACCTCAAGGCGATGACCGTCTCGCATCCCGGCGCCTCGATGCGTGAGGAGGACCTGTCGGTGATCGAGCCGCTGCTCAAGGGGCGGCGGCTGACCAAGCCGCTGATCGCCGCGGTGGAGGGCCCGGCTATCGCGGGCGGCACCGAGATCCTGCAGGCGTGTGACATCCGGGTGGCCGGGGAGAGCGCCCGGTTCGGGATCTCCGAGGCGCGGTGGGGGCTGTTCCCGCTCGGGGGTTCGGCGGTCCGGCTGCCCCGGCAGATCCCGTACACGGTGGCGGCGGACCTGCTGCTCACCGGGCGGCACATCAGCGCGGCCGAGGCGCTGTCGATCGGGCTGATCGGGCACGTGGTGCCGGACGGGCAGGCGCTCAGTAAGGCGCTGGAGATCGCTGCTTCGATTGCTGCCAACGGGCCGGTGGCGGTGCGGGCCATCCTGCGGGTGATCCGGGAGACCGAGGGGATGGCGGAGGATGCGGCGTTCGCGCTGGAGGCTCGGGCGGGCCTGAGCGTGTTTGCCAGCGAGGACGCGCGGGAGGGGCCGCGAGCTTTTCTTGAGAAGCGGCGGCCGGAATTCCGCGACCGCTGAGGCGGGGGCGTTTAGATGGCGCGGTCGCGGCCGGACCAGTAGGGGTCGCGGAGGCGGCGCTTGTAGAGCTTGCCGTTGGGGTCGCGGGGTAGTTCGGCGACGTAGTCGATGGTGCGGGGGAGCTTGAACTTGGCCACGTGGTCGCCGAGGTAGGCCAGCAGGTCGGCGGTCAGGGCGGGGCCGGGCTCGTTGCCGGGGGCGGGCTGGACCACGGCCTTGATCTCCTCGCCCCAGTCGTCGTGCGGGATGCCGAAGACGGCGACGTCGGCGACGGCCGGGTGGCCGGACAGGGCGGCCTCGATCTCGGCCGGGTAGATGTTGACCCCGCCGGAGATGATCATGTCGCTCTTGCGGTCGCACAGGTACAGGTAGCCGTCCGCGTCCAGGTAGCCGATATCCCCGACGGTGAACATGCCGCGGGCTCGCGAGGCCCTGGTCTTCTCCTGGTCCTGGTGGTAGTCGAAGGTCGAGGTGCCCATGCGCAGGTAGACCAGCCCCGTCTGGCCGGCCGGGACGTCGTCGCCGTGGTCGTCGAGGACCCGGACCTCGGTGCCGAGCCACGCCTTGCCCACCGAGCCGGGACGGGCGAGCCACTCCCGGGCGGTGATGGCGGTCCCGCCGCCCTCGCTGGCCGCGTAGTACTCGGTGACCACCGGGCCCCACCACTGGATCATCTGGCGCTTGACGTCCGGCGGGCAGGGCGCGGCGCTGTGGATCACGGCGCGCAGGCAGGACACGTCGTACCGGTCGCGCACCGGCTGCGGCAGCGCGAGCAGCCGGCGGAACTGGGTGGGCACCATGTGCGTGTGGGTGACCCGGTGCCGGTCGACCAGCGCGAGCAGTTCTTCCGGCTCGAAGTGGTCCATCAGCACCACCGGGTGGCCGAGCTGCAGCGAGATCGTCGCGAAGTTCAGCACCGCGGTGTGATAGAGCGGCGAGCAGCACAGGTGCACGTGATCATCGAGCGGCGCCAGCCCGAACAGCCCGAAGAACCACCCGGCGGTGGGTGGCACCTGGTCCGGGTCCTCGCCGGTCAGCGGGCGGCGGACGCCCTTGGGGCGGCCCGAAGTGCCCGAGGTGTACATCATCGGCGCGCCCGCGGTACGCGGGTCGGGGCGCCCCGAGCCGTCCGCGCCGAGCGCGGCCAGCGGCGCGAACCCCGGCAACTGGCCGGCGGCGAACCTGAATCCGGGATCGATCCCGGCCGCGTCCGCGGCGTCCGCCGCGACGCCGGCGAACCGCTCGTGGGCCACGAACGCCCGGGCGCCGCTGTCGGCCAGGATGTAGGCCACCTCGAGGGCGGTCAGGTGCCAGTTCACCGGGACCACGTAGAGCCCGGTCTGCGCCGCCGCGAAGAACAGGGCGAGCGCGTCCGTGCCGTTCGGGAGCAGCCCGGCCACGGTGTCACCGGGACGGAGGCCGAGGGCCTGCAGGCCCCGGCCGTACCGGTCGGCGCGCGCGGCCAGCGCCGCGTAGCCGACGGCACCGCCGTCCGGCTCGATGACCGCGGTCCGGTCCGGGGTGGCCTCGGCGATGGCCCACAGGCCCAAGACAGTCACGGGGCTTAATGTAGAACACGTTCTATTACGGGACAAGGCGGCCGGGCCGGGCCGGGCTGGTTGCTGTCTGCCAGCTGTCCGCCGGCTGTCGGTCAACTAGAACACGTTCTACAATTGGCGAGTGGATCATCCGCTGCGGGCTCCGCTGGAGATCGAGTTCGACTACACGCGCTCGCTCGGGCCGGTGCTGAGCCAGTTCATGACGGGCCTGAGGGATCGGCGCATCCTGGGCGCGCGCGGCGCGGACGGCCGGGTGCACGCCCCGCCGTTCGAGTACGACCCGGTGAGCGCGGAGCCGCCCGGGGCGCTGACCGAGGTCGGGCCCGAGGGCACCGTGGTCAGCTGGTCCTGGATGCCCGAGCCGCTGGAGGGCCAGCCGCTGGACGGGCCGTTCGCCTGGGCGCTGATCCGGCTGGACGGCGCGGACACCGTGATGCTGCACGCGGTGGACGCGGGGCCGGAAATGGGCACAGCTGCGGTCATGCGGACGGGCCTGCGGGTCCGGGCCCGGTGGGCGGCCAGCCGGGTGGGCAGCATCCGCGACATCGCCTGTTTCGAGCCGTGCGATGCGCCTGTGGCTGTTGCTCAGCAGTCGGACGCGTCTGGCCAGGTGCCGGTTGAGATGACGGTTACGCCGGTGCGGCTGCACTACGAGCACACCGCGTCGCCCGGGGAGAGCGCCTACCTGCGCGGGCTGGCCGACCACAGGCTGCTCGGGCAGCGGTGCGGGGTGTGCGGGCGGGTGTACGTGCCGCCCCGGGGCACCTGCCCGGTCGACGGGGTGCCGACCCGGGAGGAGGTGGAACTGCCCGAGACGGGCACCGTGACGACGTTCTGCGTGGTGAACGTGGCCTACCCGGGGCAGCGCGTTACGCCGCCGTATGTGGCGGCAGCCGTGCTGCTGGATGGGGCGGACATCGCGTTCCAGCACCTCGTCCTGGGCTGTGAGCCCGGCGAGGTGCGGATGGGCCTGCGGGTCCGGGCGGTGTGGGGCGACTCGGGGACGATCAACCACTTCGCGCCGGCCGGCGAGCCCGACGCGCCGTACGAGAGCTACGCGAGGTTTCTGTGACCTCGCCGGTGGCCGTGGTCGGGTTCGCGCAGACGCCGTGCCGGGTGCGCCCGGACGTCACCACCAGCGGCGTGGAGATGCTGGTGCCGATCTTCGCCGAGGTGTTCCGGGCCACCGGGCTGACCAAGGCCGACATCGGGTTCTGGTGCTCGGGGTCCTCGGACTACCTGGCCGGGCGGGCGTTCTCGTTCGTGCAGGCGGTCGACGCGATCGGCGCGGTGCCGCCGACGATGGAGTCGCATGTGGAGATGGACGCCGCGTGGGCGCTGTACGAGGCCTGGGTCAAGGTCCTGACCGGGGAGGCGGAGATCGCGCTGGCCTACGGGTTCGGCAAGTCCTCGGGCGCACAGCTGCGGCGGGTGCTGGCCCTGCAGCTCGACCCGTACCTGCTTGCGCCGCTGTGGCCGGACTCGGTGTCGATCGCGGCGCTGCAGGCCCGGCTCGGCCTGGACGCCGGGCTGTGGACCGAGAAGGACATGGCGGCGGTGGCCGCGCGCAGCCGGGGGGCTGCTTTGGATAACCCTGCGGCGCAGGTGTCGGAGGAGGTCGCGGTTTCGGAGTTGCTGGCGCGTCCCTACGTGGCCGAGCCGCTGCGGGCCCACGACTGCGCCCCGGTCGGCGACGGGGCCGCGGCGGTGATCATCGCGTCGCAGGCGCGGGCCCGGGAGTTGTGCGCGCGGCCGGCCTGGATCACCGGGTTCGCGCACCGGATCGACTCGGGGTCGCTGGGGGCGCGGGACCTGCTGGCCGTGCCGTCCGCGGCCGGCGCCCTGTCGGCCTGTGCGGCTGCCGCCGCGGGGTCGGCCTGTGCGGCTCCGCCGCGGGCCGCGCTGCGGAGCTTCCCGGTTGACGTGGCCGAGCTGCACGCGCCCTTTACCCATCAGGAGATCCTGCTCCGGCGAGGCGCTGCGGCTGGGCGACGAGGTCGAGGTGAATCCCTCGGGCGGCGCGCTGTGCGGCAACCCGATGTTCGCCGCCGGGCTGGCCCGGATCGGGATGGCCGCGCAGGCGGTCATGGCGGGCCGCGCGGGACGGGCCCTCGGGCACGCGACCAGCGGCCCGGCGCTGCAGCAGAACCTCGTGTGCGTCATGGAGGCCCAATGAAGGTAACAGAGTGAAGCAGCCGGCGGCCGTGCTCGGGGTCGGGCAGACCCGGCACCGGTCCAAGCGCACCGACGTGTCGATCGCCGGGCTGTGCCGGGAGGCGGTGGACCGCGCGCTGCAGGACGCCCAGCTGGCGCAGGCCGACATCGACGCGGTGGTGGTCGGGAAGGCGCCCGACCTGTTCGAGGGCGTGATGATGCCCGAGCTGTACCTGGCCGACGCGCTCGGCGCGGCCGGCAAGCCGCTGCTGCGGGTGCACACCGCGGGCTCGGTCGGCGGCGCGACCGGCATCGTGGCGGCCAGCCTGGTGCAGGCGGGCCTGCACCGCCGGGTGCTGGCCGTGGCGTTCGAGAAGCAGTCGGAGTCCAACGCCATGTGGGCGCTGTCGATCGCGCCGCCGTTCAGCATCCCGGTGGTGGCCGGCGCGGGCGGGTACTTCGCGCCGCACATCCGGGCCTACATCCGGCGCAGCGGCGCACCGGAACACATCGGGGCGCTGGTCGCGGTCAAGGACCGGCGCAACGGCGCGCTCAACCCGTACGCCCACCTGCAGCAGCCCGATATCACGCTGGAGTCGGTGCAGGCCTCCCCCATGCTGTGGGACCCGGTCCGGTACGACGAGACGTGCCCGTCCTCGGACGGCGCGTGCGCGGTAGTAATCGGCTCCGACGAGGCGGCCGCGCGGCCGCTCGGGCCCGGTGGCCTGGATCCGGGCCACCGCGATGCGCAGCGAGCCGACCATGTTCGCGGGCAAGGACCACGTCAGCCCGCAGGCCGGCCGGGACGCCGCCGCGGCGCTGTGGCGGCAGGCCGGGATCACCAGCCCGCTGGACGAGATCGACGTGGCCGAGATCTACGTGCCGTTCTCCTGGTACGAGCCGATGTGGCTGGAGAACCTCGGCTTCGCGGCGCCGGGCCAGGGCTGGCGGCTGACCGAGGCCGGCGAGACCGCACTCGGCGGGCGGCTGCCGGTCAACCCGTCCGGCGGCGTGCTCAGCTCCAACCCGATCGGCGCGTCCGGGCTGCTGCGGTTCGCGGAGGCGGCGCTGCAGGTGATGGGGAAGGCGGGCGCGCACCAGGTGCCCGGTGTGCGGACCGCGCTGGGCCACGCCTACGGCGGCGGCTCACAGTTCTTCTCCATGTGGGTGGTCTCCAGCACACCGCGCTAGACAGCAGCTCGGCGGGCCGGTCTCATCGGCTGTCGCGCTTCGCCTGCTGGCGGGCACCAGCCGCGCGGGTGCTCACGCTAGGCGCGCAGCCGTGAGCCTGAGAGGCTGAGATCATGGTTGATGACCGGCGGGACGGACAACGGGATGAAGCCACGGCACGCAGGGACGCAAACGGCAGGGGACGGTACGTATCGACCGGTCACCTGCCCTCGCCGCGACAGGTACAGCTCGCCGTGGACGAGGCGTACCGGATGTACCGCTCGGAGGACGGCGGGGCGACGTCGCAAACGTACCCGGCGCTGGCCCGTGTGCCCGGGCAGCTGTTCGGTATCTGCGTGGCCGGGATCGGCGGCAACATCTACCGGGTCGGGGACGCCGGGCACGAGTTCGCGATCATGAGCGTGGCCAAGCCGTTCGTCTTCGCCCTGGTGTGCCAGCTGCTCGGGGCCGAACAGGTCCGGCACAAACTCGGGGTGAATGCGACCGGGCTGGCGTTCAACTCGCTGGCCTTCGTCGAGCGAAGCGCGGACGGCAGGTCCAATCCGATGGTGAACGCAGGGGCTATCGCCGCCACCAGCCTGGTGCCCGGTGACGACAGCGCGGCGAAATGGCAGTTCATCAAGGAAGGGCTGTCCGGTTTCGCCGGCCGCGACCTGGCGCTGAGCGATGAGGTCTACGCCTCGGCCTCGGCGACCAACTACCACAACCGCGCCATCGCCAACCTGCTTGCCAGCCGCGGCCGGATCTACGCCGACCCGGCCGAAGCGATCGACCTGTACACCCGGCAGAGCTGCCTGCTGACCAGCGCCGAGGACCTGGCGGTCATGAGCGCGACACTGGCCGACGGGGGAGTCAACCCGGTGACCGGGCTGCGAGTGGTCACCCCGGCCGTCTGCCAGCACGTGCTGGCCGTCATGGCGACCGCCGGGATGTACGAGACCTCGGGCGACTGGCTGTTCGACGTCGGGGTACCCGGGAAAAGCGGAATCGCCGGCGGGATCATCGCGGTCTCCCCGGGCAAGGGCGGCCTGGGGACGTTCTCCCCGCTGCTGGACCGAGCCGGGAACAGCGTCAGGGGCCAGCTGGCTGCCAGGCACCTGTCCAGGACGCTGGGACTGAGCCTGTTCGCATCCAACGCACGCGCGTCGTCCCCGTCCGGCGGCCGCCAGGTCAGCCGTTCAGGATGAGGCTCTTCAGGCCTGCCGCAATAGGCCTCCACCCTGGCACACCACCACGCAGATGCCGACCCGGCCCGCGCTCAGGTGACCGGCCTGCGCGTTCACCCCGGCGCACCAGCGCCTGGATGACGGCCAGCGCGGTCGCGGCCAGCCCCCAGGAGGCCAGCTGAGCGGTCCCGGGCCTGACCAGCGCGCGGACCATCACCGCGGGTGCGCTGGCGCTGGCGTTCACGGGCTTGCGGCCTCCTGGTACCCGCCAACCCTACGAAGGAAGCGTTCCGTGAACGTTACGGCCGCGGAAGGCCTTGCGAAACGCGTTGGCGCTGACTAACGTGACCGGCCTGAATCGAGAAGGGGGACACCATGTCAGTACGCACCTCGTATACCCAGGGCACGCCGAACTGGGTGGATCTGCAGACGCCCGACCAGGACGCCGCCAAGGCGTTCTACTCCGGCCTGTTCGGCTGGACCTACGATGACCAGCCCATGCCGGAGGGGCAGGTCTACTCGATGGCCATGCTCGGCGAGCACACGGTGGCCGCCATCGCGCCGCAGCCGCCCGAGATGGCCGCGGCCGGCGCGCCGCCGATGTGGAACACCTACCTGGCCGTCGACTCGGCCGACGACGCGGCGGCCAAGGCCGAAGCCGCAGGTGGCACGATCGCGATGGCGCCGTTCGACGTGATGGACGCCGGGCGGATGGCCTTCGTCCTCGACCCGTCCGGCGCGCCCGTGGCGCTGTGGCAGGCCGGCAGGCACATCGGCGCCAGCCTGGTGAACGAGCCGGGCACGATCAACTGGAACGAGCTCATCACCACCGACCCGGCCGCCGCCGCGTTCTACGAGAACGTCCTGGGCCTGACCACCTCCACCATGGACATGGGGGCCGGGGAGTACACGCTGTTCGAGGCGGACGGGCAGATGGTCGGCGGCACCACCCCGCCGCAGATGCCGGGCGTACCCAGTCACTGGCACGTGTACTTCGGCGTGGCCGACGCGGACGCCACGGTGGCGAAGGCCACCGAACTGGGCGGCTCGGTCCTGGTCCCGCCGTTCGACACCCCGGTCGGGCGCATGGCGGTGATCGCTGACCCGCAGGGCGCGGTGTTCAGCATCATCCAGCAAGCGCCGCAGCCCGCCTAGCGGCGTCCGGCGAGGTCAGCCTCGGTAGCTGACCGGGAGGGTCTTGATGCCGTTGATCCAGCCGGAGCGCAGGCGGACCGGGTCGCCGGCCTTGGCGATGTCCGGCATGGCGTCGGCGATCGCGGTGAAGATCAGCTCGATCTCCAGCTTGGCCAGGTTGGCGCCCAGGCAGTAGTGCGTGCCGTAGCCGCCGTAGCCGAGGTGGGGGTTCGGGTCGCGGCCGATGTCGAACCGCTCGGGGCGGGTGAACACTTCCTCGTCGAAGTTGGCCGACCGGTAGAACAGGCCGACCCGCTGGCCCGCCCTGATCTCCTGCCCGCCCAGGGTGGTGTCCTGGGTGGCGGTGCGCTGGAACGCGGTGATCGGGGTGGCCCAGCGGACGATCTCGTCCGCCGCGGTGTCCGGGCGCGAGGCCTTGAACAGCTCCCACTGGCCGGGGTGGTCGAGGAAGGCGAGCATGCCGTGCGCGATGGCGTTGCGGGTGGTCTCGTTGCCCGCCACGGCCAGCATCAGCACGAAGAAGCCGAACTCGTCGTCGGACAGCTGGTGGCCGTCGATCTCGGCGCTGATCAGCTTGGTGACGATGTCGTCCCGGGGGCAGGCCCGCCGCTCCTCGGCCATGGCCAGGCTGTAGCCGAGGATCTCGGTGGCCGCGACCATCCCGTCGTCGTCGTCCGCGACCCGCTCGTCGTAGCCGATCATCCGGTTCGACCAGGAGAAGATCTTGCCCCGGTCCTCCTGCGGGACGCCGAGCAGTTCGCTGATCGCCTGCAGCGGCAGTTCGGAGGCGACGTCGGCGACGAAGTCGCCGGTGCCTGATTCGAGCGCCGTGGCCACGATGCGCTCGGCGCGCGCGGTCAGGGCGTCACGCAGGCTGCCGATGGCGCGGGGGGTGAAGCCGCGGGAGACGATGCCGCGCAGCTTGGTGTGCTCGGGCGGGTCGATGTTGAGCAGGATGTACCGCTGCAGCTCGATGGACTCGCGGGGCATGCCCTCGGTGAAGCGGATCAGCGCGGTGTTCTCCCACGACGAGTACACGTCGGGGGTCTTGGAGACGGCCAGGATGTCGGCGTGCCGGGTGACGGCCCAGTAGCCCTCGTCGTCGAACCCGGCCGAGCCGCGGCGCTGCGCGACCCACCAGACCGGGGCCGCCCGGCGCAGCTCGGCCAGCTCCTGCGCCGGCACCCCCGTCGTGTAGAGGTCGGGGTCGGTGAAGTCAAAGCCAGGCGGGATGTCGGGCGCGGCCACGGTTGCCTCCCTTGGCTGCCAGTCCTTGGCTGTCAGTGAAACGTGTTCTAGTTTTGATTAGACCACAAGGACGCAGGGGTGAACCATGGGCAGTGCGGTGATCGTCGAGGCGGTCCGGAGCCCGGTCGGCAAGCGCGGCGGCACGCTGGCCGGAGTGCATCCGGCCGAGCTCCTGGGCGGTGTCCAGACCGCCCTGCTCGACCGCGCGGGCCTCGCGCCGGCCGAAGTAGAACAGGTCATAGGCGGCTGCGTGACGCAGGCGGGCGAGCAGTCCAATAACATCACCCGGACCGCCTGGCTGCACGCCGGACTGCCGCAGCAGGCCGGCGGCCTGACCCTCGACGCGCAGTGCGGCTCGGCGCAGCAGGCCGCGCACCTGGTGGCCGGGCTCATCGCGGCGGACGCGATCGGCGTCGGGATCGCGTGCGGCGTGGAGGCGATGAGCCGGATCCCGCTACGGGCCGCGGTCGGGACCGACATCGGCTCGCCCCGGCCCGCCGGGTGGGACATCGACCTGCCGAACCAGTACCTCGGCGCGGAGCGAATTGCGGTACGCCGGGGCCTGTCCCGCGAGCAGACCGACGCGTTCGGGCTGCGGTCGCAGACCCTGGCCCGGATCGGCGTGGGCGCAGGGCCGCTTCGACCGGGAGGTGGTGCCGGTCAAGGCGCCCGTCCTCGGGGCCGACGGCCAGCCGACCGGCGAGACGCGGGTGATCGACCGGGACGAGGGCCTGCGCGAGACGAGCCTGGCCGCGCTGGCCCGGCTCAAGCCGGTGATCGAGGACGGCCTGCACACGGCCGGCACGTCCTCGCAGATCTCCGACGGCGCGGCCGCGGTGCTGCTGGCCTCCTCGGACCGGGCGCGGTCGCTGGGACTGCGGCCGCGGGCGCGCATCGTGGCGCAGTGCCTGGTCGGCGCCGAGACGTACTACCACCTGGACGGCCCGGTGCAGGCCACCGAGCGGGTGCTGGCCCGCAGCGGCATGACGATCGGCGACATCGACCTGTTCGAGGTCAACGAGGCGTTCGCGTCGGTCGTGCTGTCCTGGCTGAGCGTGCACCGGCCCGACCCGGACCGGGTCAACGTCAACGGCGGCGCGATCGCCATCGGGCACCCGGTGGGCAGCACCGGCGCCCGGCTGCTCACCACCGCCCTGCACGAACTCGAGCGGCGCGACGCGAGCACCGCGCTCATCACCATGTGCGCGGGCGGCGCGATGGCCACCGCGACCATCATCGAGCGCGTATAGCGCAGTCAGGCGACCTTCCAGGAGCGCGAGACCAGGGGACCCGCCCAGACTGGGGAGGACAGCTGGGCGGGCGCTTCCTCGCGGCTACATCAGGGCCCCGTGGGGCGCGCGACCGCGCAGAGCCCCGCTCCCCGGCCCCCGGTGAACCTCGCCGCGTCAGGCGTCATTCACCCTAGGCGTAGACGGGATTCCCATCAATGCCCCAGGGGCGGACGGGACCCCCCGGGTTGGGGTGGACGGATCCCCACGGATACAGGTGCGGGTAGGGCTGGGACAGACGCGGGTAGACCTGGGGGACCCAGAGGGTTTCCCGGGCCGGGAGCAGCTCGGCGCGCTCGAGTTCGAGGTCCTGCGCCGTCACGGCAGGTGCAGCGGACGTATCGGTAGGTGCAGCGGACATGGGGAGCCTCCTTCGAGGGTGGGAATCTGGCCCGGGCGGTGCCAGGCCAGGGGTATCGGACGGGCCGGGCTACCAGCCACGGAACTGGCCTTGGATAGTCCAGAAGGCGGCGAGCGCCGCCATGACCGCCAGGGCGGCCCCGGCGACCACGAGGCGGCGGACGGGACGGCCGACGGACCAGCGCCGACCCAGGGCGGTGAGTCGCCGCGCCAGCCCGGTCACGATGTACAGCGACCCGGCGAGCGACAGCGCCACCAAGGCGACGCCGATCGCGTCGACCGCGGCCATCGCGTAGCGGTGGCCGCCGACCGCGGCGGTCATGAGGCGGCCCTGCAGGCTGACGGAGCGCCACAGCGCCCGGTCGACCTGGGGCAGGTACAGCAGGAGGGACCCCATGATGAACATGAGCAGCGGGATGACGCACACCACCCAGCCGGTCACCACGATCCGGATGCGGCGCCGCAGGCCGGCGACGCGCGGGTCCCGGCGGCCCGCCGGCAGGGCGCATTTCAGGATGGGGACGACGCGGGCGAACAGGTCCGGCACGCCGACCAGGTCACTAAGGATGAAATAGCCGTCAAAGCGGACGAACGGGAGCAGCTGCTCCAGCATCTCCAGGTGCGTGACGGCGATGACCAGGAGCAGGACCTCGGTCCGAGGTAGCCACGTAGATGCCGGCCAGGGCCAGCATGAAGATCAGGTTGAAGTACACGCCGCCGAGGTCAGTCCGCAGCCGCCCGGCGCGGCTGAGCCGGTAGGAGTCGGTGACGTTGGTGAAGAACGCCGGCCAGACCAGGTAGATGCCTACGCCGATCACGCCGGGCCGCGCGCCGCCGCAGCGGCAGCCGGCCGCGTGCCCGCACTCGTGGAATGCGGCGGAGACCAAGGACAGGCCGAGCACGATGAGCAGGTCCACCGGGTCGCGCAAGACCTGCTGCACCCCCCCGCCCAGCCCGTGGGCGGCGAACAGCCAGTAGTCCACGGCCGCGACGCTGACGACCACGGCCACGACGACGGGCCACCGGAAAAGCGGCCGCAGTAGCGTCCCGGCGGCGTTCGCGCCACGCTCGGGCAGCAGCGTACCCCGCGCTCTGAGCGCGAACAGCGGGTTAGCCTTCGGCAGGGCGCGCGGGACGCCCCCCGCAGCGACGACGCCAAGGGGAAGCAGCTTCGCGGTAATGAGATAGCGGACCTGCTCGGCGTCCAGTGACCGGCCCAGGTCGGCGCTGACCAGCGCCGCGATCGCATCCGGGTCGCGGGAGCCGTCGACCCGGCAGGCCACCTGGTATAGCAGCGGAGACATCTGGATGACCTGGCCGTCGGCCCGCCGGACCAGCGACGGCGGCTGGCTGTAGCCGGAGTCCTTGTACTCGCCGAGCAACTCCACCCCCTCGGCCAGCCGGGGCGGCCAGGCCGGCACGGGCGCATCCGCGGGGGGCAGGGCGGGTGCGGCGGGCATCGGTGGTCACGTGCCCTGCGACTGCGGTCATGGGCCTGTTCCTCCCTCACGATGCTCACCAGGGACGTCAGGTATGGCTGGGCGCGCGGCCCGGCGCCGGCCCGCAGGCGGGAGGGCCGCCCGGCCGGACGGCCCTCCCTACCTGCTGCGCGTCCCCCCTCGGGTGATGCGCAGCAGGCTAGCGGTGCGAGTCGGCGGCAGGTGCTACACGATGGTGTTACCGAGGCCGAGGTTGCTGAGGATGTTGAGGGAGTTGCCTTCGCCGTTGAACGCGGAGACGTTAACCAATCCGTTCTGGCTCGTGTTGCCGATGTTGGTGATGTTGGTGACGCTCGAGCTCGAACTCGGGGACTTGTGGACGCAGAGAGTTTCCCGGGCCGGGAGCAGCTCGGCGGTCTCGAGCTCGAGCTCCTGCATCGTGACAGTGGACATGAAGCCTCCTCCGGAGATGAACCTGTCCCCCCTGGGCCAGGCAGCCCAGGAGGTTGCCCGCATCCCGGCTGCACCGGGGGCCTCCGGGATCGCTCGGCGTCTACTGTGGCGCCGGGCCGCGGGCCTGGTGTACGCTTTTAGACGTACGTACTGTACGGTCATCACCGTACAGCATTATCCTGGGATAAGTCAATGCCGAGGACTCGCGGCTGAGCTCACCTGGGGGGAGACGGGCTAGATTGGTGATCATGACGGCGCACGCGATGGGGGACGGGCAAGACCTCCCTGCTGAGCCGCCGCGCGCTGCAGCGGCGGCGCTGGAGCCTGCGCTCAACCCGCTCCAGCGGCTGATCCAGGAGCGGCTGCGCGAGCGAGGCTGGTCCTATGGCGCGGTGGCCCGCCGCGGCGGGCTGCCCCGGTCCACCGTGTACACCCTGGCCACCACGCGGAACCTGGCCCGGCCCCCGCGCCCGGCCACCATCGACGCGCTCGCCAAAGGCCTTGACGTGCCGGTCTCCGCGGTCCGCACCGCGGCCGCCGAGTCCACCGGCCTGCACTATTACGACGAGTCCCCGGCCAGGCGCCAAGACCCGGGCGACCGGGAAAAGGAACTCCTGATTGCCAGCATCGACGAGCTGACGCCCGAAGACCTGCGCCACGTCGCCGCGCTGGTCGAATCGATGCGCAACAAGGGCCCGCAAGAGCCGGAAGGCGCGCCGTTAGCCCCGCCACCCGGCCCGGGACCGCGATATCTCCGCGCGGTCCCGGGCGGGCGGGCGCTCATCCCGGAGGCCCAGGGCACCTTTGATCCAGCGGCCAGCTAGCCGGTACCTGCAGCTGCTCGGCCAGCTCCTCGTAAGGTTCCTCCGGCAGCACCAGCCGGGCCGCCCGCAAGACCGACCGCGGATCCTGCCCGGGAGGCCGCAGGACGCAGACCGTGCCATCACGCGCGCTGCACGTCACCACCAGCTGGTCATAGTCGGCCACGACGATCGGCCAGCTGGCAGGCAGCCCCAGCCGCTCCGCCAGCTCCCGGTAAGGTTCCTCCGCCAGCACCAGCCGGGCCACCCGCAAGATCGCCGCCGGATCCTGCCCGGGAGGCCGCAGCACGTAGACCGTGCCATCATCGACGCTGCGCGTCACGACCAGCCGGGCGTAATCGGCCACGACGATGCGGCTCCTGCCCGCAGCAGGCGGCTCAGCCGCCGGGCGCTGGCCCGGGACCGCGGCGGTAGGCGTACCGGAAACCGGCGGCTGGCCCGGGCCAGCCGCAGTCCTGGTGACAGTCTCGCTGGCGGCCCGTGTGGCGGCGACCCGTGTGGCGGCCCGCCGCCGACGGCGGAACACCAGCACCGGCTCGGCGAGGAACGCCGCCCCGATGAGCAGGCCGGCAGCCAGCAGCAGGATCTTCAGCCACGACGGCATGCCCGCGGCGCCCGGCGCTGCCGTCCTCCCCGGCGGGGAATGGTGCCCGCTGCCAGCTGGCGCAGACGACGGCGGTGCCAGGTGCTGCCGGGGAGCCGGGCCGGACGTGGCCGGTGACGGTGCCGCCAGCCGCGGGACCGTCAGCACGGTACCGGGACGGATCATGTCCGGATCCGGGCCGATGACCCGCCGGTTGGCCGCGTACAAGGCCGGCCAGCCGCCGCGTACCGCCAGCGCGGCCGCGATCGCGGCCAGCGTGTCACCCGGCACCACCCGGTAGCGGGCCGGCGCCCGCTGGCCGGGCAGCACCAAGACGGCGCCAGGGCGGATGACATCCGGATCCGGGCCGATGAGCGGCCGGTTGGCCGCGTACAGGGCCGGCCAGCCGCCGCGCACGGCGAACCGGGCGGCGATGCCGGACAACGTGTCACCTGGCTGCACCACGTACCTGGCGGCGGGGTCCGCCGCCATGCCGGGCGCCACGGCGGCGCTCAGCGTGCTGGCCAGGGTGACCTGGGTAGTACTACTCGCTATGCGGATGTTCGCCTGAACCGGGTGGGCCGGCCCCGTCATGCCGGCCGCCACCACGATGATGATCATCATCAGGATGCTCCAGGCGAGCACCACACATGCGGACTTCGTCCGCGCATGCACAGTGCAATCACTTTCCTTCCGAGGGGGATCAGCGCCGGGCGCTGCTGGCCCGGACGCCGAAAGGCACGAACCAGTCGGGGAAGGAAAGAGACTTAAGCGGGTGGCACCTCAGGCAGATAGGAGCGCCAGATCGGCTTCGCGCCAGCACGACGCGCCAGCCGAAGCAAGACCAGAACAAGAAGCATGATCACAGCAGCACCAGCGGCACCCTGCACACCGCGCCCGCTGTTCGCGCCGGCGCCGCCGGGGCCGCTGCCAGAGCCGCTGCCAGCGTTCGCGCCGCCACCTGACCCGGCTGGCAGCCCGGGAACCGCCGGCATCAGCTCACCGCCGCCAGGCATCGCTGCCGGCGCCGGCAGTGAAGGCAAGCCCGCACCCAGTGCCGCCGGAGCAGTCGCCGATGCGCCTCCAGCCCCAAGCGACCACGCCGAACCCGAGACGCCAGGCCCTGGCGGGCTCAGCGACCCGGCGGCCGCGCCCGTGACCGGGCCCAGCAGCCCCGAGGCGGCACCGGTCAGCGTGCCGGTCACCGGGCCCAGCAGCCCCGAGGCCGCACCGGTCAGCGTGCCCGTCACCGGGCCCAGCAGCCCCGAGGCCGCACCGGTCAGCGTGCCCGTCACCGGGCCCAGCAGCCCCGAGGCCGCACCGGTCAGCGTGCCCGTCACCGGGCCCAGCAGCCCCGAGGCCGCACCGGTCAGCGTGCCCGTCACCGGGCCCAGCAGCCCCGAGGCCGCACCGGTCAGCGTGCCGGTCACCGGGCCCAGCAGCCCCGAGGCCGCACCGGTCAGCGTGCCCGTGACCGGGCCCAGCAGGCCCGAGACCGTGCCGGTCAGCGGGGCCAGCAGGCCCGTGGCCGTGCCGGTCAGGGTGCCGGTGACCGGGCCCAGCAGGCCCGAGGCCGTGCCGGTGACCGGAGCCAGCAGGCCCGAGGCCGTGCCAGTGACCGGAGCCAGCAGGCCCGAGGCCGTGCCAGTGACCGCGCCAGAGCCGGTGCTCGGACCGGAGCCGGACCCGGTACTCGTGCCGACGGCCGCCGAGACGGCCGAGGTGACCGAGCCAATGGCGGAGGTGACCGAGCCCGAGCCGGAACCCGAGCCGGTGGCGGAAGTGGCCGTCGACGTCACCGGGGCCAGCACGGAGGTGACCGGAGCCAGCAGGCCGGAAGCGGTGCCAGTGACCGTGCCAGAGCCGGAACCGGTGCTCGGACCGGAGCCGGACCCGGTACTCGTCCCGACGGCCGCCGAGACGGCCGAGGTGACCGAGCCGGAGCTGGTGCTCGTGCCGGATGCGGCCGACGTGACGCTGGTCGCGGCCGACGTGACGCTGGTCGCGGCCGAGGTGACCGTGCCAGTGACCGACGTGACCGCCGAAGCGGCGGAAGTGACCGGCGCTGCCGCGGAGGTGCTAGTGCTAGACCCGGTGCTGGTCGCGGCCGGGGTTCCCGGGCCGGAGCCCGTACCGGAGCTGGTGCTCGTGCCGGTCGCCGCGGTGGCGGAGCTGGTGCTCGTGCTGGTGACCGCAGAGCTGACCGAGCCGGTGGCCGACGTGGCCGGGCCGGTGGAGCTGGCTGGCCGAGGTGACCGTGCTGGCGGCGGAAGTGGCCGCCGACGTGACCGGCGCCGCCGCGGGGGTGCTGGTACTGGTCGCGGCCGAGGTGCCCGAGCCGGAGCTGGTGCTCGTGCCGGTCGCCGCGGTGGCGGAGCTGGTGGTCGTACCGGTGACCGCCGAGGTGACCGAGCCGATGGCCGACGTCACTGGGCCGGTGGCTGAGGTGAGCGGGCCGGTGGCGGTGGGGGGCGGGGTGGCTGCGTGCGCCTGGCGGGAGAACGCCAGCAAGGCGACCATGATTCCGGCAGCCACGATCGCGACTTGCACCGCTCGACGAGCGATGAGTCGCACGATCGGCTGCGGCATGAGCAGCTCCCGCACTACTGGGGACAGACCAGACCCGGCTCGTAATACCAGCTATCAGCGGCCCGAAACACGCGGGGGCCAAATTTCGCCTGGAACCGGATATTTGCGATCCGCCGCGAAATGTACTGTTCGGCCACCACCGTACAGGACCCGCCCGAGTCAGGCAAGGGACCCCGGACACAAGTGTCCGAGCTATCCGCGAACTCCGCTCTCCCGAAGGCAAGAAATCCTTCATAATCGCGATTATCGAGGATAAGGTTCGGTCATGGGCAGCAGCCAGCCACCGGGACCGGCCGTGGCCGCCGCGGCGGCCGACGCCGATCCGGTGACTCTTCTGGTGACGGCCTGGCTTTCCACTAGGCGGTCGGAGAACACCCGCGCCGCCTACGCCCGCGACATCGGCACCACACCGCAGCAGCGGCCGGGCCGCGCACCGTCATGGCTGGCCTGGTGCCAGCAGCAGGGGGTGCACCCCGTCACCGGCGTCACCGCGCTGCACGTAGTCCGATACGCCAGGCAACTGGATAACGCGGGACTGTCCCCAGCCAGTGCGGCGCGCAAGCTCGCCGCCATCTCCAGCTGGTACGCCTGGCTGGTCCGGCGCGCGCACCTCACCGCCAGCCCCGCCGCCGGCCTTGCCCGGCCCCGCCCCGGCCCGCACGCCCCGCCCGCCCCGGCCCTCACCCAGGACCAGGCCCTCGCGCTCATGCACGCGGCCGACACCTCGCCCGGCCCGCAGCGTGCCCGCACCGCAGCCCTGATCGCCGTCCTGCTGCTCACCAGCGCCCGCCTCAGCGAGGTAACCGGCGCCGACGTCGCCGACCTCGGCACCAGCGGCGAGCGGCGGGTGCTCTGGGTCACCCGCGCCAACGGCCGGCGACAAGGCCTGCCACTGCCCGGCCCGGCCGCGTCCCGGATCGACGCCTACCTCGCCGGCCGGGCCGGCCCGGCGAGCGATCAGGCGCTGTTCGCCACCAGGACCGGCAGGCGGCTGTTCGCCGCCGACGTGCGCTCGACCCTGCGCCGCCTCGCCACCCGGGCCGGCCTGCCTGCCGACCAGGCGCGCCACCTGGGACTACGCACGATCCGCCAGTCCTTCACCACGCTGTACCT
Organism: uncultured Actinomycetes bacterium; assembly: GCA_963849595.1. GTDB lineage: Bacteria > Actinomycetota > Actinomycetes > Streptosporangiales > Streptosporangiaceae > Palsa-504. The sequence continues at coordinate 21,745 of CAWKIB010000029.1, forward strand.
CCCGACCGGCCAGGCCCAGCCGGGCGGGGGTGGGTGAGCCACGGACCGTTCGGAATAAATCATTTTGGGCCGAACGGGGCTGGGTCCGTGCGGCGGGCAGTGGTGCGGGGCTCAGGGATGCTGGGCGCTGACCGAGACCACCTCGCCGGTCATGTAGCTCGCGTAGTCGCTGGCCAGGAAGACGATGACGTTGGCGACTTCGCGGGGCTCGGCGGCGCGGCCGAAGGCTTCGCGGCTGGCCAGGTCGGCGAGGAGGGCTTCGCTGGTGACCTTGGCCAGGAAGGGGTGGATGGCCAGGCTGGGGGCGACGGCGTTGACGCGGATGCCGTGCGGGGCGACGTCGAGGGCGGCGCAGCGGGTGAGGGCCATCACGCCGGCCTTGGCCGCGGCGTAGTGGGCCTGGCCGGGCTGGGCGCGCCAGCCCAGGACGGAGGCGTTGTTGACCACCGCTCCCCCGTGGCCCTGGGCCACCATCTGGCGCAGCGCGGCCCGGGTGCAGCGGAACGTGCCGGTGAGGGTGACGTCGAGGACCCGGAGCCACTGCTCGTCGGTCATGTCCAGGACCGAGGCGGTGCCGCCCAGGCCGGCGTTGTTGACCAGCACGTCGATGCGGCCGAAGTGGGCGGCGGCGGCCTCGATCAGCGCTTGGACCTGCGCCTCGTCGGTCACGTCACAGGGCTGGGACCAGACCCGGTCACCGTGAGCCTGGGCCAGTTCGGCGCGGGTGGCGGCCAGGCGCTGGTGGTGCTGGTCGCTGATCACGACCTGGGCGCCTTCCTCCAGGCAGCGGCGGGCGGCGGCGCCGCCGATGCCGGTGCCGGCCGCGGCGGTAATCACGACGACCTTGCCCTCGAGCAGGTGGTGGCCGTTCACGGGCCTCCCGTGGGTCTAGCCGGCGGTGCCCCTGGTGCGTAGGGTAAACCTACCAAGCACTTGCTTGCTAGGAGGGTCGCCGGTGGAGCTGACGATCCCGGCCGTGGTGGCGTGGGCGGCCAGGGAGTTCGGCGACGCGGAGGCGGTGGCGGACCCGGCGGCCGGGGGCTCCCGGCTCAGCTACCGCGAGCTGGGCGAGCGGGTGACGGCGGTAGCGGCCGCGCTGATCAGCGGAGGCCTGGCGCCCGGGGACCGGGTGGCGGTGTGGGCGCCCAATACCTGCGAATGGGTGCTGGCCGCGCTGGGCGCGCTGAGCGCGGGCGGGGCGCTGGTCCCAGTCAGCACGCGGTTCACGGGCCCGGAGGCGCTGGACGTGATCGGGCGCAGCGGGGCGCGGGTGCTGTTCGTGGCCTCGGACTTCCTGGGTGTGGACCGGCTGGAGGCGCTGCGGGCCGCGGCCGCTGCTTCGGGGGGCGGGCTGGATTCGCTGGCGCTCGTGGTACGGATGCCCGGCGAGTGGGGGGCGTTCGAGCGCGGCGGGGCGTGGGTCCCGCTCGGCCCTGACCAGCAAGCGGGCCGCGGCGGTGCGGCCGGGTGACGTCAGCGACATCATGTTCACCTCGGGGACGACCGGGCGGAGCAAGGGCGCGGTGACCTCGCACGAGCGGACCCTGGGCGTGGCCCGGGCGTGGGCGGAGTGCGCGGGGCTGACGGCGCGGGACCGGTACCTGATAGTGAACCCGTTCTTCCACACCTTCGGCTACAAGGCGGGCATCCTGGCCTGCCTGCTCAGCGGGGCGGCGCTGGTGCCGCAGGCGGTCTTCGACGCGGGCCAGGCGATGCGGCTGATCGAGGCCGAACGGATCACGGTGCTGCCCGGGGCGCCGACTGCGTACGTCTCCATCCTGGACGATCCTGCGCGCGGTTCCTTTGATCTGTCCAGCCTGCGGCTGGCGGTGACCGGGGCGGCGGACGTCCCGGTGGCCCTGGTGGAGCGGATGCGGCGCGAGCTGGGCTTTGAGGTGGTGCTCACCGCGTACGGGCTGACCGAGGCCGTGGTGGCGACGATGTGCCGTCCGGGGGACGCGGCGGATCTGGTGGCCGCCACGTCGGGGCGGGCGGCGGCCGGGTTCGAGGTGCGGATCGGTCCCTCGGACGAGATCTTGCTGCGCGGGCCGAACCTGATGCTCGGGTACCTGGACGACCCGGCGGCGACCGCTTCGGCGATCGACGGTGATGGCTGGCTGCACACCGGGGACGCGGGACGGCTGGACGCGGGCGGATACCTGGCCATCACCGGGCGGATCAAGGACATGTACATCTGCGGCGGGTTCAACGTGTACCCGGCCGAGGTGGAGCAGGTGCTGGCCCGGCTGGACGGGGTGGCGGAGTCGGCGGTGATCGGCGTCCCCGACCCGCGGCTCGGGGAGGTCGGCCGGGCGTTCCTGGTCCCCCGGCCGGGGCACGCGCTGGCCGAGGCGGACGTGCTGGCCTTCTGCCGGGAGCGACTGGCCAACTACAAGGTGCCCCGGCGGGTGGTGTTCCGCGACGCGCTGCCCCGGAACCCGTCGGGCAAGGTCCTCAAGCGCGTGCTGAGGGAGGAAAGCTGATGGCGGACGAGGTGCTGTACGACGTGCGCGACCGGGTCGCGGTGATCACCTTGAACCGGCCGGAGTACGCCAACGCGCAGAACTCGGCGATGACGTACGCGCTGGACGCGGCGTTCGCGCCGGGCGGTGAACGACGACCGGGTCGCGGTGCTGGTGCTGGCCGGGGCGGGGAAGCACTTCTGCGGCGGGCACGATATCGGGACCCCGGGACGGGACGCGGACCAGTCCTTCGACCGGCAGGCGGTGCTGTGGTGGGACCACGTGGGCAAGGCCGGCGCGGACGCCCGGTACGCCCGCGAGATGGAGGTCTACCTGGGCATGTGCCGGCGCTGGCGGGAGATCCCCAAGCCGGTGGTCGCGATGGTGCACGGCGCGTGCATCGCGGGCGGGCTGATGCTGGCCTGGGTGTGCGACCTGATCGTGGCCGCCGACGACGCGTTCTTCGCCGACCCGGTGGTGCGGATGGGCATCCCGGGCGTGGAGTACTTCGCGCATCCGTGGATGCTCGGGCCGCGGCTGGCCAAGGAGGTCCTGTTCACCGGCGGGCGGTTCGGTGCCGAGCGGGCCTACCAGGCCGGGCATGGTGAGCCGGGTGGTGCCGCGCGCGTCCCTGGAAGCTGTGGTCTTTGAGCTGGCCGGGCAGATCGCCGAGATGCCGCCGTTCGGGCTGGCGCTGGCCAAGCGGGCGGTCAACCAGTGCGAGGACCTGATGGGGATGCGGGCGGGCATGGACGCGGCGTTCGGTCTGCATCACCTGGCGCACGCGCACAACGCCGAGGTCTCCGGCGACTACCTGGCCGGGCTGGACGCCAGGGGCATGAAGGCTTCGGGCGCGTGACCGACGCCGTGACCGACGCGGTGACCGATGCGGAGCAGCGGGACCTGCGCGACGCGGTGCGCGGGCTGCTGGCCTCGGCCGACGGCGAGGGCGGAGCGGTGTGGGCCGGCTGTGCCGGGAGGTCGGGTGGCGGGGCTGGCGATTCCCGAGCGATACGGCGGGGCGGGAGGCGGGGCGGCCGAGGTCGGCGTGGTGATGGAGGAGCTCGGCGAGGGGGCCGACGTACTGCTGGTCGCGGCGGGAGCCGGGCTGTTCGAGGTGGATCCGTGGCAGGACGGGGTGAGCCGGACGGCCAGCGTCACCGGAGCGTCCGCTTCCGCACCTCGCCCGGCGAGGCACGCCCTCGCAGGCCCCATCCGCCCCGCAGGCCTCCGCAGCCCCGCCCGGGTGGCCGCCAGCCGCGACCGCAACGACACCGATGTTCCATCGGTGCTGTCGTGACCGCACTGATGGCCGCCGGGATGGCCGAGCCGTCGCCACGTGTCATGATCGACTGAGGCGAGGGGGGCGAAAGGGGCGTCGTGGAATACGAGATCGTGGCCGAGGCGTACCGGGACCTGGAGCGGGCGACCGGGCGACTGGCGCTGATCGAGCGGCTGGCGGCGCTGGTGGCGCAGACTCCCGCCCCGTTGCTGCCCGTCGTGTGTTACCTGTGCCAGGGGCTGATCGCGCCGGAGTTCGCCGGGGTGGACCTGGGGCTGGCCGAGAAGCTGGCCATCCGGGCGGTGGGCACCGCGACCGGGACCGCGCCCGAGCAGGTCGCGGCGCGGGTGCGGGAGATCGGCGACCTGGGGCAGACCGCGGAGCTGCTGCTGGCCGAGACGGTCTGGCCAAGGAGGGGCGGACCGGCCGGGCCAGCGGCAGGGACAGCTGACCGTGGTGACGGTGGTGAACACGCTGCGGCAGATCGCCAACGCCGAGGGGACCGGGTCGCAGGGGCGCAAGCTGGAGCTGCTGGCCGGGATGCTGGCCCAGGCCACGCCGCTGGAGGCCCGGTACCTGCTGCGGCAGGTCACCGGGGGGCTGCGGCTGGGCATCGGGACGCCCACCATCCTGGACGCGCTGGCCCAGGTGTACGCCGGCGGGCGGGCCGCCCGGCCGGTGCTGGAACGCGCCTACAACATCTGCTGCGACCTGGGCCTGGTCGCCCAGGTCCTGGTCGCCGACGGGCTGGCCGCGGTGGAAGAGATCCAGGTCCGGCCGGGCAACCCGGTGCGGGTCATGCTGGCCCAGCGGCTGGCCGACGCGACCGAGATCCTGGCCAAGCTGGGCGGTGAGTGCGCGGCCGAGTACAAGTACGACGGCATGCGGCTCCAGGCCCACAAGACCGCCGACGGGCGGATCGAGCTGTGGACCCGGCGGCTGGAGGAGGTCAGCGAGCAGTTCCCGGACGTGGTCGAGGTGCTGGCCGCCGGGCTGGGCCCGGCCGAGGCGATCATCGAGGGCGAGGTGGTCGCGTTCGACGCGGCCACCGACGAGCTGCACCCGTTCGCCGAGGTCATGTTCCGGCGGCGCAAGTACGGGATCGCGGAGGCGGTGCGGGACGTGCCGGTCGGGCTGTTCTGCTTCGAGCTGCTGTACGCGGACGGGCAGGACCTGACCCGGCTGCCGTATCCGCAGCGGCGGGCCGCGCTGGCGCAGGCGATCACGATCTCGCCGCGGCTGCGGCTGACCACCGCGACCGAGGTGACCGACCCGGCCGCGCTGGACGCGACGTTCGAGCAGGCCATCACCGACGGCTGCGAAGGGCTCATGTGCAAGTCGGTCGGCCCGGCGTCGGTGTACCAGGCCGGGAACCGCGGCTGGCTGTGGATCAAGCTCAAGCGGGACTACCGGACCGAACTGTCCGACACCGTGGACCTGGTCATCGTGGGCGCGTTCGCGGGCCGCGGCCGGCGAGCCGGCACGTACGGCGCGGTGCTGCTGGCCGCCTACGACCCGGACGCGGAGCTGTACCGCACGGTGACCAAGTGCGGCACCGGGTTCTCCGACGCCGACCTGGCCTCGCTGCCGGAGCGGCTGGCCCCGCTGGCCCGGGCGGACAAGCCCGCGCGGGTCGACGCCCGGCAGAAGCCGGACTTCTGGTTCGAGCCGGGGGTGGTGATCGAGGTCCTGTCGGCCGAGCTGACCCTATCGCCGCACTACTCGGCCGGGTGGGGCGTGATCAAGGAGGACGCCGGGCTGGCCATGCGGTTCCCGCGGTTCACCGGGCGCTGGCGCGACGACAAGGACGCGACCGACGCCACCACCACCGGCGAGCTGGTCGACCTGTACCGCACCGCGCAGCGTTCGCCGGTCACCTCGTGAGCCGAAGGCGAGCGAGGGAAATCACTGTGTGAACCTGCGGAGCAGCGGCTCGGTCAGCTCGGTGAGGGAGGGCAGGACCAGGTCGGCGCGGCGGTAGCGGGGATCGCCGGTCAGCAGGGGGTCCGGGACGGCGACGCAGGTCATGCCCGCTGCTTTAGCGGCCACGACCCCGGCCGGGGAATCCTCGACGGCCAGGCAGCGGGCCGGGGTGAGGCGCAGGCGGCGCGCGGCGGCCAGGTACACATCGGGGGCGGGCTTGCCGCGGGGCTCGTCGAGCGCGGAGCAGCGGATGTCGATGTCGAGCTTGAGGCGGGCGCAAACGGCGTCGATCAGGCGTTCCGGGGAGGAGGAGGCGATGGCCAGCCGGAGGCCGGACCGTTCGAACAGGGCGATCGCCTCGGGCACGCCGGGCATCGGCTCGCCCGCGCGGCCGACGTAGTCCACGACCAGGTCGGTGATCCGAGCGGCGACCTCGGCCGGGCTGGGGCCGGGCGGGCTGGGGCCGGCCGGGCTGGGGCCGGGCGGGCTGGCGGGCGGCGGCCGGCAAGGCAGGAAGGCGGCGACCAGCTCGTCGATCGGACGCCGGTGGTGTCGAGCAGGTCGGCCTGGGTGAGCTCGATGCCGAGCTCGGCGAAGACCTCTTGTTCGGCGGTGCGCCAGACCGGCTCGGTGTCGATGAGCAGGCCGTCCATGTCCAGGACAACCCCGGTGATGGACAGTGCGATCAACTCGGGACCGGGAGCGAGGCGCGGACCTTGGCGGCGGTCTCGGTGAAGCGGCGGGCCCGGGCCGGGTCGACCGGGTTCCAGGTGATGCCGTCGACCTTGAGGCTGGTGCCGACGATCACGCCGTCGGCGATGGGCAAGATCTCGGCCAGCCGGTCGGCCTGGACCCCGGTGTTGGCCAGGACCGGGGTGTCCGGCGCGGCCGCCTTGGCCGAGCGCAGGTCGCTCATGTTCATCGGCACCCCGGCCTGCGGGCCGCTGACCAGGATGGCGTCCACGCCCAGGAAGCTGGCGCTGCGGGCCCGCTCGGCCACCGTCCGGGACCCGATCGAGCTGCTGAACTCGGGGGTGATGTTGTCGAACAGGGCCACGTCGGCGGCGCCGATCGCGGCCTGGTAGCCGGCCAGCTCGCCCAGCGCCGGGGCGATCAGGCCGAGGTCGCTCTCGTAGACACCGGTCAGGACCTCGCGGACGAAGCTGGCCCCGGTGGCGCGGGCCAGGGCCACGCTGGCCTTGGCGTCCCACAAGATGTTGACCCCGAACGGGACCCGGATCGACGGGCGGAGCTCGCCGATCACCGCGGCCATCGCGGCCGGGATCTCCGGGCCGACGGTCAGCTGGTAGGGGATGTCGGCCTCGTTGCAGAACAGCACCCCGTCGACGCCCGCGTCCTGCAGGACCTCCAGGTCGCGCCCGACCACGTCGAGCAGGCGGGCCCGGCCCCCGGCCCGGTCGTGCCGCGGCCGGCCCGGCAGCCCGGGGAAGTGCACCATCGCGATGACCGGCTTGGTGGTTGCGAATACCTTCATGACCAGCCCCTTAACGGTGTGCGTGGACGAACTCTAGGACGGCCTGATTCCACGGCCCGCTTTCCTCCCAGAACGCGGCGTGACCCCCGGGAACCACGGTCCACGCGGCGTCGGGCAGCGCCTCGAACAGCGCCCGGGACAGCGCGGGCCGGATGATGATGTCGTCGGCGGCCGCGATGACCAGCGTCGGGGTGGTCAGCGCCGCAAGCCGGTCCCGGGCGTCGTGGTCGACGAGCGCGGCCGTCTGGGCCGCGAACGCCGCGGCGGGCTGAGTGCTCAGCTCGGCCTCGGCGATCAGCTCCGCGACCCGGTCCGGGTGCTCGGCGTAGAAGCCCGGGCTGAAGATCCAGGGCGCCTGGGCGCGCATCATCATCGGCATGCCCGCGGCCTCGGCCACCTGGGCCCAGGTCTGGAACGCCGCGCGGGTGAACGGGTCGGCGGCGGCGAACGTGTTGGCCAGCACCAGGGAGCGGAGGTTCGCCGGGTGGGCGAGCGCGTACTCCTGGGCGATGACGCCGCCCATCGACACCCCGGCCAGGTGGAAGCCGTCCAGCCCGGCGGCGCGCACCACCGCGTGCAGGTCGGCGGCCATCTGGGCGCTGGTGTAGGGGCCGGGCGGCTGGCTGGACCGGCCCACGCCGCGGTTGTCGAAGCTGACCACGCGCAGGCCCGCGGCCAGGAACGCGGCGAGCTGGTTGGCCCACCCCTCCAGCGGGTCGCCGACCCCGTTGACCAGGACCAAGGTGTCGGGACCGGCCCCGTCGACCTGGTAGTACAGGTCGGCTTCGCCGGCGTGGGCCAGCCGCGGTCACGACAGGCCCCGTTCGGCCAGGGCCGGTCAGCCAAGCACGGCGCCACACCTCGGCCGAGGCGCGCAGGTCGCTGATCACCTGCCGGTCGTCTGCTTCGAACGCCGGGATCACCTCGAGGATCAGCAGCACGTCGGTCACGCCGGCGGCGGCCAGGGTGTCGAGCACCCGGCCGGGGTCGACGAGCCCGGTGGCGTTCCGTTCCGGGGTGAAGGGCCAGTGGTGGTCGGCCAGGCCGTCGGACTGCTGGAGCTGGACCTCGGCGATCCGCGGCCCGAAGTGCTCCAGCCAGGCGTACGGATCGCAGTCCGCGGGGCTGCCACCGCAGACGAACGGATGGCCGAGGTCCACGCAGAGCTGGACGGGCGCGTGAGCCACGCTCCGTTCGGCCAAAATATTTTCGATGCTAGAGATGGTCGATGGTTCACGGTCCGTGACCAGGTTCTCGACCAGCAGGTGATCGAGCCCGCACTGATGTGCGTAGGCGGCCAGCTCGGCCAGGTTCTCGCGGAGGTCCGCCCAGCGCTGGGCGCGGCGCGCCGGGTCGGCGGAGTCGGGGACGGTCAGGGTGCCGACGTGACCGCCGACCGCGGTGGCACCCAGCTGGGCGGTCAGGTCGATGGCCTCGCGGTACCAGCGGCGCGCGGCGGCGCGGTACTCGGCGTCGGGATGCATGAGCAGGTTGAGCGAGTACGCGGCCAGGCCGGTGAACACCGTATCGGCGCGCAGGCCGTGGCGGACCAGGGCGACCCGGGTCTGTTCGGCCATCCGGTCCCGGCCGGCCGGGGTGTCCGGGCCCGCCAGCACGTCCAGGGACAGCTCGACGGTGTCCAGGCCGAGGTCGTCTGCTACGATCGCGGCCCAGTCGTCCGGGCACGGCCACCGCTTGACCGCGAAGCAGTTGTTGATGCCCAGCCTGGCGCGCATCTTAGTGCGCATCTCCGGCCTCCTTCGACCCGGTCAGGGCCAGGTAGCGGGCGTACATCTCGTCGTACAGGCCGCGGATGGCGGGGGTCCGGCTCGGCGACCGGGCCGGGGCGGTACGTCTTTGCGACCGCCTCGTCGACGTCTCGGTAGATGCCGGCGCCCAGGCCGGCCAGCATCGCGGTCCCGGCGGCGGTGGAATCGCCCGGGACGCAGACCACGGGGGTTCCGGTGACGTCGGCCTTGATCTGATTCCACAGCGCGATCCGCGCGCCGCCGCCCGAGACCCGCAGCTCGGTGGCTTTGGTGGAGGCGCGTTCCAGGGTCTCCAGGCGGGCCCGCACGCCGAAGGCCACGCCTTCCAAGGTGGCTCGGGCCCACGCGCTGCGGTCGTGGCGGAGCGACAGGCCAGCTGCGGTGCCGCGCAGGGTGGGGTCGTCGCGCTCGCCGTCGCCGAGGACCGGCGCGAACAGCAGGCCGTCGGCGCCCGGGGGCGGCGGCTGCGGCGGCGTGCTCGATGCGGGCGAAGTCGTCGCGGCGGGGCGGCGCGGTCGTAGAACAGCTGAGCCAGCCAGTCGAGGGCCTCGCCGGTGGTGTTGAGGCCGACCTCGGTGACGTAGCCGTGGTCGTCGACGGCGCTCGGGTAGTGGGTGATGTCCAGGTCGGCGAGCGGCTCGGGGACGACCGAGTTGAAGCAGCTCGAGCTGCCCGCCATCTCGCTCACCGGGCCGGGCGCGGTCACGCCGGCGCCGATCGCGCACGCGATGCTGTCCCCGGCGCCGGCGATGACGGGGGTGTCGGGTTTGAGCTTCAGGCGGCGGGCGAGGGCGGGGCGCAGGCCGCCGATGACGCTCCAGGAGGGTTTTACCGGAGGCAGGGTGTGCGGGTCGAGGTCGAGGCCGTCGAGGATCTGGGCGGCCCAGGTGCGTTCGCGCAGGTCGAGGACCGCGGTGGCGGCGGCGACCGACCAGTCGGTGCCGGGCTCGCCGGTCAGGGCCAGGCCCACGTAGTCCGAGGGCTGCGCGAATAGGCTCGTGGCCGCGAACACGTCCGGCTCGTGGGCGCGGATCCACAAGATCTTCGCGGCCACGTGGAACGCGGCGGGCAGGTGACCGGTGAGCGCGTGCAGGTACTGGTCGCCGAACCGCTCGCGGATCTGCGCCGCCTCGGCGGTGGCGCGGTTGTCGCGGTAGATGATGCCCGGGCGCAGCGGCTGGCCGCTGCGGTCCAGCGGGACGACGCTCGGGCACTGGCCGGTGAGGCCGATCGCGGTTATCTGTGCGTTGAGGTCTTGGACCAGCGAGGTCAGGGCGGACAGGGCGGCGGACGGCCAGCGGCGGGCGTCCTGCTCGGCCCGGCCCTCGCCGGGCAGCGCGGTCGGGTAGGACCGGCGGACCTCGGCGAGTTCGGTGCCGTCGGTGGTGAAGGCCGACGCGCGGGCGCCGGAGGTGCCGACGTCGATGGCGACCAGGACGCTGTCCGATGGCTTATTCATGCGGTCAGCCGCGGACCAGCTGGGCGCCGGCCTTGTCCCGGTCCAGGGTGATCAGCGCGCCGTTCAGGGCGCCGGTGGAGTAGTCGCTGCCCGGGTTGATGACCATGGACTTGCGCGGCCCGAGGCGGCGGATGCCGGAGGACTCGTGGATGTGGCCGTGCAGGCCGAGCAGCGGCTGGTACTGGGTCTCGATGTCGCGCACCGCGGTGCTGCCCACCGCCGCGTACTGGACCTGGCCCAGCGTGGCCTGAACCCGCAGGTCCTCGTCCAGGGCGGGGGCGTCGTCCAGCTGGGTGTCGTAGGGCGGCGGGTGCAGGTTGAACACGGCGCGTTCGGGGCGCTCGAGCTGGGCGGCCATTTTTGCGTAGGCGCTGGCCAGTTGCTGCTCGTCCTGCTCGCGGTAGGTGTGCCAGGGCGTGGTGTTCGCGTACCCCCAGCTGATCATCTCGTGGTCGTCGTCCAGGTGGACGACCTTGCCCTCGGCGTGCGTGCCCCAGGGTGCCTGGTCGAGCAGGCCGGCCAGCTCGGGCGGGTCGTCGTTGCCCAGCATGAAGAACAGCGGGATGTTTTGCGGCCGCAGGCGCGTGTCGGCGATGTCCAGCCACTCGGTCAGCCGCTCGCGCATCAGGCTTCAGGAACAGCTCGTCGAGCGTGCCCGTCGGCCTCCATGGCCTCGAGCTCGCCGGGTTCGGCCCGGTAGGGGTAGTAGCCGTGGTCGGCGATGAGGCGTTCGAGGTTGGTGAGCTCGTTTCGTCGCTGATGTCGTAGCGGGTGCCGACGAACGTCGCACTGGTAGCGGTCCGCCGGGGGCTTTCACGATCGACTGGATGGCCTTGCCGGCCAGGTCGCCGCCCAGGATCAGGACCTTGGGCTTATACACCTTGGTCGAGTTGACGAACTTGCGGAAGCACATGCTCGACCCGTGCAGGTCGGAGACGAAGTAGACGAGCGTCTTGGGCATTTTCAGACCGCCATCTCGCTGCGGGCGCTGTGTGCGGCGGCCATGAAGGCGGCCGCGCGGACCGGGTCGACCGGGTTCCAGGTAACACCATCGTGCTTGAGGTGCGTGCCGACGATCGCGCCGTCGGCGGTTTCCAGCGTCCTTTTTATGGTGCCGACCGTGACGCCTGTGCTGGCCAGGACGGGGGTGCCGGGGACGGCTGCTTTTACGGTCCGCAGCTCCTCGATGCTGGTGGGCAGGCCGGTGATCGGGCCGGTGATGAGGATGGCGTCGACGCCCAGGAATACGGCGCTGCGGGCTCTTTCTTCTGTGGCGCGGTGGCCTAGCGGGCTGGCGAATTCGGGGGTGATGTTGGCGAAGACGGCCACGTCCTCGGCGGCGATGCGGTCGTGGCGCTTAGGTCGGGCCGCATGAGGCCAAGGTCGCTTTCGTAGACGCCGGTGAACACCTCGCGGACGAAGCAGGCGCCGGTGGCCCGGGCCACGGCCAGGCTCGCGACCGGATCCCAGACAATATCTACGCCGAACGGAACGTGGATCTCCTGGCTGAGTTCGCCGACCAGCGCGGCCATGGCGGCCGCGGTCTCGGGGCCGGTCTCGAGCCGGTAGGGCAGGTCGGCCTCGTTGCAGAACAGCAGGCCGTCCACGCCGGCCGCCTGGAGCGCGTCGAGGTCGCGGGCCAGCGCGTCGAGGATGGGCCTTATGCCTGGGGCTGGGTCGTGCCGTGGCCGGCCGGGCAGGGCGCGGGCGTGGAGCATGGCGATGATCGGCTTGCCGAGTGCCGAACAGGTTGTGCAGGAGCGCGGTCATCGGGCGGCGCCGTCTGCGGTGCCCGTGCCGTCCGTGGTAGCCGTGCCGGGGTGGACCTTGATCACCTCGACGCCCACGCGCTCGATCAGCTCCAGCTCGGTGATGTCGGCGGTGGAATCGGTCACGATAACCGAGACGTCCTTGATCGGCACGACGGTGCTCAGGGCCACGTCCCCGAACTTCGAGCCGTCGGCCAGGACCACGATCTGCCGCGTCCGCTCCAGGGCGGCCCGGTTGACGCCCGCCTCGCCGTCGTCGAGATCGGTCACGCCGAAGCGGGCCGACACGCCCGCCGCCCCGATCACCGCGACGTCGGTGTTGTAGCGCTGCACGCACTCGACGGCCGACGGGCCGACGCAGTTGAGCTCGTCCTGGCGGACCAGGCCGCCGACGATGATCACCTGGACCCGGCGGGTGCCCAGCAGGCTCGCCACCACCAGCGAGGGCGTGATGACCAGCAGGTCCTCGCGCGGGCGGGTCAGCCGGGCGAACTGCTCGACCGTCGAGCCGACGCCGATGTACATGACCCGGGCGTCGGCGGTCAGCTCCGCGGCCCGCAGCGCGATCTGGCGCTTCGGACTCGGCGTGGTGCAGCATCCGGGCGTTCTGGCTGACCTCGAAGGCACCCGCCGCGCGGACGACCCTGGTCGTGGCGCCCCCGTAGGTCCGGCGGACGAACCCGTCGCGGTCCAGGCGGCGCAGGTCGCGGCGGATCGTCATCTCGGAAACACCGAACTCGCGGGCCAGGCTGCTGACCTCGACCGCCTGATCAGCCGCGAGCCGCTCCAGGACCTTGATGCGCCGCTCGACCGCAAGCATCCGTGCTGCCTTGCCTGTCTCGTTATCTGTTCGGAACTGAGACCGGAGTGACTGGTTATGTCCGAAGCCTTGACGGTGTTAACCGTTTGTGTTCGACTTAATCAGCGCTCAGACGGCGTGTCAAGCTGCGTTTCAGCTGCGTTTTCACTGGAGGAGCCTGCCCAGGAGGGGTTCATGGCGACAACCGGATCGACCAGCCGACTGTTCGTTCGGAACAGCACCGGACTCGTGCGCACCGCCTCGGCCCTTGACGCCACGATCTTCAACGCGGTGATCTCGGCCCCGATCGGATCCACCCTGGCCTGGTCGATCTTCTTCACCCTGGTGGCGTTCCCGGGCGCGGATCCGGTCGGGGTCCTGGTCATCACCCTGATCATCAACATCCCGGTGCTGATCATGTTCGCGCTGCTCGGGGCCAGCATGCCGCGGGTGGGTGGTGACTACGTCTCGGGTCAGCCGGGTCCTGTCGCCGCCGCTGGCGCTGATCTCCAACCTGTGCATGATCATGGGCGGCCTGCTCGGCGCGGCGTACTTCGCCAAGTTCTTCTCGGTCTTCGCGGTCGGCCCGGCCCTGGTCGCGGGGGGCAGCCTGGCCCACAACAACACGCTGATCAGCTGGGGGACCAACTTCGAGACCAACCACAGCTGGATGATCGGCGCCGCGCTGTTCATGGTCCTGCTGCAGACCGTGATCTTGATCGCCGGGACCAGGGCAACGTTCCGCTGGCAGAACGGCGCGTTCCTGATCGCCATGATCGGCATCATCGTGGCGTTCATCGCGCTGGCCGTGGCCAGCCGGAGCGGCTTCTACGCCCACTTCAATAAGCTGAACAAGAGCTTCGGCGGCGGGACCGTGGGCCAGGTCATCGCCGGGGCCGGCGCCGCGCACGTCGGGCCGGACCTCGGCAACGTGAACGCCACCGTGCCCGACCCTGTTCTCCATCCAGGGCTTCATGATGTGGAACTTCTGGTCGGTGTACATGTCCGGGGAGCTCAAGAGCGCCTCGAACCGGCGCAGGCAGCTGACGGTCATGCTCGGCGCGTTGGTGTTCGATGTTGTGCTGCTCATCATCGGCGTGCTGCTGCTGTTCCGCGTGGCCGGCTACAACTTCGTGTACGCGGCCAACGCGGCCCCCAAGGCGTACGGCATCCCGTCCGGGCCGTTCTACCCGTTCCTGGCCGCGCTGTCGGTGAACGTCCCGTTCGTCACGGTGATCATCCTGGGCTGCTTCCTGTTCTGGAGCCTGCCGTCGATGATCGCGAACACGTTCATGCCGATCCGGTCGCTGTTCGCCTGGTCGTTCGACCGGCTGATGCCGGAGAAGCTGGCCGACGTCAACGCGCGCACGCACTCGCCGATCAGGGCCATCGTCCTGGTCAACGTGATCATCGCGGGGCTGACCATCTGGAGCGTGTACTCCAACGTGTTCCAGCTCGTGCTCGGGCTGATCGTGCTGGCCGGCTGCCTGGCCGTGGTCATCGTGGGCGTCGCGGCCATCGCGCTGCCGCTGCGCCGTCCCGACCTGTACCGGTCCTCGCCGGCGAACGTGAAGTTCCTCGGCATCCCGGTGCTGTTCATCGTGGCGCCGCTATCCATCGGCATCTTCGTGGCCCTGGCCATCGTGTCCACCCAGTACCCGGCGCTGGTCATGAACGGCAACCCGGCCAACTTCTGGTGGATCCCGGCCTGGTTCGGCGGCCTGATCGTGGGCGGCGCGCTGCTGTACTACATCCCGAAGTGGATCCGGGCGCGGCAGGGCATCAACGTGGGCTTCGTGTACAAGGAGCTGCCGCCGGAGTGAGTTCAGGCTTTGCGTTTTAGGCTGCCCTTATGGGAGCCATCCTGGTGGGTACCGCGTCGTGGACGGACAAGACGCTGATCGCCTCCGGGTGGTACCCGCCCGAGGCGGACACGCCGGAGAAGCGGCTGCGGTTCTACGCCCGGCAGTTCGGTCTGGTCGAGGTCGACGCGACCTACTACGCGCTGCCCGCCGAGCAGACCGCGACGTCCTGGGCGGAGCGGACCCCGGCCGGGTTCACGTTCAACGTCAAGGCGTTCAGCCTGTTCACCCAGCACCCCACGCCGGTCAAGGCGCTGCCGACCGACCTGCGCGAAGCGGCGGCTGGTGCGGCCGGCAAGGAGCGGGTGTACTTCAAGGACGTCGACCCGGCGGTGGTCGACCAGGCGTGGGACCGGTTCCTGGCCGCGCTGGAGCCGCTGCGCCAGGCGGGCAAGCTCGGCGCGATCCTGCTGCAGTTCCCGCCGTGGTTCCCCATCGGCCGGTCGCGCAAGGACTACATCGTGGCCTGCGCTTCGCGCGTGGCGCCCCGGCGGGTCTGCGTGGAGTTCCGCAACAAGACGTGGATGACCCCGGAGAACCAGGAAGAGACGCTGGGGTTCCTGGCCTCGCATCAGATTCCGTACGTGTGCGTGGACATGCCGCAGGGCTACCCCAGCTCGATCCCCCCGGTCCTGGCCGCGACCAGCGACCTGGCCGTGGTCCGGATGCACGGCCACTCCGACAAGTGGAACAGCAAGGACATCTACGAGCGGTTCGGCTACGAGTACAGCGAGGGTGAGCTGGCCGAGTGGGCGCCCAAGATCGCGGACCTCGCTTCCGGAGCCTCGACCACGCATGTGCTGTTCAACAACTGTTACCGGAACTATGCGCAGGTCAACGCGCAGCAGCTGGAGGAGCGGCTGGGCCTGGGCTTATCGCTTGTCGCTTGTCGCTTATCGCTTATCGCTTATCGCTTATCGTGGCTGGGTCTGGTTACATGACGATCTGGAGGGCGAGGCGGGGCGGGCAGCCGCGGCAGACGAGCGCGGCGATCTGGTGCCAGTCCACGTGATCGGCGACGGCTTCGGCGAGCGCTAGGGGGATCCCCAGTCTGGCCAGCTGCCGGGCCCGCCAGCACGGGTGCTTGCCCCGGGTTCCGGGGCTTCGGCGGTGAACCGGGAGGCGGCGGTGATCGTTTCAATAGCGACTGAACCGCCCGGGCGCCGGAAACCTTCACCCATGACCAGAAGGAGACCCAGGCGTGAGGCGACTTTTGCGTACCAGGCCGACACGGCTTGCCGAGGCCGCAGCCCCGGAGCGGGCGGCTATCGGGCCGATGGCTGGCGGCCCTGCTCGTGACCGGGGTGCTGGCGCTGCTCGTACCGGGCGTCAGCTTTGCCACCGCGAGCCAGTCCCGCCCCGCGACGGCCACCGCCGCCACGGCTGCCACGGCCGACGCGGCCGTCGGCTGCCGGGGCGTCACCCCGGCGGTCTTCCCGGCGGTGGGCTTCATCACCAATCCCAGCCGCAGCCAGGCGGGCCACCTGTGGTGGCGTCCTTCGACGGGCGGCACCTGCATCGGGACCGTGATCGAGTGGGTTCAGTACAACGCCACGGCGACCAAGACCTGGCGGGTGATCGTCTACTCCGCGCAGCACCCGAACGGCCAGGTCGTCGCGCAGCGGACCTTCACCCTGGGCCGGGGCTGGTACTGGTGGAGCTTCGGGGTGCACCAGGTGTTCTCCGGGCTGTCCGCGGTGTGCATCACCGCGGATGACTCCTTCGGAGCGCCGTGCCTGCACTTCGGCCCTTCGTCAGGCTGAGCTCACCTCAAGGCGTCTAGGAGCGCCTGGCAGGCCTGTTCGCAGCGACGGCACGCCTCGGCGCAGACCCGGCAGTGGGCATGCATCGCTGCGTGCCGCTCGCACTCATCGCCGCAGCTCCGGCAGATGGCCACGCAGGACTCCAGCAGCGGCCGCAGCACGGCGGGATCGTCCTCGACCAGGCGGCTGGTGACGGCCTGCGCGGCATGGCAGACGTCGGTGCAGTCCAGGCAGAGCCGGATGCACCTGACCATCTCGGCCAGGTTATGCTCGCCCAGGTCAGCGGCGTTGTCGGCGGTGCACGCCTGCGCGCAGTCGTTCATCGCGTCGATGGCCGCGGCCAGCACGTCGGGGTCGACGTTCACCGTGCGCGAGAAGGTGTCCAGCATCTGCCGGGCGTAGCTCATGGCTTCCTCTCCTGTTCCGGTCGTCTTCGGGTCGTTCGCGGTCGTTACGGGCGTCGTTCACGGTCGCTACGGGCGCCGGCGGTCCGTGGCGCTGGCCACGTTCGCGATGATCACGGCGAACGGCGGGATCACCAGCGCCACGGCCGATATGGCGATCGCCGCGGTCGTCGAGTACCGGTCCACGACGGCCCAGGACAGGACGAACAACCCGATGCAGACCGTCATGAGCACGAGATAAAGACGCTTATCCCGGCGGGACGGCTGCGGTCCCGCCTCGTCCGGGTCCTGGTTATTGCCTGCCACTGGCGATGTTCCTTCTCTCAGGCACCAGGATGCCAGGGCAGGCGGTAGGCGCAATAGGTGGAGATGCCGTTTCAGGCCCGGCTGGCGAGGTGTTCGTCCCAGCCGGGGGGCGGGCCGATGGTAGAGGCCTCGGGTCCCAGCGTGCTCACGTAGACCGGGTGGATCCTTCGCCATGGCTCACCTAGTGCGGGGAGCGGCGTACCGTCCAGGTCGCCAGCCAGTCGCTCGAGGCATTCGTGCCAGCCGGCCGCGTCCCGGGCGGCCTTGCCCACGTCATCGAAGGTGTCGGTGAGCGTGAGCACGGTCTCCGCGCCGTCCGCGGCCAGTTCGATGCGGAGCAGGTCGGTGCCCCAGGTGAACTCCATGACCGAGGGCGGGTCGAAGACCAGCATCTGGCCGTCGAAGCCGTCGCCCGTGGAGCTGACGAAGCGCAGCGGCGCGCCGGCCTTGCGCTCGCCCACGATCTCCTGCGGATACCAGACAGCCAGGTGCTCCGGCTCGGTCACGGCCCGCCACACCTTCTCGCGCGGGTGGGCCAGCTTGCGGGTGAAGGTGAGCGTCCACCGGTCACCCTGGCGGGCCAGGGTGCCGAGATCCGTTTTCTCCATGTGCGATTCTCCTCACTCGTCCATGTCATCGAGGTGGGCTTCCAGCATGTCGAGCCGGCGGCTCCAGGCCGCCCGGTACGGCGCCAGCCACTCATCGATCTCCCGTAGTGGCTCGGTCCGGAGCCGGTACCGGCGCCGCTGGCCGTCGGCTCGCACCTCGACCAGCCCGGCCTGGCGAAGCACCCGCAGGTGCTTGGACACCCCTGGCTGGCTGAGCCCCAGTTCCGACACCAGGTCGCCGACCGTCTGCTCACCTCCGCGGAGCAGATCGAGGATGCGCCGCCGGTGAGGCTCGACCAGAACCTCGAACATGCCAGAAACATAACTGTCCAGAAATATAACTGTCAAGGCATGTATCCTGGCGAGGGTCGGTGGGTGCTTTGACCTGCTGGCAGTGCGCTGCGGCTGGCGTTGAGCTGCTGCCAGGCGCGCGGCGGCCTTCGTGGGCAGCCTTGCGCCGTACACGGGCGGGGCTGGCCCAGGGAGCCGGATCGCGGAATGACACACTGTGCACCGCAGCCCCGTCAGCTCCTCACGTCACATGCACGCGGCTGGCCCTAACCGATAAGAGTGGCACTCTGACGGCTCTTCTGGGTGAGCTGCCGTTTTCTCGCGGGGATCGCGTGTCCCGGATGGGGGCGTGGGCGCCAAGCCCCATCTACCCGGGCCCGGGGGTGCCGCCATCCTCTCGCTTGGCATTTCGGCGGCAGCCGCACGTCGCGCTCCAGCCCCGCCAGTACCGCCGCCTGCGGGCTGGTCAACCGGTGAACGCGGCGTTGTGACGGCTCTTCCCGGTAGAACGCCGCGTTCATATGGCATGAACCGCGTCAGCGGCAGGATTTCATGCGGATTCCCGGCCCCTGCCCACCGCCACGTGTCACGTCGTGAACGTGGCCTCGATCACCAGACGGCGTGCTAGACGGGCCGGTCAGCCTATTATGCACATATCGTGACTCCATTGATGCGTAGAGTGTTGGCGATCGATCCGGGCGGGCGATGGCACAAGACGGGCCGTACGACGGGAACAGCGATGATCGGCCCGAACGGCATCTTCGGGTCGGCGGGCCGGATGCCGGCGCGGCCGGGTCGCGGACAGAACCGGCAGAATCGCGGACCCGGACGGAGTACTACGAGGCGCGGCGCGTGGCCGATGGCGAGGCCGCCAGGGCCGATGAGGATCAGGCGGGCCGATCCGGGTGGGACGCGATTGACGCCGAGAACCGGCCGGACATCGATGCGCTCCGCGTCACTCCCGAGCGTGCGACGCACATCCTCGACGGCGACGCGACCGGCGGCGGGCACCGTCATGGAGCCGGTAAGCCGGGCAAGACCGAGTTCCCGGCTGGCTGGGATGGCAGGAAGGTCATCGACACTGTCCTGGACGTGGCGCGCCTGCCCGATGCGACGCCAGGCCATCAAGAATGGAATGACCGCTGGGTAGCCCGCGGCACACGAGATGATGTGGGGATCGTGGCCGTCATACAGCGTGACGGGCGTCTCTGGAGCGCGTGGCCGCTGCCGGGCGGCGCCGGGGTCGTCAAGAATCCAGAGGGGCCGTGATGGACGAGAACGAGATCGCGCGGCGGGCGTCGAGCCTTCCTCGAAGGTTCGCCGACCGCATCCCCGCCCGCACGCGGGAGATCATCGAGCTGATGGAGGGCGGCGGCGAATACGGGGAGCTGACCATCGAGCTCGCCGCGTCGCTGGCCGCGCACCACGTCCCGGTCACCGCCGCTGAACGCGACGAATTGCTCGGGCTGCTGGAGGCTATGGGCATGCCGACCGATCCCATCGTGGACCTCAACGTAGAGGGCTGAGAGGATGGGACGGTGGATATCACTCAGCTGATCCTTGACGACCACCATGAGCAGCGGCGGCTGTTCGCGATGCTGGAGCAGATCAGCCGGGCGGACACCGAGGTGCTGTCCGCGCTGTGGGGACGGCTGGCGGTGTTCCTCGAACTGCACGCGGCGGCCGAGGAGGCGATCTTCTACCCGGCGCTGCTGCAGGTGGGGCTGGCCGCGCGGCGGAAGGCCGGGGTGGAGGACGAGACGCTGGACGCGATCCACGACCACAACGACATCAGGGACGCGGTCGCCGAGGTGGCCAAGCATCCGGTCGGCAGCGACGGCTGGTACACCGCGGTGGCCGCGGCGAACCTGGCCAACAGCGATCACATGGCCGAGGAGGAGCGCGAGGGCCTGACCGACTTCCGGCGGCTGGCCAGCCTGCAGCGGCGCCACGACCTGGCCGTGGCGTTCGCGGCCTTCGAGGCGCGGAACTACGCCGGCGTCACGCCGCACGACCGGGATCCGGCCGAGTACGTCCGCGAGGCCGAGGAGGACCTGCAAGAGCCACCGGGCGGGTCGCTCAGCATCGGCAGCCTGAAGAAGAGCTGACGTCAGTCGTGGTCGCAGGTCCGGCGTAGCGTGTCCGGGGTCAGGTCGGCCAGGGTCGGATAACCGTCTACGGCCATGATCAGGTCGGCCTCGGCCAAGATGGCGCGCAGCACGTGGACGAGGCCGTCGGTGCCGCCGATGGCCAGGCCGTAGGCGTACGGGCGGCCGACGCCGACCGCGGTGGCGCCTAGGGCCAGGGCCTTGATCACGTCGGAGCCCGAGCGGACGCCGGAGTCGAACAGCACCGGCAGGCCGCCGGCCGCCTCGACGACGCCGGGCAGGCAGTCCAGGGCGGGCAGTCCGCCGTCGGCCTGGCGTCCGCCGTGGTTGGAGCAGTAGATCCCGTCCACCCCGCCGTCCTTGGCCCGGCGCACGTCGTCCGGGTGGCAGAGGCCCTTGACCAGCAGCGGCAGCGTGGTCAGCGAGCGCAGCCAGGGCAGGTCGTCCCAGGTGAGCGGGTTCCCGAACAACCCGGCCCAACGGCCGATGGTGGCCGCCAGGTCGCCGCCCGGGTCCTGGCCCAGCAGCGTGCGGAACACCGGGTCGCTGGTGTAGTTGGCCAGGCAGTGCCCGCGCAGCTGCGGGAAGTTGCTCATGGCCAGGTCGCGCGGGCGCCACCCGGTCAGCCACGTGTCGAGGGTGACCACGATGCCCTTGAAGCCCGCGGCTTCGGCCCGGGATACCAGGCTCGCGGCCAGGTCCCGGTCGGTCGGCGTGTAGAGCTGGAAGAAGCCGGGGGTGCCGCCGAACTGGGCAGCCACGTCTTCCAGGGGATCGACGGACAGGGTCGAGGCGACCATGGGCACGCCGGTGCGCGCCGCCGCGGCCGCGGTGGCCAGGTCGCCGTGCCCGTCCTGGGCGCACAGGCCGATCACGCCGATGGGCGCCATGAACAGCGGCGACGGCAGGGTCATGCCGAACAGCTCCACCGACAGGTCCCGCTGCGTGGCGCCGACGAACATCCGCGGGATCAGCCCCCAGCGGCGGAACGCGCTGACGTTGGCCCGTTGGGTGTGCTCGCCGCCCGCGCCGCCCGCCACGTAGGACAGAATCGACGGCGGTAGCGCCTGCGCGGCCCGCGCCTCCAGCTCGGCGAACGCCATCGGGAACGCGGGCAGCACCCCGCGCAGCCCGGCGCCGTAGATCTCGAGCTGGTAGTCGCCGAACGCCGGCTCAGTCATCGGAACTCCTCCACAGGTCACCATGACGCGGGCACCGCAAACGATTGTTCCGCAACCGTTCTGCACCTGGCCCGGCACTCGAACCGCTACCGGGAGCGGTAACTGTAGCAATAGAGGATGATCGCGCTCCAGGGCCGGCCGACCACGCCGTCCCCGTGAGCCCGCTCAGCAATCCGGGCTCGGTGAACGCGGGCTCGGCGACACGAACAGGAGTGGCAGTCAATGAACAACAGCCGCGTCGCCGTCTCAGCGGAGCTGAACTTGGGGCTGGTCGGGCCGGAGCACATGATCGTGCCGCTGATGGCCAGCTTGCACTACACCTGCCAGGATCCGTACGCGGTCAAGATGGCTTTTCACATCGGGACCGACGAGCCGGTGGAATGGGCCCTCTCCCGCGACCTGCTCGCGGCAGCCCTGCACTCTCGCGAGGGAATCGGTGACGTGCAGGCCTGGCCATCGGCGGCATCCTGTGACCCGGCGGCGGAAGACGGGACCGCCGCCGGGTCCGGGATCTTGAACATCTCGATGACCTCGCCGTTCGGGCATGCGCAGTTCGAGGCGCCGGCCGCGGCGGTGGCGAGCTTCCTGCGCCGCACGTTCCGGATCGTCCCGGCCGGGCAGGAGAGCCTGTTCATCGACTTCGACGCCGAGCTCACCGCACTGCTCAGCCAGGCGTAGCTCATTACCAGGCTGTCCCCGGGGGCGGAATGACCGGGGGAACGATGGCCTCGATCAGGTGCGGGCCCGGTTCGGCATAGGACCGGCGCAGCTCCCGGTCGAGGTCTTCGGCGGTGGTGACGCGGACCGCGGGCACGCCGAACCCGGTGCTGATCGCGGTGAAGTCCGGAGTCGGGCCGGACAGATCGAGCATCCGCGCGGCCCGCTCCCCCGCCTGCCCGGCGGCGGTGCGGGCCAGTTCCATCCGCAAGATGGCGTAAGCGGCGTTGTTGATCAGCACGGTTGTCACGTTGAGCTGCTCGCGGGCCTGGGTCCACAGGGCCTGGATGGTGTACAGCGCGCTGCCGTCGGCCTCCAGGCACAGCACCGGCCGGTCCGGGGCGGCGACCGCCGCGCCGGTGGCGGCGGGCAGGCCCTGGCCGATCGAGCCCCCGGTCAGGGTCAGCAGGCTGTGCCGGGCCGCGCCGGTCAGGGCCGCGGGCAGCGCGAAGCCCGAGGTGTTGGCCTCGTCGGAGATGATGGCGCCCTCCGGCAGCGAGGCGGCGATCGTGTTGGCCAGGCTGATCGCGGTGAGCGGGCCCGGCTCGGCCGGGCGGACAGCCGGGGGCGCCAGGAGCGGCTGCGTCCCGGCCGCGACCAGGTCGGCCAGCTGCTCGAGGGCAGCCTCGGCGTCCTGGTCGCGATCGGCCAGGACGGTGACCGAACAGCCCGCGGGCACCAGATCGCTGGCCCGGCCGGGGTAGGCGAAGAACGACACCGGCGAGCGCGCGCCGGCCAGGATGAGGTACCCGACCCCGCCCAGCTGGGCTTCGGCTTGTTCGGCCAGGTAGGCCAGCCGGTCGACGGCCGGCAGCCCGGCGCCGCGCTCCATCCGGGCCGGGAACGTCTCGGCGAGCAGCCGCGCTCCGGTCGCGGCGCTGATCCGGCTGGCCGCCCGCAGGCCGCGCTCGGACAAGGCCTTCCCGCCGAGGAAGAGCAGCGCCTGAGAAGACAGCAGGCCGGCCACTGAGGCTACTTGACTATCATCGACCGTAGTCGACGATAGGTGTTCGGTACGGTCGGCGGAACGGTCGGCGGAACGGCCGGCGGGGAGGGCGACGGCCGGGGCTCCGCCGTCGGTCCAGGACACGTCGGCGGGCAGGACCAGGGTGGCGATCTGGCCGCGACGGGCCGCGGCCAGGGCGCGCATCGCGTCCTGGGCCAGGTCACGGGTGGTGCCGCTGGTGTGCACCCAGCCCGATACGGTCCGGGCCAGGGCCTCGATGTCGGACTGCAGGGGCGCGTCGTAGCGGACGTGGCCGGTGGCGTGGGCCCCGACGATGGTCAGCACCGGGCTGCCCGCCCGCCGCGCGTTGTGCAGGTTGGCCAGCCCGTTGGCCAGGCCGGGACCGAGGTGCAGCAGCACCGCGGCGGGTCGGCCCGCGATGCGGGCGTAACCGTCGGCGGCGCCGGTCGCCACCCCCTCGAACAGGGCCAGCACCCCGCGCATCTGCGGCACCGAGTCCAGGGCCGCGACGAAGTGCATCTCCGACGTACCGGGATTCATGAAGCACACGTCGACGCCCGCCCCGGTCAGGCTGGCGATCAGCGCCTGAGCACCATTCACCCGGCCGATCGTAGGCCACGCCGGGCCCGCCCGCGTCAGCGGGCCGAGTGGGCACCGCCCGCGTCAGCGGGCCGAGTGGGCTCCGGTCATCATGGCGGCCAGGTCGTCCGGGTGCAGGAACGAGGGCGGCGGCGGGGGGCCCCAGGCGAACAGGCCGCGGGCGCCCTCGAGGTCTTCGGGCGTCCACAGCTGGTCGTCGATGATGCAGTCCATGTCGGAGTAGTACTCGGAGAAGTTACCCGCCGGGTCCTTCAGGTACCAGAAGAAGTTCGAGCCCGCGTAGTGACGGCCCAGGCCCCAGACGTGCCGTTCGGGGCGGCCCTCGAGCATGGCGCAGGCCCCGCGGCCCACGTCGTCGACGTCGTCGACCTGCCAGGACGTGTGGTGCAGGAAGCTGACCGGCGCGGCCAGCACCAGCACGTTGTGGTGGTCGGTCGAACAGCGCAGGAACGCGCCCACGCCCTTGATCCGGTCGCTGACCTTGAAGCCGAGCCCGTCGGTGAAGAACGACATCGTGGCCTGATGGTCGGTGCTGCCCAGCACGGCGTGCCCGAGCTTGCGCGGGCGCACCCGGTCCGGGCGGGTGAAGCCGGGGGCCCGGCTGCCCTGCCGCTCGAACCGGCCCGGGCCGTTGTAGGCGGTGGCGGGCACCGGGTCCTGCCGGGTGCGCGGGGCGACGTCCAGGGCGACACGGACGCCGGTGACCGGCTCGGTCGCCTCCAGGCGGTCTGCGCGCAGGTCCGGTGTCAGGCCGAGCCGGGCCAGGCTGGCCGCGGCGCGGGCCAGGTCGTCGGCGTCGTCGGCGCCCACCCGCAGCGCGATCAGCCGCCGGGTGGGCGCGGACACGAGCCGCAGCTGGCGGCCCGCGTCCAGCGTGCTGAACCACCCGTCGTCCTGCGGCGCGAGGCCGAAGTCGGCGTAGTACGCGGCGGTCTCCTCGACGTTCGGCACGCCGATGGTGACCGACAGCAGGCCATGCAGGCTCATCGCTGCCTCCCGGTGGTCCGTTGCCCTCACGGTAACTCCTGAGGGCGCGAATGTTCCATCGTTGAAGATGTATCTTTAGCGATATGAATGCGCTTGACCTGATCGTGCTCGGCCGCCAGCTGACCAAGATCGGCGAGGAGGTGCTG
>CAWKIB010000030.1:0-21026 GCA_963849595.1 uncultured Actinomycetes bacterium
ATGCCGTCCAGCAGGTGCATCTGGTTCGCGTCGGCGGGAAACAGCCAGTGCAAGGCCCCGGGAAGCACATGCAGGAGCAACGAGGGCCCCAAGATCACTCCGGTGGCCAGTTCCCCGACGATCGCGGGCATGCCGATGCGCGCGGCCAGTCGCCCCAGCAGCCGGGCGACCGCCAGCAGGACAGCGATCGCGGCGAGGTAGACGAGAAGACTGTGCGGGGCCAGCGGCGGTACCGGGTGCATATGAATGAGTCCCTCCGGTCACAGGCGTGAACCCTCCGGTCCGTATCAGGAGCTACGAGAAGGTGATTTCTGGTGATCGCCAAACGCGACATGGATCCATGTCCTGACCGCAAGCCGGGCACCGCTCCAGGGTCGCGTTCACGTACTGACGGCAGTCCGGGCAAGCGACGGCCGCGAATACGCCGGGCTGCGCTACCTCAGCGGCATTCTCGTGCCGGACCAGGTTGTCGTCGTAGTAGGTGAGGAACCGGCCCAGGCGTGCTTCGATCGTCTCGGGCTCGGTGCGCAGTTCCTCCAGGTACCGGCCCGTAACTGCCTCGATCTCCGGCGAGCGGTCCTCCCGTGACCCGGCGTCGCGCGTCAGGGCGACGAGGTCGGTGAAGACCTTCGCGTGCCGGGGTGCCAGGAGCCGGTAGGGCACATCCTCGTGGACCAAGCCGTCGGCCCGGTTCCTCACCTCGGGAAGCGCCCCGGCGAGCTTGGCCATGAGTACTTGCTCGAATCCGGTCAGCGAGGCCCAGGATCGGTACAGGGCCTCGTTCTCCGTGGACAGCGCGCGGTAGACCGAGTGGAGCAGCCTGTCGTACCTCGCGAAGTCGCCGCGCGCCGGGTCCTTCAGGTGCCCGGCTGTCGCCCTCGCCGCCTCCTTTGCGCAGAACATGCCGAACGCCAGACCCTTGGAGAACAGCGGATTGACGAAAAACGCGGCATCTCCCACCGAGAGGAAATCCTCGCCAGCGTACGAGGTGCTGTAATGCTCGATCTCCTTCAAACCGCCGTAAGCGGGCCTTCCCTGGTACGGATCCGGCACCTCCTCGTAATAACGCATGACCTCCCGGATCGCCGGGTAGGCGTCGACATAGTGCCAGAACCGCTCCCGTGCCCCGCCGGATGGCCGATAATCCAGGTCCGACCGGGGTGACACGCCGATCGAGACGCGCAGTGAATGCGTGCAGCCGAACCGGCTCGCCCATTCCTGGCGATCCGGCATGTCCTCTTCTTCCCGGCGATCCTCGAGCAGAGCACCGATCATCGCGGTCAGATTGGCTGTGGGGGAGCTCTCCCAGGAACACAGGCTGATGAACCAGAACCAGCCTTGCGGGAAACAAATGTGGTGTGTCATCGGGGCGTCCCAGCCCGGTATCCCCGTCGATGCCGTTTTCCGGAAGTGCGACCAGTACGCATTCGTGTTGATGTGTTTCTGCTTGCGGTGCGTTCCCAGTGCACGTGCCATCACCGAGGCAGGGCCGCTCGCGTCGCAGATCATCCGGCAGTGAACCGGGTCCGTGGCCCCCGACGAACCGCGCATCACGAGCATCGGGTCCGGCCCGTCCAGCCGCGACCTGCCCGTGGAGACGACTGTCCCGGACCGGATCTCCACCCCGCACGACCGGGCGAGGACGGCGAGCGCGATTTCCATCGGCCGGCGCTCGACCTGGAATGTCTCCTCGGTGTTGCAGACGTCGACCGGGGACACGAGTTCATCGGTCGCGGCGTCGGTGTACCAGAATCCCAGACCCGACTTGATCGTGAACAGTCGCCGCAACTGCGGCATGGTGAAGCCGAGCTCGAGCATGTTCTCGACGGTCACGGAGAGCGTGCTCTCCCCGATTTTGAAGCGAGGTTCCTTCGCCTTTTCTAGGACGAGAACCCGCAGCTCAGGATCGTCCCGTTTGACGCGGATCGCGTAAGCGAGACCCACGGCGCCACCGCCGATGACCGCAATGTCGTAATACAATTCGATCCCTATTCCCTTACCCATAAGAACTGCCGATTTCCTCGAAGCTGTAGCCGGGCGCGCCGCGATCATCGTCGTCACTGAAGCCGAGCGCACCGACCGTGAACGATCCCCGCGTGACACGGTGCCGACCGCCGCGCTCCGCACGGCCATCAGGCATCCCTCCCCGTTGCCGAGTTGCTTCCACACTCGCGCTAAGGGCCGGGGCAGCGCACCGGCCGGCCGCCCTCACGCAGCGGCGGCAGGCCCTTAGATCTGCGCGGGACCCCCTTAGCGGGTCAAGGGCTGGGGCGGTCGGGGATCGCTATCCCCGGTCCTGGCCGCGTACGGCTGGTCCGAGACTGAGCAAGTCGGCCACCGAGCCGCAGCCGCCGACCGGGACGCCCAGATCACCGCCATCCAGGCCTGCATCGGGCGGATCGAGTCCGCGCAGAACTCCCCGCCCACCCGGCCGACACCGCCACCGCCGCCCGCCCCCTAGAACCGGTAGGGTGCCACACTCAATGGTTAGGCCACCCCGGGCTCAGGCGGGGCTGATGCCGTGGCGGCGGCGGGGCGGGGTGCGGTCGCGGCCGCGGGCGACGGCGAACCGGCGGACCAGTTCGTCGCGCAGGTCCTCGGGCTCGACCACGTCGTCCACGACGAGTTCGGAGGCGAGGCGCAGGATGTCGATGTCCTGCTCGTAGTCGCGGCGCAGGCGTTCGGTCTCGGCGGCCCGCTCGGTCTCGTCGGCGATCTGCTCGAGCTTGTTCGCGTAGACGGCGTTGACCGCGGCCTCGGCGCCCATGACCGCGATCTTGGCCGTGGGCAGGGCGAGCGTGGCGTCCGGCTCGAAGCCGGGGCCCGCCATGGCGTACAGCCCGGCCCCGTAGGCCTTGCGGACCACGACGCAGATCTTGGGCACGGTGGCGTCGGACATGGCCGCGATCATCTTGGCGCCGTGCCGGATGATGCCCTGCCGCTCCACCGCGGTGCCGACCATGAAGCCGGGCACGTCGGCCAGGAACAGCAGCGGGATCCCGAACGCGTCGCAGGTCTGGATGAACCGGGCCGCCTTATCGGCCGAGTCGACGAACAGCACCCCGCCCTTGAACATCGGGTTGTTGGCGACCACCCCGGTGACCTGCCCGTCCAGCCGGGCGAAGCCGGTGACGAGCTCGCGGGCCCACAGCGCGTGGATCTCGAAGAACGAGTCCTCGTCGACCACGCCGCGCACGAACCGGCGCATGTCGAAGGCCTGGCGCTCGCTCTCGGGCACCAGCGCGCGCAGGTCGGTCGGCTTGGGGTCCCGCGACTCGGCCGACCGGCAGCGAAGCAGGACCAGTTCTGCGGCAGGTACGACAGGTAGGCCCGGACCGCTTCCAGCGCGTCGGCCTCGGAGGACGCCAGCAGGTGCCCGCTGCCGGACACCGTGCAGTGCAGCCGGGCGCCGCCCATCTCCTCCAGCGTGGTCTTCTCGCTGACCACCATCTCGACCATCCGCGGGCTGCCCAGGTACATCGACGCGTTGCCGTCCACCATCGCGGTGAAGTCGCAGAACGCCGGGATGTACGCGCCGCCCGCCGCCGACGGGCCGAACAGCGCGCAGACCTGCGGGATCGAGCCGGAGGCGCGGATCTGGGTGCGGAAAATACGCCCGGCGCCGCGGCGGCCGGGGAACATGTCCACCTGGTCGGTGATCCGGGCCCCGGCCGAGTCGACCAGGTAGATCATCGGGATGGCGGTCTCGTAGGCCTTCTCGATGATCCGGATGATCTTCTCGACCGTGCGGGCGCCCCAGGACCCGGCCTTGACCGTGGAGTCGTTGGCCATCAGCGCCACCGGCCGGCCGTCGATCAGCGCGGTGCCGGTGACCACGCCGTCCGCGGGCAGCCCGTCGGCCAGGGCGTTCGCGTACCGGCCGTCCTCGGTGAAGCTTCCCTCGTCGGTCAGCAGCGCGATGCGCTCGCGGGCGAACAGCTTGCCGCGCGCCGCGGCGGCCTCGTGGTAGCGGGTGGCGCCGCCGCGCTCGATGGTCTCGCGGAGCTTGGGGAGTTGGGTCATGAGATCGGTCTCGCGCAGCTCGCCGGAATCGGTCATGGAGCGATTGTCCTGGTGCGAGGCCCGGCCCGCAGGACCTGGGAGGGCAGGGTGCGGCCGACGATGCCCTCGGCCTGCGCCGCCGCCGCGATCATGGCCTCCAGGTCGATCCCGGTGGCCACCCCCATGTCCTCGACCATGTGCACGAGTTCCTCGGTGGCGATGTTGCCGGTGGCGCCGGGCGCGTACGGGCAGCCGCCCAGGCCGCCGACCGAGGCGTCGAAGTCGGCCACGCCAAGTTCCAGGGCGGCCAGCACGTTGGCCAGCCCGGTGCCGCGCGTGTTGTGGAAGTGCAGGTTGAGCGCGGTATCCGGATGGGCCGAACGGAACGCCCCGACCAGCGCCCGCACCCGGGTCGGGGTGGCCATGCCGGTCGTGTCGCCGAACGAGGCCGAGTCCGCCCCGTCGGCCAGGGCCCGCCCGGCCACCGAGACCACCCGGCCGACCGGCACGTCGCCCTCGTACGGGCAGCCCCACGCGGTGGACACGATGACCTGCACGGTCGCGCCGCGCTCGTGGGCGACCGAGATGATCTCGGCGATCTCGTCCAGCGACTGCCCGGTCGAGCGGTTCACGTTCTTGCGGTTGTGCGTCTCGGAGGCCGAGACGACCGCCTCGAGTTCGGTGAAGCCGGCGTCGAGGGCGCGCCGGGCGCCCCGGAGGTTCGGCACCAGGGCCGAGTACCTGACCGAGGGGGCCCGGGCCGCGCGCTTCCACACCTCGTCGGCGTCGGCCATCTGCGGGATCGCCGAGGGCCGCACGAACGACACCGCCTCGATCCGCTGCACGCCGGTCGCGGACAGCCGGTCGAGCAGCGCCACCTTGGCGTCGGTCGGCACCGGGTCCTCGTTCTGCAGCCCATCCCTCGGCCCGACCTCGCGCACCGAGATCCGGTCCGGCAGTTCCCAGCTCACGCTCTATCTCCCGCTCGCCTGCGGGCGCCTTCAGGCGCCGCCTTCCCTCGTCGCTCGTTCCTCGCTCCTCAGTCCAGGCGACGCCGCGCCCCTCCGGCTCGCTCACCCTCCAGATTAGTTGCAGCTAGCAGGAATCAGGACGGTCCGGCTGGCCGGGGGGATCAATGGCCGCTGGCTACGACGACGGCGGCGGCGCGAGGGAGCAACCTTTGAATAGGTCACGCTGGTCACGACTCGGAGGCGGGAAGGTGCGCGTCCACGGCCCGAAGAGCCTGACCCGGCGGCAAGTGCTCGCGGGCGGCGGGCTCGCGGTCGTCGGCGCAGGCGGGCTGACCCTGGCCGGCCTGGGCGGGTACGCGTGGCCGCACCCCACCGCGGACAGCACCTCGGCCCCGGCGACGCCGGACGACACCCGCGGGGTTCTGCACTTCGTGACTCGCGGCGATCTCAACCCCCCGGCCCTGACGATCGCGCACCGCGACCGTCAGTCCGCCGGGCCGGCCACCGACCCCCCCTACTTCATCCTGGCGCCCGCGGGCTATCCGCTCACCGGACCGGGCGAGCCGGGACTGATGATCCTGAACCGGAAGGGCGACATCGTCTGGTATTCGCCGAACACCGCCTTCCCGGCCAGCACCGGGTCGGGACGGATGGACCTCAAGGTCCAGTCCTACCGGGGCCAGCCGGTGCTCACCTGGTGGCAAGGCCGCGTGATCAGCGGCTACGGGGAAGGCCAGGCGGTGATCGCCGACAATTCCTACCGGACCATCGCTACCGTCAGCGCGGGCCACGGGCTGCAGGTCGACCTGCACGAGTTCGTCATCACCCCGCAGGACACCGCGCTGATCACCGCGTTCCGGCCGATGCCGGCCGACCTGTCCGAGCTGGGCGGGCCGAAGCAGGGGATGGCCCTGTCCGGGACCGTGCAGGAGATCGACATCGCGTCCGGCCAGGTGCTGTTCCAGTGGGACAGCCTGGACCACATCCCGGTCACCGACACCTACCAGGCGTTCGCCGGCGGGACCAAGGCGGACCCGTTCGACTACTTCCACATCAACTCGATCGCGATCGCGCCGGACGGCGAGCTCCTGGTCTCGTCCCGTAACACCTGTGCCGTCTACCAGGTAGCCCGCCCGAGCGGGCAGGTGACCTGGCGGCTCGGCGGGAAGCGGTCGAGCTTCCAGATGGGGGCGGGCGCCACCTTCTGGTGGCAGCACGACGTCCGCCCGCACGGCGCCAGCGGGCTGAGCATCTTCGACGACGGCGCGTCGCCGCCGAAGGAAGCCCAGTCGCGAGCCATCCTGCTGGACCTGGACACCACCGCCATGAAGGCGACGCTGCAGGCCAGTTACACCCACCCGGCGGGCCTGCTCGCCGCCAACCAGGGCAGCATGCAGCCGCTGGCCGACGGCCGGGTGCTGGTCGGGTGGGGCAACCTGCCGTACTTCTCGGAATTCGCGCCGGACGGGACGCTGATCCTGGACGGCCAGTTCCCGATCGGGGATCAGTCGTACCGGGCCTTCACCGCGGACTGGACCGGTCACCCGACCGACAAACCCGCGGTCGTGGCCGGGGTCAATCCGGCGGGCGGCTCCACCGTCTACGCGAGCTGGAACGGGGCGACCGAGCTCGACAGCTGGACGGTGCTCGCGGGCTCCAGCGCCGGCGGGCTGAGCAAGGTCGGTTCCCAGCAGCACAGCGGCTTCGAGACGACCATCACGGTCAACACCACCGGGCCCTGGTTCGCCGTGACCGCGAACGACGCCGCCGGGAACGTGCTCGGCCAGTCGGCCACCGTGCGGATCACCAGCTAAGGCTGCCAGCTAGGGCTGATTGCGCTGGTTGCGCTCGAGTCGGCGCTGCTCGTCCTCGACCAGCCGGAACAGGGTGGCCTGCACGTCCGCCACGTGCGGGATGTCCCTCAGCACGATCTGGCCGTGCTCGCCCGCCGACTCCACCACCAGCCGCCCGGCCCCGAGCAGCCGGTCGAGCAGGCCCTTCTCGAACGACACGTCGTTGATCCTGGTCAGCGGGATGTCACGGCCCTTCCGGGTGAGGATGCCGTACCTGGTCCGCAGCCGCTTGGTGGTCAGCTCGTAGGTCGTGGTCCGCCAGCGCAGCACCGGCACGATCAGCCACACCATCAGGAACAGCACCGCGACCACGCCGATCGCACCGCGGGCCGCCGCCGCACCCGAACCGGACGGGATCAGCACCTCGGCGATCAGCGCGACGGCCACCACCAGCACCGCGACCAGGACCGGGCGGATCAGCGTTTTCCAGTGCGGGTGCAGCAGCAGCACGGGCTGCTCGCCGGCGGCCAGCGAAGACTCAGGGGTCATACGCCACATAGTGGCACGTGCCGTCCAGATGCTCAGCGCAGGTGCACGATGTCGCCCGCGGCCACCGCCAGGTCGGGGTCGGGCGGCACGCTGACCAGCAGCCTGCCGTCCGGGTCCACCCCGGCGGCCAGGCCGTCGAGCAGCCGGCCGCCGGGCAGTTCGACCCGGACGCGCCGGCCCAGGGTGGCGCACAAGCCGGTGTACTCGGCACGCAGGCCGGACCGTTCGGGATCCCCAGAAACCCGGGACCACGTCCGGTACCTACGTTCCAGGCCAGCCAGGATCCCGGCCAGCAACCGTTCCCGGTCCAGGTTCGGGGATCCTTCGAGGCGCAGCGAGGTGGCGGGCAGGGCGCCGGGACCGGGCGGCGGGAGCTCGGCCGGCCCGGTGGACACGTTGAGGCCGATGCCGATCACCACCGCGTCGCCGGCCGCCTCGGCCAGGATGCCGGCGAGCTTGGCCGGCCCGGCCAGGACGTCGTTCGGCCACTTGAGCTGGGCGTCCACCGCGGCGATGTCGCGGACGGCGGCGGCCACGGCCACCCCGGCCAGCAGCGGGAGCCAGCCCAGGAGGGCCCGCGGCACCGCGGCCGGCCGCAGCAGCACGGAGAAGGTCAGCGCGGCGCGCGGCGGCGACACCCAGGCGCGGCCCAGCCGGCCGCGCCCGGCGTTCTGCTGCTCGGCGACCAGGACCGCGCCCTCGGGCTCGCCGGCGGCCGCGCGGGCCAGCAGGTCGGCGTTGGTCGAGCCGGTGACCGCGACCACCTCGACGGACCGCCACAGGCCGCCGGGCCGGACCACGGCGGCCCGCAGCGCGCGCTTCATCGAGGGGCGTCTCAGTCACCGATGCGGATGCGCAGGCGGCGGAAGCCCTTGCCCTTGCTCTCGATCTTGACCACCTCGATGCGGCCGACCTGGCTGGTGGAGGCGACGTGGGTGCCGCCGTCGGCCTGCTGGTCCAGGCCGACGATGTCGACCACCCGGACCTCCTTGACCTCCGGCGGCACCAGGTTGGTGGCGGTGCGGATGATGTCGGGCAGCGCGAACGCCTCGTCGCGGGGCAGGACGCGCACGTCGATGCGCCGGCCGGCGCGGATCTCGGTGTTGCAGGCCGCCTGCACCGCGTCCCGGAAGCCCTCGGGCACGTCCGGCAGGTTGAAGTCCATCCGCGCGGTCAGCGGCTCCATGTTGCCCCCGGTGACCAGCGCCCCGAAGTCGCGGAACACCACGCCGCACAGCACGTGCAGGCCGGAGTGGGTCCGCATCAGCGCGGTGCGCCGCTCGTCGTCCAGCGCACCGCGAACGGCGGTGCCAATCGGCGGCAGCGGGTCACCCTCGGCCGGGATCAGGTACTCCTCGTCGCCCTTGCGCGCGCCGACGATGCGGGTCTGCACCCCGCCCCACAGCAGCACGCCGTGATCGGGCGGCTGGCCGCCGCCGCCGGGATAGAACGCCGACCGGTCCAGGACGATGCCCTCGGCGTCGGCCGCGAGCACGGCGGCGTCCCACTCGCGCAGCGTCTGGTCGTCCAGTTCGAGCCGGTGCGTGCGCCACTGCGTCCTCACTCATACCAGGCGAGCCTAGCCGGTGTTCTGCAGGCCGGCCGCGACTCCGTTGACGGTCAGCAGGAGCAGGCGCTCCAGGCGCTGCTTGTGCCTTGTCATCGGAGGCGCGCGGAGCGCGGCCAGGGCGCGCAGCTGCAGGTAGGACAGCGCGTCCACGTACGGGTCGCGCAGCGCCACGGCGCGGGACAGCACCGGCCGGTCGGCCAGCAGCCGGTCGTGCCCGGTGACCGCCAGCACCAGCCGCTTGGTCAGGTCGTACTCGGCGAGGACCTGGGCGGTCAGGTCGTCCCGGCCGCCCAGGGCCAGGTAGCGGGACGCGATCGGGCGGTCGGTCTTGGCCAGGCTCATCTCGGCGTTGTCGAGCAGCACGCCGAACAGCGGCCACTCGCGGTACGCGCGGCGCAGCACGTCGGTGCCGCCGGGATCGGCCTCGATGGCGGCCAGCCCGCTGCCCAGCCCGAACCACCCCGGCAGGTTGACCCGGGTCTGCGACCAGGCGAACACCCAGGGGATGGCGCGCAGGTCGTTCAGGTCCATGCTGGCCTGGCCGCCTGCGGCGGACGGGCGGCCGGGCCTGCCTGCTGCAGGCCGCGCTTGGCGGGCCGGGAGCCGATCCGCAGGCCGCCGATCTCGCCCAGCGGGCTGATCCGGGCGAACCACTCGGCGAACCCGTCCGCCTCGACCAGCCCGCGGAAGGCGGCGCACGCGGCCTTGTCGATCCGGTCGGCGATGCTGCCGTAGCTGGCCGCCGCGGCGGCGGTCCGCTCGGCCCGGCGCCGCGACGAGGCGAGCAGGACCGCGGAGCTGACCTGCTCCAGGTGCCGCTTGGCGATGGCCTGCTGGCCGTACCGGGCGAAGATCACCTCGCCCTGCTCGGTGACCTTGAACGACCCGTTGACCGAGCCGGGCGCCTGGGCCAGCACCGCCCGCCCGGCCGGCCCGCCGCCCCGGCCCAGCGCGCCGCCGCGGCCGTGGAACAAGGTGAGCCGCACGTCGTGCGCCGCGGCCCATTCGGCCAGCCGGGCCTGGGTGTCGAACAGCCGCAGGGTGGCGCTGGCCGGGCCGAGTTCCTTGGCCGAGTCGGAGTAGCCGAGCATCGCCTCCAGGCGCCCGCCGGTGGCTTTCAGGCGCTCGGCCACTTGCGGGAGTTCTAGCATGCCGGTGAGCACGGCGGGCGCGTTGGCCAGGTCGACCGCGCTCTCGAACAGCGGCACCACGTCGAGCACCGGGGTCCGGCCGCCCGCGGCGGCGTAGCTCGCGAGCTCGTAGACGGCGGCCAGGTCCTGCGCCGACCGGGTAAAGCTGACCACGTAGCGCCGGCACGCGTCCACGCCGAACCGGTCCTGGATCCAGCCGATGGCCCGGAAGGTGGCCAGCACCTCCTGCGTTTCCGCCGCGTCATTTCCTGGGCCGGTTTCCAGGCCGGGCGGGCCGGCGGCGCGCAGCTCGCGCAGCACCCGGGCGTGCACCTCGCTGTGCTGGCGGACCTCCAGGCCCGCCAGGTGGAACCCGAACGTCTCGGCCTGCCAGATCAGGTTCTGCAGCTCGCCGAAGGCCTGCCGGCCGGCCCCGGCGGCGGCCAGCGACTCCTGGACCACGCGCAGGTCGGCCAGGAACACGGCCGGTCCCGGGTAGGCCAGGTCGGCGTTGCCGCATCCGGGTGGCGTTGATCCGCTGCGCGGCGTACAGCAGGTAGGTCCGGTACGGCTCCTGCGGGGAGCGGGCCGCGATCTCGGCCAGCAGCTCGGGGTGGGCGGCCGCGGCGGCCGCGAGCGCGCGGCGCAGGCCCGCCGACGGCGGGGTGGTCGCCTCGTGCACGGTCAGCGCCCGGCCGATCCGGGCCGTGGCGGCCTCCAGCGCGCGCAGGACGTGGTCGGCCTGGATGGTGGCCGTCTCCCGGGTGACCTGCGCGGTCACGAACGGGTTGCCGTCCCGGTCCGCGCCCACCCAGCTGCCGAAGCGCAGGTACGCGGGGACGGGCGTCGCCGGCGCGTCGGCCGGGTACAGGGCCCGGTCCAGCTCGCGGTACACGGCGGGGACGACCCGGAACAGCGTCTCGTCGAACGCGGTCATGACCGTCCGGACCTCGTCGATCGGGTCCATGGCCTTGACCCGGAGCTGCGAGGTCCGCCACAGCAGGTCGACGTTCTCGCGCAGCCCGCGGCGCGCCTCGGCGCGGTCGGCCGCACCGGTCCGCGGTCGTCATCGAGCGATGGTGAGCAGCTCGCTGATGCGGCGCAGCACCGCCACCACGGCCCGGCGGCGGGCCTCGGTGGGGTGCGCGGTCAGCACCAGGTGCACGCGCAGCGAGTCCAGCAGGTCGAGGAGATGCCCCGGTCCGGTGTCGCGGCTCAGCTCGGTCACGGCGGCGGCCAGCGACTCGCGCACCGGCTCGTGCCCGGCGTCGCGCTCGCGCAGCAGCCGGATGCGCTGGTGCTCCTCGGCCAGGTTGGCCAGGTGGAAGTACACGGTGAAGGCGCGCGCCACCTGCTCGGCCCGGTCCAGGTCCCAGGAGGCGACCAGGGCCGCGATCGCGTCGCCGGCCGGGTCGTCGCGCCGCTCGTGGTCGTCGCGGCGCTCCTGGTCGCGGGCCTCGATCACCGCGCGCCGCAGCCGCTCCACGTCGGCCAGCAGGTCCGGGCCGGTCTTGGGCCGAATCGCGGACGACCTCCCCGAGGATGTCGCCCAGCAGCCGGACGTCGCGGCGCATCGGTCCGGTAGTTCGGCCCGGTCGCGGGCCCGTTCCTCGTTCACGGTCAGAGCATAATCCCCTGGTCTCAGCCCAGCAGTCCCGTGGCGGTGTGATCGCCACGACCCCGGTGTCGCCGGCCCCGCCGCAGGCTGCCACGGCGATCGCGCACGCCAGCGCCGCGGCCGGGACCTTGAAGGTCATCACACCCCTCCCAGACGCCGGGCCGTGGCCCGCGGTTGCGGCCTACTAGCCTGATGGTCATGACGAACCCCGCCGCCGTCGCCGGAGAACCGGAGCCCCACACCACCGCGGGCAAGCTCGCCGACCTGGAGCGCCGCCGGTCCGAGGCGGTGCACGCCGGGTCGCAGCAGGCGGTGGCCAAGCAGCACGAGCGGGGCAAGCGGACCGCGCGCGAGCGGATCGACATGCTGCTGGACCCCGGCTCCTTCACCGAGTTCGACGAGCTGGCCCGGCACCGCGCCACCGACTTCGGCATCGCCGCCACCCGGCCCTACGGGGACGGCGTGGTCACCGGGTACGGCACCGTGGACGGGCGGCCGGTGTGCGTGTTCAGCCAGGACTTCACGGTGTTCGGCGGCTCGCTGGGCGAGGTCTACGGCGAGAAGATCGTCAAGATCATGGACCACGCGCTGAAGACCGGCTGCCCGATCATCGGGATCAACGACGGCGGGGGCGCACGCATACAGGAGGGCGTGGTAGCCCTGGGCCTGTTCGCCGAGATCTTCTACCGCAACGTGATGGCCTCCGGGGTCGTCCCGCAGATCTCGCTGATCATGGGGCCGTGCGCGGGCGGCGCGGTCTACTCCCCCGCGATCACCGACTTCACCCTCATGGTCGAGGGCACCAGCCACATGTTCATCACCGGGCCCGACGTGATCAAGACCGTGACCGGGGAGGACGTGACGTTCGAGGATCTCGGCGGCGCCACCGCGCACGGGGTCAAGTCCGGCGTGGCCCACTACCAGGCGGCCGACGAGCAGGACTGCATCGACTTCGCGCGCGAGATCCTGTCCTACCTGCCCTCGAACAACCTCGAGGAGCCGCCCCGGATTGGTTCGGACGCGTGCCCTGGAGATCGGGCCGCTCGACGAGGAACTGGACACGCTCATCCCGGACTCGCCGAACCAGCCCTACGACATGCACGAGGTGATCACCCGCGTGCTGGACGACGGCGAGTTCCTGCGAGATCCACGCCGGCTTCGCGCCGAACATCCTGGTCGGCTTCGGCCGGATCGAGGGCTCGCCGGCCGGCGTGGTGGCCAACCAGCCGATGCACCTACGCCGGGTGCCTGGACATCGACGCGTCGGAGAAGGCGGCCCGGTTCGTCCGGACCTGCGACGCGTTCGGCGTCCCGATCCTGACCTTCGTCGACGTGCCGGGCTTCCTGCCCGGGGTGAGCCAGGAATGGCGGGGCATCATCCGGCGCGGGGCCAAGCTCATCTACGCCTACGCCGAGGCCACCGTGCCCAAGGTCACCGTGATCACCAGGAAGGCGTACGGCGGCGCCTACGACGTGATGGGCTCCAAGCACCTGGGCGGCGACGTCAACCTGGCCTGGCCCACCGCGCAGATCGCGGTCATGGGCGCCCAGGGCGCGGTCAACATCTTGTACCGCCGGGAGCTGGCCGGCGCCGCCGACCCGGACGCGCTGCGCGCCCGGCGGATCACCGAGTACGAGGACACCCTGGCCAACCCGTACATCGCGGCCGAACGCGGCTACGTCGACGCGGTCATCCGCCCGGCCGAGACCCGGCTGGCGGTGACCCGCGCGCTGCGCACGCTGCGGACCAAGCGCCAGACGCTGCCGCCCAAGAAGCACGGCAACATACCACTCTGAGTAGTTGGTTCGATCCAATCTGTCGACGATTGTGGCACATGTGGCCCGCGCATACCCTCGGCTGGCCTAAAGTCAAATATGATGAGCGAATTCGCCGCCCCGCTTCCCATCCTGGCCCGCTACGCGGTCATGGTGGACGTCGGCTATATCTATGCCGCCGCGGGTGAGCTGCTGTTCGCGTCCAGCTCGCGCCGCGACTTCCGGGTCGACGCGGTCCCGCTGATCCAGGTCGTCACCAAGCACGCCGACGAGATCATCCGCGGCGAGCTGCTCCGGGTCTACTGGTACGACGCGGCCCGCGACCGGGTGCCGACCATCGACCAGCGCGTCATCGCCCAGATGCCCTGGGTCAAGCTGCGGCTGGGCAACCTGAACGCCCGCGGCCAGCAGAAGGGCGTGGACGCGCAGATCCGCGCGGACATGGAGGCGCTGGCCCGGCACCGCGCGATCACCGACGCGGTGCTGATCGCGGGCGACGAGGACATGGTGCCCGCGGTCGAGGCGGCCCAGGCGTTCGGGGTGCGCGTGCACCTGTGGGGCATCGAGCCGCCCTACGGCACCAACCAGGCCGAGCGGCTGGTGTGGGAG
Organism: uncultured Actinomycetes bacterium; assembly: GCA_963849595.1. GTDB lineage: Bacteria > Actinomycetota > Actinomycetes > Streptosporangiales > Streptosporangiaceae > Palsa-504. Next base: position 14,019 of record CAWKIB010000030.1, read on the forward strand.
TCGGACACGGTCGACGTGCTGGACGCCTCGTTCCTGCGGCCCTACTTCACCAAGAACCAGATACCCGACCAGTCCCGGTCGGACACCGGGTCCTTCGCCGCCATCGGCGCGGCCCCCTCGGTGCCCTCGCCGGCCCAGCTGTTCGGGGAGCGGCACCCCCGGTCCCAGGGGATTCCGCCGACCCAGCCGATGTCCCGCACCGGCGCGCACGCCATGCCGCCGCCGGGCTGGTCGCCGTCCCAGACCGGCCCGATGCCCCGCCTCGGGCCCGACCGGACCCGCGTCGAGGAGGCCGGCGAGCACGTCGCGCAGAAGTGGATCTTGACCCGCGGCCGGGACAACATCCGCGACCTGCTGCCCGGCCCCATCCTCCCGCCGGTGATCGACAAGGAACTCCTGGTCGACGCGGAGAAGGAACTCGGCCTGTCGCTGCGGCCGTACCAGGAGGCCCGCGAGTGGCTGCGGGACGCGTTCTGGGAGCGGGTCCACCGGGAGTTCGGCATCGGCACCGGCAAATCGCGCGGCTGAGCCGTCCATGGTGATTTTTGTGCCGAACGGACCGTGGTGACCGCCCCCCGCCCCGTCCTGCGCGTCATCCGCGGCGACGCCACCCCCGAAGAGATCGCGGCCGTGGTCGCCGCCCTGCTCTCGCGCGCCGCCGCTTCCGACGGCGGCGCCCCGCCGCCCCGCCCGGCGCCGTCCGCGTGGGCCGACCGCTCCCGCCTGCTGCGCCGCCCCGTCCACCCCGCCCCAGACGCCTGGCGCCGCTCCGCCCTCCCGGGCGGTTAACCCGAAGCGCGGGGGCTTGGGCCACGGTCCGCTCCGCCGCGCCCGGGTAGCCATTCCGAACGACACCGATGTTTCATCGGTGCTGCCACAGCGGCAGCAATGTTTCATCGGTGCGGCCGGGAACCGGGGTCGGCGTAATCGTTGTGGACAGCTGGGGTCGCTGGGGCAGCCGTTTTGGTCCACGGTGATGCGAGAGGCGGTCGGGGACGCGGGAACGATGGTCCGTTCGGCCGAAAAAATGGCGGCGTACGGCGGCGTCAGGGTGGATGGGGTCCCCGGCTGGCTACTGGGTGAGGCGGGCCAGGATGAGCTGGCGGACGCGGGCGGCGTCGGCTTGGCCGCCGGTGGCCTTCATGACCGCGCCGACCAGGGGGCCGACCGCGGCGACCTTGCCGTCGCGGACCTTGGCCACCACCTCGGGGTGGGCGGCGATGGCCTCGTCGATGGCGGCGTTGAGGGCGCCCTCGTCGCTGACCACGGCCAGGCCGCGGGCCGCGACCACCTGGTCGGGGTCGCCCTCCCCGGCCAGCACCGCCTCGATCACGTCGCGGGCCAGATGGTCGTTGAGCGCCCCGTCCGCGACGAGCGCCGCGATCCGGGCCACCTGAGCCGGGGTGATGCTCAGGTCGGTCAGCTCGACGCCGGCCTCGTTGGCCTGGCGGGCGAGCTCGCCCAGCCACCACTTGCGCGCGTCGGCGGGCGAGGCGCCCGCGGCCACCGTCTCGGCCACCAGGTCGAGCGCGCCCGCGTTGACGATGGCGTCCAGCTCCGGCTCGGACACGTCCCACTCGGCCCGCAGCCGCGCCCGGACCTTGGACGGCGCCTCGGGCAGCGCGGCCCGGATCAGCGCCACCCAGTCGGCCGGCGGGGCAACCGGCACCAGGTCGGGCTCGGGGAAGTACCGGTAGTCCTGCGCCTCTTCCTTGGACCGGCCGGACGTGGTGCTGCCGGAGTCCTCGTGGAAGTGCCTGGTCTCCTGGATGACCCGCCCGCCCGCGTCGAGCACGGCGGCCTGCCGCTCGATCTCGAAATGCACCGCGCGCTCCACAGAGCGCAGCGAGTTGACGTTCTTGGTCTCGGTCCGGGTCCCCCAGCGGCCCGAGCCGCGCGGCGACAGCGAGGTGTTCACGTCAGCGCGCAGCGAGCCCTCCTCCATCCGCACGTCGGAGACGCCCAGCGCGCGGAGCAGGTCCCGCAGCTCGGTGACGTACACGCGGGCGACCTCGGGCGCCGCCGCGCCGGTTCCCTCGATCGGCTTGGTCACGATCTCGACCAGCGGGATGCCCGCCCGGTTGTAGTCCACCAGCGAGTACTCGGCGCCGTGAATGCGGCCGGTGACCCCGCCGACGTGCAGCGACTTGCCGGTGTCCTCCTCCAGGTGGACCCGCTCGATACCGACCCTGGTGGTCGCGCCGTCGACGGTCACGTCGAGGTAGCCGTCGGTGCACAGCGGCTCGTCGTACTGGGAGATCTGGAAGTTCTTCGGCATGTCGGGGTAGAAGTAGTTCTTCCGCGCGAACCGGCACCAGGTGGCGATCGTGCAGTTCAGGGCCAGGCCGATGCGGATCGCGTACTCGATCGCCATCCGGTTCACCACCGGCAGCGAGCCGGGCAGGCCGAGGCAGACGGGGCACACCTGGCTGTTCGGCTCGGCGCCGAACGTGGTGATGCAGCCGCAGAACATCTTGGTCCTGGTGCCCAGCTCGACGTGGGTCTCCAGGCCGATGAGCGGCTCGAAGCGCTCGAGGGCCGCGTCGAACGGGACGAGGATTTCCGTGGTCATGGTTTACAGTCCCCTCGCCTCGGCCAGCAGCGGATGGCCCCAGCGCCCGGTGAAGGCCGCCTCGGCGGCGGCGGCGACCCGGTACAGCCGGTCGTCGGCCAGCACGGGCGCCATCACCTGCAGCCCGACCGGCAGGCCGTCCTCCGGGGCCAGCCCGCACGGGACCGAGATCGCCGCGTTGCCGGCCAGGTCCGACGGGATCGTGGCCAGGTCGGCCAGGTACATGGCCATCGGGTCGTCGGCCCGCTCGCCGATCGGGAACGCGGTGGTCGGCGTGGACGGCGAGACCAGCACGTCGACCTGGCCGAAGGCCGCGTCGAAGTCGCGGATGATCAGCGTGCGGACCTGCTGGGCCTTGCCGTAGTAGGCGTCGTAGTAGCCGCTGGACAGCGCGTAGGTGCCCAGGATGATGCGCCGCTTGACCTCGGCGCCGAACCCGGCCTCGCGGGTCAGCGCCATGACCTCTTCGGCGTCGCGGGTCCCGTCGTCGCCGACCCGCAGCCCGTAGCGCATGGCGTCGAACCGGGCCAGGTTGGACGAGGCCTCGCTGGGCGCGATCAGGTAGTAGGCGGGCAGCGCGTACCTGAAGTGCGGGCAGGACACCTCGGTGACCTTGGCCCCCAGGGACTCGAGCAGCTCGACCGCCTCGGCGAACTTGCTGAGGACCCCCGGCTGATAGCCGTCCCCGCTCAGCTCGGCGACCACGCCGATCCGCATGCCGCTCACGTCGGCCTCGCGGGCCGCGGCCACCACCGGCGGGACCGGCGCGTCGATCGAGGTGGAGTCGCACGGGTCGTGGCCGCTCATGGCCTCGTGCAGCAGGGCGGCGTCCAGCACGGTCCGCCCGAACGGCCCGGGCGTATCCAGGCTGCTCGCGAACGCGACCACCCCGTACCGGGACGAGCCGCCGTAGGTGGGCTTGGTGCCGACGATGCCGCAGACCGCGGCGGGCTGGCGGATCGAGCCGCCGGTGTCGGTGCCGATGGCCAGCGGCGCCTCGTAGGCCGCCACCGCGGCGGCGGACCCGCCGGACGAGCCGCCCGGGATCTTGTCCAGGTCCCACGGGTTGCGGCTGGGACCGTACGCGGAGTTCTCGGTGGACGAGCCCATGGCGAACTCGTCCATGTTGGTCTTGCCGAGGATGATCGCGCCGGCCTGCTTGAGTCTTTTCGTGATGGTGGCGTCGTACGGCGGGTGCCAGCCCTCCAGGATGCGGCTCCCGCACGTGGTGGGCATGCCGGTGGTGGTGAAGACGTCCTTGACCGCGACCGGGACGCCCGCCAGCGGGCCTAGGTTGTCGCCTGCTTTACGCTGGGCGTCGATTTCTTTTGCTTGCGCGAGGGCGCTGTCCGCGGCGACGTGCAGGAAGGCGTGCACGCGGTCGTCGACGGCGGCGATCCGGTCCAGGTGGGCCCGGGTCACCTCGGTCGCGGAGACCTCGCCTGTGCTTAGCGCCGCCGATAGCTCGGCCGCGGTCATCCGCGTGAGTTCGCTTGACATCAGTACTCCCCCAGGATCCGCGGCACCTTGAACCGCTGCTGCTCCACCGCGGGCGCCTGGTCGAGCGCCTGCTCGGGGGTCAGGCACGGGACCGGCACGTCGTCGCGGAACACGTTGGTCACGCCGGTCGCGTGCGTGGTCGGCGGGATGCCGTCGGCCGCGACCTCCTGGACCTGCGCGACGGACGTGATGATCTGGTCCAGCTGGGGCGCCAGGTGGTCGAGTTCCGCGTCGCTGAGCGAGATCCGGGCCAGTCGCGCCAGGTGCGCGACCTCGTCACGGGTGATGGACATGCACGCCATCCTAGGGTTTGTTCGGGGGCGGGCCGTAATCAAATAAGGCCGCTAGCGTGGTCCTCGTGCGGCGGTGCCGTTCGTCGTGGTGGTGAGGAGGTTCGGTGCAATACTTGCTGCTGATATGCGGAGACGAGTCCGCGGCGGAGCACGCGGACGAAGGCTGCGGCGGCTGGACGCAGGAGATGACCGAACGCGGCCTGCTGCGGACCACCGGGGGGCTGCGCCCGCCGGCCGAGGCCAGGACGGTCCGGGTCCGGCGCCGCCAGCTGCTGCTGTCCGACGGGCCGTTCGCCGAGACCAAGGAGCAGATCGCCGGGCTGTGCATCCTGGAGTGCGCGGACCTGGACGAGGCGGTGCAGGCCGCGGCCCGGCACCCGGCCGCGGGTTACGGCACGATCGAGGTCCGTCCGATGCGGCCATGAGCACCGACGCGGTCCGGGCGGCGGTCGACGCGGCGTTCCGCGACGAATGGGGCAAGGTGGTGGCCACGCTGATCCGGACCACCGGCGACTGGGACCTGGCCGAGGAGTGCGCGCAGGACGCGTTCGCGCTGGCCCTGCAGCGCTGGCCACGCGACGGGATACCCGGCCGGCCCGGGGCGTGGCTGACCACCGCGGCGCGCAACCGCGCCATCGACGTCCTGCGCCGCGCGGCGGTCGGCGCGGCCAAACTCCGGGAGGTGGCCGCCATGTCCTATCCGCCTTCGGGGCCGGTCCTTGATGATGACGAGAGCGGTGTGCCGGACGACCGGCTGCGGCTGATGTTCACCTGCTGCCACCCGGCCCTCTCGCTCGAGGCCCGGGTCGCGCTGACCCTGCGCACGCTGGCCGGGCTGACCACGGCCGAGATCGCCCGGGCGTTCCTGTCCAGCGAGCCGACCATGGCCAAGCGGCTGGTCCGGGCCAAGCAGAAGATCCAGAACGCGGGCATCCCCTACCGGGTCCCGCCGGCGCACCTGCTGCCGGATCGCACGCCGGGCGTGCTGGGGGTGCTGTACCTGCTGTTCAACGAGGGCTACTCGGCCACGGCGGGCGCCGACCTGGTCCGGCAGAACCTGTCCGCCGAGGCCATCCGGCTGGCCCGGGTGCTGGCCACGCTGATGCCGGACGAGGCCGAGGCGGGCGGGCTGCTGGCGCTGATGCTGCTGCACGACGCGCGGCGTCTGGCCCGGCTGGACGCTGCCGGGGACCTGGTGACGCTGGAGGACCAGGACCGGTCGTTGTGGGATCAGGCTTCGATCGGCGAGGGCGTGGCGGTGCTGGAGGGCGCGCTGCGGCGCGGGCGGCCGGGCCCCTACCAGATCCAGGCCGCCATCGCCGCGTGTCACGCCACGGCCGCCGCCGCGGCCGACACCGACTGGGCGCAGATCGCGGGCCTGTACGAGGAGCTCGCGCGGTTCCTGCCCACGCCGGTCGTGGAGCTGAACCACGCGGTGGCGGTCGGCATGGCGTTTGGCCCCGAGGCGGCGCTGCCGCTGGTGGCCGCGCTGGAGGCATCCGGCCAGCTGGCCGGCTATCACCTGCTGCCCGCGACCCGGGCCGACCTGCTCCGCCGCCTCGGCCGGTCTTCGGAGGCGGCCGTCGCATACCGCGAGGCGCTGGCGCTGGCCAGCACCGACGCGGAGCGGCGGTTCCTGGCCCGCCGTCTTGCTGAAACGTCTATCTGAGCCCGGCCCGCTCGTCGCGTCTGCGTAAGCCCTTCGACTCACAGCCCCTTTGACTCAGGGAGACGCGATGGACACCATCCAGGACATGATCGCCGCCCAGCGCGGCGAGCTCGCGGCCGTGCTTGACGCCCTGCCGGCCAGCGGCTGGGACGAGCCCACGCTGTGCGCGGGCTGGCGCGTGCGGGAGGTCGTGGCGCACGTCACGATGCCGTTCCGGTACAGCGGGCGGCGGTTCGTGGTCGAGCTCGCCAGGTCGCGCGGCAAGTTCAACGAGATGGCCGACCGGGTCGCGCTTCGCGACGCGGCCCGGATGTCGCCGGCCGAGCTGGCCGGGGCGGTCAGGTCGAACACCGGCCACCCGTGGCGGCCGCCGGGCGGCGGGTTCGAGGGAGCGCTGGCCCACGACGTGATCCACGGCCTGGACATCACGGTCCCGCTCGGCCTGGCCTTCGCGGTTCCGGAAGAACGCCTGCGCCGGGTCCTGCCGGTTTCCGCGGCCGACAAGACGGTCACGTTCTTCGGCGCCGACCTGGCCGGGATCGAGTTCCGCGCCCGCGACATGGACTGGACCCTGGGCGCGGGCACGCCGCTGACCGGCGCCGCCGCGGATCTGCTGCTCGCGATGTGCGGCCGCAAGCTCCCGGCGGGCAGGCTGGAAGGCGAGCCGAGCGCCCGGTTTAGCGCTTGACGGCCCGGCGCGTCCGGGAGGACCATGGCGGCACAAGCGCAGGGACCCCGCCTCTCCACTCCGGATGAGTCCTGCGCTGCGGGCGGTGATCCTTGGCGGGACGGCAGGGCCTCATATCCCCCCCTTGTGGGGTCCTGCGGCTTCGGGATGGCCCGGCGGCGCGGTTTCGCGCTGCCGACGGGAGGCCGAACCCGGAGAGCCAGGGTGCGGGGCCGGAACAGTACCGGCCCCGCCCGCCCGCGCCTTCTGGTTTTCAGCCTGCCGGGGTGACCGCGTTGCCGGCCGG
>CAWKIB010000031.1:0-28642 GCA_963849595.1 uncultured Actinomycetes bacterium
CCGGTCACCGGCTCACGCCACCCGGCCCGTAATTCTGGCCCGCCCCGTGGTTCTGGCCAGCACTGACCAGCCCGGTCTCGTAGGCCAGCACGACGGCCTGGACCCGGTCGCGCAGCTGCAGCTTGGCCAGGATCCGGGCCACGTGGGTCTTCACCGTCGCCTCGCTCAGGGTCAGCTCCGCGGCCAGCTCGGCGTTGCTCAGCCCCCGGGCGATCAGGCCGAGCACCTCGAGCTCGCGGGGGGTCAGCACGGACAGGTCGGCGCTCACCTCGGCCGCCGAAGGCTGCTGCCCGGCGTACCGCTCGACCAGGCGGCGGGTGATCGACGGGGCGAGCAGCGCGTCGCCGGAGCGCACCAGCCGGACAGCGGCGATGAGGTGCTCGGGGGACACGTCCTTGAGCAGGAAGCCGCTGGCCCCGGCGGACAGGGCGGCGTACACGTACTGGTCGAGGTCGAACGTGGTGAGGATGATGATCCGCATGTCCTGGCCGGACCGGGAGGCCAGGATCCGCCGGGTCGCCTCCAGCCCGTCCATCTCGGGCATCCGGATGTCCATCAGCATGACGTCCGGCTGGTGCTTGAGCGCGGCGGCCACCGCCTCCCGGCCGTCCGCGGCCTCGCCCACCACCGCGATCCCGGCCGAGCTCAGGATCAGCCGGAACCCGCTGCGCACCAGCATCTGGTCATCGGCGATGACCACCCGGGGGGCAGCCGCCGGATCCTCGCTCATACTCACCCCGCCGCCGCCCGGAACCCTGCCGCCGCCTGGAACCCCGGCGGCACCGCCGCCTCCACCCCAGCCGCCGGCTCCACCCTGGCCGCGGCTCCACCCTGGCCGCCGGATCCACCCCAGCCGCCGGATCCAGCGGGATCCGCGCCGCCAGCCGCCAGCCGCCGCCGGGGCGCGGCCCGGCGTCCAGCTCGCCGCCGTAGACCGCGATCCGTTCCCGCAGCCCGATCAGCCCGCGTCCGCCAGAGCCCGAGCCCGGTCCCGGCGGCGCGGCGGGCGGCCCCGAGCCGGCCGGCGGGCCGTCGTCGGACACCGTGATGAGCAGGTCCCGCGGGCCGTAGTCGAGGCGGACCATGGTCCGGGCCTGCCCCGCGTGCTTGATCACGTTGGTGAGAGCCTCCTGGACGACCCGGAAGGCCGCCAGGTCGACGCCCGGCGGCAGGTCCCGCGGCATCCCGCCCGGAGCCTCGACGGACAGCTCGACCGGCACCCCGGCCGCGCAGACGCGGCTCAGCAGGGCCGGGATCCGGGCCACGCCCGGCTGCGGGGTCAAGGCCGCCTCACCCGCCCCCTCCGACGCCGGAGCCCCGCGCCTCTCGGCCGCGCCGCCCTCTCCGGCCGCCTCCCCCGCGCCAGGCTCAGCCTCCCCGGATGGAGCCAGCAGCCCCAGCAGGTGCCGGAGCTCGGTCATGGCGGTCCGTCCGCTGGCCTCGACGGCCAGCAGCGCCTCCCGGGCGTCGCCTGGCGAGCTGTCCAGCACCCGCCGGGCCGCGCCGGCCTGCACCACCATGACGCTCACGTTGTGCGTCACTACGTCGTGCATCTCGCTGGCGATACGGGCCCGCTCCAGCGCCACGGCGCGGCGGGTCTCGGCCTCGTGCCCGGCTTGCGCGAGGCGCAGGCGCTCGGCGGACTCGCCGGCCCGGCGGCGCCACACGCGTATCGCGATTCCGACCGCCACTGTCGGCAGCAGTACCAGCAGCGCGCCAAAGCGTTCCGGCACCGGGGGCGAGGTGTTCGGGTAGGCCGCCGTCACGATGACCGCCGCGGCCAGCACGCTGAGCAGGGCCGCCCGGCGGAACGGGCTGTAGGTTACCGCGCTGTACGCTGCGCAGATCACGGCCGCGAACGTGATCGACGTCGTATGCCCGCTGGTGGCGATGACCGCGACCATGATCACGCAGAACGAGGTGATCGGGTAGATCCGCCGGAACGCCAGCGGCGCGGTAGTCAGCGCCGCGCCGAGCAGGGTCCCTAGCGACGGCCACGCTCCACCCGGCGCCGAGCCGATGACAAACGGATTGATCTTTATCCCTGGCCGGGCGATGACGGCGCCGTACGGCCCGCTGTTGGTCCGGGCCGCCGCGATCACGGCCACCACGGCGGCGATCGTGGCCACCGCGGCGATGACCACGTCGGCGGCCCGGGCGCTTCCGGACACCCTCGGCCGTTCCTCGGCCAGGAAGAAGAAGCCTGCCGCACGGCGCACCGGGCCCGCCCGCCGTTCGCTGCTTCCGTCCTGTGCCACCTACTCATTGTCGTCCCGCCCGGCGGGAACGCCATCATCCGCCGGGGTTATCCGGCGTACATACTCCGGATGAGAGCCAGCCGGATGCGGTACCTAAGATGCGCCCGTCGGCCGACGTGCGGTCCGCGGGCCCGGCCGTACGGTCCCGGACATGGACACTCTTGTGCGGCTCACCGACGTGAGCAAGACCTATGACAGCGACGGAGCGCCGGCCCTGGCGCACGTCACCATGGACGTCAGCCACGGCGAGTCGCTCGCGGTGATGGGACCGTCCGGTAGCGGGAAATCGACCCTACTCAACCTGATCGCCGGGCTTGACCGGCCGAGCGGCGGCGAGGTCACGGTCGGTGGCGAGCGGGTCGACAAGCTCAGCGAGACCGGCCTGGCCCGGTTCCGGCGCCGCCAGATCGGCATGATCTTCCAGTTCTTCAACCTGCTTGACGATATGACCGTGCTGGACAACGTGCTGCTGCCGGCCCAGCTGGCCGGGATGCCGACGGCCCAGGCCCGCGCCCGGGTCGGCGACCTGCTGACCGCGCTGCGCATCGAGAAGCACCGCAACGCCTACCCGGCCCGGCTGTCCGGCGGGGAACGGCAGCGGGTGGCCATCGCCCGCGCGTTGGTCAACCGGCCCGCGCTGCTGCTGGCCGACGAGCCGACCGGGGCCCTGGACACCGCGACCGGCGAGGAGATCGGCGCGCTGCTGCTCGACCTGAACTCCTCCGGGCAGACCCTGATCCTGGTCACCCACAACCCGGACCTGGCCACCCGCTACGCGCGGAGAGCCATCGAGATCGTCGACGGCCGGGTGGCCAGCGACGCCGCCACAGGGGCGCGGCGATGAGAGCCATGTTTATCTGGCCGTCTGCGGCGGCGAGCCCGGCCGTCCGGGCCGCGCGCAGCGGGCTGTCCGGCCGGCGCGTGCAGACCGTGGTGATCGGCCTGGTGCTGCTGGTCTCCACCGCCGCCTCGACGCTGGCCCTGGGCCTGCTGGTCGACTCGAACGCCCCGTTCGACCACGCGTTCGCCGCCCAGCACGGCTCGGAGGTAACCGCGACCGCCCAGGCCTCCGCCGCCCAGCTCGCCGCCACGGCGCACCTTCCGGGGGTGACGGCGGCCGCCGGACCCTTCCCCGAGACGACCATCACCGCCACCGTCCCGTTCACCCCGCCGCCCGGCCAGGGTCCGCCCGGTGTCTTCCAGCAGCAGCTGACCCTGGTCGGCCGCGCGTCGCCGGGCGGTCCGGTCGACGACCTCACGCTGGAGTCCGGCCACTGGCCGACGCAGCCGAACCAGATCGTCCTCAATGACATCAGGGGCCCCGGAGAGAGTATCGGGACCCAGCTCACCGTGACCGGCGTGCCCGGGTCACCCCACCTCACCATCGTCGGCTTCGCCAACTCGATCACCCAGACGGCTGCGGCCTGGGTGCTGCCGTCCGAGGTCGGCGCGCTGCGCGCCCCGGGAACGCCGGACGTGAGCCAGATGCTGTACCGCTTCGCCCGCGCCGCCACCGGCAGCCAGGTCAACGGGGACCTGGCAACAGTCCGCAGCGCACTGCCACCGGGCTCCGTACTCGGCGCCCAGTCCTACCTGACCGTCAAGCTGCAGGACACGAGTTCGATCGCGCCCTGGGTCCCGTTCATCGTCGCATTCGGGGTGATGGGGCTGCTGCTGTCGGTGCTGATCGTGGCCAACGTGGTCAGCGGGGCCGTGGTCGCCGGGACGCGCCGGATCGGGGTGCTGAAGTCCATTGGGTTCTCGCCCGGGCAGGTGGTGGCCTCGTACGTGATCCAGGTTGCGGTCCCTGCCTTCCTGGGCTGCGTGCTCGGCGTGATCGGGGGCAACCTGCTCTCCGTGCCGCTGCTCAACCAGACCGCGCAGGTGTACGGCGTGGGCGCGCTGGCCGTCCCGGTATGGGTCGACGTGGCCGTGCCGCTGGTCATGCTCGCCCTGGCCGGCGCCGCCGCGGTCCTGCTCGCGCTGCGCGCGGGCCGGATGAGCGCGGTGCAGGCCATCGCGACCGGGCGTGCGCCGCGGCCGAAGCACGGTTACGCCGCGCACCGAGTGCTGGGCCGGGGTCCCTGGGCCCGGCTGCCGCGGTCGGTGACCATCGGCCTGGCCGGGCCGTTCGCGCGCCCGACCCGGACCGCGATCACCCTGGCCGCCATCCTGTTCGGCGGGATCGCGGTGACGTTCGGCGCGGGCCTGGGCATATCGCTGAACCGGGTCTACAACGACCTGTCGCACTCGGCAACCGAGCCGGTGCAGGTGAACATCCCGGGCGCGCCCGGGCAGAACGGCGGTGGCGGTCAGGTGACGGCCGCTCCGGGTTCGGGTCCGGGGCCGGCCGTGCCGAGCCTGGCCGTGCAGGAGCAGACGGTCACCGCCGCGCTGCGGGCCCAGCCCGGCACGCTTCGCTACGTGGCCGAGTCCGACGACCAGATCAGGGTCCTGGGCCTGTCCGATCGCCTGTCCCTGATCGGTTTCGGCGGCGACGCCAGCTGGACCGGCTACGCGCTCATCGCCGGCCACTGGTACTCCGGCGCCGGCCAGGCCGACGTGAACACGGGCTTCCTCGCCCAGACCGGCACCAAGGTGGGAGACAGCTACACGCTCACCTCGGGCAATCACCAGATCACCATCCACATCGCCGGGGAGATCTTCGACCCGAGTGGCGGCAACGCGGAGATCATCGCCAGCCAGTCCACCCTGGCCGCCCTGGATCCGGGTCTGAGCCCCGATCAGTACGACGTGGCGCTGACGCCGGGCACCAACGCCCAGGCCTACGCGGACGCGCTGGGCGCCAAGCTCGGACGGCCCTACCAGGTCAACGCCAACGGCAGCAACTCGTCGCAGTTCTTCGTCATCATCGGACTGGTCGCGACGCTGACGCTGCTGCTGGTCGCCGTGGCCGCGCTCGGCGTGCTCAACACGGTCGTGCTGCAGACCAGGGAGCGGGTGCACGACCTCGGCGTGTTCAAGGCGATCGGCATGACGCCGCGGCAGACCATCGCCATGGTGGTGTGCTCGGTGGCCGGCATCGGCCTGGTCGCCGGCCTGATCGCGATCCCGGCCGGGATCGCGGTGCACAACTACGTGCTGCCGGTCATGGGTCACGCCGCGCAGACCGACGTGCCGCCCTCGGTGCTCAACGTGTACCAGCCGGCCGGACTCGTCCTGCTGGCCCTGTCCGGCCTGGTCATCGCCGTGGCCGGAGCGCTCGGCCCGGCGGGCTGGGCGGCCAGGACCCGCACCGCGTCCGCCCTGCGGGCCGAGTAGCAAGCGCGAGAGGACGGCCCCTACAGCACAGCGCACCGGACGCAGGTCCGCGCCGCCGGGCGGGCCGCCAATCGGTCATCCCCGATTGGCTGCCCGCACCGTTCGCACACGCCGTATCGGCCGGCTTCCAGCCGGCCGAGCGCCGCGTCCGCCGCCGCCAGCTGCTCCCGCGCCTGCTCGAGCAGCGCGGCGGTGTGCTGCCGCTCGAAGGCCAGCGTCGCGCCCTCCGGATCGTGCTCGTCGTCGGTCCCGCCCGCGCTCGCGGCCTCCGCGATCCCGGCGAACTCCCGCTCCAGCGCCGCGATCCGCTCCCGCACGCGGGCCCGCTCGGCCAGCAGCATCTCCCGCGCGGTCGCCATGACCCCGACCATAACCGCCCGGCATCGTCCCCGCCGCACCCGGACCGGCACCCCCACGCGACACGAGCAGACGTTTCCGCGGAAACGCCTTGTGAAGGTTTTCACAAAACGCCTTGGCCGCTGGTGTGATGGCGTACCTGTCCGGGGAATGGCCGCCAGCTGAGTGCGAATTTGTGCGGATTTACCGGCTGCCGGTCGGTCATGATGGCACGAAATAGCTAGATATGAGGGTTGACGAAGCGGGAGAAAAGCTTGAAGGTTGTCCCAACCTGAACAAAGGAGTGGGATTGCGAACAAAACGGATCTTCACGACAGCGCTAGCAGCAGCCGCCCTGACCGGGGCGGCATGCCTGACCGGCATGACCGGAACGGCCAGCGCGGCGGTAGCGGGCATCCCGGCGGCCGATAACATCGCGCATCCGGGTGGTCCCATAGTCACGGCGAGCGGTTCGGGGTCCACGACGGTCAGCCTGAACTGGTCGGGTTACGCGGTGACGTCCAAGAAGCTGTTCACCTACGTGCACACGACGTTCGTGCAGCCCGCGATCACCTGTACGGGCCAGCCGGACCAGTGGACCTCCAACTGGTCAGGCCTGGACGGCTATAACAGCGATTCGGTCGAGCAGGACGGCACCTTCGCCCATTGCGGCGGCACCGGTAACACGACGCCGAAGTACCAGGCGTGGTACGAGCTGTTCCCGGCGGCTTCGGTGAACGTGTTCGCCGTCCACCCCGGCGACATCATCGACTCCTCGGTCAGTTACTCCACCACCACCAGCGAGTTCACGCTGACGATCTCCGACCTGTCGACGGGCAAGTCCAGCACCACCACGGCTTCGTGCGCGAGCTGCGCCCGGACGTCGGCCGAGTGGATCGTCGAGCGGCCTGAGCTCTGCAACAACGCCGGGACCAACTGCTTCCTCACCGAGTTGGCCGACTACGGCACCACCACCATGACCGGGGACGAAGCACAGCTCACCGGAGGGAACATCAAGGGCGTCGGCGGCTTCAACAACATCCCGATCGACATGGTCGACCCGGTTTCCGGCGGCGGGTTCATCTCGCTCGATACCGTGGGCGCGGTGACCGGCAAGTCGTTCACCGCAACCTGGGACCGCTCAGGAAATATCTTCCCGATCACCAGCTAGCTGATCCTCACCGCGAGCTGGGATCGCTCGGGCAATACCGAGCCGATCACGTTCTATGCCAGCCGCTAGACCCGGCCTGCGGCGGCGGCCGACCTCTCCCCGAGGCGACCGCCGCCGCAGCCATGTCATGGTCACGCGGGTCTGCCGCTGATTCACCCCGCAGTCAGCCAGATCCGCCGTAAGCCGGTTGACCTCAGCCTTGGTTGAGGTTGCATGATCCAGATGTGCAAACCGGTCAGCCGCCCCGAGCCCAACCGCCCGAGGCCCCCGCGCGACCGCCGGGCCGGACGGCGCGGCTGACCGAACGCGCCCGGACCTCGCCCTACTACCCGGCGATCAGCCACCCGGTGCTGCGCCGGATCCTGCCCGCCACGGCCGCCTCGGCCCTGGGCGACGGGATGAGCGCGGTGGCGATCGCCTGGCTGGCGCTGCGGCTGGCCCCGCCGGACAGCCGCGGGCTGTGGGTGGGCGCGGCCGTCGCGGCCTACTCGCTGCCCGGGGCGGCCGGGGCGGTCCTCCTGCGCCGCTGGCTGCACGGCCGCGGCGGGGCCCGGCTGACCTTCCTCAACGCCGTGCTGCGGGCCTGCGCGCTGGGCCTGATCGGCTGCCTGGCCCTGGCCGGGCTGCTCGGCCCCGCGGGCTACGTCGCCCTGCTCGGCGTCTCGTCCCTGCTCAGCGCGTGGGGCGTGGCGGGCAAGTACACGCTGGTCGCAGACCTGCTCCCGCCCGAGCAGCGAGTCGCGGGCAACACCGTGCTCGGCCTGGCCGACCAGCTGAGCCTGATGATCGGCCCGGCGCTGGCCGGCCTGGTGACCGCGCTCGCCGGCCCGGCGGTCGTCATCGCCGCCGACGCCGCGAGCTGGGTCGTGCTCGCGGTCAGCTACGCCCGCGTCGGACCGCTGGCCGCCCGGCTGGCCCGCGCCCGCGAGGCCCCGGATCCCAAAGCCAACGACAGCGGCGCCTGGGCGGTGATCCGCTCCAGCCCGGTGCTGCCCGGCCTGCTGGCCCTGTCGTTCGTGTTCTACCTGCTCTACGGGCCGGTCGACGTGGCCCTGCCGGTGCACGTCGCCATCGACCTGCACGGGTCGGCGGCCCTGCTCGGCGCGTTCTGGGCCGTGTTCGGCGTGGGCGCGGTGATCGGCGAGCTGGCCGCCCCGTTCCTGCGCCGCTGGCGGGTCTGGCCCACCATGACCGCGATCGTGCTCGGCTGGGGCCTGGCCCTGGTCCCGCTCGGGCTGCCCGGCCCGCTCTGGGTGGCGCTGGCCGCGTTCTTCGCCGGCGCGGTCATCTGGGGCCCGTGGATGTCCCTGTCCATGGCGGTGTTCCAGGACGCGAGCCCGCCGGGGGCGCTGGCCCAGGTCATCGCGGCCCGCGGTTCGCTGCTCATCCTGGCTGCGCCGCTCGGCACCGCGCTCGGCGGGCCGCTCGTGGCCGCCCTCGGCGCCCGCGGCACCCTGCTCGCCTCCGCCCTGGGCACGATCGTGCTCGGCCTGATCACCGCGGCGGTCCTGGCCGCGGCGCGCCGCCGGGCTCCAGCAGCGGGAACAGCCGGGCCACCACGGCGACCGGAGCGGCCTCGGGCGGACGCGTCGCGGGCCTGACCTCGCGGTGCCGGTACTGGGCCAGCAGCGCCCGGATCACCTCCGCCATCCCGGCCATCTCGTCGGGGGTCAGGTAGACGACCTGGCTGAACGCCTCGTCACGACGCCAGGGCGCGGGCGCGGTGTCGCGCTGGTCCAGCCAGCGACGGTAACTCTCGTCCTCCAGTCCCCGCGCCACCTCGCTCAGTTCGGCGTCGCTGACCGGGCGGGAGCTGGCCTGGTCCGGTGCTGGTGCCCCGCCGGACCGCGCGAGCCGCCACGGACGGACCCGGCCGCCTGCGGAGGGAGCTTCCTCGATGATCCCGAACCGGGCCAGCTGGCGCAGGTGGAAGGAATACAGGCCGGTGCTGCCGCCCAGTTCGCGGGCCGCGGCCGTGGCGGTGAGGATCCCGTCCCGGCCGATCAGCTCCAGCAGGGCCTCCCGGACCGGATGCCGTTCCAGCCGCGGCTCCCGGCCGCCGTGTACCGTCATCACTTTGCAAACTATACTCTTTGCAAAGCTTGCTCGCGAAGGAGAACACGACATGGCGGTCCTGCCGATCCGCCTGTTCGGCGACCCGGTCCTCACCACCCCCGCCGAACCGGTGACGACGTTCGACGCCGAACTGCGGCGCCTGGTCCGCAACCTCGACCAGACGCTGTACGACCAGCGCGGGTCCGGCCTGGCCGCGCCTCAGGTCGGCGTCGGCCTGCGGGTGTTCGCGTTCCACGACGAGGACGTGGCCGGCCACCTGGTCAACCCGGTGCTCGACTTCCCGGACCAGGAGGAACAGGACGGCCCCGAAGGATGCCTGTCGATCCCCGGGTTCTACTTCGACACCAAGCGCCGGATGAACGTGGTCGCGAAGGGCTTCACCGCCGACGGCGATCCGGTCCAGGTGGTCGGCACCGGCAACCTGGCCCGCTGCCTGCAGCACGAGACTGATCACCTCGACGGCGTGCTGTTCATCGACCGCATGGACGCCGAACGCCGCAAGGCCGCTATGCGCGCCATCCGCCACGCCGAGTGGCTGCCCCAGATGAAGACACAGATGAAGACACAGATAAAGATCAGCCCGCACCCGATGACCCACGGCTACCACTGACGGAACCAGAATGGCGGTACTCGCGACCCGAAGGGACTCGGTGGCCGATGACGACGTACCCACTGGAGCCCGGCCCTGAGCGGATGCAGGAGCTGGGCAGGCCACGCTCGACTGGGTGACCAGGTTCGTCGAGGGCCTGGCCCGTGCCCCGTCCGACGGGCGGAGTACGGCCACCCCCAGCACGGGCACCCGCGTCGGCGGCCGCGTCCTGCTGCGGCTGTGCATCCTTTCGCATCGCACCCACCTGGTGCACGTCGATCGGGCCCTGCAGGTCATCCACGCCGCCGCGCTGGAGCCGTAGCGCGGCGAACCGCGGCTTCAGGTGGCCTTCATGTTCGCTGGGTAACCTCGGCCCGGGCGGCTGACCCGAGGGCGTGCCCTCATAGCCAACTGAGAACTTTCCTGCAGAAGGCTCCGAATCCGGGAGCGCAGAATGGGTGATATGAGCAGAGCAGACCGCGACAGCGTCCGGCGGGCCATGGCGGCCCGGGAACGCGGCCGCGCCAAGGTCCGTTCGACCACCACCGCGGTCACCATGGCCAGCGTGGTGGCGGCGGGCGTCGTGACCCTGGCCCTGCCGGGGTCCACGCACACCACCACGTCATCCACGTCCGCCAATACCGGCTCGTCGACGAGTTCCGGGTCCTCCTCGAGCAGCGGCACGTCCTCCAGCACCGGCTCGTCCGCCAACTCCGACTCCACCAACTCCGGCTCGTCCACCAACTCCGGCTCGTCCGAGCAACGGAACGAGCTCCGGATCGAGCACCGGAACGAACAACGGATCGAGCTCCAGCGGCTTCAGCTCGGGTTCGGCCCCGAACTCGAGCTCGGGCAGCAGCCAGGCCACCTCCGGCGGCTCCTATGCTCCGGCACACAAGCCGGGCAACAACAAGAGGCCGCGGCCAGCTGGCGCGCCCTGGGCACGCTGGTCCACCTGGTGGTGACCGAACCATCCTGCCTGCCCGCGGCCCGCAGCCTCCTCGAGGCCGACCTGGCCGCCGTCGACCTGGCCTGCAGCCGCTTCCGCGCCGACTCCGAGATCTGCGCGCTAAAAACAACAGCAAGGCCAGCAGGTCAGCCCGCTCCTCGCCGAGGCCATCGCGGTCGCGCTGCGGGCGGCCGAACTCACCGACGGCGACGTCGACCCGACCGTCGGCGCGGCCATGTCGGCCATCGGATACGACCGTGACTTCGAACGGATCGGCCGTACCGGGCCGGCCGCGCCGCTCACCGTGCGGACGGTGCCCGGCTGGCGCGAGGTCCGGCTGGAGGGTCGCACCCTGACCATGCCCGCCGGCGTCCAGCTGGACCTCGGGGCCACCGCCAAGGCGTGGGCCGCCGACCGGTCCGCGGCGCGGATCGCGCGGCAGGCCGGCTGCGGGGTGCTGGTCAGCCTGGGCGGCGACATCGCGGTCGCGGGCCCCGCCCCCCAGGACGGCTGGCGGATCCGGGTCCAGGACGTGACCGGCTCCCCGGACGAGACGCCGGAGGGACCGTACGCGCTGATCGCGATCCGCGACGGCGGGCTGGCCACCAGTAGTACCACCGCGCGCCGCTGGCAGCGGGGCGGCGATGTGCTGCACCACATCCTGGACCCGCGCACCGGCCTCCCGGCCGAACCCGTCTGGCGGACCGTGTCGGTGGCCGCGGGGACCTGCGCGGACGCCAACGCGGCCAGCACCGCGGCGGTCATCCGCGGCCGGGAGGCGCTCGGCTGGCTGGCCCGGCTCGGCCTGCCCGCGCGCCTGGTCGACGCGACCGGCGTGGTGTTCACCGTGGCCGGCTGGCCCGAAGACACTCAGAGTTAGATCAGAAGTAGCTTCCAGGCTTTATCCACCCGGCTCAGCAAGTATGGACGACGTGAACAGAGAAAAGGCCCCAACCCGACGGGAGGGAGACAGATGAGCGGGAGCACCGCGTTCTGGTACGCCAGCCGCGCCACCGGGATCGTCGCCCTGCTGCTGCTCACCGCCGTCCTGGTGCTCGGCATCCTGGTCAACCGGCAGGGCCGCCTGCCCGGCCTGCCCCGCTTCGCCGTGACCAGCCTGCACCGGAACATCTCGCTGCTCGCCGTGGCGTTCATCGCCGTGCACGTGCTGACCGCGGTGCTCGACACCTTCGTCAGCATTCCACTGGCATCGTCAGTCATCCCGTTCGACTCCGGCTACGAGCGGCTCTGGCTCGGCCTGGGCGCGATCTCGTTCGACCTGATGCTGGCCATGATCGTCACCAGCCTGGTCCGCGGCCGGCTGAACCGGATCCTGTGGCGGGCCATTCACCTGCTCGCCTACCTGTGCTGGCCGGTCGCCTTCGCGCACAGCATCGGCTCGAGCAAGGACCTGCAGCAGGGCTGGCTGCTCGACCTGAGCATCGCCTGTGCCCTAATCGTCACAGCCGCGGCCGTCTGGCGGCTGGCCAGCGCCGCCCGCCAGCTCCCGCGCGCGGCCCGGGTCGCCGCCCTCCTCCGCCAGCACGGCCGCACGGTCAGCAGGCTCCCGAGAGGATCTCCCGATGACGATGGCCCCAGCAAGCGACACGGCGAAGGGGACCGTGAACGACACCGCGAACCAGGCGACCGGCGAGGCCGCCGGGAAACACACCGCCGGGCTGCCCCGCCTGCTGCCCCTGGTCCCGGGGGTGCCGGAAGACGTGCGCACGCACCTGGCCCGGTACGGCCACCCGCCGTACCAGGGCGGCCCGGGCCACCTGATCCAAGGCGTCGAGCAGTCCGGCCTGACCGGCCGCGGCGGCGCCGCGTTCCCGGTGCACCGCAAGATGGCCATCGTGGCCCAGGCCCGCGGCCGCAAGGTGATCGTGGCCAACGGCGCGGAAAGCGAGCCCGCCAGCCACAAGGACGCCCTGCTGCTCCGCGCCGCGCCGAACCTGGTGCTGGACGGGCTGCAGCTGGCCGCCGAGGCCGTCGGGGCCAGCGAGGCCTACCTGTACGTGCACCCGGGGCTCAGCCACGAGATCATGCGGGCGCTGGCCCAGCGGTACGCCGCGGGCCTGGACTGGCTCGACGTCACGGTCTTCGAGGCGCCGCCGCGGTTCCTGGCCGGCCAGGAGTCGGCGCTGGTCAACCGGCTGGGCGGCGGCCCGGCGGTGCCCACCTTCGTGCCGCCCCGGGTGACCGAACGCGGCCTGGGCGGCGCGCCGACCCTGGTCCAGAACGTCGAGACCCTCGCCCACCTGGCCCTGATCGCCCGCTACGGCCCCCGGTGGTTCCGCGCCGTCGGCACCGCGGACGAGCCGGGCAGCATGCTCACCACCGTCCACACCAGCAACAGCACGCAGGTCATCGAGGCCGAGATCGGCGTCCCGCTGCGCACCCTGATGCCAGCCAAAGCAACGCCCAGGCCGTCCTCATCGGCGGCTACCACGGCACCTGGCTGCCCATCGACGCGATCGACACCCTGACCCTAGACAACAAAGCCCTGAACAAACACGGCGCCGCGGTCGGCGCCGGCGTCATCGCCGCGCTGCCCGCCGACCGCTGCGGCCTGGCCGAGGCGGCCCGGGTGGTGCGCTACCTGGCCGCGGAGTCGGCCGGGCAGTGCGGGCCGTGCCTCAACGGCCTGCCCCGGATGGCCGCCGCCCTGGCCGAACTGGCCGGGCGCGGGCACCGCAGGCAGGTCCGCGCCGACCTGGAGCGCTGGGCCGGCCTGGTCACCGGCCGCGGCGCCTGCAACCACCCGGACGGCACCGTCCGGTTCGTCCGCAGCGCGCTCACCGTGTTCGCGCCGGAGATCAGCCTGCACGCCCGCGGCCACTGCTCGGCGACCAACCGCACGCCCGTTCCTCCCGCTGCCCGACCACATGCCGCTGACCGAAGACGACTGGATCTGAGCCATGCCCGACACCCTGCGGGTCAACCCCATCGCCTGCACCGGCCACGGCGTCTGCGCCGAACTCCTGCCCGAGCTCATCTCCCTCGACGAGTGGGGCTATCCCATCGTCGACCCCCACCCGGTGCCCCCGGCCCTGGACCTGGAGGCCCGCCGCGCGGTCGCCGCCTGCCCCGCGCTGGCGCTCAAGCTGACCCGGACCGACGCACCACGCTCCGTTCGGTCAAGATCTTAGATAACGTCGTGGCCCGGGTGTGGCTCGACCGGCACCGCGGGAATCGACCCCAGCCGTCCGGCCTGGTAGTCCTCGAAGGCCTGCTGCAGCTCGGCCCGGGTGTTCATGACGAACGGCCCGTACGCGGCCACCGGCTCCCGGATCGGCTCGCCGCCGAGCAGCAGGATGTCCATGTCACCCGCGGACCCCGAAGCGGCGAACGTAATAGCCTCCCCCGCCCCGAACACCGCCAGCTGCCCCATCCGCACCGGCCTCTTCTCGGCCCCGACGGTGCCGCTCCCGGCCAGCACGTAGGCCAGCGAGTTGAAGTCGGCCCGCCACGGCAGCCGGACCTGCGCGCCCGCCGACACGGTGGCGTGCACCAGGGAGATCGGCGTGTGCGTGACGCCCGGACCGTCATGCCCGCCGAACGACCCGGCGATCACCCGCAGCAGCGCCCCGCCGTCCGCGGACGACAGCAGCGCGACCTGGCCCGCACGGATGTCCTGGTAGCGCGGCTGGGTCATCTTCAGCCGGGCCGGCAGGTTGACCCAGAGCTGGAAGCCGTGGAACAGCCCGCCGCTGACCACGAGCTCCTCCGGCGGCGCCTCGATGTGCAGGATGCCGCCGCCCGCGGTCATCCACTGGGTGTCGCCGTCGGTGATCAGGCCGCCGCCGCCGTTGGAGTCCTGGTGCCGGAACGTCCCGTCGATGATGTAGGTGACGGTCTCGAACCCGCGGTGCGGGTGCCACGGGGTGCCCTTGGGCTCACCGGGGCCGTAGTCGACCTCGCCCATCTGGTCCATGTGGATGAACGGGTCGAGCCGCGGCAGGTCGACGCCGGCGAACGCGCGCCGGACCGGGAACCCCTCGCCCTCGAAGCCCGACGGGGCGGTGGTGACCGAGGTGACGGTCCGTTCGGCCTGGGTCACATCAGGTTCCGGCACTCGCGGCAGGACCAGGATGTTCTCGACGGTGATCGCTGGCATGGTGTCCACTTCCCTTCGTAGCAAGTGCCAGCATAACCACATTTGAAAATTCAATTATTCCGAACGGAACGTGGTGCCCGCGCCCCGGCCCTGGTTCCGCGGTCCGCCGGCGTCGTTACCGTAGGCTGCCTGCATGGACGCAAGTCAGGACGAGACGCCCCCCAGCTACGCCACGGCGGGGGTGGACGAGCAGCGCGAGCAGGACGTGTTCGCCCGGGCCATGCGCCCCTGGCTGGCCCGCACCTCGGCCCGGTCCTCGATGGTGACCAGCATCACCGGCCTGTCCAGCGGGTACTTCGCCACCATCCTGCAGCTGGAGTCCGGGCCGCCGCTGGCCATGAGCACCGACGGGGTGGGCACCAAGATCCTGCTGGCCCGCGAGGCCAACCGGTGGGAGCCGATCGGGATCGACTGCGTGGCCAACAACGTCAACGACCTGATCTGCGTGGGTGCGGTGCCGCTCGCGCTGCTGGACTACGTGGCCACCGACCGGATCGACGAGGGCGTGCTCGAGGAGATCGCGCGAGGCCTGTACCTGGGCGCCGACCTGGCCGGGATCGCCATCCCGGGCGGGGAGATCGCCCAGATCGGCTCGATGCTGGCCGACGCGTCCAGCGGGCGCCCCATGCTGGACCTGGTCGGCACCGCGATCGGGGCGCTGCCCGCGGGCCGCATCCCGATCGACGGCTCCGGCGTCCGGCCCGGCGACGTGATCATCGGCCTGCCCAGCTCGGGCCTGCACAGCAACGGGTACTCGCTGGCCCGGCACGTCCTGTTCGACCGGGCCGGGATGAAGCTGTCCGACCGGGTCCCGGGGACGGCGCGGCACCTGGACGACGCGCTGCTCCAGCCGACCCGGGTCTACGTGGCCGCGGTCCAGGCCCTGTGGGCGGCCGGGGTGGAGCCGCGCGGGCTGGTCAACATCTCCGGCGGCGGGCTGCTCAACCTAGGCCGCCTCGCCGCGGACGTGTCCTACGAACTGGACGCGCTGCCGCCCCCGCCGCCGGTGTTCGGGCTCATCGCGGAGGCGGGCGGGGTGCGCGCCGCGACCATGTACGCCACGTTCAACATGGGCACCGGGTTCGCCATCGTCGTCCCCGCGGCCCGGCAGCAGGCGGCGATGGCCGCGCTGAAGAGCGTCGGCGAGGAGCCGGCCCGGGTGGGCTGGGTCACCGGCCGTCCCGGGCGGGCCGTGTCGGTCCCGGCGGCCGGCATCCGCGGCCGGGGCGACACCTTTCGACCCTGGATAACGTTTAAGCCATGGATGCCCGTGCCTACATAGCAGCGAACGCCCGCGAGTTCATCGATGACCTGAAGCAGTGGCTGGCCATCCCGTCGATCTCCGCCGATCCAGAGCATCATAACGACGTGCGGCGCAGCGCCGAATGGCTCGCCGCGCACCTCAGCAACATCGGCTTCCCGGTCGCCGAGGTCTGGGAGACCGCCCCGGACGGGCTGCCCGCGGTGTTCGCCGAATGGCCGGCGGCCAATCCAGCGATGCGCCGAAGGTCCTCGTCTACGGGCACCACGACGTGCAGCCGGTCGAGCCGCTGGAGGAGTGGGACAGCCCGCCGTTCGAGCCCGCCGAGCGTGACGGCCGCTTGTTCGCCAGGGGCGCCTCCGACGACAAGGGCCAGGTGCTGTTCCACTCCCTCGGCATCAAAGCCGCCCTGGCCGTGTCCCGCGCCGAGCGGCGCCGCCGGTCACGATCAAGCTGATCGTGGAGGGCGAGGAGGAGTCCGGCTCGGAGCACTTCGCCGAGCTGCTGCGGCGCAAGCGCGACCGGCTGGCCTGCGACGTGATCGTGGTCAGCGACACCGGCATGTGGGCCGCCGACGTGCCGTCCATGTGCACCGGCATGCGCGGGCTGGCCTCGGCCGAGGTCACCTTGACCGGGCCGGTCCGGGACCTGCACTCCGGGTCGTTCGGCGGCGGGGTGCCGAACCCGCTGCACGCCATGGCCGCCCTGCTGGCCGGCCTGCACGACGACGCGGGCCGGGTCACCCTGCCCCGCTTCTATAACAGCGTTCTTCCGCTGTCGGCGCAGGAGCGGGAGCTGTTCGCCCGGCTGCCGTTCGACGAGAAGGAGTGGCTGGCCGAGGCCGGGCAGAGCGGCGCCGCGTACGGCGAGGAGGGCTTCACCACCCTGGAGCGGATCTGGGCCCGGCCCACCGCGGAGGTCAACGGGATGTGGGGCGGGCACACCGGCCCGGGCGGCAAGACCATCATCCCGGCGGCCGCGCACGCCAAGGTCTCGTTCCGCCTGGTCGCCGACCAGGATCCGGCCGACGTGCTGGCCGCGTTCGGGGAGTACGTGCGAGCCGCCACCCCGGCCGGGCTGGCGGCCACGGTCACCGCGCAGCCCGCGGTCCGCCCCAGCCACTCGCCGATCACCTCCCCGGCCGTGCGGGCCGGCCGGCGGGCCATGGAGCGGGCGTTCGGCCGCGAGGTGCTGTTCACCAAGGAGGGCGGCAGCGGCCCGGAGGCCGACCTGGCCGATATCCTGGCCGCCCCCCTGGTCTTCATCGGCGTCGGCCTGGATTCCGACCGGCCGCACGCGCCCAACGAGAGAATCGACCTGTCGCTGCTGCTGCGGGGCGCCGAGGTGTCGGCGTACCTCTGGGAGGAACTGGCCACCGCCGGTTCGGACCTGACGTGACCCCCGCCTCCGGGTGCGCCCCGCTGGACAATCTCGCGCTGGCCCGTGGCACCGTCGACCGGGTCACCAAGCGGCGGACGGACAAGGACTGGATCGACGCGGCCTGGAAGGACCCGCGCACCCGCGTCCTGGTCGTGCACGACGGTCACGCGCTGGTCCGCAGCGACGAGAAGCTGGTGTTCCTCGCCCCGCAGGAGGCGCCGGCCGGCATCCGGTTCCTGCTCGGCGAGGACACCGATAGCACCATCTACTTCGGGGTCAGCGCCCCGCTGGGCCCGGCCACTGGCAGCATCAGGGCCATCTCGCTGCGCGAGGTGGGGGCGCTGCTGTCCGACCGCGACGCGGGGCTGCTCACCCACGCGGTGGCCCTGGCCAACTGGCACGACACGCACCTGCGCTGCCCGCTCGACGGCACCCCCACGGTGCCCGACGCGGCCGGCCACTCGACCAGGTGCCCCAAGGACGGCAGCGAGCACTTCCCGCGCACCGACCCCGCGGTGATCATGCTGGTCACCGACCCCGAGGACCGCTGCCTGCTGGCCCGCAACGCCGCCTGGCCGGGCTCGGCGGGTCTCGATCCTGGCCGGGTTCGTGGAACCGGGGGAGTCCGCCGAGCAGGCCGTGATCCGCGAGGTCGCCGAGGAGACCGGGATCACGGTCACCAACGTCCGCTACCTGGGCAGCCAGCCCTGGCCGATGCCGCGCAGCCTGATGCTCGGCTTCCGGGCCGACGCGCCCGCGGGCCAGGTCATCGCCGTCGACCACGAGGAACTGGCCGAGGCCCGCTGGTGGAGCCGCGCCGGCCTGCTCGCCGCGCTGCAGGCCGGCGAGCTGGCCCTGCCCCCGTCGGTGTCGATCGCCCGGCACATCATCGAGGCCTGGTACGGCGCCCCCCTGCCATCCACCTGGACCCCGCGGTCCTAAATGACGACGCGACCGCGGACGAACTGGGCAGGCAACATCGCCTTCGGCGCCCCCGACTTCTACCGCCCGTCCTCGCTCGGCGAGCTCCAGGCCGTCGTGGCCCGGGCTCGGCGTATCCGCGTGCTGGCCACCGGCCACTCGTTCAACGACATGGCCGACTCACCGGGCGCCCAGGTCACCCTGGCGGGCATGCCGGGCGAGGTCTCGGTCGACTCGGCTCGTTCGGTCGCGCGGGTCGCGGCGGGCCTCAGCTACGCGGAGGTCGCCGCCCGCCTGGACACCGAGGGCTTCGCCCTGCGCAACCTGGCCTCGCTCCCGCACATCTCGGTGGCCGGCGCCTGCGCGACCGCGACCCACGGCTCCGGCGCCGCCAACCAGAACCTGGCCGCCGCCGTGACCGGCCTGACCCTGGTCACCGCCGGCGGCGACCTCGTGGAGCTCACCGGCGATGACGGTGCCGTGGTCCACCTCGGCGCCCTCGGCGTCGTGGTCAGCCTGGACCTGGAGCTGGTCCCGTCCTTCGACCTCAGCCAGCGGGTCTACGAGGACCTGCCCCTAAACAATCTGAACGATCACTTCACCGACCTCATGACCAGCGCCTACAGCGTGAGCATGTTCACCGACTGGCGAGCCCCCCGCCTGACCCAGCTCTGGTTCAAGCAGGACCCCGGCCTCCCGCCCTCGGTCACCCGGGAACCGTGGTTCACCGCCACCCCGGCGCTCTCGGCCCGGAACCCGGTCCCCGGCGCGTCCCCGGAGAGCCTGCACCGAGCAGCTCGGCGTGCCCGGCCGCTGGTACGAGCGGCTCCCGCACTTCCGCCCCGAGTTCAAGCCCAGCGCCGGCGACGAACTCCAGTCCGAGTACCTGCTCCCCGTCGCGCAGGCCGTCCCCGCCCTGCACGCCCTGAACGAGATCCGCGACCGCCTGGCCCCGGTCCTGCGGATCTGCGAGATCCGCGTCGTCGCCGCCGACGACCTGTGGCTCAGCACCTGCTACCACCGGGACAGCGTCGCCTTCCACTTCACCTGGATCGCCGACACCGCCTCGGTGCTGCCCGTGGTCACCGACCTCGAACGCCAGCTAGCCGCGTTCGCTCCCCGACCCCACTGGGGCAAGGTCTTCACCACTCCGCCCGAGGAGGTGCGGTCGAGCTACGAACGCCTCCCCGACTTCCTCGCCCTCATGCACCGCCTCGACCCCGCCGGCAAATTCCGCAACCCCTACACCACCCGCAACCTCGGTGCCTAAGCTCGCGCCATCAGCTGCCGTCGCGCAGGTTCTTCGGCGCCCCCGGCTGGAACGAGATGTGATCAAAAGCAGCCGCGCAGCCCTCACCGGTCGGCGACTGGGCCAGGAAGCCGACCCGGACCAGCTCGGCCGCATCCCCTTCCAGCGCGAAGTACCGAAGCAGCCGCCACCAGGACCCGTCCGTCGAGGCGTGGAAGGCCCAGGCCGCCCCGAACCGGGTGATCCGCAGCCACAAGGTGTCGCCGTCCACCTCGAAGGAGTTGCAGTCGTCGGAGATCCCCTTGGTCACCACGGTGACCGCGGTCGGCCGAAACTGCGGCGAGTACTCGAAGCACAGCTTGGCCCAGTGCCGCTCGCGGGCGTGCAGCAGCAGCACGCCCGCGTCGTACATGCTGGCGAACTCCACCCGGACCTGGGCGGCCAGCGTGAAGTCGCCGGCCGGGGGCAGGCCCACGAAGCGGCCCGCGTCCGGAACGTGCTCCGGATCAGCCCCGGCGGGATCGAGGAACATGTCGGTCCCCGCCCCCGCGCTCAAGATCAGCGCTCCGTTCAGGATCCGGCAGCCCGGCGCCGGGTGGCCTGCGGGCTCGAGCGGGAACGGCAAACTGGGCAATTTCAAGGCGGTCACCTGGGTAGTTTGTCACACATGCGGCCCGTGGGTAGTCCCCGGTAGCCACGTCCTCGGCGACGGCCTAACTGCTAAGGCGCGCAGCCTGGCCCGGACCCGCTCGGCGGTCCGGCCCGCCCGGGACCGCAGGACGGTCCGGTAACCGCGGCGGGGCGGAGCCGTACGGGACCGGTGGTGCAGCATCCGCGGCGGCCTGCGCTTCTCGTCCGGCGGCGTCGGCCGCCGGGGCTCGAGTTCGCTGCGCAAGCGGTCCACGTGGGCCAGGATCTCGCCGCGCAGCGGCCAGCCGTCCGGCTGCTTGGCCGGGTCGGTGGCCAGCACGTCGGCCAGCCGGTCCTGCTTCCGCTGAGCCTCCTCCAGGTGATCCCCGAGCACAACCGCGATCGGCTCGGCTTGCGCATCCGGGGCGTCCAGCGGCTCGGGGTCGGTCTCGATGAGCTGGCCGTAGGCGCGGACGCTGGCGGCCAGCTCGGCGATGACCGCGGCCAGCCGGGTCCGGGTCTCCGGGTCCTTGACCGGGCTGTCCTCGCTGTCCAGCCGGGCGCTGTCCGCGACCGCGCGGGCCAGCACGCGCAGGTCCGTGGCGGCCCGCTCCAGCGTGTCGACGCCGTCGCGCAGGCCCGCGGCCGGGTTGGGGTAGTTGGGGTAGCGGAGCCGGCGAGGGTTCAGCCGGACGCTCTCCTCGGCCTGGCTCAGCGCCTCGTCCACCCGCTCGATCTCACCGCGCAGGGCCCGGGTGCGGTCCAGCCACTCGGCCGCGCGGCGCGGGTCGGGCCCCTCGGCCAGGCCGTCCGCCATCTGGCCGAGCAGGTCGCCCATCTGGCGGCTCAGCTCGCCGATCGCGTCCTTGGCGGGCTGCACCCGCAGCGGCGCGAAGAGCAGGCCCGCGGCCAGCCCGGCCGCGGCGCCGACCAGCGTCTCGGTGATGCGGCTGGTCGCGGCGGCGTGCGAGTCGACCGAGAAGATCAGCATGGCGCTGATCGGCACCTCCAGGGTGTCCTCGTGGAGGCGCAGCATCAGGCCGAGCGCGAGCGTGCCCGCGATGAGCAGGCCGAGCACCCACCAGCTGAACGGGATGTACGCCGACACCGCCACCGCGGCCAGCACGCCGGCGGTGACGCCGATGACGCGCTGCACGGCGCTGCGGATGGTGTGGAACAGGGTCGCCTGCACCACCAGGAGCGCGGTCAGCGGGGCGAGCACGGACCGGACCGACCCGCCCGGCAGCTGCAGCGCGAGCAGGTAGGCGAACACCGCGGTCAGGGTCATCCGGGTGATGTAGACCGCGGCCGGCTGGGCGCGGCGGCGCACCAGCGTGAGCTGCTCGGCTTGCCGCTTGGCGACCGCCTTGGCGGCCCCGCTCACGCTCTCGCTGGGCACGTGACGAATAGGGAAACCTTTCATGGGATCAATACCGAAATCGAGTGGGCGGCGGGATACAGGAACGCTCTAGTCGAGAGCAAAATCATCACTAGCGCCTAACGCGTCTCCCGCGCAGCTATTCCCGCCCCGCCGCCCCAGCCCCGGAACGCCGCCCCAGCCCACCCCGCCGCCGCCCCATCCCCGGAACGCCGCCGAGCCCCGCCCCGCCGCCCCATCCCCCGGAACGCCGAAGCCGCCCTGACCGAAAGCGCCAGGGCGGATCCACGCCCGTCACTTGGCCCCCAGCCGCCCTTTCATCCCCATTTGCGCGGAGGATCCGGCCGTTACGGAAGATCCGGGTGCCTATAGCTGCCCGGATCCTCCGCAGAAGCCGGATCCTCCGCGATAAACGGAGGCTTGCTCCTGGGTAGCTGACGCGGGACGCGAGACGCGGGACGCGGGGTCGCTGTGATGCGGGGTGTGACCGGTCCCCATGACCCTTGACTGGCTCGCCGCCGCGTTCACCCGATGCGACAACTCTGCTGGGAAGGACCTGGGAAGGGTTTGGAAGGGCAATCACAGTGTCACACTCATCGGTTGGCTCCGCTTCGCGCGTGTGACGTAAGGGGCGAGCGTGATTCCCGGTGCGCGGCGGGGCCGGCCGGAAGCCGCCAGACGCGCGGCTCCGCCCTAGGCGACGGGCCACCCCGGCTAGGCGACGGGCCCACCCCGGACCGCGACAGATCCGCTAGCGCCGGTTCTCCACGCGCCAGACCAGGCGCAGCCCGGACCAGTCCTCGTCGATGGCGGCCACCTTGACGTCGACCAGTCCGATCGGCAGCGCGTGCTCGCGGATGACGGTGTCGGTGATGTCGCTGCGGTGCCCGCCGGCCCGCCGCGGCCACGCGACCCACAACGCCCCGGCCGGGTAGATGCGCCGCGCCAGCCCGTCGAGGTCGCCGAACTCCAAGGCGGCCGCGGCGGTGAAGAACGCGATGATCACGTCGGCCGGGCCGTCCGGGCCCGCGTCGGTCAGCCCGTCGGGCGGGTCGGCCAGGTCCCAGCCCAACGGCGCATGGTGCAGGTAAACCCGCTGCCCGGACCGCAGGCCCAGCTTGCCGGCCTGCGGCCGCGCCGAGTAACCCGGAGACACGAGAACGACTCTGTATCACGCCAAGGTAGCCAAGCGCAAGGGGGCTGCCCCACGCAAATTACGGGGGTTACACGTCCCGGTAAAAACGGGTGCTAACCGGCCTGCCATGGCCCCCGCGGCCACGGCAGGATACTCGGTATGCTACTCAGAAATCCCAAGCGATGAGCGTCCGGCACGCCTTGCTCGCGCTCCTGGCCGAAGGCCCCAAGTACGGCCTCCAGCTGCGCGAGGAATTCGAGGCCCGGACCGGCGAGGTCTGGCCGCTGAACGTCGGCCAGGTCTACACCACGCTGCAGCGCCTGGAGCGGGACGGGCTGGCCGAGTCCGACGACACCGCGCAGGACGGCCCGCAGAAAACCTTCCGGATCACCGCCGACGGCGAGGCCGAACTCGCCGCCTGGCTGCGCACGCCGCCCGACATGGCCGCCCCGCCCCGGGACGAGCTGGTCATGAAGGTGCTGGTGGCGATGCGCGTGCCGGGCACCAACGTGCACGACGTGATCCAGGTCCACCGCCGCTACCTGGTCGAGCTGATGCAGCAGTGGACCCGGATCAAGGAGGCCGAGGCCGAGTCCGACCTCAGCCTGGCCCTGGTCGTGGACGCGGAGCTGTTCCGGCTGGACGCGGTCATCCGCTGGCTGGACGCCGCCGACGGCCGCATCAAGCGGGCCGCCCCCGACGAAAACAACAGCGACCAGGAGAACAGCACCAAAGCGCCCATGCCGAGGCTCCGCCGCGGCACCCGAGCAAACAAGTAAAGACACCAATGGGAAACGGGGAAACGTCATGAAACTCAAGGCCAAGAAAGAGGTATCGCGATGAGCGTCCTCGAAATGCGGCACGTGTCACGGAGCTACGGCCAGGGAGCCGCCGAGGTGCACGCGCTTAACGACGTCGATCTAAGTGTCGAAGCGGGCTCGATGGTGGCGGTCATGGGGCCGAGCGGCTCCGGCAAGTCCACCTTGCTCACCATTGCCGGAACCCTGGAGGAGCCCACCAGCGGCGAGGTGCTGATCGGCGGTGCCCCGGTAACGGAAATGTCGCGCAACGCCAAGGCCCAGCTGCGGCGTCGCTATATCGGCTACGTATTCCAGGATTTCAACCTGCTGCCCGGGCTGACCGCGGCGGAGAACGTGGCCCTGCCCCTTGAGCTCGACGGCCTGTCCGCCAGGAAGGCCCGCATCGCGGGCCTTAAGGCCCTGGACGAGCTGGGCCTAGGCGACCGAGCCGGGAACTTCCCCGACCAGCTGTCCGGCGGCGAGCGGCAGCGGGTGGCGATCGCCCGGGCCGTGGTCGGCGACCGGCGCCTGCTGCTCGCCGACGAGCCCTCGGGCGCGCTGGACTCGGCCAACGGCGAGGCGGTCATGCGCCTCATCCACGCCGCGTGCAAGCGGGGCGTGGCCGCCGTGGTGGTGACCCACGACGCCCAGCTGGCCTCGTGGGCCGACCGGGTGATCTTCCTGCGGGACGGCCGGGTGACCGACCAGACCATGCCCGCGCCGGGCCCGGAGTCGCTGCTCATGCCGGGATGCCGGGACCGGGCCAGTGAGCGCCGCGCTGCTCGAACGCCAGGCTCAGGCGGGAACCAGGAACGGGGGCGCTCCCGCCCGCCGCGCGGTGATCCGCTGGGCGTGGCGCATGTTCCGCCGCGAATGGCGCCAGCAACTGCTGGTCCTGGCGCTCATCACGGTCGCGCTGGCCGCCACCGTCGTCGGCGCGGCGGTGGCCACCGACACGCCGTCCCCCGCCGGCGCGGGCTTCGGCACCGCCCAGGACGCGGCCACCTACCCGGGCGGCCCGCACCTGGCCAGCCAGATCGCCGCGCTGCAGCAACGCTTCGGCCGCGTCGACGTGATCGAGAACCAGGCCATCGCCATCCCCGGCTCGATCAACACCTACGACCTGCGCGCCCAGGACCCGAACGGCGCCGTTCGGCCAGCCGATGCTCTCCCTGGTCGCCGGGCACTACCCGACCGGGCCCGGCCAGGTGGCCGTGACCGACGGCGTGGCGTCCGCCTTCAACCTCAGGATCGGTGACGTGTGGCACCAGGGCGGCACGACCCGCCAGGTCACCGGCATCGTGCAGAACCCGCAGAGCCTGCTGGATGAGTTCGCCCTCGTCGCGCCGGGCCAGGTCAGCGCGCCGACCCAGGTCACCGTCCTGTTCGACGCGCCAGGCGTAAGCGCCGACTCCCTCGGCCCGAACGTCCAGACCCGGCAGTCGGCGCGGCCAGCAACCCGCTCAACCCCGAGACCATCGTCCTGGGGCTGGCCACGGTCGGCATGCTGCTCATCGCCCTGGTCGCGGTCGGCGGCTTCACCGTGCTGGCCCAGCGCCGGCTGCGCTCGCTCGGGATGCTCGGCGCCCTGGGCGCCACGGACCGGAACATCCGCCTCGTGGTCCGGGTCAACGGCGTCCTGGTCGGGGCTCATCGGCGCGCTGGCCGGGACCGTCCTGGGCCTGGCCATCTGGCTGGCCTACCGGCCGACGGCCGAAGCGGATGCCCATCACCTGATCGGCACGTTCGCGGTGCCGTGGAACGTGGTCGGCCCGGCGATCGCGCTGGCCGTCGTGGCCACCTACTTCGCCGCCGCGCGCCCGGCCCGCTCGATCACCAGGATCCCCCTCGTCGCCGCCCTGTCCGGGCGGCCCGCTCCGCCCAAGCAGGTGCGCCGCTCCGCGATCCCCGGCGTCGTCCTGTTCGTGATCGCCGCGGCCTTGCTGTCGTACTCCGGCAAGAGCAACGGCAACGGCGGCGGCGGCGCACTGGAACTCGTCGGCGGCATCGTCCTGCTCATCGTCGCGATCATCCTGCTGGCGCCCTTCTGCCTGGTGGTGCTGGCCAGACTCGGGCGGCGGGCCCCGATCGCGGTGCGACTGGCCCTGCGCGACCTGGTCCGCTACCGGGCCCGCTCGGGCTCGGCCCTCGCGGCCATCAGCCTCGGGGTCTTCATCGCCGCCCTGGTCTGCGTGCTGACCGCGCAGCGGTACGGGAACGTCCTGGACTACGCCGGGCCGAACCTGGCCAGCAACCAGATCATCGTGTACACGCCCAACGGCGGCCCGGGCCAAGGCAACGGACCAGGCGGAGGCAGCCCATCCGGGACCGCCAGCACGCCGCAGGCCGAGGCGGCGGTCGCCCAGAACATCGCCAAGGCCCTCGGCTCGAACACCGTCATCGAACTCGACCAGACCAGCGCCTCGCTGGACCACCCCGCGGCCCGGGCGGTCCTGGTCCGGACCGGTGTACGTGGCCACGCCCCAGCTCCTGCAGGCTTTCGGGATCAAGGCCTCCGACGTCAACCCCGACGCCGACGTCCTCACCGCGCGCCCCGGGCTGTCCGGCATCTCGGGCATGCAGCTCGTCGCCCGCGGCGACCAAGGCGGCAGCCTGCCCGGGCCAGTGCCTGCAACAACCCGGTGATCCAGGAGGTCGGCGCGCTTCCGGCCGGCACGTCGGCGCCCAACACCGTG
The DNA here is from genome assembly GCA_963849595.1 of uncultured Actinomycetes bacterium. Classification (GTDB taxonomy): domain Bacteria; phylum Actinomycetota; class Actinomycetes; order Streptosporangiales; family Streptosporangiaceae; genus Palsa-504. Next base: position 26,232 of record CAWKIB010000031.1, read on the forward strand.
ATCACCGAGCACGCCATCCACACGCTCGGCCTGGCGCAGCAGCGTCCAGGGCTGGCTCATCCAGGCCCCGCACAATCCGAGCGCCGCGCAGATCACCAACGCGAGGCTCACCGCCGGAGCGGCGGGCATGACGATCGAGACCAAGTCCAGCACGCCCTCGTCGTCGGAGATCCTCGACTATGCCACGGCGTTCGGGATCGCCCTCGCGCTGGGCATCCTGGCCATGTCCGTCGGCCTCATCCGCAGTGAGACCGCCCGGGACCTGCGGACGCTGACCGCCACCGGGGCGGGCAGCATGACCCGCCGGGAACTGACGGCCGCGACCGCCTTCGCGCTGGCCCTGGCCGGCGCCGTGCTCGGCACCGTGGCGGCCTACGTCGCCGCCATCGGCTACGCCTGGGACAACCCGCTGGACGGCCTGTCCGAACTGTCCAACGTGCCCACGGAGAATCTGCTGTTCATCCTGGTGGGCATGCCGGTGGTCGCGGCGGTCATCGGCTGGCTGCTGGCCGGCCGGGAGCCGGCCGTCATCTCCCGCCAACCACTGGAATAACCCGAAACAAAAGGGCCCGGCCTGCGAAAGACGGCAAACGCTAACTGCCGCAGGCCGGGCCCGCTGTGCTTGCCCCGAGGGCCGCCACGTTCCAGGATCTCCGCGGCGCCGCGGACCACGCAGCGCAGCGGGTCCTCGACCAGGACCGCGCCGATGCCCGCGGCGGTCTCGATCCGGGCGGCCAGGCCCGGTAGCAGCGAGCCGCCGCCGGCCAGCCTGATCTTGCCGCGCACGACATCCTCGGCCAGGCCCGCCGGGATCTCGGACAGCATCTCGTGCACCGCCGCGGCGATCGTCGCCACGATGGGCTCCAGCGCGGTGGCCACCAGCCCGCCCGGGACGTAGTCCGTGCGCGGGGTGCGCTGCCCGGCGTCGATACCGACCGCCTCGGCCCAGCCCTCGGCGCCGCCGGTCACGCCGAGCGTCATCTTGAGCTGCCGGGCCGCGCGCTGGCTGATGATCAGCCCCATCTCAGTCCGGATCGCCTGCGCGATGGCGTCGTCCATGGCGTTGCCGGCCTTGCGCAGCGACCGGGCCCGGACCACGCGCCAGCCCGCGACCGCGGCCACCTCGGTGGTGCCGCCGCCGATGTCGACCACGAACCCGCCCGCCCCGCCGGTCAGGTCGAATCCGGCGCCGGCCGCCGCGGCCACCGGCTCGTCGATCAGCCGCACGTTGTACCGGGGACGCCGGACGCCGAGCGCGGCGACGATCGAGCGCCGCTCGACCGGGGTCGCGCCGCTGGGCACGCAGACCAGCGCGTTGGGCCGCAGCACGCCGAACCGCCGGGACCGGCGCAGGAAGTCGTGCAGCATGGCGGCGGTCGCGTCCAGGTCCGCGATGACCCCGTCCCGCAGCGGGTGGATCACCTCGATGTCCTGCGGCTCCTTGTCGGCCAGCGCGTCCGCGGCCGCGCCCACCGCGGCAACCTTCCCGACCGCCGTATCGATGGCGATCGCGGTCGGCTCCTCGAGCACGATGCCGCGCCCCGCTACCCAGACGAGCGTATTGACCGTGCCAAGGTCAATCGCCACGCTACTCCGGAAGCGCATGTTGCTCCCCTCTGCCACTGCGGCCAGACCCCCCGCCGCGTGACGGTGGACTAGCGTACAGCGGGGTATGCCATAGTCACCAGTGACAGATTATGTGGGCGGGGGCCGCCAGGCTGCCGAGAAGCTAACAGAGCGGGAGCGATTCATGCGGGTGGGGAGGCTGGCGGCGGTCGCGGCCGGTGTTTTCGGGCTGGTCGCGGTGAGCGCGGCGACCGGGCTCGCGCCCAAGCCGCACCAATCGCCGGCCCAAAGCGCGGAAGCCGGAATCGTCGTCCGGCCCGGCGTGATCCACATGGCCCGAAAAGCGCAGGCCGCCCCGCTCACCACGGCCGGCTGCGAGAAGGACTACAACATCGCGTGCTACGGGCTGGCCCAGGTCCGGCGGGCCTACGGCCTGCCCGCGCTGTACGCCAAGGGCGTGACCGGCCGCGGCGCCACCATCGTCATCGTCGACTCCTACGGCTCCCCGACCATCCGGAACGACCTGGCCGCCTTCGACCGGGCCTACCGCCTGCCCGCCCCGCCGAAGTTCCAGATCATCCGCCCCGCGGGCCGGATTCCCGCCTACGACCCGGCCAGCTCGGACATGGTCGGCTGGGCCGGCGAGACCACGCTGGACGTGGAGTGGGCCCACGCGGTCGCTCCGGGGGCGAACATCCTGCTGGTCGAGACGCCGGTCTCGGAGACCGAGGGCGTGCACGGCTTCCCGCAGATCATCGCGGCCGAGAAGTACGTGCTCAACCATCACCTCGGCGACGTGATCAGCCAGAGCTTCAGCGCCACCGAGGAGACCTTTCCCAGCAAAG
>CAWKIB010000032.1:0-31918 GCA_963849595.1 uncultured Actinomycetes bacterium
AAGTTGTCCTTGCCGCCCGGCCAGTAGTCGTACACGCGGGCGATGTGCGGCACGCTGGTGTCAAAATCGGGCATCGGGCCAGCCTACCGATAGCCACGCCGGAAACGGATGAGAGGCTCGACCGCATCCGTGACGTAGGGCACATTTGTGACCCGTGCGAGGACGAGCACGTGGTCCCCGGCCGAGATGACCTGCTCGGCCGCGCACTCCAGCGCGGCCAGCCCGCCCGCCACGATCAGCGCCCCCGAGGCCTCGCCCCGATGGTGCGGGACGTCCTCCACCATCAGCCGCGCCCCCGGCCGCCCCGCCGCCGCGAACCGTCCGGCCAGCACCCGCTGCCCGGCCCCCAGCATCGTCACCGCGAACCGCGTGACCGGCTCCTCGCCCCGGCCGAACACCTCGGCCGGATACGACCCGGCCAGCAGCGACACGGTCACCAGCGGCGGATCCGTCGACACCGGGCAGAACGCGCTGACCGTCGCCCCGACGTCATCCCGCCCGTCCGCCACCGTGACCAGCGTGACCCCCGCCACCCACGAGTCCAGCGCCGCGGTGGCGAGCACCACGGTCCGTTCGGTCAACTGATATTCCAGGACCCCGGGAGCATCAGCGGTCCGTACGGCGGCAGGCCCGCGCGGGCCGCCAGCCGCCAGGCCGGCCCCCACCCGTCGGCGAACCCGAAGTCCAGGGCGGCCGCCGCCGCGGGGCGGGCCTCGCTGGACTCGGGCGGGCGCAGCTGGTCCAGCGGAGTGAGCCGGGGCCAGATGCGCAGCGGCGCGCCGGCCGGCAGGCCCGCCCGGCGCCGGGCGATCTCGGCCGCGGCCGCCATCCCGCCCAGCTCGTCGACCAGCCCGTTCGCGGCGGCGTCGGCGCCGGTCCAGACCCGCCCGCGGGCCAGCTCGTGCATCCGCTCGACCGGCATCCGGCGCCCCGAGGCCGCCTTCTCGATGAACTCGCGGTAGATCGCGTCGAGCCAGGCGTTGACCCGGTCCCACTCGTCCTGCGTGAACGGGTGGGTGGGCGCGAGCATGCGGGCCCGGGCGCCCTCGGCCACCGAATCGGTGGTGATGCCGAGCCGCCCCAGGGCCTCCTCGAACACCGGCTTGCCCATGATCACGCCGATCGACCCGGTGAGCGTGCCGGGCTGGGCCACGATCACGTCGGCCGCCATCGAGATGTAGTACCCGCCGGAGGCGGCCACGTCGCTCATCGACACCACCACGGGCTTGCCCGCCGCGCGGATCCTGACCACCTCACGCCAGATCGTGTCCGACGCCACGGCCGAACCCCCGGGGCTGTTGACCCGCAGCAGCACGGCCCGGACCCGCTCGTCGGACCGCGCCGTCCGCAGCGCGGCCGCCACCGTGTCCGAGCCCATGGCGCCCCCGCCCACCGGGCCCCGGCTGCTGCGCCCCTGCCGGATCGGGCCGGACGCATAGACCACCGCGACGAAGCGCTCGCGCGGATTCGGCAGGCGGCGGGCCCGCTGGGCCAGCACGTGCAGGCGCTGGTAGCGCCCCACGTACTGCAAGATCGCGCCCTGGCCCGCCTCCTTGCGGGCCGCCTTGTAGACCTCGTCCCGGTAGCCGAGCTCGTCGACCAGGCCCTCGGCCAGCGCGTCGGCGGCCAGGAACGGGCCCCGGTCGAGCAGCGCGCGGGCCTCCTCGACGGTCTTGCCGCGCCGTTCGGCGATGGCCGCGCTGATCTGCTCCACGACGGAAACCGCCAGGCGTTCGGCGGCCTCCCGCGCGGGCCCGGTGAAGCCGCGCTCGGTCAGGTTGTCGGCCGCGGTCTTGTACTCGTACCGTTTGGCGCTCTGGAACCCGATGCCGACCTTGGCCAGCGCGTCGTGCAGGAACAACTGCTCGACGGCTACCCCGGTCAGCCCCAGGGTGCCGGACGGCTGCAGGTAGATCCGGTCGAACGCGGTGGCCAGGTAGTAGGGCAGGTTCCCGTGCGTGAACTCGCCGAACGTCTCGGTCCAGGCCACGGTGAGCTTGCCCGACGCGCGGAACTCGGCGATCGCCTCGCGGATCTCCTGCATCCGGGCCAGCCCGATCCGGCCCCCGCCGACCTTGGTCACCAGCACCCGGACCCGGTCGTCATGGCTGGCGCGGCGCAGGCCCTCGATGATGTCGGGCAGCCTCAGCCGCCGCAAAGACATCACCGCGGACAGCGGGTCGGTGGCTGGTCCCTCAACGACGCCCTCGGTGAGGTCGAGCTCGAGGATCAAAGGTGCCGTCTGCCGCTGCCGTAGCCTGGAGATCTCAGCGACCGGCCAGGCGAGTTTAAGGTCTGCCATGCGGTCAGCTTACGGTGCGAAGGAGAACGGGATCTGCCATCATCAGAGCACCATTGTCGTGGATGTCGCCAACGTCATGGGATCGCGCCCCGACGGCTGGTGGCGGGACCGGCCCGGCGCGGCGGTCCGGCTGCACTCCGAACTGGCCGCCCTGGCGGCTCGGGGCCGCGCCGTCCTGCCCGATGACACCGAGCCCGAGGCGTTCGTCATGGTCCTGGAGGGTGCCACCCGGGCCGCGACCACCCGGATCAACGCCACGGGTGCGGGCGTGCGGGTCGTCCAGGCCGATGGGTCCGGCGACGACGCGATCGTGGCCCTGGTGCGGGAGCTGCCCGGCCGTCGCGTCGTGGTCACGGCCGACCGTGAGCTGCGGCGAAGATGCGAGGCGGCCGGGGCGGAGGTGTTCGGCCCGAGCTGGCTCATTGGTCTTGCGCGTGACCATTAATGTGGGCCGCCCGGCCCGTTCAACCGGGCGGCCCCACTCTCCCTCTCAACCCGGCGCACTCGGGTGCCGGAGCGAAGATCGTAGCAGCCTGCGACCAGCGCCCGCCCGACTTACCCGCATACGCGAGGTTTGGAAAATGCTGTGAGTAAAGGCTTTACTAGCAGCTGAGATAATTCGCCGAACGACCCAAGGGAAGATGCCCGTGCCTGTGCTGCTCATTGTCGTCATTATCCTGTTCGTCGGCTTGCTGGTCGTCGCCGATCGCGCGGTGAAGGCGATCAAGCGGGTCCGGCGGCGGAGAGAGGCCAACCGGCGGCTCATCGCCGCGGCGGCCCAGGCCGAAGCGCGACATGAGCAGCGAAGATCAGCGGCCCAGGCCAGCGGGGCGCTCACCTCCGTCATGCCCACCATCCACGACCTCGACCCCCGCCGCGTGGAGTAGCACCCGTGCGGGTGGTGGTGCTGTCGGACACTCATGCGCCGCGTCGCTGGCGGGCCTGCCCGCCGCGGGTGGCGGCCGTGTTGCGCGGCGCCGACCACATCCTGCACGCGGGCGACGTCTGCACCGCCACCGTCCTGGTCGAACTGGCGCAGTACGCGCCGGTGACCGCGGTGGCCGGGAACAACGACGGCCCGGACGTGGCCGAATGGGGCGCCGCGCCGACCGCCGAGCTCGACCTGGACGGGCTCCGGGTGGCCATGCTGCACGACAGCGGCCCGGCCCCGGGCCGGCTGGCCCGGATGCGCCGCGCGTTCCCCCGCGCGGACCTGGTGGTCTTCGGGCATTCGCACATCCCGCTCGACCAGTCCGGGCACGGCCTGCGGATCTTCAACCCCGGGTCGCCGACCGACCGCCGACGCCAGCCGCACGGCACGCTCGGCGTGCTGCGTATCGAGTCCGGCGCGCTGGCCGAAGCCACCATCGTGCCGGTGACGTAAGAACGCCGGCCCCGTCCGCAGACGGGGCCGGCCCAATCGAGCTAACACAGACTAGCTAACCGGTTACTCGGTCCACCAGTCTTCCTCTTCTTCCTTGCCGTTGGCCCCCTGCTTGCCGTTGGCCTGGCTGGGGACCGGAGCGCCGCCGTTCGACCGCTGCGCGTGCACCTGGGTGGGAGCGCCGGCGGCCACCTGAGCGGCCGACTGCACCGTGGTCGGCGCGGCCTGGCTGGTCCCGTTGCGGGGCGCGGCCCCGGCCTGGGTTGCCGATGGCGCCGGGTCGGCGGCGATGGCCGGCTTGGGCTGCGCGGCGGCCATGGACGGGTCCGCGCCGCCGGGCAGCTGCCCGCCGAGCAGCTGGCGCACCTGAGCCAGGTGGCTGGCGATGCTGTCCTTCTGGCGGGTGAGCTCGTCGACCTCGCGCTGGGCGGCGGCACGACGGCGTTCGGCGTCGGCCTTGACCTCGGCGAGCAGCTGCTCGGCCTGGGTCTTGGCCTGGCTGACGATCTGGTCGGCGTTCTTCTTGGCGTTGCTGACCAGCTGCCGGGCGTGCTGGTCGGCGTCGCGGCGGGTGTTGTCGGCCTGCGCGGAAGCCTTCGCCGCCCGCTGCTCGGCGGTGGACGCGCGCTGCTCGGCCTCGGAGACCAGCTTCTGCGTGGCGGCCTGGGCGGCGGCGAGGCGCTCGGCCTCCTGGCGCTCGGCCTCTTCCCGGCGCGCCGCGAGCTGGATCTCGAACTCGGCCTCGGACTGGGCCCGCTGAGCCTCGCTCTCCTCCAGGATGCGCTGCGCCTGGCTGCGCATCTCGTCGGCCTGCCGCTTGGAGGTGGTGAGGATCTCGTCGCGCTCGCGCTTGGCGGTGGCCTTCAGCTGAGCGACCTCGCGCTCGGTGCTGGTCCGCAGCTTGGCGATGTCGCGCTCGGCCGCGGCGCGCTTCTCCGCCACCTCGTGGTCGGCCGTGGCGCGGAGCTTGGCCGCCTCGCGCTCGGTGGTGTTGGTCAGCTCGTCGGCCTCACGCCGGGCGGTGGTCCTGATCGAGTCGGCCTCGCGCTCGGCCGCGCCGCGCAGGTCGTCGGTCTCGCGCTTGGCGTTGGCGCGCAGCTCGGCGGCCTCGTTCTCGGCCCCCGCCCGCAGCTCGGCCGCGTCGACCTTGGCCGCGGCCTTGATCTCATTCGCTTCCGACCTGGCCGCCTGGACCAGCTCGGTGGCCTGCTCCTCGGCGAGCCGGAGAAGCTGCTCGATCCGGGCCCCGAGGCCGGAATAGGTAGGCCGCTCCTGCTCCTGGATCTGGCGGGTGGCTTCGGACAGCTCCCGCTTCAAGGTCGTGGTCTGCTCACGATGCGTGCGCACTTCGGCTTCAATCTGCCGGATGTGCTCGTCGACCTGGTGACGGTCATAGCCCCGCATTACCGTCGCGAACTCACGCGGCGGGGCCTCTTCGAAGAAGTTGGTCAGCTGGGCGTCAATGTCCGATTGCATGTGGCCTAATCCTGGCTAGACGTTAAAGCGACGGGGGATTTTTACGGCGGGTGTCAGCATGCGGGTACGACTCTCGGCCGGTGACAGGCACACTACTCTTACTCGCGAGCCTAGGCGTGTCCTTCGGAGTTCTCTATCCCATAGCAGCAAGTAAATCCCCTAACTGCCCCGATGGGCGTTCCCGCGGCATGCAGCAGGGGTTCACGCTGGGCCGGCCGCCTGGACCAGTTCGGTCAGTACGCCGCCCAGATCGGCGGGGTGCAGGAACGCGATCGACGCCCCCAGGGACCCGTGCCGGGGCCGCTCGTCGAGCAGCCGCACCCCGCGAACGCCGATGGCGTCCAGCGCCTGGCCGATGTCCTGCACACCGTACCCCACGTGGTGCAGGCCCTCGCCGCGCCGGGCCAGGAACCGGCCCACCGGGGTGTCCGGCCCGAGCGGCTCCAGCAACTGAACGTAACCGGGCCGCAGGTCCCCCGCCGCGACAGCGGCCAGTTCAGCACCGCCCACTGCGAGCATGGCCTCACGTACCCCCTGCTCCTCGTTCACCTCGAGGCTGACTACCTGGAGCCCGAACGTGGCCTCGTACCGCCCGATCGCCGCGTCCAGGTCGCGGCAGGCGATGCCGACGTGATCGATGCGGGTGAGCAGCGGTAGCACCATCGTTGGCTCCCAATCCCGGTAGGTATGGTTACAGGCATGAGCGAACCACGTCAGCCGGTCATTGTCGGTGGCGCGAGGACACCGGTGGGCCGCCTGCTAGGGTCCCTCGCCAGCAAGTCTGCCAGCGACCTCGGCGGGGTCGCGATCGCCGGGGCCCTGCAGCGGGCCGGGATCGCCCCGGACCGGGTGCAGTACGTGATCATGGGCCATGTGCTGCAGGCCGGCGCGGGGCAGATCACCGCCCGGCAGGCCGCCGTCGCGGCGGGCATCGCCATGGACGTCCCGGCGCTGACCGTGAACAAGGTCTGCCTGTCTGGCCTGGACGCCATCGCGCTGGCGTCCCAGCTGATCCGGCTCGGCGAGTACGACGTGATCGTGGCGGGCGGCATGGAGTCGATGACCCAGTCGCCCCATCTGCTCAAGAACTCCCGGGCCGGCTACAAGTACGGGCCGGTCACCGTCGAGGACTCGATGGCCCTGGATGGCCTGACCGACGCGTTCGACCACCTGTCGATGGGGGAGTCCACCGAGAGGAGCGGCCGCAAGCTCGGCATCACCCGGGAAGAGCAGGACGAGTTCGCCGCCGCCTCCCACCAGCGCGCCGCGGCCGCGGCCAAGAACGGCCTGTTCGCCGCCGAGATCGTCCCGGTACCCGTACCCCAGCGCGGGGGCGAGCAGCTCAACGTGACCGACGACGAGGGCATCCGCCCGGGCACCACCGTCGAGACGCTGGCCAAGCTCAAGCCCGCGTTCGGCGCGGACGGCACGATCACGGCCGGCACCGCGTCGCAGATCTCCGACGGCGCCGCCGCGGTCGTGGTCATGTCGGCCGAGGCCGCGCAGCAGGCCGGCGCGGACGTCCTGGCCGAGATCGGCGCGCACGGCAACGTCGCCGGGCCGGACAACTCGCTGCACTCTCAGCCCTCGCACGCCATCAGGCAGGCCCTGGCCAAGGCCGGGCTCGATATCAAGGACCTGGACCTGATCGAGATCAACGAGGCGTTCGCCGCGGTCGCCATCCAGTCCATGCGCGACCTAAACATCAAAACCGACATCGTGAACGTCAACGGCGGCGCGATCGCGATCGGCCACCCGATCGGCGCCTCCGGCGCCCGGATCGCGCTGCACCTGGCCAACGAGCTGCGCCGCCGCGGTGGCGGGCTGGGCGCCGCCGGGCTGTGCGGCGGCGGCGGCCAGGGCGAGGCGCTGCTGCTGCGGGCCCGTGCCTGAACACCGTGGCTAGCCCCACCAGCGCACCAAGCGAACTCGACCGCGCGCTGAGCGGGGACACTCGCGCCCTGGCCCGGCTCCTCTCGCTGGTCGAGGACGGGTCCCCGCGGGTGCGAGAGGTCATCAAGGATCTTCTGCCCAGGACCGGCCACGCGCGGATCATCGGGCTGACCGGCGCGCCGGGCGTCGGGAAGTCCACCCTGACCGCCGCGCTGGTGGGCGCGTTCCGCGCGGCCGGCCGCCGGGTCGCGGTGCTCGCGGTCGACCCCAGCTCGCCGTTCACCGGCGGCGCGCTGCTCGGTGACCGGATCCGGATGCAGGAGCACGCCACCGACGAGGCGGTGTTCATCCGGTCGATGGCCAGCCGCGGTCACCTCGGCGGGCTGGCCGCCGCGACCCCGCAGGCCATCCGGGTCCTGGACGCGGCCGGCTTCGAGCTCATCATCATCGAAACGGTCGGCGTCGGACAGGCCGAGGTCGCCATCGCCTCGCTCGCGGACAGCGTCGTCGTGCTGCTCGCCCCGGGCATGGGCGACGCCGTCCAGGCGGCCAAGGCCGGCATCCTGGAGGTCGCCGACCTTTATATCGTCAACAAGGCCGACAAGCCCGACGCCCAGCAGGTGGTGCGGGACCTGCGCGGCATGCTCGCGCTCGGGACCACCGAGCCGGGCGGCTGGAAACCGCCCATCATCACCACCACGGCGACCACCGGCGAAGGCCTCGCCGAGCTGGTCACCCGGCTGGACGCGCACTGGGACTGGCTAGCCGAAAGCGGGGAGCTGACGCGGCGCCGGCACGCCCGGGCCCGCGAGGAGATCACCGCGCTGGCCTTCGCCGCGCTCCGCGCCCGCCTGGCCAGAGCGTGACCCAAAGCGGCGTCGACGAGCTGGCCGCCCGCGTCGCGGACGGCACCCTGGACCCCTTCCAGGCCGCCGAGGACATCCTCGATGGGTAAGCCGCTCGAGCTGCCGTTCGACCCCATCGACCGGGCGGCCCGGATCTGGGAGGTCCGGTTCGGCCCCTCGCCGTCGATGGCCGCCGTCACCTCGATCATGCGCGCCCAGCAGATCCTGCTGGCCGAGCTCGACGCGCTCCTGCGACCCTACGAGCTGACCTTCGCGCGCTACGAGGCCCTGGTCCTGCTCACGTTCAGCCGGCGCGGCGCGCTGCCGCTCAACGTGATCGGCGAGCGGCTGATGGTGCACCCGACCAGCGTCACGAACATCATCAGCCGCCTGGAACGCCAGCACCTGGTGGTCCGCCACCCGAACCCGGCCGACGGCCGGGGCCGGCTGGCCGAGATCACCCCCGCGGGCCGCGCCGTGGTCGAGCGCGCCACCCGGGACCTGATGGCGGCCGAGTTCGGGTTCGGCGGGTACGAGCCGGGTCAGCTGAAGGAGATCTTCGACCTGCTCCGCGGGCTGCGCCTGAGCAACGGCGACTTTCTCCCCGAATGCCCTAGCTGACGGCGAACGGCCGCCAGGTCTGCCCGCCGTCGAAGGTGAACCAGACCGTGCCGACCGCGGGGTCAGCGGGCAGCGCGATGCCCTGCGCATCGGTCGTCATGCCCACGTACCCGAACCCCCCGGCCGGCGCCGGCCCGTTCAGCGTCGCCGCCTGCCAGGCCCCGCTCCCGGCCGGCTGCACGTCGATGCCCTGCCCGGTGGCCAGGACGTACGTGCCGTCCGGGGTGGCGGCCACCGACGTGGCCAGGCCCAGGCTCGGCGCGGCGCCCGCGTTCTGCCAGGTCATCCCGCCGTTAGCCGACGTGAAGACCTGCTTGGCCTGCTGGGTCCCCGGGGCGCTGGACGACGCGCAGGCCAGGACCAGGTTCGCCGCGTTCGCCGCGGCGAGCAGCGCCCCGGTCGGCTGGCCGTCTGCCAGCGGCTGCCCGACCGGGCACGGGATGTTCGCCACCGGCTGCCAGGGCGCCCTGCCGTTCACCGGGCCGTTCACCGGGCCGGAGTAGAGCATCCGGTCCGGGGCCAGCAGGTAGCCGCGGGTCTGCGGTGAGCACCATCGAGGCCGCCCCGCCGCCCAGCCCCGAGGTCGCGGGGCCGACCGGGGTCCAGTCGTCGGCCGACGCCGGACTCGAGTACAGCGAGTAGCTGGTGCACGTGGCCGCGAACGCCGGGCCGGTCCCGGTGCAGGAGGCGAACAGCGCGAACGCGCGGCCGTCCACCGTCTCCAGGTCGGTGACCCGCAGCCCGTCGGTGACCACCTGGGCCCAGGTGTGCCCGCCGTCGTGCGTCGCGTACAGCTGCGGCCCGAACGCCCAGCCGTCCGCGCCGTTGAGGAACCGGATCTGGCTCACCCCGGTGGCCCCGTCGGCCTGGCCGGTCACCGGCGCGTGGACTCCGGTCCAGGTCTTCCCGGCGTCGTCGGTGCGCGCCACCGAGGTGCAGTACTGCGTGGCGCAGTTCCCGGGCGTCCCGGCCTGGCCGATCACCCAGCCCGTCTGCGTGCCGATGAACGTGACCGAACTGGGCCGAAAGTTGCCCGGCACCGGCGGCGCCGCCTTCGACTCGATCGGGGAGGCCGAGGACGACGCGGCGGTCGCCCCGCCGCTCGCGGACGGCGCCGGCGTGGACGAACGCCCGTTGGCCGCGGGGGCAGCGGTCGGGGAGTTCAGCACGGGCAGGTTGACCACCTGCGGCACGGTCACCGCGGCGGCCACGATCACCGCCGCCGCGCCCGCGCCCACGGCCAGCCGGCGGTACTTGCGCCGCCGGGCCCGCTTCTTGATCAGGTCGAAGGTGCCCGGCGGCGGGGGCAGCGGGTCGATCCGCCCGTCCAGCCAGGAGTCGAGGTCGTCACGCCGGTCAGGCATCGCGTTCCCCCAGCGCGGTCTTCAGCTTGGCCCGCGCCGCGAACAGGTCGGCCTTGATCGTGCCCTCGGGCCGGTGCAGCAGCGTCGCGACCTCCCGGATCGGGAACCCGCCGTAGTAGTGCAGCAGGAACGGGTCGCGCAGCCGCGGCGGCAGCGACTGCAGGAGATTCCGCACGTCCACGTCCTGGACCGGGTAGGCCACGTCGTCCAGGGCCGCGGCCGCGGTGACGCTGCGGATGGCCCGCCGCTCGCGTTCGGCCTTGCGCCAGTGGTCGCGTATCAGGTTGGTTGCGATCATATAAAGATAGCTCTGCGGGCTCTCCACCCGAGTCCAGCGGGACAGCAGCCGGACGAACGCCTCGGCCGCGATCTCGTGCGCGGTGTCCTCGTCGTCGACCAGGCGGCGCACCCATCCGGCCAGCTTGGGATAGGTGTTCTTGAACAGCTCCTCGGCGGCGTCGGTATCGACATCGGAAGCCGTGCCCACCGGATCTCCCTCGATGCGCGGCCCCGCGCCGCGCCCGCCCGGCATGAGAATCATGTCGGGGCCGGTCGGAGCGTCGTCCAGAACGCTCGTGTTATACGGCAACATCTACCACATTTCCCGCGGAGCCTTTACGAGCCTGGCCCGGGCGCGCCCCCGTGACGTCCGGGCCACCGCAGCACGCAACGGCTGTCCCCAATAATGTCGCCTGCCTTGCGCTCTTAAGAGACGACGCAGATGTCTCATCGGTTGCACAGAAAATTCTCTTTTTTTCCGAACGGACCGTGGTGCCCGCTCGCTGGGCCTCTTTCATGCTGCCCGCGCCTTCGCTCCCTCCTCACCACCCTCCGCCGTGCCTACACTGAAGATAGTAGGACGTCCTACTATCTTGGAGGGTCGCATGCCAGAACCGGACGCGGGCCGCAGCCGCTGGCAGCAGCGGTTTGACCAGGCGGCCCAGTCCCAGCCCGCCCAGCGGGACGCGGACTTCACCACGCTGTCCGGGGTCGAGGTCGACCCGGTCTACGGGCCGCCGCCCGGCGCGGTCGTCCCGGACCTGGAGCGGATCGGCTGGCCGGGGGAGTTCCCGTTCACCCGCGGCATCCACGCCAGCGGTTACCGGGGCAAGCCGTGGACGATCCGCCAGTTCTCCGGCTTCGGCAACGCCCGGCAGACCAACGAGCGGTACAAGATGCTGCTGCGCGCCGGGGGCGCCGGGCTGTCGGTGGCCTTCGACATGCCGACGCTGATGGGCCGCGACTCCGATGACCCGCGCTCGCTGGGTGAGGTCGGGCACTGCGGGGTGGCGATCGACTCGGCCGCCGACATGGACGTCCTGTTCGAGGGCATCGCCCTGGCCGACACCACCACCTCGATGACGATCAGCGGCCCCGCCGTCCCGGTCTTCTGCATGTACCTTTGCGCAGCCGAGAGCCAAGGAGCAGACCTTTCGCAAGCCTGGACGGCACGCTGCAGACCGACATCTTCAAGGAGTACATCGCGCAGAAGGAGTGGCTGTTCCCGCCGCGCCCGCACCTGCGGCTCATCGGTGACCTGATGCAGTACTGCGGCGCGAACATCCCCCGGTACAAGCCGCTGTCGGTATCCGGCTACCACATCCGGGAGGCGGGCTCGACCGCCGCCCAGGAGCTCGCCTACACCCTGGCCGACGGGTTCGGCTACGTGGAGCTGGGCCTGTCCCGCGGCCTCGACATCGAAAAGTTCGCGCCGGGCCTGTCGTTCTTCTTCGACGCGCACATCGACTTCTTCGAGGAGATCGCCAAGTTCCGCGCCGCCCGGCGGATCTGGGCCCGGTGGCTGCGCGACGTCTACGGCGCCAGGCCACCAAGCGCGCCCAGTGGCTGCGCTTCCACACCCAGACGGCGGGCGTCTCGCTGACCGCCCAGCAGCCGGACAACAACATCGTCCGCACCGCGGTCGAGGCCCTCGCGGCCGTCCTCGGCGGGACCAACTCGCTGCACACCAACGCCCTGGACGAGGTGCTCGCGCTGCCCGGCGAGGCGGCCGCCGAGACCGCCCTGCGCACCCAGCAGGTCCTGATGGAGGAGACCGGCGTGGTCAACGTCGCCGACCCGCTCGGCGGCTCCTGGTACGTGGAGGCGCTCACCGACCGGCTCGAAGCCGAAGCCGAAGCGATCTTCGCCCGGATCCGCGAGATGAGCCCGGACGGCTCGATGACCGGCGGGATCCTGCAGGGCATCGAGAACGGCTGGTTCACCGGCGAGATCGCCGAGGCCGCGTTCGCCTACCAGCGCAAGCTCGAGAAGGGCGAGAAGAAGATCGTCGGGGTGAACTGCCACACCCAGACCGTCGCCGCCCCGCTGGAGATCCTGCGCATCAGCCCCGAGGTCGAGCGCGAGCAGGTCGCCCTGCTCGCCCGCCGCCGCGCCCACCGCGACCAGCACGCCGTCGACGCGTCCCTGTCCGCCCTGGTCGCCGCCGCCCGCACCGACGCCAACCTGGTCCCGCCCATGCTCGACGCCGCCCGCGCCGAAGCCACCCTCGGCGAGATCTGCTCCGCCCTCCGCGCCGAATGGGGCGCCTACACCGAGCCCGCCGGCTTCTAGCTGGGCGAGGCGACCGGGAGCCCGGCGTCGGCGGCCGCGGCGAGGAGGCGCTCGTCGTAGGCGACGAACGCGGTCAGGTCCCGCTTGAGCGCCAGGGCGGCGGCCAGGTGGATGGCGTGCGCCGCGCAGAGGGCCTGCGGCGGCAGCGTGGCCGAGTTGTCGAGCACGTCGGCGGTCAGCGCCACCCGCGCGATGCGCTTGAGCACGCGGTAGCTGCGCGGCAGCGCGCCGGGCTCGGCGCGCCACACCGCGCGCGGCACCTCGGCCCGGTGCAGCGCGCTGGAGACCAGCGGCTGGCCGGACCGCTCGCGCCAGCCAGCGGATCAGCGCGGCCGACTCGGGCTCGGTCAAGCGCCAGCTTGACCAGCGCCGACGAATCGAGGTAGATCATTGCCGCATCTGGCTGAGGATCTCGCTGGCGGTCGGCTGGCCCGCCGGCGGCGCCGGGTACGGATCGAGGTCGCCGACGCCTCCGCGTTCCTCGGCGGGCTCGATGATCCCGGCCGCGATCAGGCGTTCCAGCGGGCTGCCCGGCTCCGTGACCGGCACGAGCTGGGCCACCAGGCGTCCCCGGTTCGTGATGTCCACCGTGTACCCCTTCTCCGCCAGGTCGACGTAGATGCTGGCGTGCTGGCGCAGTTCCCTGATCCCGATGCGCGTGCTCGCGGCGGCCCGGGTGGTCGCCTCGGCCCGCGAGGCGGGGCGGCCGGGTTCACGCGTCCGGGCCGCGCGGCTGACCGGCCGCGCATCCCGCGGGGTGTCACTCATTCGTGACACCGTAGCACAATAGATGCTACGCGCAGGGGCGGGCCGCGTGCCGGGCGTCGACCTGGCGTTGCGCCTCGGCCAGCACGCGTCCCACGTCCCGGCCGAACCACACGTCGCACGGGTGCCGGGTCTGCCCCGCCCGGGCGTTGGCCGTGAGCTCGCCCAGCGCGACGCTCAGGGCCGCGACCTGGTCCAGGCTTCCGGTGGGCATGGCCAGCCTGCCCGGACTCGCCCCACACGTACGCCTCGAAGCCCGCGGCGGCGTCGGTCGCGCTGAGCGTGACGGTCGTCGTGCTGGTCGCGCCGCCCTGGTGGTGCAGGACCAGGTGGGTCACGTCGGCCGGGCCGGGATCGGCGGTTACCGACGTCACCGGGCCGAGGCTGGCCCACAGGAGCGAGACCATGTGCGGGCCGACGTCCCACAGGCCGCCCTTGTCCTGGCGCCACGGCGTGTTGAACGGATTGGATTCCTGCAGCGCCGAGCCCAGCCAGGCCGACACGCCGCCGGCCCACCCGCCGCGGGTCTCCGCCTCGGCCAGCCAGGCCCGCACCTCCGGCTGGAACCGCTGGGTGAAGAACACCACCGAGGCCACGCCGGCCTGCTCGACCGCCTCGACCAGGCCGTCGGCCGCCGCCTCGGTCAGCGCGACCGGCTTCTCCAGCAGCAGGTGCTTGCCCTCCCGGGCCGCCTGCGTGGCGATGGGAGCCTGCACGTCCGGCGGGACCGCGAACGAGACGGCATCAATCCCGGCCAGGAACGCGGAGACGTCGTGGTAGGCAGTGGCCTGGTACTCGGCCGCGAGGTCGGCCGCGGCCCGCGGGTCACGGCCCCAGACCGCGGTGAGCTCGGCGCCTTCGGTGCAGGCCAGGGCGGGCGCGTGCGTGACCCGCGCCCAGTACCCGGTGCCGACCAGGCCGAACCGCAGGGGTGGCGGTGTCAGTGCCATCAGGGGTCAGGTTAGCGTGCCCCGCGGGCTCGCGGCCCGCGGGGCACGGCGTTCGGCCGTCCTGGCTTAGTAGAGGTTTGCGTCGGCTTGCCTGGGCTCGCCTTGCTTGCGCTGCTTGAACCGCCGGACCAGCGCGGTGATCAGCATAATCAAACCCATGGTTCCCGCCTCCCTCCAGTTTTCAGTGGTTTCCTGGCTTGCACGTCAGGGGCTCAGCTGGCGCCGATGAGGTTGAGGATCAAGACGCTGGCGTCTACGACAACTCCTTAGCGCAGTACTTCGGCGTGGTTGGCGCCGATGCCCGTCACGCTAGGCGTGGGGCGGTGGGATCCGCGCCGGCCTGTGGCTTGATCACGGGTGCAGCCTGGGTGGACAGGGCCCCTCCACCCGGAGTCAACCCTGGTCAATCCCTCGGCCGGCGCGCTCCAGCACGGTGGCGAGCTAGGTTTGTGTCGGCCGCCTTGGTTCGCCGCGGTCAGCGCCAGCTGAGGCCCGGCGGGCAAGTCAGGAAACCGCTGAGAAATGGAGGGAGGCGGGAACCATGGGTTTGATTATGCTGATCACCGCGCTGGTCCGGCGGTTCAAGCAGCGTTGGCAGGCCGAGACCCAGAGGGCCGCGCTGGCCGAGCGGGCCAGGATCGCCCGTGACCTCCACGATGTGCTCGCCCACTCCCTGGCGGCGGTGTCGGTGAACCTGCAGGCCGCCGAGGGGCTGCTCGGCGCGGGCACGCTGCCCGCGGACAACCCCGAGCTCGCCAAGGCGATCGAGTGCATCGACCGGGCCGGCACGCTGACCAGGGAGGGCCTGGCGGCGGCCCGCCGGGCGGTGCTGGCCCTGCGGGACGACACGGCGTCGCTGCCCGATCAGCTGTCGTCGCTGGCCGGCCAGTACGACGCGGACGGCGACATGGCCGTGGACTTCGCGGTCACCGGCGAGGCGCGGCCGGTTTCCGCGGAGGCCGACCTGGCCGCGTACCGGACGGCGCAGGAGGCGCTGACCAACGCGCGCAAGCACGCGCCCGGCCAGCCCGTCACGCTCCGGCTCGGCTTCGAGGACGCGCAGATCACGGTCAGCGTCGTCAACCCGCTGCCACCGCAACGCGCCCAGACACCACTCGCCGACACCGGGGCCGGCGACGGCCTGGTCGGCCTGCGGGAACGTGCCGCGCTGGCCGGCGGCGAGCTCAAGGCGGGGCGAGAGGCAGGGAACTGGCAGGTCAGGCTAAGGATTCCAGCATGACAGATAACCCCCAGCCGGTGACCGTCGTCGTCGCGGACGACCAGGCTGCCGTCCGCGAAGGCCTGGTCCTGCTGCTCGGCACGCTGCCCGGGATCACCGTGGCGGGCCAGGCCGAGGACGGCGCGGCCGCGGTCGAGACGGTCGCGGCCACCCATCCCCAGGTCGTGCTGATGGACCTGAACATGCCCCGCCTGGACGGGGTGGCGGCCACCCGCCGCATCCGGGCCGATCATCCGCAGACCCAGGTCGTGGTCCTGACCACCTACGCGGACGACGAGTCCATCATCGGCGCCCTGCAGGCCGGGGCCCTGGGCTACCTGACCAAGGACGCCACCCGGGCCGAGATCGGCCGGGCCGTGCATGGCCGCCGCGGCCGGCCAGGCCGTGCTGGATCCCGCGGTGCAGCAGCGGCTCCTGTTGGCCGCCGCCCGCGCGCCCGCACCGCAGCCCGACCAGGATCACGACCCGGACGAGCTGACCCCCCGGGAGTCCGACGTGCTGCGCCTCATCGCGGAGGGCAAGTCCAACCGGGAGATCGCCCGGGCGCTGTACGTCAGCGAGGCGACGGTCAAGACGCACGTCAACCGGATCTTCGCCAAGACCGGCTCACGGGACCGGGCCCAGGCCATCCGCTACGCCTACACGCACGGCTACGCCAATCCCGCCCGCCGCGCTAACAGCGGGAGGCCCGGATCAAAGCACCGGACGCATTGCGGCAGGATGGAGTCATGCAGCCGCGGGATTTTTCGCTCTATGGGGCCGTCGATCTGGGTGCGCGGCAGTCGGCCGCGCAGCGCAGGCAGCAGGCGGCCGACTCCGCCGGATCCGCCGCGCCGAGTGACGGCTCCGTCATCGAGGTCAGCGAGCAGACCTTTAATACCGACGTCGTCGAGCGGTCCCGGACGACGCCGGTCATCATCGACCTGTGGGCCGACTGGTGCGGGCCGTGCAAGCAGCTCAGCCCGGTGCTGGAGAAGCTCGCCGCCGAGGCCGACGGGAAATGGATCCTGGCCAAGGTCGACGTCGACGCGAACCCCCAGCTGGCCGCGGCCCTGCAGGTGCAGAGCATCCCCATGGTGGTCGCGGTCATCGGCGGCCAGCTGGTGGACGGCTTCCTCGGCGCCATGCCGGAAGCCCAGGTCCGCCAGTGGCTGGGTCAGGTGATGGGCATCGCGGAGAAGACGGGCCTGGTCCCGCCGGGCAGCGGCGACACCGAAGCCGACGAGACGCGAATACGATGAGGCCGACCAGATTCCGCCCGCCTTCGCCGAGGCCCGCGCGGCCATGGAACGCGGCGACCTGGACGCCGCCGCCAGCGCCTTCGAGCAAGAGCTGGCCGCGTCGCCGGGCGACCCGATCGCCAAGGCGGGCCTGGCTCAGGTCAACCTGATCCGCCGGGTCAGCTCCTACGATCAGGCTCGCTCGCGCCGGGACGCGGCCGAACGCCCTGGCGACGTGCAGGCCCAGATCGCCGTGGCCGACATCGACCTGGCCTCGGGCCGGATCGAGGAGGCGTTCGACCGGCTGCTCGGCGTGGTCCGGCGCACCTCGGGCGAGGACCGGGACCGGGCCCGCGTCCACCTGGTCAGCCTGTTCGACATCCTCCCGCCGCGTGACCCGCGGGTGACCAAGGCCCGGTCCACCCTCTCGGCTCTATTGTTCTGACCGAAGGGAATATGCAAGAGTAGTTGTAAGTTCCTTGTCTGTGGAGGATAAAGGACGGACATTCCGGCCGAGTCCCCAATACACCAATCGGAGGTGAGGCAAGGATGTACCTGACTACTTATGACCCGTTCGCCCGGGCCACCCGGCGCGCGTTTGGCCCTGCCGCAGTCAACAGGGCCAACGTCATGCCGCTGGACGGCATCCGTCGCGATGGCGACGTGCTGCTGCGGTTCGACGTGCCCGGCATCGACCCTGAGTCGATTGAGGTCACCGTGGACCGCGGTGTCCTGTCGGTCAGCGTCAAGCGGGAGGAAGAGCACGCCGAGAGCGACAAGTTCTTCGTCCGCGAGCGCACGTTCGGTACCTTCACGCGCCGCCTGTCCCTGTCCAAGAACCTGAACGCCGACGCCGTCGAGGCCGCCTACAACAATGGCATCCTCGAGGTCCGGATCCCGGTTCTGGAGCAGGCCAAGCCGCGCAAGGTGGAGGTCCGCCAGGGCGACGAGAACAAGGAGCTCGCTGCCTGACCCAGGTCAGCAGCAGCTCGGTAATACCAGCGGCCGGCGGGCGCGGATGCGTCCCGCCGGCCGCTTACCATCTGGGCAGAAGGAGGCCCGGAAAGGAGGCAGAGCCATGGCCCCATCACCGTTCGAGGACGAGCACACCCCGTTGTTCACGGTCGGGCAGGTCGCCGACATGCTGGCGATCAAGCAGGCGTTCCTGCGCCGCGTCGACGAACTGCGGGTCGTCTCCCCGCAGCGGTCCGCGGGGGGCCAGCGCCGCTACACCCGCTACGAGATCCGGGTCATCCAGCAGGTCGTCTCCATGGCCGACGAGGGCATCACCCTGCAGGCCATCCGCCGCATCATCGACCTGGAGCAGCAGCTCGCCGAGGTGACCAGGGAACGCGACGAACTGGCCCGCCGCCTAGCCAGCTACAGCAAAGCCGAGCAGTAACCGGCCGACCACGCCCTGGGCGTCCGCGAGCTGCTCCAGCACGGGCAGCGCCGCGGCCAGCGCGGACCGCTGCTCCGGGGTGAGCAGCTCCAGGCTGGCCGTCAGCATCAGGGTGGTCTCGGTGCGGATGCGCTCCAGCGCCTCCTGGCCGTGCGCGGTGATGGCCAGGGTGCTCGCGCGCGCGTCGCTCGGGTCCGCGGTCCGCTGCACGTACCCGCTGTCTTCCAGCGCGGTGACCAGCCGGGTGAGCGTCGACGGGGCGATGCCCTCCGCGGCGGCCAGGTCGCCGAGCCGCATCGGCCCGGTCTTCCCGATCGTGGCCAGCGCCGCGAGCTGGGTGGGCGTCAGGCCCGCCAGCTCGTGGCGGCGCAGCCGGCGGGACAGCCGCGCCAGGGCGACGCGCAGCCGGGCGACGTCAATCTCAGCGTCCCCCACCGCGGGTTCCGTGCTCACCTTTTCAGCCTACGCGGTGCTCACCGTACGCTTGGAGACCAAGCAGACCAGCAGACCAGCAAGGCGGAACCCACGTGACCATGGCGCCGAGTGTCTCCTACTCGATCACCGTGCGGCTGGAGGTGGCGTCCCGCGGCCGCGCGGTCAGCGAGATCACCCGGGCGGTGGAGCACACCGGCGGCGTGGTGACCGCACTCGACGTGACCTCCGGCGGCAACGAGCGGCTGCGGGTGGACGTCACCTGCGCCGCCCGGGACACCGCGCACGCCGAGGCCATCGTCGCCGCCCTGGCCGCCATCGACGGCGTGACCGTGCACAAGGTCAGCGACCGGACGTTCCTGCTGCACCTGGGCGGCAAGATCGAGATGCGCTCCAAGGTGCCGCTGCGCAACCGGGACGACCTGTCCATGGCGTACACCCCGGGCGTCGGCCGGGTGGCGATGGCCATCGCGGAGAACCCGGAGGACGCGCGCCGGCTGACCATCAAGCGGAACTCCGTCGCGGTGGTGACCGACGGCTCGGCCGTGCTGGGCCTGGGCAACATCGGTCCCTACGCCGCGCTGCCCGTCATGGAGGGCAAGGCCGCGCTGTTCAAGCGGTTCGCCGACATCGACGCCTGGCCGATCTGCCTGGACAGCCAGGACACCGACGAGATCGTCCGGACCGTGCAGCTCATCGCGCCCGGCTTCGGCGGGATCAACCTGGAGGACATCAGCGCGCCGCGCTGCTTCGAGGTCGAGCGCCGCCTGCGCGACCTGCTCGACGTCCCGGTGTTCCACGACGACCAGCACGGCACCGCGATCGTGGTCATGGCCGCGCTGACCAACGCGCTGCGCGTGGTGGGCAAGAAGCTCCCCGAGGTCCGCATCGCGATGGCCGGGGCCGGGGCCGCCGGGACCGCCGTGCTCAAGCTGATGCTCGGCGCCGGCGCCACCCAGGTAACGGTGGCCGACGACCAGGGCGCGGTCCACGAAGGCAGGCCGGGCCTGAACCCGAGCCTGCGCTGGATCGCGGAGCACACCAACCGCGACGGGTACGCGGGCGACCTAAGCGGCGCCGTAAGCGGCGCCGACGTGTTCATCGGCCTGTCCGCCCCGCACATCCTGACGGCCGAAAACATCAAAAGCATGGCCGGCAACAGCATCGTGTTCGCGCTGGCCAACCCCGAGCCCGAGGTCGACCCGGACGCGGCCAGCGAGTACGCCGCGGTGGTGGCCACCGGCCGCAGCGACTACCCGAACCAGATCAACAACGTGCTGGCCTTCCCCGGCGTGTTCCGCGGGCTGCTCGACGCGCAGAGCCGGCACATCAACGACGACATGCTGATCGCCGCCGCGCAGGCGCTGGCCGATGTGGTCTCGCCCGACGAGATCGGCCCGCACTACATCATCCCGTCGGTCTTCCATCCGGACGTGACCTCATCGGTCGCGGCCGCGGTCAGGGACGCGGCCACCGCCCGAACTTGACCGATGATAGACACATGGACGACATAGCATCGGACGCTCTGACGGGTCGCCTGCTCGTCGCCACCCCGCTGCTGGGAGATCCGAACTTCCGCCGGGCCGTCGTCCTGATCGTGGAGCACGAACCGGAGCAGGGCACCCTCGGCGTGGTGCTGAACCGGCCCACCCAGGTCCCGGTCGGTCAGGTCCTCGAGCCGTGGACCGAACTGGCCACCGACCCGTCCGTCGTATTCACCGGCGGCCCCGTCTCGCCGAACAGCGCCCTGGCCCTGGCCCTGGTCCCCGGCACCGACGAGCCGGTCGGCTGGCATCCGCTGGACGGCGGCGCCCCGGCCATGACCCGGCTCGGCCTGGTCGACCTCGATGCCCCGCCCGGCCTGCTCGCCCCCGCGGTCGCCTCGCTGCGGGTCTACGCGGGCTACGCCGGCTGGAGCGCCGGACAGCTCAAGGCCGAGATCGAGGAGGGGGCGTGGTACGTGGTGCCGGCCGAGCCGGCCGACGCGTTCAGCGCCGAGCCGGACCGGCTGTGGCCCGCCATCCTGCGCCGCCAGGGCGGCGAACTCGCCTACGTGGCCACCTATCCCGACGACCCCAGTCTCAATTAGACGCAGCCTGAACTAGACTCGCCCACGTGAGCGAGACTGAGGTTCTTCCGGAGCAGGACACGCGCGTCCGCGAAGATACAAAGCCCGATCTGTCGCATGGTGACGGCGATCACGAGCGGTTCGCGCACTACGTCGACAAGAGCAAGATCGTCGACAGCATGGTGACGGGCACGCCGGTCACCGCGCTCTGCGGCAAGGTGTGGGTGCCGAGCCGTGACCCCAAGCGCTATCCGGTCTGCCCGACCTGCAAGGAGATCTACGAAATGCTGCCCCAGGGCGGCGAAGGCGACGACTGAGCAAGACGACTGGCCGAACGGTGTGCCGGGCCGCGCCGCCCCAAGACAGCCGGTAGAGTTTCGGCCTCGTGAGCATCCCGCCTCAACTCAGTGATCTCCGCGGGTGGCAGAAGGACGCGTATCACGAGTACTTCCGCCTGCCCCGACGTGACTTCCTCCTGGTCGCCACGCCCGGGGCCGGCAAGACCACCTACGCCCTCACCGTCGCCGCCGAACTGCTCGCCCGGCGCGAGATCGCCACGCTCACCGTCGTCACGCCCACCGAGCACCTCAAGCATCAGTGGGCGCAGGCGGCGAGCCGGTTCGGCATCGCCATCGACTCCGCCTACAGCAACGCCCAGGGCCGGGCCGGTGCGGA
Organism: uncultured Actinomycetes bacterium; assembly: GCA_963849595.1. Taxonomy (GTDB): domain Bacteria; phylum Actinomycetota; class Actinomycetes; order Streptosporangiales; family Streptosporangiaceae; genus Palsa-504. The sequence continues at coordinate 21,209 of CAWKIB010000032.1, forward strand.
CTTCAACGGGGTGGCCGTCACCTACGCGCAGGTCGCGGCGCACCCGGCGCTGCACCGCCAGCGCACCGAGAACCGCCGCACGCTGGTCGTCTTCGACGAGATCCACCACGCGGGCGACGCGCTGTCCTGGGGCGACGCGGTCAAGGAGGCCTTCGACCCGGCCCGGCGCCGGCTCGCGCTGACCGGAACGCCGTTCCGCAGCGACGCCAACCCCATCCCGTTCGTCACCTATCTCAAGCGAAAAAGCAGGTGGCAAGCGCAGCGCCTCGGACTACGTCTACGGCTACGGACCCGCGCTCGAGGACGGCGTGGTGCGCCCGGTGATCTTCCTGGCCTACTCCGGCGAGATGCGCTGGCGCACCCGGGCCGGGGACGAGATCACCGCCACGCTGGGCACCCCGATGACCAAGGACCAGATCGCGCAGGCCTGGCGCACCGCGCTCGACCCGGCGGGGGAGTGGGTCAGCCGGGTGCTGGAGGCCGCCGACAAGCGGCTGACCGAGGTGCGCCGCGGCATGCCCGACGCGGCCGGACTGGTCATCGCGGGCGATCACGCCGACGCGCGCGCCTACGCCGCGCTGCTGCGCGGCCTGACCGGCAAGCGCCCGGCCGTGGTGCTGTCCGACGACCCAGCAGCATCAAAGAAGATCGCCGCGTTCGCCGACTCCGACGAGCGCTGGATGGTCGCCGTGCGGATGGTCTCCGAGGGCGTGGACATCCCCCGCCTGGCCGTCGGCGTGTACGCCACCAGCGTGTCCACCGCGCTGTACTTCGCCCAGGCCGTAGGCCGCTTCGTCCGGGCCCGCAGGCGGGGCGAGACGGCTTCGGTGTTCCTGCCCTCGGTACCGGTCCTGCTCGGGTTCGCCGCCGAATTGGAGGCCGAACGGGACCACGTGCTTGCATCCAGTACTAGTGAGGAGCCCGAGGCGGACGAACTAGCCGAGGCTCAGCGCGAACGGGACACCCCCGACCAACTCGACGAGCCCGCCTTCCAGCCCCTCAACGCCTCGGTCCACTTCGACCGGGTCCTCTACGACGGCGGCGAGTTCGGCACCGCCGCCGCGGCCGGATCGCCGGAGGAGGAAGACTTCCTCGGCCTGCCCGGCCTGCTCGAACCCGACCAGGTCCGGACCCTGCTCAGCAAGCGCCAGCAATCCCAGCTCGCCGCCCGGACCGCCGCCGCCCGCAGGCCTCGCCGCCCGCCGCCGCAGAAGCCGCCCCTCCGGTGACCCGCCAGCAACTCGCCGCCCTGCGCAAGGAGCTCAACGGCCTGGTCGGCGCCTGGAGCCACCGCACCGGCCAGCCCCACGGCGTCATCCACGCCGAGCTCCGCCAGACCTGCGGCGGCCCCCCGCTCCCGCAGGCCACCGCCGACCAGATCCAGGCCCGCATCGCCACCATCCGCCGCTGGGCCATCTCCGGCCGCTAGGCAACCGGCTCTTGGGCGTCCCGGTGAGCTCGACGCCCTCGGCGCGCAGGTCCTCGATGGCCTTCGCCGTCGAGCCGGCGCCACGCCCGCGGTCAGGTCGAGCAGCACCCGGGTGGCGAAGCCCGGCCCGGGCCGCGTCCGCGGCGGTCGCGTGCACGCAGTAGTCGGTGGCGATGCCCACCACGTCGACCTCGTCCACGCCGTGCCCGCGCAGCCAGTCGCCCAGCGGCGTCCCGTCGTCATCAGCACCCTCGAACCCGCTGTACGCCGCCGCGTGCTGCCCCTTGCGGAACACCGCCTCCACCGCCGAGGTGTCCAGGTCCGGGTGGAACTCCGCGCCCGGCGTGCCCGCCACGCAGTGCGGCGGCCAGGACGCCGCGTAGTCCGGATGGTCGGAGAAGTGGCTGCCCGGGTCGATGTGGAAGTCCTTGGTCGCCACCACGTGCGCGTAGTCGTGAGCGCCGCCGCGAGACGCTCGCTCACCGCCCGGGCCACCGCGGCCCCGCCGGCCACGGCCAGCGACCCGCCCTCGCAGAAGTCGTTCTGCACGTCGACGATGATCAGCGCACGCATAGGCCCAACGGTATCCTCCGGACAGCCGTGATGGCTCGGCCCGGCTATTGGAACCACAACGTCCACTAACGCTCTTTGTCGCGGGCCCTGCCGGTTCGTCAGAGCCGCATCACAGCACCGATGAAGCATCGGTGTCGTAATAGCGGCACCGATGAAACATTGGTGTCGTTCAGCCCGACGCGCAGAAGCCGAAACTAAGCGCCCACGTCGGCGGGCGTGCCGCCGGTGATCCGGATCAGCTCCGCGAACGAGGTCGGGAACACGGTGTGCGGGTGGCCGGCCGCCGCCCACACCACGTCGTACTTGTCCAGCCACGTATCGACCAGCGTCCGGATCGGCGCGGGATGCCCGACCGGGGCGACGCCGCCGATGGCCTGCCCGGTCCACTCCCGGACCGAACGCGCGTCGGCCCGCCCCACCGCCGACGCCCCGACCAGCGCCGCCACCCGCGTTTCCGAAACCCGGTGCGCGCCGCTGGTCATGACGAGCAGCGGCGCCCCGTCCGCGCTGAAGATCAGGCTGTTCGCGATCGCGCCCACCTCGCAGCCGAGCTGAGCCGCGGCGGTCGCGGCCGTCGGCGCGGGCTCGGGCAGCTCCCGCACCTGCCCGGCCACGCCCAGATCCCGCAGCACAGCAGCGAACGACGCCAAGTCAGCAGGCATGAAAAGCAGGCTAGCCGGGCCGCACCCGCGCCCGGCCAACCCATTAACAGCTACCAGGAGCCGTACAAGCTCAGTCGTCCCGTCAGCGGGCTCGAACACGGTCGGGATGGCCGGGTAGCCCCGGGACAGCTGCAGCGCGTACGGCGGCAGCTCGGCCAGCGCCGCCCGGTGCTGCTCCCGCACGCCGAGAACGATCCGATCGCCCCACGATCTCCCCCCCGGCCACCAGCGGCACCAGCAGCTCCCGGTCGCGCGGCCCGGGGTCGGGCGGGCTCAGGCTGATCCGCTCGCTCAGCGCGGTGCCATCCGCAGCAATGTGCCGCACCGCCCATTTGCGCCCGCCGCGCCCCGGCTTGCCCACCGACCGCTTGGCCACCGGCACCAGCTCGCTGTCCAGATCAACCGAAGCGGAGCGCGCCACCAGCTTGTACACCAGCGCCGCGGTGGGCGCGCCGGACCCGGTGACCAGCGAGGTGCCGACCCCGTACCCGTCGACCGGGACCGCGCCCAGCGCCGCGATCGAGTACTCGTCCAGGTCCCCGGTCAAGATGATCCGCGTAGCCGTAGCGCCCAAGCGAGTCGAGCTCCGCGCGCACCTGCCGGGCCAGCACCGGCAGGTCGCCGCTGTCGATCCGAACCGCGCCGAGTTCCGGCCCCGCCACCTCGATCGCGGTCCGCACCGCGCGCGGCACGTCGTACGTGTCCACCAGCAGCGTCGTCGCCTTGCCCAGCGCCTCGACCTGCGCCCAGAACGCGTGCCGCTCGTTGTCGTGCACCAGCGTGAACGCGTGCGCGCTGGTCCCCGCGCTCGGCACGCCATACGTCATAACCGCGCCCGCAGGTTCGACGTCGAGGCGAAGCCGGCGATGTAGGCGGCCCGCGCGCTGGCCACCGCGGCCCACTCGTGGGTCCGCCGCGAGCCCATCTCGATCAGCGGGCGGTCCCCGGCCGCGGTCACCATCCGGGACGCGGCCGAGGCGATCGCGCAGTCGTGGTTGAGGATGGACAGGCTCACCGTTTCCAGCAGTACCGCCTCGGCGAACGTGCCCTCGACGACCAAAATAGGCGAGCCGGGGAAGTAACAGTCACCCTCGGAGTAACCCCAGACGTTGCCGCTGAACCGGTACGATTCGAGGAACGCCAGCGTCGGCGAGTCCACGATGCCCGCGTCGCCGAGGAAGTCCAGGTCGGCCGGGCTGAAGCGGAACCGTTCGATGGCGTCGAGCAGGCGTCCGGTGCCCGCCACGACGCCGTACCGGCGCCCGTGCGGCAGGTGCCTGGCGAACACCTCGAAGATGGCTCGGCGGTGGGCCGCGCCGCTGCGCAGCGATCCCTGCAGCATCGTGAGCTCATAGTGATCCGTAAGCAGTGCGGTCCCAAGCGAATGGGACTGGTGGTTCACCGAATTCGTCACAGGTGGAAGACTACGTACTAGGAGGTGGGTAGTTGTGAGCGTGGCGCCCGCTGAGGTGGATCTTCCGCGGTCCGCAGACAATCCGGTGTCGGATAAGCCCTGGGTCACCATCGTGTGGAACGACCCGGTCAACTTGATGACCTACGTGACCTACGTGTTCCAGCACGTCTTCGGCTACCCGAAGAAGAAGGCCACCAAGCTGATGCTCGACGTGCACCACAAGGGCAAGGCGGTGGTCGCCGCCGGGGCCCGGGAGGCCATGGAGCACAACGTCGAAATCCTGCACGGCTACGGCCTGTGGGCCACCGTGCAGCACGACAACTAGCAAGCCGAAGAACAAGGAACAGCGCACCCGGATGGAACCCTTCCGGCCGACCCGGGGTGGCGGCGTGCGCGCCGCGCTGGCCCCGGCTGAGGCGTCCCTGCTGCGCAGCCTGGTCGGCCAGGTCATCACGCTGATCGCCCCGGACGGCCTGCCCCAGCGCCAGACCGACGACCTGCTGGACTGGGACGCTCCCGCGGATCAACCGGAAACCCCGGACGATCCGGTGCTGGCCCGGCTGCTGCCCGACGGGTACCGCGACGACTCCCGAAGCAGCGCAACGAGTTCCGCAGGTACACCGAGTCCGGCTTGCGCAGCGCCAAGCACCAGGCCGCCCAGGAGATGCTGGACACGCTGCCCGAGGCGGGCGGCAAGTTCCAGCTCACCCACGACCAGGCCCACGCCTGGCTCAAGGCCCTGAACGACATCCGCCTCGCGCTCGGCGTCCGGCTGGGCGTCACCGAGGAGTTCGAGGAGCAGTGGGGGCAGCTGCCCGCCGACGACCCGCAGTGGGCCGCGTACGAGGTCTACGCCTGGCTCGGCGCCGTGCAGGAGTCGCTGGTCCAGGCGCTAGCCTGAGCGCGTGCTCAGAATCCCCAAAGACCTGTACGACAAGATCGTGGCCCACGCCCGCGCCGACCACCCCGACGAGGCGTGCGGCATCGTGGCCGGCCCGGCCGGCTCCGACCGCCCGGAACGCTTCATCCCGATGACCAACGCCGCGCGCTCTCCGACGTTCTACGAATTCGACTCCACCGAGCAGTTCCAGGTCTGGAAGGAGATGGACGACCACGACGAGGAACCGGTCGTCCTCTACCACTCGCACACCGCCACCGAGGCCTACCCCTCGCGCACCGACGTGGCCTACGCCAGCGAGCCCGGCGCGCACTACGTGCTGGTCTCGACCCGCGACGAGCACGAGACCGAGTTCCGCTCCTATCACATCGAAAACGGCAACATCGACCGAGGAGCCGGTCACCGTGGTGGAATGATCCCGGACCGTGCCGGGTTGGCATCGAAGGCATAACAGAGGAACTCAAGGAGCGTTGTTCATGGCCATCGAGGTTCGCATCCCGACGATCCTGCGCACCTACACCGACGGCGCCAAGCAAGTCGAGGGGGACGGATCCACGCTCGGTGAGCTCCTGATCGACCTCGATCGCCAACACGGCGGGCTGCGCGAGCGCCTGGTGGACGACGGCGGCCTGCGGCGGTTCGTCAACGTGTACCTCAACGACGAGGACGTCCGCTTCCTGGCCGGGCTGGACACCCCGGTCAAGGACGGGGATACGGTGACCGTCCTGCCGGCCGTGGCCGGCGGTGGCATTTAGAATATTTTTTCCGAACGGACCGGGGCTTTGCGCTACGAGAACCTGCTCGACTCGCTCGGCCATACGCCGCTGGTCGGCTTGCCGCGCCTCGTCCCGGTCAGAAGACGTGCGGCTGTGGGCCAAGCTCGAGGACCGGAACCCGACCGGCTCGGTCAAGGACCGCGCCGCGTTCTTCATGGTCGCGGCAGGCGGAGAAGGAGGGCCTGCTCTCGCCCGGGGCGACCATCATCGAGCCCACCAGCGGTAACACCGGCATCTCCCTGGCCATGGTGGCCAAGCTGCGCGGCTACCGGCTGATCGTGGTCATGCCGGAGAACACCAGCGAGGAGCGCCGGAAGCTGCTGCGGATGTACGGGGCCGAGATCATCGGCTCCCCGGCCGCGGGCGGCTCCAACGAGGCGGTCCGGGTGGCCAAGCGGATCGCGGCCGAACAACCCGACTGGGTCATGCTCTACCAGTACGGCAACGAGGCGAACGCCCGGGCGCACTACGAGACGACCGGGCCGGAAATACTCAACGACCTGCCGGAGATCACCCACTTCGTGGCGGGCCTGGGCACCACCGGCACGCTCATGGGCGCGGGCCGCTACCTGCGCGAGCACAAGCCGGGGGTCAAGATCGTGGCCGCCGAGCCGCGCTACGGCGAGCTGGTCTACGGGCTGCGCAACGTGGACGAGGGCTTCGTCCCCGAGCTGTATGACCCCAAAGTATTGACCACCAGGTTCTCGGTGTCCTCCGCCGACGCCCTGCGCCGCACCCGGGAACTGATCGCCGCCGAGGGTATCTTCGCCGGCATCTCCGCGGGCGCCGCGCTGCACGCGGGCCTGGCCATGGCGGCCAAGGCGGTCAGAGCGTCAGAAACGGCCGACATCGTGGTCCTGATCGCCGACGGCGGCTGGAAGTACCTGTCCACCGGCGCCTACGACGGCACCCTGGACGAAGCCGAAGCCCGCCTAGACGGCCAGTTGTGGGCTTAATTTCGCTCCACTCGCCTCCCGGCGCCCAGGCGGTAACGTTCCCGGAACGGTCCGCGGGTAGCGTTTCCGTCGTGGGAGACGCGCGGCCAGGACAGGGGCGCGAGCCGGTAACGACGGGCGCTGGGGCTCGCCGGTTTGCCGTGCTATCGCCAGCTGTGGCGTCTGCGCTTGGCGTCGTGGTACTTGCGCTGGTGGCCGCATCTGTTCCGCTGGCTGGCCTTGTCCGTCAGCTGACCGTCCCTGTCGAGGCGGCCGCGGTCATCCCGGTATTGGCGTGCGCGGCGGTCGGGGTGGTCATCGGGCGCCACCAGCCGGGCAACCCGGTGGGGTGGCTGCTGCTGGGCTTTACGTTGCTGGAGATGCTCAGCATTGACGCCGGGTATTACGCGGTGTTCTGTTACAGCCACGGCCACCCGCGCTGGTGGTTTGCTCCGGTCGCGGTGCTGCTGGTGCCGTTGTGGGCGGCGGGGGCGGCGTTGTTCTCGCTGGTCTTTTTGCTGTTCCCGGGTGGCCGGGTGCCGTCGCGGCGGTGGTGGTGGGTGCTCTGGGCCTATGCCGGGCTCCTGGCCTGCTACCTGGCGTTCAGCTACGCCGGGACCATCGCCGCGGTCGCAGGTCATCACATCCGGCTGGACAGCGCCGGTGATGTCCACAGCACGCAGCATATTCCCGGCTGGCTGGGCGGACTTGTCCTGATCCCGATCAGCGTGATCTGGCTATCCTTCGGGGCTCACCAGGTGCTGAGCTGGCGGCAGGCGGCGGACGAGCGCCGCCAGCAACTGAAGTGGCTGGCCAGCGGGGTCGTGGTGACGCTGGGCGTGGGCGTGGTGGCAAGCTCGCTGGTGCCCGGCGCCGCGGGGCAGGTGCTCGGCGTGGCGATAGCGGCGCTGCCAGTGAGCATCGGTGTCGGCATTTTGAGGTACCGCCTCTATGAGATCGACCGCATTATCAGCCGGACGCTGGCCTATGCGATCGTCACCGGGCTGCTGGTCGGGGTCTACGCCGGGCTGGTGCTGCTGGCCACCCAGGTGCTCGGGGTCCACACCCCGGTGGCGGTGGCCGCCGCCACGCTGGCCGCGGCGGCGTTGTTCAACCCGGTGCGGCAGTGGGTGCAGCAGGCAGTGGACCGGCGGTTCAACCGAGCCCGGTATGACGCCGACCAGATGGTGGCCGCGTTCGCCGCCCGGCTGAAAGACGCCGTCGACCTGGACTCGGTCCAGGGCGACCTGGCCGGTGCCGTGTCCCGCGCCCTGGAACCCGCCCACGTCTCGGTGTGGATCAGCCGGCGCGACTGAGGCTGGCCCCCCTCCTTCCAGGCCATAATGGCGGGCATGCAACTGACAGTGATCGGATGCTCGGGCAGCTTTCCCGGGCCGGACAGTCCCGCGTCGTGTTATCTGCTCGAGGCCGAAGGGTTCCGGCTGGTCATCGACATGGGCAACGGGGCGCTCGGCGTCCTGCAGCGGCACGCGGAGCTGTTTGGTATCGACGCGATCTGCGTCTCCCACCTGCACGCTGATCACTGCATCGACCTGAGCTCCTACTGGGTGGCACGCCAGTACGCCCCCGAAGGCCCGCGCCCGCCGATCCCGGTTTACGGCCCGCGCGGGACCGCGGAGCGGATCGCGGGCCTGGCCGGCGAGGACGTGGCCCATATCGCATCCCGGTTCGACGCCCGCCAGCTGTCACCGAAAACACTGGAGATCGGGCCGTTCCGCGTCACTACCGAGCGCATGAACCACCCGGTCGAGACGTTCGGGTTCCGGGTCGAGCACGCGGGCTGGACGGTGGCCTACTCGGCCGACACGGGCCAGACCGACGCCCTGGTCCGGCTGGCCGACGGCGTGGACGTGCTGCTGTCCGAGGCGTCGTTCCAGAACAACGACGAACAACCCTCCCGACCTGCACCTGACCGCGCGGCAGGCGGGGGAGCACGCCACCCGGGCCGGGGCCAAGCAGCTGGTGCTCACCCACCTGGTGCCGTGGTACGACCGGGACCGCTCGCTGGCCGAGGCGGCCGAAACCTACTGCGGCCCGCTGTCGGCGGCGACCTCCGGCCTGGTCCTGCGGCCCGGAGCCGCCCGATAGGCTGTCCGTCATGTCTCGACCCGATGGACGATCCGTGACGGAACTGCGCCAGGTCAAGCTGACCCGCGGCTGGCTCGACCACGCCGAAGGCTCGGTGCTGGTGGAATTCGGCCGGACCCGGGTGCTGTGCGCCGCGAGCGTGGCCGAGGAGGTGCCGCGCTGGCGCCGCGGCGGCGGCCTCGGCTGGGTCACCGCCGAGTACGCCATGCTGCCCCGCGCGACGAACACCCGCGGTGACCGCGAATCGGTCAAGGGCCGCCTGGGCGGCCGCACGCAGGAGATATCCCGGCTGGTGGGGCGGTCGCTGCGGGCCTGCGTGGACTACAAGGCGCTGGGGGAGAACACCATCGTCATCGACTGCGACGTGCTGCAGGCCGACGGCGGCACCCGCACCGCGGCGGTGACCGGCGGCTACGTCGCCCTGGCCGATGCCGTGGCCTGGCTGCGGGAGCGCAAGCGGACCAAGGGCGACCCGCTGCTCACCTCCGTGGCCGCGGTCAGCGTGGGCGTCGTGGACGGCGAGCCCCGCCTGGACCTGTGCTACGAGGAGGACGTGGCGGCGGACACCGACATGAACGTGGTCTGCACCGCGGCGGGGGACTTCGTGGAGATCCAGGGCACCGCCGAGCGTGAGCCGTTCAGCCGCGACGTGCTCGGCCAGCTCCTCGACCTCGCTACCAAGGGCTGCGCCGAGCTGACCCAATTCCAGCTCGAAGCCCTGGCCCGTGTCCGCTGACGTCCTGGTCCTGGCCACCAGGAACGAGGGCAAGCTGCGCGAGCTGGCCCGGATCCTAAGCCATCAAGTAACCGGGCTTGACGCATTTCCGGGCGCTCCCGACGTGCCCGAGACCGGCGCCACGTTCGAGGCCAACGCGCTGCTCAAGGCGCGCGCCATCGCCAATTACACCAAAATGCCCGCCGTGGCCGACGATTCGGGCCTGTGCGTGGACGCGCTGAACGGCATGCCCGGCGTGCTGTCGGCCCGCTGGGCGGGCCAGCACGGCGACGACAAGGCCAACTTGGAGCTGGTCCTGGCCCAGGTCGCCGACGTGCCCGACGCCCGTCTCGGCGCGCGGTTCGTGTCCGCCGCGGCGCTGGTCGTCCCGGCGGACGGGGACGCGGGCGAATGGGTGGTGACCGGCGAGGTGGAGGGCCGGCTGATCCGGGTGCCCCGCGGCAGCGGCGGGTTCGGCTACGACCCAATTTTCAACCCGACGGGTTCGACCTGACCACCGCCGAGATGACCCCCGAGGCCAAGGACGCGATCAGCCATCGCGGCCGCGCCTTCCGCGCGCTCGCCCCGTACATCCAAGGGAGGCTCACATGACCGAGAAGCGGCTCGCGCCCGGTGATCCGGCGCCCGACTTCACCCTGCTCGATGCGGACGGCCAGCCGGTGTCGCTGTCCTCGTTCCGCGGCCAGCGGGTGATCGTGTATTTCTATCCGGCCGCGATGACGCCCGGCTGCACCAAGGAAGCCTGCGACTTCCGCGACAACCTGGCTGAGCTCAACGGCCAGGGCATCACGGTGCTCGGCATCTCTCCCGATCAGCCCGCCAAGCTGGCCAAATTCCGCGACAAGGAGGGCCTGACCTTCCCGCTGCTGTCCGACCCCGATCACGCCGTGCTGCAGGCCTACGGCGCCTACGGGGAGAAGAAGCTGTACGGCAAGACCACGGTGGGCGTGATCAGGTCCACGTTCGTGATCGACGCCGACGGGAAGGTCGAAAAGGCCCTGTACGGCGTCAAGGCGACCGGCCACGTCGCCCGCCTGATGACCGAGGTCGGGGCCTAGGCGGTACCGTTACTAACGGCCAGGTAATGGCGGTCGGCGGGCGTGGCGAAATGGCATACGCGGCAGGTTTAGGTCCTGTTGGTGGCGACACCGTGGGGGTTCAAATCCCCCCGCCCGCAC
>CAWKIB010000033.1:0-19378 GCA_963849595.1 uncultured Actinomycetes bacterium
CCCACCACATGATGGGACACTCGCGGGCGCGGTTGCGGACGAAGTACGAAATATCAACTCCAGGCCCGATCTTCCGCGGGCTATCCTTAGGCCTCTATGAGCACCGAGACACCGAGCGAGACACCGGCGGTCCGCGAGCTCGACCTGGTCGTGGGGTTCGACGGTTCGCCCCCTGCCGCTGCGGGCGCTGGACACCGCGGCCCGCCTGCTGGCGGTCCGGCCGCCGGGCCGGATCACGGTGGTCTGGGTCGCCCACCTGGGCGGCGAGGTGTCGTTGTCCGCCGACGCCGTGGCCATCGTGGAGAACGACTTCGACCAGGTCGCCAGCGAACTCCGGACGGCGGCCGCCGAGCGGCTGGCCGCCAGCGGGCTGCGCTGGGAATTCCGGTGGCGCCAGGGCCTGATCGCCCACGAGCTGACCGCGGCGGTGAAGGAGGTTCAGGCCGCCCGGCCCGACGACGTGGTGGTCATCTTGGTCGGGAGCTCATCCAGCGCCATGCACCGGATGATCGGCTCGGTCGCGGTGCAGCTCGCCCATCACGCGCCGGTGCCGGTCACGATCGTGCCGTAGCGCCCTCCGCCATGCCCGCGTGGGCCCGGGCGGCGGCCAGGACGAGCTCGATGACGACCTCCAGCGGCACCGCGGTGGAGTCGATCACCAGGTGGTACAGCGCCGGGTCGGCCGGGTCGGTGCGGTACAGGCGGCGGACGTAGGCGGTGCGGGCCTTGTCGGCCGCGCGCAGGCGCGCCCAGGCCTGCTCCTCGCTGATCCCCTCGACCACGGCGCCCTGGGCCACCCGCCGCTCCGGCGGCCCGTCCAGCCGGACGTGGAAGCCGCGGTCCTTGCCGAGCACCACGGCCGCCGCCCGGCCCAGGATCACCCCGCCGCCGCCGGCCAGCACGCGCAGGATCCCGGTCTCGCCGTGGCCGCGCAGGTGCTGGTCCTGGTGGTGGGCGGACGGCGGTGACACGGTGGGGCCGACCGGCATGGCCTGGGTGAACGAGGCGAGCAGCCGGTGTATCGGGGTGGCCTTCAGCTCCTCCTCGGTCAGCTGCTCATCGCAGGGCCCCGGCTCGGCCGGGTGCCCCTCCGAGGTGGTGACCCGCTGCAGGAAGGGCAGGCCGAGCCGTTCGGCCAGGGCCGGGGCCACGACGCTGCCGCCGGTGCCGTAGGACGCCGACACGGTGATCAGCCGCACGTCGGGGCCGGGCGGGTCAAGGGTGGGGCCGGGCGGGTGGTAAGCAGGCTCAGCGGTCACGGGCGGTCATCTCCTCCTTGGTCACCACGGCGTCCTCCTTGGTCACCACGGCGGGCGGGGCGGCCTGGGGAGCGGCCGGCGTCAGCGTGCCTCGGGGCAGCACCAGCCAGCACACGACCGCGGAGGCGGCCAGGATCGCGGCTGCGACCCAGAACGCGACGACGTAGCTGTGCACCGCCGCTTGGGCTAGGACCAGCGGGCCGCGGCCGTGGGTCAGCACGTAGCTGGTCAGGGCGCTGGCCGCGATGGTATTGAGCAGCGCGGTGCCGATGGACCCCCCGACCTGCTGGTTGGTGTTGACCAGGGCCGAGGCGACGCCCGCGTCCGCGGCGCCGGTGCCGTAGGTCGCGGTGTTCAGCGCGCAGCCGAACACCAGGCCCAGGCCGGCCCCGGTCAGTACCAGGGCGGGCAGGATCTGGCCCGGGTAGCTGGTGTGCAGGCCCAGCTGCGTGGCCAGGATGACCATGCCGCCCGCCGCGAGCAGCAGGCCGGTCGGGATCAGGGGCCGGGGTCCCCACCGAGGCATCAGCACCCCGCTGGACGTCGTGGACGCCACGACGATCGTCACGATCATCGGCAGGAAGGCCAGGCCGGACTTGACCGGCGAGTAGGCCAGGGTCAGCTGCAGGTAGTAGGTCAGGAACAGGAAGATCCCGAACACGCCTATGGCGGACAGCCCGATGGCCAGGTACGCGCCGCCGCGGAAGCGGTTCAGGATGATCCGCAGCGGCAGCAGCGGATGCTGGACCCGCCGCTCGACCAGCACGAACGCGGCCAGCAGGACCACCCCGGCCACCAGCAGCACGATGGTCTCCGGCGCACCCCAGCCCTTGGTCTCGGCCTCGGAGAACCCGTAGACCACCGCCACCAGCCCGGCCCCCACCAGGACCGTTCCCGGCCAGTCGATGCGCACGCTCGGATCACGGGGGTGGCTGGTCAGCAGCCGCACCGCGCCCGCGACCGCGAAGACCGCCAGGACGACGTTGACGTACAGGCACCACCGCCAGGACAGGTACTCGGTCAGGAACCCGCCCAGCAGCAGCCCGACCGCGCCGCCCGCCCCGGCGATGGCGCCGTAGACGCCGAACGCCCTGCCGCGCTCGGCCGGGTCGGTGAACGTCACGGTCAGCGTCGACAGCGCGGCCGGGGCCAGCAGCGCGCCGAACGCCCCCTGCGCGCCGCGGGCGATCACCAAGATCGCGAAACTGGTCGCCGCGCCGCCCAGCGCCGAGGACGCGGCGAAGCCCACCAGGCCGATGATCAGCATCCGCCGCCGGCCGAGCAGATCCGACAGCCGGCCGCCGAGCAGCAGCAGCCCGCCGAAGGCCAGCGAGTACGCCGTCACCACCCACTGCCGGTCGGCGATGGAGAACCCCAGCGCACGCTGGGCCGAGGGCAGCGCGATGTTCACGATCGTGGCGTCCAGCACCACCATCAGCTGCGCCAGCCCGACCACGCCGAGAATCCACCAGCGCCGGGCCGACGCCGCGGCCACGCCGGACGGCTGGACCGGCTCAGGAACCTCGACCGCGGGTTCGCTCATTCCAGAAGCCTAAGTCCGCCGGAGATGGTTCAGGAAGGCGGCCTGCCTATCCCTGCTTATCCTCGGCGGCGGCGGCCGCGCGCCGTGTCGATTCAAGGGCCTGCCAGACCCGCTGCGGGGACGCGGGCATGTCGATGTGCCGGACGCCCAGCGGGGCCAGCGCGTCGATGATCGCGTTCTGCACCGCCGGGGTCGACCCGATCGTGCCGGCCTCCCCGATGCCCTTGGCCCCCAGCGGGTTGTAGCTGGTCGGGGTCTCCATGGCGGCCAGCTCGAAGCTGGGCACCTCGGCGGCGGACAGGAACGGGTAGTCGGCGAAGGTCGCGGTCATCGGGTTGCCGTCCGCGTCGTAGATGACCTCCTCCAGGAACGCCTGCGCCGCGCCCTGGGCGATGCCGCCGTGCCGCTGCCCCTCGGCCAGCAGCGGGTTGAGCACCGTGCCCGCGTCGTCGATGGTCACCACCCGGCGCAGCACCACCTTGCCGGTCTCGGTGTCCACCTCGACCACCGCCACGTGCGCCCCGAACGGGAAGGTCGGGCCCGCGGTCCGGAACACGGCCCGGACGAACAGCCGCTCCCGCTCGGCCAGCCGGGCCAGCGGGACCGCGGCGTCCGGGTCCCCGGCCACCGCGAACCCGCTGCTACCGGGGTCGAAGACCAGGTCGGCCGGGCTGACCTCGAGCGCGGAGGCCGCCCGTTCCCTGGCCACGTCGATGAGCTCCCGGGACGCCTGCTGGACCGCCGCGCCGCCCTGCTGCAGGCTGCGCGAGCCGCCGGTGCCGCCGCCCTCGGGGATCAGGTCGGTGTCGCCCCACTTCACGGTGATCTTGTCGACCGGGATGCCCAGCTCGTCGCTGGCCAGCATGGCCCACGCCGTTTCGTGCCCCTGCCCGTGCGGCGAGGTCCCGGTCAAGATCGTGGCGCTGCCGTCGGGGTGGACCTCGACCGTGGCGTTCTCCCGCGGGCCGCCCTCCTCCGCGCCCGGCCCGGTGATCTCCACGTAGCAGGACAGGCCGATGCCGAGCTGGATCGTGTCCCCGGCGGCGCGCCGCTTGGCCTGTTCCTCCCGCAGGTCGGCGTAGCCCGCCGCGTCCAGCGCCTTGGCCAGCGCGGCCGGGTAGTCGCCGCTGTCGTACACCGCGCCGAACGCGGTGGTGTGCGGCACGGTGAAGGCGGGCAGCAGGTTCATCGCCCGTACCTGCGCCGGGTCCCGGCCGATCTCGGCGGCGAACAGGTCGATGGCCCGCTCCACCGCCGCGGTGGCCTCGGGCCGGCCCGCGCCGCGGTAGGCGCCGACCGGCGTGGTGTTGGTGACCACCGATGTGGCCACCGCCTCGGCGCGCGGGAACGCGTACGGCCCGGGCGCCATCAAGATGGTCAGCGCGGGCAGGAACGCGCCGAACCTCGGGTAGGCCCCGGAGTCCTGCAGGATCTCCAGCCGGTAGGCCTCCACCGTCCCGTCCCGGCGGCCGCCGATGGTGACCGTCTGGCGCTGGGCCCGGCCGTGCGTCATCCCGATCAGGTTCTCGTTGCGGGTCTCGGCCCAGCGCGCCATGCGGCCGAGCCGCCCGGCCACCCAGCACACCACCGCGTGCTCGGGGTCGGCGCCGAACTTGGCGCCGAACGCGCCGCCCACGTCCGGGGTGATGATCCGCAGCGCCGCCTCCTCGATCCCGAGCATGGCCGCCAGGGCGCTCCGGGTGCCCTGCGCGCCCTGGTTCGGGATCCACGCGGTCAGCCGGCCGTCGGGCTCCCAGACCGCGACCGCCGCCCGGGTCTCCATCGGGGCCGGCGCGACCCGCTGGTTGAGAATGGTCCGGGAGACGACCACCTCGCACCCGGCGAACAGGTCGGCCGCCAGCGCGGCCCGGTCGCCGAAGGTGGCGGCCACGTTGCTGCCCGCCGCCGGGAACAGCACGGCCGCGCCGGGCGCATCCGCCTCGGCCATCTCGACCACCGGCGGCAGCAGGTCGTAGTCGACGTCCACCAGGTCCACGGCGTCCTCGCCCTGGTAGCGGAGCTCGGTGACGACCACCGCCACCGGCTCGCCGACGAACCGGACCACGTCCCGGGCCAGCAGCGCCTGCCTCATCTGCGCGTTGATCATGGCCGGCATGGGCGGGCCCACCTCGTCCAGGTCCAGGTCCGCGCCGGTGAACGCGGCGATCACGCCCGGCGCCGCCAGCGCGGCGCTCACGTCGACCCCGGTGATCCGCGCGTGGGCCACCGCCGACCGGACGAAGTGCACATGACAGGCGCCCGGCAGGCGCAGGTCGTCGGTGTAGACCCCGCCGGTGGTCAGGAATCGAGGATCTTCGGTACGCAGAACCCGGGTGCCCAGTATGCTCACGTGCTCGATACTGCCTGCCGGTCCGCCCCGGGTCAAAAGCGGAACCGCCCGCCGCCGAAGGCGGCCAGGCAAACAGCGAAGATCGGGTACCCTTTCTGCGTTAGCGAGGCGGAGTAGCTCAGTCAGGCAGAGCAAGCGGCTCATAATCGCTGTGTCGCCGGTTCAAGTCCGGCCTCCGCTACACTTGAGCGATCCCCAGACAGATAAGAGAGACAATCCACCGTGGCTGCCACCGATGTCCGGCCGAAGATCACGCTGGCTTGCCAGGAGTGCAAGCGCCGGAACTACATCACGCGGAAGAACCGGCGTAACGACCCGGACCGCCTCGAGCTGAAGAAGTACTGCCCGTGGTGCCGCTGCCACCGGGCGCACCGCGAGACGCGTTAAGCCTCCGGCAGCATCGGTCAACAGCGATGGCGATCAACACCGATTACGTCGGCCGGACCTTCGACCCGTCCGAGCCGTACGAGGTCAGCCGGGTCAAGATCGCGGAGTTCGCCGACGCGATCGGCGAGCCCAGCCCGCTGTGCCGTGACCGGGCCGCCGCGCAGGCGGCCGGCTACCCGGACGTGATCGCCCCGCCCACGTTCGCGATCGTGGTCGGCGCCGCGAACAGCGGCCGGGTCACGCACGACCCGGGCCTCGGCGTGAACTACGCCATGATCGTGCACGGCGAGCAGAGCTTCAGCCACGCCCGCCCGATGCACGCCGGCGACGTGCTGGTCTCGCAGAGCACCATCGAGTCGATCCGGCCGGTCGGCAACATGACCACGCTGACCACCGTCACCCAGATCCGCACCGTGGACGGCGAGCACGTGTGCACCGCCCGGTCCACGCTCGTCGAGCGCGGCGCATAAGGTTTACCATGGCCAGCCCCAGCTACGACCAGACCGAGGCCGGCACCGAGCTCCCGCCGCGGCAGTACCAGGTGACCCGGCGCGACCTGGTCCGGTACGCCGGGGCCTCCGGTGACTTCAACGTCATCCACTGGAACGAGCGCATCGCCAGGTCCGTGGGCCTGCCCGACGTGATCGCGCACGGCATGCTGACCATGGCCCTGGCCGGCCGGTTCCTCACCGAGTGGGCGGGCGACCCGGGCGCCGTCACCGAATTCGGGGTCCGGTTCTCCGCGCCGGTCGTGGTGCCCGACGACGACAAGGGCGCCACCGTGGAGGTGAGCGGCATCGTGACCGAGCGGCTCGACGGCCAGCGGGTGGCGGTCGACGTCACCGCCAGGTCGGACGGGACCAAGGTCTTGACCCGCGCCCGCGCCGTCGTCCGCCTGGCGTGAGGCTAGCCGACTACACCACCGTCCACCTGGGCGGTCCGGCCCGCCGTTTCGTCCGGGCCGTCACCGAGGAAGACCTGATCGAGGCGGTCCGCGCCGCCGACGCCGGCGGCGAGCCGCTGCTCGTCCTGGGCGGCGGCAGCAACCTGGTGGTGGCCGACCAGGGCTTCGACGGCACCGTCGTCCAGGTCGCGACCACCGGCGTGCGCCGGGGCCCCGAGCCCGGGCTGGTGACCGTCGCGGCCGGCGAGGACTGGGACGCGGTGGTGGCCGGGACGGTCGCCGCGGGCCTGTCCGGCCTGGAGTGCCTGTCCGGTATCCCCGGCAAGGCCGGCGCCACCCCCATCCAGAACGTCGGCGCCTACGGCCAGGAGGTCGCCGACACGATCACCGCCGTACGGACCTACGACCGGGTCACCAAGGAAATAGACATTTTTCCGAACGACCGGTGCGGATTCGGCTACCGCACCAGCGTGTTCAAACGAGATGACGCACGCCGGCACATCGTGCTGAGCGTGACGTTCCGGCTCGCCGAGCAGTCCGCGGCCCGGCCGCTGCGTTATACCGAACTGGCGTCCGCCCTGGGCGTCGCGCCTGGTGACCAGGTCGCGAGCACCGAGGTCCGTTCGGCCGTCATCGATCTTCGCCGGCGCAAGGGGATGGTGATCGATTCCACGGATCCCGACACCCGCAGCGTCGGATCGTTCTTCGTCAACCCGGTCCTCGACGGCGCCGCACTGGCCGCGGTGCAGGCGGCGGCGCGGGCCAGATGCGGGGACGGGACCCGGGTGCCGCGCTTCGACGCCGGGGACGGGCTGGTCAAGGTGCCCGCCGCGTGGCTGATCGAGCGGGCCGGCTTCGGCAAGGGGTACAGCCTGGGCGACGGCGCCCGGATCTCCTCCAAGCACACGCTCGCGCTGGTCAACTCCGGGTCGGCCACCACCGAGGGGCTGCTGGCCCTGGCCCGCCAGATCCGGGACGGGGTCCGCGACGTCTTCGGGGTGTCGCTCACGCCCGAACCGGTCCTGGTCGGGGTCGCGCTGTAGCTCTGTTTGTCCCGCTCGCCGCCGGGCGCCTTTTAAGGCGCCTCCTTCCCTCCTCGCTCCTTCGTCGCTCGTCAGTCCAGTCGGCGCCGGCGCCCTTTGGCTCGCGGGGCTATAGCGTGCCCGTGTGGTTAATGGTGCAGCAGGTTGAGCGTGTTGGTGGCGTCGTCGACGTAGTAGACGGCGTCGTGGCCGGGCTTGACGGCCAGGCCGAACAGGGCTCCCGGCCCCGGGCGGCGACCCGGAGCTGTCGAGCTGGCGGACGGCGATCTGGGCGCCGAACGGGGTGGTCTCGACCAGGTTCCCGTTGCCGGCGTTGACGGTCAGGATGTTACCGCCGGGCGCGATGACCAGGCCGAGCGGGCCGTTCAGGTGGCGGCCCCGGGTGACGGTGAAGCCGGTCCCGGCGCTGAACGAGCGGAACAGCGCGTTCGGGATGGCGGCGATCCGGTTGCCCAGCGTGTCGGCCACGTACAGGACGCCGTTGCGGCCCAGGCCGACCCCGGTGGGGCCGACCACCAGCGCGGCCGGATCGGTGCGCTCGGGGAAGCCGGATCCGATCGTGGCGCGGAACCAGATGAACGGCAGCCCGAACTGCGGGATCCTGATGACGAGCCGCAGCACCGTGCCCCCGAACACGACGTGGCCCTTGGCGGCCACCGTGCCGTTCAGGACGTTGGTGACGAACAGCACGGCCTGGTTACCCAGGTCCAGGCTGCCCATGTCCCAGGGCCCGTTGATGCCGCCGCCGCGGAAGGTCTCCCGGACGTGGCCCCACCGGTCCAGCACGATCAGGCAGCCGGCGCCGGAGACGTTGCCGCCCTTGGTGGGCAGCGAGCCGACGATCACCCAGCCGCTGCGCAGCACGGTCAGGGCGGTGGTCAGGCCGACGCCGCCGGGGCAGCCCGGCAGGTTGCGGTTGATCTTGGCGAACACCCACTGGTGACCGGACGGGGTGACCTCCACGATCGTGGTGCCCGTGCCCTGCACGTTGGCCTTGTTGTTGAAGTTGCTGACCAGGACGTTGCCCCGGAACAGGTCGCCGGTGGTGCGCGGGACGACGAAGACGCCGTAGGGGTTGACGTCACCGTTGCCCGGCACCGTGGACGCGATCACCGAGGTCCGGTGCAGCGGTCCGACGAAGGCCGGGAACCCGCTCGCGCTGGCGCCCCCGGCCACGCCGGCCAGCAGGCCGGCGGCAGTAGTGACGATCGCGGCCAGGCCGGCCGCGTACCGTCTTGTCGCTTTCATTTCTATAGCGCTCCCTTCCGGTGGAGAATGTCTCCACCCATGTGCACGTCGCGGGGAGCGAGATGGTTCGGTGCACGCTGGAGGGACCAGTGCCGCGGCGGCCGTGGAAAGGACACGGCTTGTCTTTCCCGGCCGCCGCGGGCACTGGCCTTCCCCCTCATCAACGGCCCGACCGCGCGGCCGGCTCAACGGCCGGCCCGCGCGTAATCGCCCGGTAACAACTTCTGAATCAGGTCAGAACCCGAGCTCTTCGTGACGGCGACCGTGACCGAGCCGTCGCCGGCCGGCTGGGGATCGCCGCCGACCTCGCCGGCCGGGCGCACGTCCAGGCTCACGGCCAGGGTCTCCGCGGCCACGAACCCGGCGTGCGCGCGGACCGCGTCGGCCAGCGCGCCGTCGGCGCCGATGACCAGGCGGATCCGGTCCGACACCGACAGGCCCGCGTCCCGGCGCGCCTGCTGCACGACCCGGACCACGTCCCGCGCGGCGCCCTCCGCGGCGAGCTCCGGGGTCACCCGGGTGTCCAGCGCGATCAGCCCGGCGTTATCGGGCAGGGCCGCTGCGGGGGCGCGGGGGTCGTCCCCCCCGGAGCCAGCAGAGTCGCGGCGACCAGCCGCAGCTCGTACTCGCCGGGGTCCAGGTCGATCCCGGCCGCGGTGACGCGGTCCCCGGACCGCGACCACTCGCCCGCCTTGACCGCCCGGATGACCTGCTGCACCCGGGCGCCGAGCCGGGGCCCGAGCACCCGCGGGTTGACGGCCAGCTCGAACGTGCCCAGGCTGGCCACCTCCTGCGACAGCTCGACGGTCTTGACGTTGACCTCGTCGGCGATCAGGTCGGTGAACGGGGCCAGCGACGTGGCCTCGGGGTGGGCGATGACCAGCGACGCCAGCGGCAGCCGGACCCGTAGCTGGCGCGCCTTGCGCAGGCCCAGCGCGGTGCTGCACACCGCGCGGACCAGGTCCATGGCCGCGGCCAGGTCCGGGTCAGACGGCCAGTCCCGCACGTCGGGCCAGGCGGTCAGGTGCACGCTGGGCTCGCCGGTCAGCCCGCGCCAGATCGCCTCGGTGGTCAGCGGCAGCAGCGGCGCGGCGGCCCGGCAGACCGTCTCGAGCACGGTCCACAGGGTGTCGAGGGCGTCGGCCTCGCCGGCCCAGAACCGGCTGCGCGACCGGCGGATGTACCAGTTGGTCAGCACCTCCAGGTGCTCGCGCAGCAGCTGGCAGGCGCCGCCCACGTGGTAGGCGTCGAGCAGCTGCTCCAGCTCGGTCACCATGGTCCGGGTCTTGGCCAGGATGTAGCGGTCCAGCACGTGCTCGCTGCCGGTATCACGCCGCGCCTGGTACGACTCGGCGTTCGCGTACAGGGCGAAGAAGTAGTAGCTGTTCCACAGGGGCAAGATGGCCTGCCGGACCGCGTCCCTGATGCCCTGCTCGGTCACGATCAGGTTCCCGCCGCGCAGGATCGGGCTGGCCATCAGGAACCAGCGCATGGCGTCCGAGCCGTAGCGGTCGAAGACCTCGTTCACGTCCGGGTAGTTGCGCAGGCTCTTGGACATCTTCTGGCCGTCGTTGCCGAGCACGATGCCGTGGCTGACGCAGCTGGTGAAGGCCGGCCGGTCGAACAGCGCGGTGGCCAGCACGTGCAGGGTGTAGAACCAGCCGCGGGTCTGGCCGATGTACTCCACGATGAAGTCGCCCGGGTAGTGGCCGTCGAACCACTCGCGGTTCTCGAACGGGTAGTGCACCTGGGCGAACGGCATCGACCCCGACTCGAACCAGCAGTCCAGCACCTCAGGGACTCGGCGCATGAAGGACTTGCCGGTGGGGTCGTCCGGGTTCGGCCGGGTCAGCTCGTCGATGGCCGGCCGGTGCAGGTCGCCGGGCCGGACCCCGAAGTCCCGCTCGAGCTCATCCAGCGACCCGTACACGTCGGTGCGCGGGTAGGCCGGGTCGTCGCTCTGCCAGACCGGGATCGGCGAGCCCCAGAACCGGTTCCGGCTGATCGACCAGTCCCGCGCGTTGGCCAGCCACTTGCCGAACTGGCCGTCCTTGACGTGGCCGGGCACCCAGGTGATCTCCTGGTTCAGCTCCACCATCCGGTCCTTGAACTGGGTCACCGCGACGAACCAGCTCGACACCGCCTTGTAGATCAGCGGGTTGCGGCAGCGCCAGCAGTGCGGGTAGGAGTGCGTGTAGGTTTCCTTCCGCACCAGGCTGCCCTGGGCGCGCAGCGTGGCCGCGATCGCGTCGTTCGCGTCGAAGACGTGCTGGCCCTGCAAGTCGGGCACCACGCCGGTGAAGCGCCCCTGGTCGTCCACCGTGAGCACGGTCGGGATCCCGGCCGCGTTGCAGGCCAGGGCGTCGGCCTCGCCGTAGGCGGGGGCCATGTGCACCACGCCGGTGCCGTCCTCGGTCGTCACGTCGTCGGACAGGATGACCCGGAACGCGTCACCGGTGCCGAACGTCTCGGCGTCGGCCAGGTAGGGCAGCAGCGGCTCGTACCGGCGCCCGGCCAGCTCGGCGCCGGTCAGCGCGCCGACCACGGCGGCGTTCTCGAGCTCCCGCTCGTAGGCCGCCTGCCGGTCCCGGGCCAGGATGTACCGCTCGCCGTCCTTGGCCGAGCACCACGTAGCCGATGTCCGCGCCGACCGCGCAGGCCAGGTTGGACGGCAGCGTCCACGGCGTGGTGGTCCAGGCCAGCAGCCACTCCCCGGTCTCCAGCTTGAACCGGACCGTGACCGAGGGGTCCTGCCGCTCGGCGTAGGTGTCATCGTCCATCCGCAGCTCGTGGTTGGACAGCGGGGTCTCGCACCGCCAGCAGTAGGGCAGCACCTTGAACCCCTGGTAGACCAGGCCCTTGTCCCACAGCTGCTGGAACGCCCACATGACGCTCTCCATGTAGGACACGTCCAGCGTCTTGTAGTCGTGCTCGAAGTCGACCCAGCGCGCCTGGCGGGTGACGTAGTCCTGCCAGTCGCGGGTGTAGCGCAGCACCGACTCCCGGCAGGCCTGGTTGAACTTCTCGATGCCCATCTCGAGGATGCCGGCCTTGCCGGAGATGCCAAGCAGTCGTTCCGCCTCGACCTCGGCGGGCAGGCCGTGGCAGTCCCAGCCGAACCGGCGCTCGACCCGGTTGCCCTGCATGGTGCGGAACCTGGGCACCAGGTCCTTCACGTACCCGGTGAGCAGGTGGCCGTAGTGCGGCAGCCCGTTGGCGAACGGCGGCCCGTCGTAGAACACGAACTCGCGGTCCTGCGGGCGCTGCTGGACCGAGGCGCGGAAGGTGTCGTGGGCCCGCCAGTACTCCAGCACGTCCCGCTCGAGCGCGGGGAAGTTCGGCTGGGCGGGTACGTCGGTGTCCCCGGCGCGTGGGTAGCCGGGAGGTCGGCCGGGGTCGGTGGGTCGGGGCAAAGCCGCCATCGTTGGTCCTTCGCGGTGCGGCGGCCTGGTCCGCGAGGACGACGCGCCCGCTCCCGCGCGGGCGTACCGCGGTACCACCTCGCTTGCCGCCGGCGTCCGCGCCGTTTCCGGCACCTCTCCCGGCGACCGCTCGTCAGCCGGCTGTGACGGGCCGGACCCGCCCGGTTCTAGTCGGGCGCTGGCGCGCCCTTTCTTCCGGGGGCTCCCCGGTGATGGCCGGATCGTCGCCTTGGTGGTTCAAGCCTAGCCGCTGCCCCGGTATTCCGCGCGCTCGGTGATCTGCGGCGGGGCGGCTCAGGCCGGCCCCGCGGCTCCGCCGCCCGGTTGCGGACACGGGTACCACGGCCCGTTCGGCCGAAAAATAAGACCTAGGCCGGTGCGGCCAGCCAGCCGTCGATCCCGGCCAGCAGCCGGGCCCGGAGCGGTTCGGGCGCGACCGAGCTCAGCACCGAGGTGCGGGCCAGGTCGGCCAGCTCCGCGTCGGTGAACCCGTGCACGTCCCGGGCGATCTCGTACTGGGCGGTCAGCCGCGGGCCGAACAGCAACGGGTCGTCGGCGCCGAGCGCGACCGGCACGCCCGCCTCGAACAGGGCGCGCAGCGGAACCTGGGACGGCCCGGCCGCGATGCCCAGCGCCACGTTGGAGGACGGGCACACCTCGCAGGTCACGCCCTCGGCGGCCAGCCGCTTGACCACGGTCGGGTCCTCGACGGCCCGGATGCCGTGGCCGATCCGGTCCGCGTGCAGGTCGTCCAGGCAGGCCGCCACGCTGGCCGGGCCGGCCAGCTCCCCGCCGTGCGGGTCCAGCAGCAGCCCGCCCCGCTCGGCGATCCGGAACGCGGCCGCGAAGTCGTGTGCCGGGCCGCGCCGCTCGTCGTCGGACAGCCCGAACCCGGTCACGCCCCGCCCCGCGTACTGCACGGCCAGCCGGGCCAGGGTCCGGGCCTCCAGCGGGTGCTTGGTCCGGTTGGCCGCCACGATGACGCCGATGCCGACCCCGGTCGCGGCCTCGGCCTCGGCCGTACCCTCGAGCACCAGCTCGAGCATGGGGGTGATCCCGCCGAACCGGGCGGCGAAGAACCCGGACGGGTCGACCTGGATCTCCAGCCAGCCCGAGCCCTCGGCCCGCTCGTCCTCCGCGATCTCGGTCAGCAGCCGCCGCACGTCGGCCGGGGTCCGCAGCACCGAACGGGCCATGTCGTACAGCCGCTGGAACCGGAACCAGCCGCGCTCGTCGATCCCGCTCAGCCGCGGCGGCCAGTCCTGGGTCAGCGCGGGCGGCAGCCGGATGCCGTGCCGCCCGGCCAGCTCGACCAGCGTCGCATGCCGCATGGCCCCGGTCAGGTGCAGGTGCAGGTGCGCCTTCGGGCAGCGCGGCGAGCGGCCGGGACATCCGGTCAGTGTGCCTCCGCTAGCGGGCGTCCGCGAGCAGCTTGGCCATCCGGGTGATGCCCTCTTCGAGGTCGGCGTCGCCCAGCGCGTAGGAAAGCCGGAAATATCCCGGCGTCCCGAACGCCTCGCCGGGGACCACGGCTACCTCGGCCTCGTCCAGGATCAGGCCGGCCAGCTCCGCCGAGCTCTGCGCCCGGCGTCCGGCGATCTCCTTGCCGAGCAGGCCCTTGACGCTGGGGTAGCAGTAGAACGCGCCCTGCGGCTCCGGGCAGAGCACGCCCGGGATCTCGTTCAGCATCCGGGTCATGGCCTGCCGGCGCCGGTCGAACGCCGCACGCATGACCGCCACCGCGGACAGGTCCCCGGACACGGCGGCCAGCGCCGCCGCCTGGGCCACGTTGCACACGTTGGACGTCGCGTGGCTCTGCAGGTTGGCCGCGGCGCCGATCACGTCCTTGGGGCCGATCATCCAGCCGACCCGCCAGCCGGTCATCGCGTAGGTCTTGGCCACGCCGTTCAGCACCACGCAGGTGTCGGCGATGCGCGGGGCCTGGACCGGGATCGAGGAGAAGACCGCGTCGCCGTACACCAGGTGCTCGTAGATCTCGTCGGTGACGACCCACAGGCCGTGCTCGGCCGCCCACTCGCCGATGGCGGCGACCTGGTCCGGCGGGTAGACCGCCCCGGTCGGGTTGGACGGCGACACGAAGAGCAGGATCTTGGTCCGGTCGGTGCGCGCCGCCTCCAGGTCCGCCACCGTGGCCAGGTAGCCGGAGTGCTCGTCGGTCAGCACCGGCCGCAGCACGCCGCCCGCCAGCGCGATGGCCTCGGGGTAGGTCGTCCAGTAGGGGGCGGGCACCAGGACCTCGTCGCCCGGGTCGAGCAGGGTGGCGAACGTCTGGTACACCGCCTGCTTGCCGCCGTTGGTGACCAGCACCTGGCCGGGTTCGACCTGGTAGCCCGAGTCCCGGGCGGTCTTGGACGCGATCGCCTCGCGGAGCTCGGGCAGGCCGGCAGCGGGGGTGTACTTGTGGAAACGCGGCTGTTCGCACGCCCGCTGGGCGGCCTCGACGATGTAACCGGGCGTCGGGAAGTCCGGCTCCCCGGCGCCGAAGCCGATGACCGGCCGGCCCGCCGCCTTCAGCGCCTTGGCCTTGGCGTCGACGGCCAGCGTGGCGGATTCGGAGATAGCGGCGACGCGTGCGGAGACTCTGGTTGGCATGGGCTCCATTGTGGCACCCGGCGGCGGGTGCCCCGCCGCGATATATTGGGCCCGGCCGGCCGCCCCGCGTGGCCTCGCGGTTCGACGCGGGGGCCTATTGGACGTACACTGCTTGGACCGGCAGCCGAGCTGTCGTTTGCGGCAGCATGCCCGAGTGCCATCTGTGTTTGCCGCGAAGCAGTGTTGTGCTTGAGAGCGGGTTGTGCTTGAAGGCAGTGTTTTTGAAGGCAGTGTTTTTTGAAGGCAGTGTTTTGCTTGAAGGCAGTGCTGCACCAGGCACTGTTGCAAGGAGCAAAGGGCAGTAGCTCAATTGGCCAGAGTCCCGGTCTCCAAAACCGGTGGTTGGGGGTTCGAGTCCCTCCTGCCCTGCGAGTGCGGTCCGGCCAAACCGCCCTGCCGGCGAACCTATAGGTGAGGATATGGCGACTCAGACACGCGGCGAGGCCGCGGAGAAACGGAGCGGATCCGGGCGTGCGGCCAAGCGCGCGAACCGGACCACCCCCGCCCTGTTCTTCCGGCAGATGGTCGCCGAGCTCCGCAAGGTGATCTGGCCTACCCGCAAGGAGCTCGTCACCTACACGGTGGTGTGCCTGGTCTTCGTGCTCTTCATGGTGGTCATCGTCACGAGCCTGGACTACGGGTTCACCAAGCTGGTGTTCGAGGTGTTCGGCTAGGCGGTCCCAGGGCCTGCGGGGTGACAGGCATAACCCGCACGAGCTGAGCCCGGGTCGCTGGCCGGTGGCCACGCCGCCGAGCGCGACACCATGATCACGCCGGTGGTCATGGCATGAGGAAAGAGAGAGCGATCGTGTCCGAGATCCAGCTGGATTCCGCGGCCATGGGCACGGGAGATCCGGACGCGGAAACCGGGAAGGCCGATGAGGTGAGCGACTACAGCGAAGAAGCCGACGGGTTCGATCCCGCCGGTCCCTCTGACGACGTTGCCGAGCCGGCCGAGGACAGCGCTGACGCGCCCGAGGACAGTGCTGACGCGCCCGAGGACAGTGCTGACGCGCCCGAGGACGGTGCTGACGCGCCCGAGGACGGTGCTGACGCGCCCGAGGACGGCGCTGACGCGCCCGAGGACGACGCGCAGGAAGAGTTCATGCGCGAGCTGCGCATGCTGCCGGGCGACTGGTACGTGGTGCACTCCTACGCCGGTTACGAGAACCGGGTGAAGACCAACCTGGAGAGCCGCATCCAGTCGCTCAACATGGAGGACTACATCTTCCAGATCGAGGTCCCGGTGCACATGGTGACCGAGATCAAGGGCGGCAAGCGGCAGCAGGTCTCGGAGAAGGTCCTGCCCGGCTACATCCTGGTCCGGATGGACCTGACCGACGAGTCGTGGGCCGTGGTGCGCAACACCCCGGGCGTGACCGGCTTCGTCGGCCTGTCCAGCCGGCCCTCGCCGCTGCAGCTGAGCGAGGTGGCCTCCCTGCTGGCGCCCGAGCCCGAGCCCAGCGCGAAGCAGGCCGAGGCGGCCCGCACGGCCACCCCGGACTTCGAGGTCGGCGAGTCGGTTACCGTGATGGACGGGCCGTTCGCCACCCTGCCCGCCACGGTGAACGAGATCAACCCGGACACCCAGAAGCTCAAGGTGCTGGTGTCGATCTTCGGCCGCGAGACGCCCGTCGAGCTGTCGTTCGACCAGGTAACCAAGATCTAAAAGTAAGGACATAATTCAATGCCGCCAAGAAGGAAGAGGCTCTCCGCCGTCGTCAAGGTGCAGCTGCCGGCCGGCCAGGCCACTCCGGCTCCCCCGGTCGGTACCGCGCTGGGCCCGCACGGCGTGAACATCATGGATTTCGTCAAGCAGTACAACGCGGCGACGGAAAGCCAGCGAGGCAACATCATCCCGGTCGAGATCTCCATCTACGAGGACCGGTCCTTCACCTTCATCACCAAGACGCCGCCCGCCCCCGAGCTGATCAAGAAGGCCGCGGGCGTGGACAAGGGCAGCGCCGAGCCGCACCTGACCAAGGTCGGCAGCATCACCACGGCCCAGGTCCGCGACATCGCGCAGACCAAGATGCCGGACCTGAACGCCACCACGATCGAGGCGGCCGAGAAGATCATCGCCGGCACCGCCCGCTCCATGGGCATCAGGGTCGAGGGCTGAGCCAGCTAACCTCGGGCCACCCGGAACAACGTCCCCGCGTGGCTGGTTATAACTGAACACGATTTCCAGCCAGTGGCAGGGCCTCGCGCGGGCCCGCTGACCACGACCTCCACCACTGAGGAGACAAGCAATGAAGCGCAGCAAGGCCTACCGCCAGGCCAGTGAGCAGATCGACCGCGAGCGGCTGTACAGCCCCGCGGAGGCGGTCACCATCGCCAAGGCGAACCAGGTCACCAAGTTCGATCCCACCGTCGAGGTGGCCCTGCGGCTCGGCGTCGACCCGCGCAAGCAGGACCAGATGGTCCGCGGCACGGTCAACCTGCCGAACGGCACCGGCAAGACGGCCCGCGTGCTCGTGTTCGCCACCGGCGACCGGGCCGAGGAGGCCCGCGCCGCCGGCGCCGACTACGTGGGCTCGGACGACCTGATCGAGCGCATCCAGGGCGGCTTCCTCGACTTCAACGCGGTCGTCGCCACCCCCGACCTGATGGGCAAGGTCGGCCGCATCGGCCGGGTGCTCGGCCCGCGCGGCCTGATGCCCAACCCGAAGACCGGCACCGTGACGCCGGACGTCGGCCGGGCCGTGAGCGACATCAAGGGCGGCAAGATCGCCTTCAGGGTGGACAAGAACGGCAACCTGCACTTCGTCATCGGCAAGGCCTCGTTTACCCCGATGGCGCTGCTGGAGAACTACGGCGCAGCCCTGGACGAGGTGATCAGGCTCAAGCCCGCCGCGGCCAAGGGCCGGTACCTGAAGAAGGTCACCATCACCACCTCGATGGGCCCCGGCATCCCGGTCGACCCCAACCAGACCCGCAACCTCACCGCCGACCTGGCCGAAGCGAGCGCCTGAGCCACGAGCGCGCGGAAGCGGCGGGCCCGGGTGCGGGTGCCGCCGCTTTCGGGTGCCGCGACCCATTGAGCCCGCCTACTCCCTGGAGTAGTCAACCTTTCGTGATCATGGAAAATCGCCGATTTGAACCCACGGGCCGGGGTTCGTATGCTGTAAGCGCCGAAGACCGCTGGATGCCGTCGCTCGCGACGGCCGAAGGCTCCGGACCAGTTCCGGACATCCCGCGCAGGTGAACTGAGCCGTACCGGCCCAGCCCGCGAAAGCGGCTGGCCGATGCCGCCCCGTGCGCCTCGCGCCGGGGCGTTTTCCGTGTCTCCGGTTTTGTGCGTAACAACGTAACGACGCATACCGAGAGGAGGCACATGGCTAACGCCGAAAAGGTAGCCGCGGTCGCCGAGCTCACCGAGCGGTTCAAGGACTCGTCCGGCGCGGTGCTGACCGAGTACCGCGGGCTGACCGTGGCCCAGCTCGCCGAGCTGCGCAGGTCGCTCGGGGACAACGCCACGTTCGCCGTGATCAAGAACACGCTGACCAAGATCGCGGTCACCCAGGCGGGGCTGTCCGATCAGCTGGCTCCGATGCTGGTCGGCCCGTCCGCGATCGCGTTCGTCGACGGCAACGTGGTCGAGGCCGCGAAGGGCCTGCGTGACTTCGCCAAGACGAACCCGCTGCTGGTCATCAAGGGCGGGGTGCTCGACGGCAAGGCGATCACCCCCGCGGAGATCATCAGCCTGGCCGACCTGGAGCCGCGGGATGTGCTGCTGGCCAAGCTGGCCGGCGCCATGAAGGCGTCGCTGGCCGGCGCCGCCGCCACGTTCAACGCGCTGCCGGTCCAGATGGCCCAGCTCGCCGAGGCACTGCGCGCCAAGCTCGAAGCCGCCGAAGGCCCAGCCGCCGAAAGCCCAGCCGCCGAAAGCCCAGCCGCCGAAAGCCCAGCCGCGGAGACCCCGGCGGACGAAGCCCCGGCCAGCGAAGCCCCCGCCGCCGAAGCCGCGGCGGACGAATCCTGACCCCACGTACCTAAGAGAAGAGAAGGAACCACGACATGGCGAAGATGAGTAGCGCCGACCTGCTTGAGGCGTTCAAGGAGATGACCCTCCTGGAGCTGTCCGAGTTCGTCAAGCAGTTCGAGGACACGTTCGACGTGAAGGCGGCCGCGCCCGTCGCGGTGGCCGCTCCCGCGGCCGGCGGCGCGGCCGGCGGCGAGGCCGAGCAGGCCGAGGAGCAGGACGAGTTCGACGTCATCCTGGAGGCTGCGGGCGACAAGAAGATCCAGGTCATCAAGGAGGTGCGCAGCCTGACCAGCCTGGGCCTGAAGGAGGCCAAGGACCTGGTGGACGGCGCGCCCAAGACGGTCCTGGAGAAGGTCAACAAGGAGAGCGCGGACAAGGCGCGGGGCGCCCTGGAGGGCGCTGGCGCCACCGTCACGGTCAAGTAAGCCGCGACCTTCAAACAGCGACAGACCCGGGCCGAAGGCCATGCAAACGTGGCCCGACGCCCGGGTCTCGCGTGTCTAGGGAGCCCAGCCGGGGAACCCCCGCCAGCAGCAGGCGCGAAGCGCGAAATAAACTTCTACCCCGGCGTGTTGTTAGGTACACCTACCACCGCATGTGGCGTCCGTCACGCAAGTAATC
>CAWKIB010000034.1:0-82054 GCA_963849595.1 uncultured Actinomycetes bacterium
CTCTGCCGGCCGCCGTCGTCGGGCTCGATACCGTGCTCGCGGAGCAGGTCAGAAAGCCGGGCGACCTCGGCTCGCAGTCGGCGGATCTCGTCATCACGCGGGCCGGGCTTGTGGCGCCGGTGGTGCGCGGGACGGCCTGGACCAGGATCGCCGGTGACGGCGATGATCGCGGCGCGGACCTCGTGCTCCCCGGCGCCGAGACTGGTCAGGGCCCGGGCCGCCATATCGTCACCGGCGTGGAACAAGCCCAGCAGGATGTGCTCGGTCCCGATGTAGTCGTGACCGTTGGCCACCGCCTCGCCTACGGCTCGCGGCATGACCTGCCTGGCTAGCAGGGTGTCGGCTTCGGGCGCGACCGGCGGCTGGGGATGGCCGGGGACCTGCGTGACCTGCTGACGCACGACCGCCGAGCTGATCCCGAGCCGTTTCAGCGCCTGGGCCGCCACGCCCTGGCCAGTACCGGCCAGGGCCAGCAGAAGCTGCTCGGAGCCAGGGCGGTCGAGGCCGAGCCGATCGGCCTCGGCCCGCGCCTGGACCACGACGTCGCAGGCGTCGTCGGTGAAGGGCATGAATCCGGTGACAGGGGTCCGGATACCGGCCTGCGGCTTGGGGTTGAGGGCCCGCAATCGCCGACTGACCCGCAGTGTGCGCATGGGTGCCTCCTTGGCAGGCGGGGCGGAATAAGGAGACAGCCGGGCCGACAGCCAGGCGGCCGCGTCGGCGGGAGTCACCTGGCTGGCGGCGAGTCCCTCGATAACCACAACGGTGGCTTCGGGCGGATCCAGATCGGCCCGCCACCCGTTCAGGGCCAGGAACTGCAGGGCCGCCGCCACCGCGACCCGCTCGTTCTGGTTGGGGAACGGGCGATGGCGCAGCAGTGCCCTGATCAGCAGGACCGCGGCGCGTCCCAGTTCAGCCGGCCCGGTCTCGGTCAGCTCTGCCTCGATCAGCTCCGCCTCGGGTGGCTTTGCCGCGGCCAGGGCGGCCCGGGCCGCGGCGAGATCGACCTGGTCCAGCGCGGCGCCGGGGCCGACGCCGAGCACCCGCCCGGCGATCACCACCAGGTCGGCGACGTCGATAGCGATCATGGCTGGTCGTCCCGGAGCAGGTCGAGCAGGCGCTGGTGCCGGGCCAGATTGTCCTCCAGCAGGCGGCGGAACCGCTGGTCCTTGCGGCGCGACTCGACCAGCGCGGCGATCGCCTCGCGCGCCACGTCGGACACCGACCGGCCCTCCACCTCGGCGACCGCCGCCAGGCGCTCGGCCAGCGCGGGGTCGAGGCGCAGCACCATGTTCTTGGTCCGGGTGCTCCCGGCCTCCGGGGGTTCGGTCATAGTGATATCACGATATCAAGATGTCCTATTCGGCAAGACGTCGATGCCGTGTTCGCGGAGCAGGTCAGCAAGCCGGGCGACCTCGGCTCGTAGCCGGCGGATCTCGTCATCACGCGGGCCGGGCTTGTGGCGCCGGTGGTGCGCGGGACGGCCTGGACCAGGATCGCCGGTGACGGCGATGATCGCGGCGCGGACCTCGTGCTCCCCGGCGCCGAGACTGGTCAGGGCCCGGGCCGCCGTATCGTCACCGGCGTGGAACAAGCCCAGCAGGATGTGCTCGGTCCCGATGTAGTCGTGACCGTGGGCCACCGCCTCGCCTACGGCTCGCGGCATGACCTGCCTGGCTAGCGGGGTGTCGGCTTCGGGCGGGACCGGCCGCTGGGGATGGCCGGGGACCTGCGTGACCTGCTGGCGCACGACCGCCGAGCTGATCCCGAGCCGTTTCAGCGCCTGGGCTGCCACGCCCTGGCCAGTACCGGCCAGGGCCAGCAGAAGCTGCTCGGAGCCAGGGCGGTCGAGGCCGAGCCGATCGGCCTCGGCCCGCGCCTGGACCACGACGTCGCAGGCGTCGTCGGTGAAGGGCATGAATCCGGTGACAGGGGTCCGGATACCGGCCTGCGGCTTGGGGTTGAGGGCCCGCAATCGCCGGCTGACCCGCAGTGTGCGCATGGGTGCCTCCTTGGCAGGCGGGGCGGAATAAGGAGACAGCCGGGCCGACAGCCAGGCGGCCGCGTCGGCGGGAGTCACCTGGCTCGCGGCGAGTCCCTCGATAACCACAACGGTGGCTTCGGGCGGATCCAAATCGGCCCGCCAGCCGTTCAGGGCCAGGAACTGCAGGGCCG
Source organism: uncultured Actinomycetes bacterium (assembly GCA_963849595.1). Taxonomy (GTDB): domain Bacteria; phylum Actinomycetota; class Actinomycetes; order Streptosporangiales; family Streptosporangiaceae; genus Palsa-504. The sequence continues at coordinate 2,176 of CAWKIB010000034.1, forward strand.
CCGCCACCGCGACCCGCTCGTTCTGGTCGGGGAACGGGCGATGGCGCAGCAGTGCCCTGATCAGCAAGACCGCGGCGCGTCCCAGTTCAGCCGGCCCGGTCTCGGTCAGCTCTGCCTCGATCAGCTCCGCCTCGGGTGGCTTTGCCGCGGCCAGGGCGGCCCTGGCCGCGGCGAGATCGACCTGGTCCAGCGCGGCGCCGGGGCCGACGCCGAGCACCCGCCCGGCGATCACCACCAGGTCGGCGACGTCGATGGCGATCATGGCTCGTCATCCCGGAGCAGATCGAGCAGGCGCTGGTGCCGGGCCAGATTGTCCTCCAGCAGGCGGCGGAACCGCTGGTCCTTGCGGCGCGCCTCGACCAGGGCGGCGATCGCCTCGCGCGCCACGTCGGACACCGACCGGCCCTCCACCTCGGCGACCGCCGCCAAGCGCTCGGCCAGCGCGGGATCGAGGCGCAGCACCATGTTCTTGGTCCGGGTGCTCCCGGTGTCCGAGGGCTGGGTCACAGTGATATCACGATATCAGGATGTCCAACGGGTGGCAAGGAGCCGCCGGATCGGCTGTGTAGACCACGCGGGAGCGGGCAGGGGACGATATTCCGAGCACCCGACGAATCGCATCTTCCGGAGGAGAGATTTCATCGTGACCGCGATACCGGACATCACGCTGAACAACGGCCAGCGGATCCCGCAGCTCGGCTTCGGCGTCTTCCTGGTCAAGCCGGACGACACCGTGGCCGCGGTCAGCACCGCGCTGCAGGCCGGCTACCGGCACATCGACACGGCCGAGATGTACGGCAACGAGCAGGAGGTCGGCGAGGCGATCAGGCGGTCGGGCCTGGACCGGAGCGATGTCTACGTCACCAGCAAGCTGAGCAACGACGCGCACCGGCCCGACGACGCCCGCCGGGCCTTCGACGACTCGCTGAAGGCGCTGGGCGTCGACTACCTGGACCTGTTCCTCATCCACTGGCCGCTGCCGACCAGGTACGACGGCGACTACGTGTCGACCTGGAAGACCCTAGAGGAGTTCTACCGGGACGGCCGAGCCCGGTCGATCGGCGTCTCCAACTTCCAGCCCCGCCACCTGCGGCGGCTGCACGGCGAAAGCGAGATCATCCCGGCGGTCGACCAGATCGAGGTCAATCCCTACCTGACCCAGGACGAACTGCGGGGCTTCTGCGCCGAACACCAGATCGCGGTCGAAGCCTGGTCGCCGCTCGGCCGGGGTGGGGTCCTCGGCGACCCCACCATCGCGGCGATCGCGCGGCGAGCGGCCAAGACCCCGGCCCAGGTCGTGCTGCGCTGGCACCTCGAGCGGGGCGACATCGTCTTCCCCAAGTCGGTCACGCCGGACCGGATCCGCGAGAACATCGACATCTTCGACTTCGGGCTGTCCGCGGACGAGGTCGAGGCGATCAGCGCGCTGAACCGCAACGAGCGGACCGGCCCCGACCCCGACACCTTCGACGGCACCTAGCGCCTGGGGCCGGGCAATCATGGGGCCGCGGCGGTCCAGGCCACCGGGAGGCGTTTGACGCCGCGCTGGAAGTTGGAGCGCAGGTAGGACGGCTGGCCCGCATAGGCCAGCGAGGACGTGCGGGCCAGGACCTCCGCGAACAGCGCGCTCATCTGGGTCCGGGCCAGGTGCGCGCCCAGGCAGAAGTGCGGGCCGTGGCCGAACACCAGATGCGGGTTCGGCTGGCGGCGGATGTCGAACCGGCTGGGGTCGGCGAAGACCTTGGGATCGTGGTTGGCCGAGGTGAAGGAGACCACCACCTTGTCGCCGGCCCTGATGGGCTGCGCGCCGATCTGGCCATCGGCGGCCGCGGTGCGCCGGAAGGTCATGACCGGCGTCCACCAGCGCAGCATCTCCTCGACCGCGGACGGCAGCAGGGCCGGGTCGGCGCGCAGTTCCCGCTGCGCGTCCGGGTGCTCGATCAGCGCGATGCACGCGCCGGGCAGCCCGTTGCGCAGCGTCTCGTTCCCGGCCACCGCGAACAGCCAGAACATGTTCTCGAACTCAGCCTCCGACACCTGGCCGCCGTCCTCGTCGGACTGGGCCAGCAGGATCGACATCACGTCGTCTCCGGGGCGGCGCCGTTTCTCCCGCGCCAGCAGGTGGGCGTAGGCGTACAGGTCGGGCATGCCCTCGCGGGTGCGGGGGTCGGGCATCCGGCCGTCCCGGTCCGGGGCCGGCCGCACCGCGAGCGCTTCGGCGGCCATCGGCGTGCCTGCCGCCGGGTCGAACTCGGCCGAGGAGGCGTAGTCGGGATCCTGGTAGCCGATGACCCGGTTGGACCAGTCGAACAGCAGCCAGCGGTCCTGCTCGGGCACGCCGAGCACGTCGGCCAGGGTCAGCAGGGGCAGGTCCGCGGCCACGTCCTTGGCGAAGTCGACCTCGCCCCGCGGGCCGGCGAAGACCCGGTCGCAGATGGCCCGCGCGTGCCCGCGGATGCGGTCCTCCAGCTTGGCCACGGCCCGCGGGGTGAACGAGCGGCTCAGCAGCCGGCGCAGCCGGGCGTGCTCCGGAGGGTCCATGTTGAGCATCATCCGCCGCACGTACCCGAGCGCCTGCGGCGTGGCCGGGTCGCGGATCTGCGTCGCGCCCAGCGAGGACGAGAAGAGCTTCGGCCTGGTGAGCACCGATTCGACGTCGGCATGCCGGAGCACGAGCCAGAACCCGGGACCTTCCGGCCAGCCCAGGACCGGGATCTCGGCCACCCACGCGACCGGGGCGGCGTGGCGCAGCCGGGCCAGGGCGTCGAACGGCACGCCCTGCGGTGTAGGTGGCCGGGTCGAAGACGAGCTCGGTGTCCGGCCGGGCCGGACTCCCGCTCATTGCCGCCCCAGGAACTCCTCGATGGAGGTGGCGAGCGACACCGGGGACTCGAACATCGGGTAGTGCCCGGCGTCGGGCATGATGGTCAGCTCGGCATCGGGGAAGAAGACCCGCCAGGTCTGCTCCATGACGTCGGCGGACAGCGCCGGGTCGTTGACGCCCACGATCAGCTTGACCGGCGTGGCGGTATCCACCTTGGCCTCGGCGGTGAAGTCCGACTTCGCCCAGGCCTGCAGGTAGGCGGCGAACGCCTCGACCGCGGAGTTGTCCAGCGAGTGCTGCACGACGCGGTTGATGAACGTCTTGGTCAGCTTGTTCCCGGTGGTGAAGTCGATGATCGCGGCCCGGTTGCCGGGATTCTCCGGCGCGCCGGAGAACAGCGCCCAGCCCTGTTCGTCGAAGGGCGTCGCCCCGGCCGGCACCGAGTTGAGGCCGACCAGCGCGCGCACCCGGTCCGGCGCCTGCAGCAGTACCCGGTGGGCGAACTTCGCGCCCATCGAGTGCCCGACCATCGAGAACCGGTCCCAGCCCAGGTCGTCGGCCACGGCGAGCGCGTCGCCGGCCACCTCGTCGACGGTGAACTCGCCAGCGGTCTGCATGCGGTCGCCGTAGCCGCGCAGGTCCATGAAGACGTAGGTATAGGCCGACCCGTCGATGAATTCGGGAAACGAACCCCAGCCGCGGGCCGAGCCGAACCAGCCGTGGATAGCCAGGACGTGGTGGTCCCCGGATCCGACGGTCACATACGAACTCGCCACGCTGCCTCCCGCTGAGCGCCGTTGCTTTCGTGATGCCGACTCTAGAGGAATTTCTGGGCTAGCCGGGTAGTGGTGACACCAGGATCAGCAGGCTCTCAGCATGATCGCCGGTCCGGGCGCAGGCTGCTGTCATGACCACCATTACTGATCCACTGCGTGCGGGATCCGGCCACGGCCGCGCGGGGGCGCTGGCTCATGCTGATCGTGCTGCTGGCCGGGCAGTTCATGGCGCTGCTTGACGTCACGGTCGTCAACGTCGCGATGCCCACGATCGGGCGGACGCTGCACGCGTCCGGGGCCGAGCTTCAGCTGGTCGTCGCCGGTTACACCGTGAGCTACGCGATGATGCTGATCACCGGCGCGACGGCTGGGTGACCTGTACGGGCGCCGGCGGGTGTTCCTGGCCGGGGTCGCCATCTTCACCCTGGCCTCGCTGACCTGCGGGATCGCACCGGGCATCGGGGTGCTGATCGGGGCCAGGTTCGTCCAGGGGGCCGGTGCGGCGGCGATGATGCCGCAGATCATGAGCGTCATCCAGGTGCGGTTCGACGGCGCGGCCCGGGCCCGGGCGCTGAGCGCGTACACGGCCGTGCTGTCCTCCGGGTTCGTGGCCGGGCAGGTGGTCGGCGGGGTGCTGGTGACCGCGAACCTGTTCGGCCAGACGTGGCGGCCGGTGTTCCTGGTCAACGTGCCGATCGGGCTGGCCGTGCTGGCCCTGGTGCCGCGCGTCGTGCCGCGGGACGAGCCGGGCCGTGCCTTGGCGGGGGGGTCTGGGCAGGGTCGTCCCCCCGAGGCAACACCGTCGGCAGCTGGACCTGGCCGGGCTGGCCATCGCGGTGCCCGCGGTGTTCCTCGTGGTGCTGCCGCTGATGCTGGGTCACCAGGAGAACTGGCCGGGGTGGGTGTTCGCGTGCATCGCTCTCGGGCTGGTGCTGGCCGCGGTGTTCGTGAGCGTGGAACGGCGGATCGCGGACCGGGGCGGCGATCCGCTGCTGAACCTGGCCGTGCTGCGCGCGCCCGGCCTGGTGCCGGGCCTGGCCGCGGTGGCGGTGCTGATGATCACCTACGGCGGGTTCCTGTTCAGCTTCGCGCTGCACCTGCAGGGCGGGCTGGGCGACAGCGCGCTGCGCGCGGGCCTGACCTTCGCGCCGTGCGCGCTGGTGTTCGGGGCGTGCGGGTACTTCTGGCGGCGGCTGCCGGCGGCCTGGCATCACCTGCTGGCCCCGCTGGGCTGCCTGGTGGCGGTGGGCGGCTACCTGGCCGTGGCGTCCGTGCTGCGCTCGGGCGGCTCGGGCGGGGCGCCGCTGCAGGCGGGGCTGATCGTCACCGGCGCCGCGCTGGCCCTCGGGTTCAGCCCGCTGGTCACGTACGCCCTGGTCCGGGTGCCGCTGCGGCACGCGGCGGACGCCAGCGGGCTGCTGACCACGACCATCCAGCTCGGGCAGGCGGTCGGGGTGGCCACGTTCGGCAGCCTGTTCCTGACCCTGGACGCGGGCCGGGGCACCACCACCGCCGCGATCTCCGGGCACGCGCTGGCCATCACGATGAGCTGGCTGGCCGCGGCCATGCTGCTGGCCGTCGCGGCCGGGATCCCGCTGGCGCGGACCGTGGCGGCGGCGCGGCGCTCCGCGGCCGCGGGCGGGTTAGCCCTTTCCCTGGCCGGCGATTAGGCGCGCGGGAGGGTGAGCGTCATCTCGGTGCCCTGGCCCGGCTCGCTGCGCGCGGTGAGCTGCCCGTCGTGGGCCTGGGCGAGTTCGGCGGCCACGGCCAGGCCGATGCCGCTGCCGGAGAACTGCGCGGCCTGGCGGCCGCGCCAGAACCGGTCGAAGATGCGGGGCAGTTCGTCGGCGGGAATGCCGGTGCCGGTGTCGGTGACGGTCAGCACGGCGTCGGCCCCCGACGGGCCGGCCTCGATGGTGACGTGGCCGCCCGCCGCGGTGAACTTCAGCGCGTTGGTGAGCAGGTTGGTGATGACCTGGTGCAGCCAGCGCGGGTCGGCGTCGATGCCGGCCGGGGTAAGCCGCCGGGTCAGGGTGATCCCGGCCGCCTCGAACTGGCCGGCCAGGCTGTCGGCCGCGGCGGCGGCCAGGCTGGCCAGGTCGCACGGCCGCCGGGTCAGGTGCAGGGCGGCGGCGTCGGCGGCGGCCAGGGTCTGCAGGTCGCCGACCATGCGGGCCAGTCGCAGCACCTCGTCGCGCAGCGACGCCAGCTGGTCCGGGGTCGGCTCGGTGATCCCGTCGAGCAGCGCCTCGTGCCCGGCCTGCAGGACCGCGACCGGAGTGCGCAGCTCGTGCGCGACGTCGGCGACCAGGTCGCGGCGCAGCTGGTCCTGCCGGTCGCGCGTGTCGGCCATCTGGTCGAACGCGGTGGCCAGCTCACGCAGCTCGCCCGGCGCGGACACGTCGCCGACCCGGGCGGTGCGTTCGCCGCGCCCCATGGCCCGGGTCACCGCGATGATCCGCTCCACCGGCCGGGTGATCCGGCGGGCCATGGCCAGCCCGGTCAGCAGGGCCAGCACCGCGGCCAGCCCGGCGGCGCCGAAGATGGCCTGCAGCAGGTCGGTCTGCAGCACGTGGTCGGCGCTGGCCAGCCCGGAGTTGGTGAACCGGACCACGGCCTGGCCGACCCGGTCGCCGCTGACCAGGACCGCTGCGCTCTGCTCGGGTGCCGTCGCCTGCGCGGCGAAACCCGAGGAGGCGATCACGACCCGGCCGGCCTGATCGCGGATCTGGACCTCCTCCCCGGTCCGGGTGGCCAGGTCCAGCACCGGGGACAGGTCGGCCGAGCCCCAGCTGTCGCCGCGGTCCCAGGCGGCGGCCGCGGCGGCCGCGATCGCGCTGGTCAGGTCGGCGCGCTGCTGGCTGGTCAGGGCCGAGACGTCCGCGGCGGCCAGGGCCGCGGTGAGCCCGGCGAGCAGGGCCACCGCGGCCAGCGCGACCGAGAGGAAGGCCAGCGCCAGCCGCAGGCCGAGGGTGCTGCCGCGAAAGGCAAAGGCCGACGCCGGGCCGGCCGGCGACGCGGACGCCGACACCGGGCCGGACGCCGACGCCGGGCCGGCCTCAGTCATCGCGGGTCAGGCCCAGCCGGTACCCGCCGCCCAGGACCGTCTGCACGATCTGCGGCCGGCCCGGGTCCTGCTCGATCTTGCGGCGCAGGTTCTTCACGTGCGAGTCGATGGTGCGCTCGTAGCCCTCGAACTCATACCCGCGGACCCGGTTGATCAGCTCGAACCGGGAGTACACCCGGCCCGGGACGGTGGCCAGGGCACCCAGGATGCCCCACTCGGTCGGGGTCAGATCGGCCGCGGTGCCGCGCACCACGACCTGGCGCCGCGACGTGTCGATGAGCAGGGTCCCGCCGCCGTAGCCGACCGGGCCGGAGGCGGTGACCGGGGTGCCGCGGCGCAGGATGGCCTGGACGCGCAGGACCAGCTCGCGCGGGCTGAACGGCTTGGTGACGTAGTCATCGGCGCCGAGCTCCAGGCCGGCGATCCGGTCCTCCTCGCCCGCCTTGGCGGTCAGCATGAGGATGGGCACGGATCCGGCCGCGCGCAGCTCGCGGGCGACGGTCTCGCCGGGCACGTCGGGCAGGCCGAGATCGAGCACTATCAGGTCCGGCGCGGCCGACGCCGCCAGGGTGATGGCCTCCGCGCCGGAACTGGTGGACAGCACCGCCAGGCCCGCCCGCTCCAGGTAGGACCGGACCAGCTCGCGTAGCTTGCGCTCGTCCTCTACCAGCAGCACCGTCGCCGTCATCGCCGCTCACCCGCCTGTCTGCCGCTTCGCTCGTCGACTCCATGATTCCCGCCCGGGGCCCGCCGGGCGAGCCCCCGGCCCTCCCGGTCGACCTCCACGCGATCAACACAGCGGCTTCACCCGCCGTACGCCACGACGCGATGTCCTGGGAAGGACGCGAGGGAACCGAGGATACGACGGGTCGGGGAGGCAACCGTGACGGCCGCCAGCCTGCTGATTCTCGTTCCGTGGCTGGTTTTCGCCGCGGGCCTGACGGCCATCGGGTTGCGCCTGCTGATCCTCCGCCGGCACCGGCGACGCCGGTGACCAGCGCCGGAGCTCGCGCTCTCCACTGAATCACACATGGCCCGCACGCTGTCGCCATAGCGGCCGACTGAGGTGGGCTGACGTGGCCAGCGGCGGTCCGCGGTCACGGCTGGGTTTTCGCGGGGGGGAGCGTGGCCATGGCGAAGTACATGGACGTGCGCAGCGGATTCACCGGCCGGACCGCGGACCTGCTGCGCCGGGCCGTCGAGATCGATTAGGCGGGCGCGGGTCATCTGGATTGAGCCGGTTGTGCGGGGGCCGGCTCAGGCCACGAGGACCCGGGTGTGCGTGGCGACGATGACGATCCGCATGGGCGTCTCCCTCCTGGACCGGGCGGGTGCACCACGGCCCGTTCGGCCAAAAAATCTTTTATCCCGAACGAAACGTGGCGCGTCCAGCAGGACCTGTCCGGCGCGGGCAGTGGTCGAGGCAGCCCAGGTTCGCCATGATGGTCTGGTGATGAGCGCAGCGAGCGGTCCGGGGCGGTGGCCTTCCCCGTCTCGGCCGACGGGCGGCGGAGCACCTCGGCGCTGGGCCGGGCCGTGGTCGCCGACGCGCTCCGCCGGGTCGACGCCGCCGGGGCCGGCGCCGCGGAGCGGGAGACCGGCTGGCGCACCGGGTACCTGGCGCACTTCCGCGGGCTCATCGAGGCGGGACTGGGCTCCCGGCAGGCCGCGGTATCGGTGGCCCGGGACGGCCTGGCGTCGCTGCACCGGCGAATGCGGGTCATCGGCCGCGACGGTGAGGAAGCCGGGCTCGACGCGCTCGTATCCGCGCCCGCGCACGGCGGGCTGGCCGCGGCCACGGTGACCGGCACCGGAGAGGCCGAGCGCGAGCTGTCGGTGCCGTACCGCGGTGAGCGGCTGAGCGGTGATGCGCTGGCGCGCCGGCTCGAGGCGTGGGTGAGCGCCGGCGTCATCGAACCGTCGTGCGCGGACGCCGTGCGGGCGGTCGCGGCGCGGCCCGACTGGCTGTCCCTGCCCGGCCGGACGGTCGTGGTGCTCGGCGCGGGCGCCGAGGTGGGCCCGCTGCCGGTGCTGCTGAGCTGGGGCGTCCGGGTGATCGGGCTGGACCTGCCCCGGCCGGCGATCTGGGAGCGGGTGCTGGCAGAGGCGCGGCGCAGCGCGGGGACGCTGACCGTCCCGGCCGCCGCGGGCGACGCGGACCTCGCCCAGCGGGCCGGGGTGGACCTGACCGGGGACATCCCGGGCGTGGCCGACTGGCTCGCCGCCGTCGAGGGCCCGCTGGTGCTGGGCAACTACGTCTACGCCGACGGCGGGGCCAACGTCCTGCTGGCCAGCGCGGTCGACGCGCTGACCGTGCGCCTGGCCGGCGCGCGGGGCGACGTCGCGCTCGCGTTCCTGGCCACGCCGACCGACGTGTTCGCGGTGCCGGCCGACGCGGTGGCCCAGTCGGCCCGCGCTTACGCGGGCCGGTCCCCGGTGGCCAAGCTCGGCGGCTGGCCGCTGCGGACCCTGTCCGGCGGCCGTCTGCTGCGCCGCGCCTACCCGCCCGGCGCCGACCCCGGCATCTGCGACAGCCTGATCCCGCAGCAGGGACCCAACTACGCGCTGGCCAAGCGGGTGCACCGGTGGCGCGCGACGCTCGCCCGGGAGTCAGGGATGACGGTGTCGATGAACGTGGCCCCGCCGACCCGGACCCGGTCGGTGCTGAAGAACCGGGCGCTGGCGGCGGCGTACGTCGGCGCTCCCCGGTTCGGGGTCGAGGTGTTCGAGCCCGCCACGACCAAGACGCTCATGGCCGCCTTGCTCGTGCACGACCTGTGCGCCGGCGGCCCGGCGCAGGCGCACCCCTGGCAGGACGAGGCGCACGCGGCGGCGCACGGCGGGCTGTGGCGCATCGCCTACGCGCCGCGCAGCGCGCTCACGCTGGCGGCGCTGATGGGTTACCGCGCGGCCCGGAACGGTTCCGCTTAGTTCGGAACGGTTCCGCTTAGTTCGGCGTCCTCGAGCGAACCGGCGATGGCGGGCGCGGTGTACTCCGCCATGTACACAGCCAGCCGACCGGTACAGCTCGCCGCACCGCCGCTCGCCGAGCAGGAAGCTCCAGCTGGCCGAGCCGTGCTCCTGGCCCGGATTCAGCGCCCAGTAGATGTCGGCCAGGCCGAGGCCCAGCTGGTAGCCGATGGCCTGGCCCACGCGCCCCATACGGTGGGTGGGGGACGTTTGGGGGTTGTGGCACACGAGCCTCGATAGGCGCAATGCCGGGAACTTAAGGAACCCGTGGTGCAGGATTTCCGGGCTTTGCCGCTGGTCAGGGTGCTCACTGCGGGCGGGATCCGCGCTAGCGCGCGGCCCGGATGGCGGTCGGCTGTGATATGGCACCTGCGGTCGGCCGGCTGCGCGATGCCGCCCGTTATGTCCCGTTATGCTCGAACTTCACATTGAGACATTTCGGGCGACGATCATGATCATGGGTCGTTTTGGCCAAATATGACCCACTTTGGCCCATGATCATGAAAACAACCCGAGCCGAGGGTGATTCCTTAAGTTCCTAGCATTGCGATAGGCGGGGGTGGTGGTACACGTCCCCCGGATCCGGCGCTCCTCCGCCTGCTCCGGGGCTGCGGACGCCGGGCCGTCGCCCGAGGCCACGCGGGTGGACATGCTGACCAGGGTCAGACCGGTCACTGCGGATTCTCGCGTCGGCGGGAATGGTCCGTGGCGTTTTGGGCAGGGCGGCCACGAGACGTCGTTTCGGCTAAGGAGTTGGTTATGCGGCAGGTCGTGGTGACCGGCGGCGGGACCGGGATCGGGCTGGCCGTCGCCGGCGAGTTCGTGCGGGCGGGCGACAGCGTGACGGTCACCGGCCGACGGGAGCACGTGCTGAAGGAGGCGGCTGGCAGGCTGGCGGCTGTGGCCGAGCGGTCGTCTGGGGCAGCGGGATACGCGTGTTTTGACGCCAGTGACCCGGCGGCCGTCTCGGCCGCGCTGGAACTGCTGCCGGCGCGCGTCGACGTGCTGGTCAACAACGCCGGGGGCAACACGGACTTCGACCGGGAGCCGGTCCGCGACGGCGACCTGGCCGGGCTGGCCGCGGCCTGGCGGGCCAACGTCGACGCCAACCTGCTGTCCGCGGTCCTGGTCACTGCCGCGCTCACGTCCCGGCTCACCCGGGACGCGAGGATCATCTCGTTCAGCTCGATCGCCGCGCGGCGCGGCGCCGGATCGTACGGCGCGGCCAAGGCGGCCGTGGAGGCCTGGACTGCGGACCTCGCGGCCGAGCTGGGGCCGCGTGGCATCACGGCGAACACGGTATCCCCGGGCCTGACCCTGGGCAGCGAGTTCTTCAGGGACGGCCTGACCGACGCGCGACGCGAGCGACTGGTCGCGGAGACCCGCACCGGCCGGGCCGGGACCACGGCGGATGTCGCGGCGACGGTCATGTTCCTCGCCTCACCGGCGGCCGGACACCTTACTGGGCAGGTCATCCACGTCAACGGCGGCGCCTACCTCGGCCGCTGAGCTGGCCCAGCCGGAGAGCGGGCCGCGCAGCAGCAGGGCCGGTCCCCGGTGGCCAAGGTCGGCGGCCCGGAACGGTTCCGCTTAGTTCGGCGTGCAGCGCTTGGCGCAGCGTTATCGGTTGAGATGAGCCAACTCCGCTCGACGCTACTGGTGAGACTCAGGACAGGATGAACCGCTCTACCGCGTTGGCGAAGCCCTCTTCCTCGTTGGACGTGGTGACGCGGCGGGCGGCTTTCTGGACCTCATGGCTCGCGTTACCCATGGCGATGCTGAGCCCGGAGTGGGCAAACATGAGCACGTCGTTGGGCTGGTCGCCGATCGTGGCGATCTGCTCGGGGGGGATCTGATAGGTCCGGGAAAGATATTGGGCCACGGCGCCCTTATTGGCGTCGGGATTGGTGACATCGCAGTAGTACGGCTGAGACCTAGCCGCCGAGACGTGGTCGCCCAAGCGCTCGCGTACCGCGTCCACACCCTTCTGGACCGCGTCGTAGTCATCGCTCACCCCGGTGACCTTGGCTACTCCGCTCGACACCGAGGCGAAACTGTCGGTCACCGTCGGGTCGAACTTGACCGTCCAGGTCTCGCGGGCCACGTGCGGTGCTTTAGGGTCCCGGATGAACCAGTCCGCCCCCCGGTAGACCCACACGTCCAGATCGTGGGAACCGAGCAGCTCGATCACTGTCGGCGTCACGTCGTCGGGGATGACCTGTTGCTCGATCACCGACATGTCGGGACGGACATACACGCCGCCGTTGAAGGCCGCGATCGGCGTGGTGAGCTGGAGTGGCTCGACGAGCATTGACATGCCGCGCGGCGGGCGGCCGCTGGTGATGGCGAAGAGTATCCCCGCCTGCTTCAACTTCGCGACCGCGGCGATGGCCCGATCGGTGAGGACTTTGTCCTGAGTTACCAGCGTGCCGTCGACATCGGCGAGGAACAGCCGAATTGGCGGGGCCATGTTGCCTCCAGTTTTTTCCGGCAGTTTGGTCCGGCAGTTTGGTCCGGCGAGTTTGGTCCGGTGAGGTCAGGAGCTAGGTCGCCGCACGGTCGGCCATCACCAAGGAGGCGGCGGCTTCGACGCGGCCCGCCGGGATCGTCGTATCGCCGGCCAGGAGCTTGGCCAGTGGCTCCTTCTTGTCCTCGCCGGTGACCAGCCAGAGGATCTGCCGGGCCCGCGCCAGCGCCGGGTAGGTCAGCGTCATCCGCACCCGCCCCTGGTACGGCTGGGTGAGGGCGACCAGGCGATCGGTGACCGACAGGACCGGATCGCCCGGTACAAGCGAGGCGGTGTGCCCGTCGGGGCCAAGACCCAGGTGGACAAGATCGAAGTGCTCGGGCAGCAAGGCCGCGTAGCTGGCGGCCGCGGCCACCAGATCGCTCTCGTTGACCGGCATGGGCCGAACCTGCGCCGGGGCCGAGCCCAGCGCCTTGGTGAGGTGGGTCAGGTTCCGGTCGGGGTCATCAGGCGGAGCGACGCGCTCGTCCACCTGGTAGATGACGGTCGCGTCCCACGGGACCGTCTGCGAGGCCAGCTCGGCGAACATGGCCCAGGGGGTGTGCCCGCCGCTGACCGCGAAGTGGAAGCTGCCGCGGGCCGCAACCGCGGCGCGGGCGCGTTCGGCCACGAATTCCGCGCCGGCCCGAGCTACGGCATCGGGATCGGCCAGAGTTTGGAGTTCGTGGTGCATGTCGCTCCCTACTGCTTGTTTAGGGAATGGTTCGGATCCAGAGACCGGGTCACGCTCAATATCATCACCGCGCGGGCTCACAGCACATCACCGGGGTGGCTTTCCTGCTCGGCCGGTGAGCTGGCCCGGCCGGTGAGCGGGCCGCGCAGCAGCAGGGCGGCGAGAATCGTGACCGCACCGGCGACGGCCATCGCGGGTCCGGCGCCGGACGCGGCGGCCAGGCCGCCGGCGACCGGAGGAATCAGGCCCTGCCCGGTCATCATCCCGGTCGAGTTGAGGCCGAACCCCTGACCGCGCAGCCGGTCCGGAAGGCTGTCGAGGAAGGGCTGCTGCACGCCGAGCATGTAGGCGAAACCGAAGCCGCACGCGAACAGGACCGTTCCGGTGACCGGCAGCGGCGGGCGGAACGCGAGCACGAGCAGCGGCGCGCCCATGAGCGCCGCGAGCGGGAAGGCCAGCCGCTGGCGCGCGGCCGGGCGGCAGAACCGGCCGACGACCACGTCACCGAGCAGCATCCCGGCCGGGGTGGCGGCCAGCAGCGGGCTGGCCGCGCTGGGCGGCAGGCCCAGCGATCCGGCGTAGGGCACGATCAGGGACTCGGCGCCGGTGACGAACCAGGCGGGCAGCCACTGCGCGAGCAGCAGGCCGCGCACGGTCCGGTCGCCGAGGAGTTCAAGGTTGCCGGCCATGGTGGCGCGCACGATCCCGCGGGCGGGCCGGCCGTTCGCGCCGCGCGGGGGCCGGCCGGCTTCGCTGTCGCTGCGGGCGGGCCGGCCGGCTGTGCGGGCGGGCCGGGGCCGCAGGCCCAGGCGGGCGACGACGGCGGCGGCCAGCAGGGACAGGCCCGCGGCCAGCAGCAGACGGCGCGCGGGCAGCGCGGCCAGGATCGCGCCGCCGATGCCCAGCCCGATGATCTGGGTGGCCGAGCCGGTCAAGCTGAACACCGAGCGCCCGAGGACGTAGCGGTCCCCGTCCAGCACGTCGGGCAGCACGGCGGAGGCCGCGGCGGTGAACAACGGGGTGGCGGTGGCCGCGGCCGCGACCAGGGCCAGCATGGCCGGGACGGGCAGGGCCGGCCACAGCCCGATGACCAGCCCGGGCGCGGCGCGGGTGAGGAGGCCGGCCGAGATCAACAGCCGGGGCGGCAGCCGGTCGGCCAGCGAGGTGAACAGGGCGCCGCCCAGGACTTGCGGCGCGAAGCCCATGCTGAACGCGAGCGCGGTCCAGAACGCGGACCGGGTCTGCGCGTACACCAGCACGGACAGGCCGAGGATCTCGAACTCGAAGCCGAGGACGAACATCAGCAGGGTGGCGAACAGCACGCGGAACTCCCCGACCGCGAACACCGACCGGTAGGTGGTGCGCGCCGCGGGCGGAGGCGGGATCCGGAGCGGGACGTGGTGTACCGGGCCGGGCAGCTGACCTCCCGGGGCTGGGCCGCCGCGCTCGGCGACCTGCATCCCGAGCTGGCCTGGGACCAGGGCCGCATCGTACTCACCCGGATGCGCGGCTATCAGGACGCCACACTGGGCGGGCGGGGGCTGCTGTTCGTGCCGTCGGTGTTCGTCTGGCCGAAGCTCGCGCTGGGCCTGGATCCGCCCTGGCCGCCCAGCCTGATCTACCCGGCGCGCGGGGTCGCCGCGCTGTGGGAGCGGCCCGGCCGGGGCGCTCGCGGTGCCGCATCCGCGCCCGGGACCGCGGCTGGGCCCGGTGGCGTGGCTGGGCCCGGTACTGCGCTCGACCGGCTGCTTGGCCCGTCGCGCGCCGCCATCTTGATCGCGCTGGAGGAGCCGGCCAGCACCACCCAGCTGGTCGCCACGCTGGGCCAGTCGCTCGGCGGCATCGGCGATCACCTGGCCGTGCTGCGCGAGGCCGGCCTGATCAGCGGGGCCCGGTCCGGCCGCTCCGTGCTGTACCGCCGCACCCCCGTCGGCGACGCCCTGGTCGCCGCCGACGGGGGTAGGCGCTAGGCGCGGAGGCTGCGCTCGGCGGGAGGGCTGGGCTCGGCGCGAGGGCTGGGCTCGGCGGGGAGGGCGCGGCGGCCGCGCCAGGCGCGCTCGCCGAGCAGGGCCAGGGCGGCGGGAACCAGGATGCCGCGGACCACGGTGGCGTCGATGAGCACCGCCGCCGCCGTGCCGATGCCCAGGATCTTCAGGTCGACGAGCGGCAGGGTGGCGAAGATCGAGAACACGGCCACCATGATCAGCGCGGCACTGGTCACCACGCCGGCGCTGGAGGCGATGCCGCCCACCACGGCGTCATGGGCCGAGGAGCCGCGGGACCACAGCTCGCGGATGCGGCTCAGGATGAACACGTGGTAGTCCATGCTGATCCCGAACAGGAACACGAACATGAACAGCGGCACCCAGGCGATGATCCCGCCGAACGAGGTGTAGCCCAGCAGATGCTGCAGCCGCCCGTCCTGGAAGATCAGCGTGATCAGCCCGTAGGCGGCGCCCACCGACAGCAGGTTGAGCAGTATCGAGACCAGCGAGATCCCGACCGACCGGAACGCGATCAGCAGCAGCACGAAGGCCAGCCCGGCGACCAGGGCCAGCACGACCGGGGTCCGGTCATGCAGCTGGTGGGTGAAGTCGTACTCGCTGGCCGTGTCCCCGGTCACGGCGTAGCTGATTCCGGGCACGCGGCCGAGCGTGGCGGGCAGGATCTGGTTCCGCAGGGTGAGCAGGGCCTGGTCCGACACCGAGTCCGACCCGTGGCCGGCCAGCGGGACGTCGATGACGAGCGCGCTGCCAGCTCCCGGGCCGCCGACCGGGGTAGCCGTGACGGGCTCGCGGATCGGGCCGGCGGCCGCCGCGCGCCCCTGTAGCGCGGCGACCGCGGCCAGCACCCGGGGGCCAGTGGCGCCCGGGCCCGTCACCACGACCTCGGCCGGTGACGGCGTCTGCGGGAAGGCCCGCTGGATCGCGGCGGTGGTCGCGATCACGGCCTGGCCCGGCGGCACGTCGACGGCCGGCTCGCCAAGCCGCATGCCCAGGGCCGGCGCGGCCAGCGCGAGCAGGGCCACCGTGGCGGTGACGCCCCAGATCGCCGGGTGGGCGACGACCCGGCGCACCAGCGCGGCCCACAGCCGGGACGGGCGGGCGGCGGCCCGGCCGCGGCCCAGGAACGGGATCCGGCCCCGGTCGGCCCGCGGGCCCAGCCAGGACAGCAGCGCCGGGAGCACGGTGAGCGAGCCGGCCACCGCCATGCCGACCACCGCGATGGTGCCGATCGCGATCCCGGTGAACTGGTCGATGCCGGTCAGGAACAGTCCGGCCATCGCGATCATGACGGTGAGGCCCGACACCAGGATCGAGCGCCCGGACGTGCCCGCGGCGATGCGGAGCGCCTCGGGGAAGGACCGGCCCTTGGCTCGTTCCTCCCGCTCGCGGCGCAGGTAGAACAGCGAGTAGTCCACGCCGACGGCCATCCCGACGATCAGCACCACCTCGGCGGTGGAACTCCCGGCCGGCAGCCAGTGGCTGGAGATCGTCACCACGGCCAGCGCCGCGATGACGGCGGAGACGGCGAGCAGGATCGGGATGCCCGCCGCGACCAGGGCGCCGAACACCACTAGCAGCAAGATCAGCGTGATCGGTATCGAGGTCGCTTCCGCCTGGCGGAAGTTCAGGGAGTTGTCGATCGCACGGGTGATGCTCGCGTCACCGGTCTCGGCGACGAGCAGGTCCGGATGGCGGGCCTGCACGGCGGCGACCGCGCGCTGGTCGGCCGCCACGGCCTGATCCTGGTCCTTGGCGCTGCCGGGGACGACGAATGTGACCAGGGCGCTGCGCCCGTCCGCCGACACCAGGGACCGGCCGCCGGGACGCGGGGCGCCTGCGGTCAGCGGCGACTGGATGTGCGCGGCGGACGCGGGCGAGGCGGCCAGGGCGGCGGCCACCTGGCGGACGGCCTGGCGCAGGCTCGCGTCGCGGGCGAAGCTGTGGCCGGGCGCCCGCGCCTGGACCAGCACCTCCTCGGGGGCCGAGCCGTAGTAGTCCGGGGCGGCCTGGTGCAGGGCGCGTTCGGCCTGGCCGGCCTGGCCGGGATCGTAGCTGGGCAGGTTCTTGCTGCCCAGCGCCTGGGCGGCCACGAACAGCACGGCGACCAGCGCGAGCCAGCCGAACACCGCCGTTTTCCGGTGCCGGACGCTCCACCCGGCGATCCGCTCGACGACCGGCCCGCGGCGCGGAGGGGCGGCCGGCCCGGTTTCGGCGGGGCTCGGACCTCGCTCGCCTGATTCAGGCGATACTTGACTCAGCGACTGGCGCATTATGGCCTCTCTTTCTGTGGCAAGCGGACTGAGTAGTTACCTAGTGCGAGCGGTCGGTTCCTGGCCCCACCCGTGAGCTGGACCCTCATGGGTGGGGCTGGTAGGACGGTCCGTTCGGCCGATAAAAGAAGGAAGCGGGCCGGGACGTAGGAGCAGGTCCTTGGCCTGCGCTAGGGGGTCTTCCGGCGGGCGGAGCAGGGTCCGGGCGACGGTGGCGTGGGTGCGCGCGGTCAGCACCAGGAGGTAGCTGAACGGCACCAGCAGGAGCAGGCAGACCAGGGCGGTGAGCAGCGCCTTCGGCAGCGTGTCGACGTAAACGCCGACCGCGCCCGAGCCGGAGGGGCCATTCGGAAAGTAGCCGAGCTGCACGCCGTGCACGGTCAGGCCGTGCGAGAAGTGATCGAACGGGGCCCAGTACCACAGCGGCAGGGTGACCCCGGCGGCCAGGGTGAGCCAGACCGCGAGCACCACGCAGCCGAGCACCACCAGCGGGACGAACATGCCCACCAGGTACGCGAACTCGCGCCAGGTGGCCGGGTCCGTCCAGTAGGCGCGGGCCCGGGCGATCAGGCCCGGCGGCACCTGGTCGGGCTCGCGGTAGCGGTGCTCGACGGGGACGCCGGTCACGGCGGCCAGGCGGGAGCGCTCGGTCCCGGCGCACGCGTGGATGACCCCGGCCGCCGCGACCAGCAGCGGGATACCGGCCAGCGTGATCGAGAGGGCGGCTGCCACGGTCACCGCGGTCAGCGCCGCGCCGAGCAGCAGCCAGCCCATGACCTGATAGGCGAGCAGGTACCACAGGGCACGCCTGGTGGTGGCCCACCAGGCCCGCTGCAGTGGGTGGCCGGCCAGTTGCAGCCGGTTCAGCCGCAGCCCGTTCATCCGACGTCCCGCATCAGCTGTTCCACCGCGCTGACGTGCTCGGTGAGCTTGCCTAGCTGGTCGCGCAGCTCGGCCTGGTTGGCCACTGCCTCCTCGGCGAGCTTGCGGTAGGCGGCCATCGCCACCGCGTCGGCGCGGTGCCGCTGCAGCCCGAAGTACCCCACGAGGATCGCGGCCAGGGCCCCAAAGATCGGCACGAAGATGGCCAGCAGGACGCCGACCAAGGTGTAGTTGGTCCCGGCGCCCGAGGCCAGGACGTGCGTCGCGATCATCGCTCAATCTCTCTCATGTCGGTTTCGCCTTTCTGGGTGCTCCCGTCGGCCCCGTCAGCTTCGAGCGCGGCCACGATCGTCTCGGCGGTCACGCACAGCTCGAACGGGACGAGCTGGAAGTACTTCATGGCCTTACCGTCCTCCGACAGTTCCAGCTGGCCGGTGACCATCCCGGCTTTTTCCAGCCGGTCCAGGTGCATGTAGAGCAGCGGCCTGGACATGTCGAGCCGACGGGCCAGCTCACTGACGTGAACCCGTCCGCCCGCGAGCTCAGCGACGATCCGCAGTCGCAGGGGATGGGCCACGGCGGTGAGCATCGCCAGCAGCTCCTCGGTGGTCAGGTCGGACTCCTTGGGTCGGTCTTTCACCTGTAAGACAAAACTTACAGGTGAAGGTTGGGCCTGTCAACGCGGTTTCGGCGCAGTCGGCTTCGGGGGGCTCACGCACAGGTTTCGGCGGGCTTTCGGATTCGGGCGGGCTCGCGTTCAGGCTTCCGCGGGCTGGCCTTCAGGCTTGCGCGCATCGCGGCTTTCAACTTGCCGTCCGATGCCTCGCGATATATCGTGGAGGCACCTGGGATTCCCCGGTTCATGCTTACGGAGGGCACGATGGCAACGGGATACAACGTGCGCATCGGGGACGCCGATCGCGAGGCGATCGCAGCCCAGCTGCGTGAGCACTACGCGGACGGCCGGCTGACGCTCGATGAACTCAACGAGCGTCTGGACCAGACGTTCGCGGCCAAGGTCAAGGCCGACCTCGACGTCGTGATGCGCGACCTGCCGCACGTCGCGCGGCCGCTCACCGACGCGCCGGCCGCGGGCTTCGGCAACACGGCGTGGCAGGGTCAGGCCTGGCCGGGACCGACGGGGCGGTCCGACTGGGACTACGGCAACGAGAGCGGCCGCCGGTACGGGCGTGCCGCCTTCGCGCCTCTGCTGGTGCTGATGTGGGTGGCGCTGATATTCGGCGCGGTGACGCTGTTCGGCATCGGCGGCGGTGACCGGCCGCTGGCCATCGTCTTGCTCATCGCGGCGTTCGCGTTTCTCAAGCGGCTGTTCGGATTCGGCGGGCGGCGCCGCGGGTCCGGCGGCCCGCGGGGTCCGCGGGGTCCGCGGCGGGGACCGAAGGGTCCGCGCTTCTGAACGGCCGCCGCGGCCGATTCTCTGCTCTGCCGGGTTCCGCG
Source organism: uncultured Actinomycetes bacterium (assembly GCA_963849595.1). Lineage (GTDB taxonomy): Bacteria > Actinomycetota > Actinomycetes > Streptosporangiales > Streptosporangiaceae > Palsa-504. Next base: position 21,629 of record CAWKIB010000034.1, read on the forward strand.
CCGGGCCGCGCCGACTTATCGTGGAGTACAGGTAGTCGGCTTGGCGAACCCGGAAACCAGATGACGAGGCGATACGACGTTCGAACCGGAATGCTAGACAACGATCCCGACGCGGGGCAGCCGCGTGAGCAGCTAGTACCGGGCTGGCGCGTGCCCGGGTCCACCCGTTACGACTACGATCTGCGGATCGGCGACGCCGAGCGCGACGCCACCATGGCCCAGCTGCGCGAGCACTTCGTGGCGGGCCGGCTCACGTTCGACGAGCTGACCGAGCGCATCGACCTAGCGCTGGCCGCGAAGACCCAGGGGCAGATCGACAGACTGATGACCGACCTGCCGCGCGCGCCCCGGGCCGCGCGCGGCGAACCGCCCCAGACGGTCTCCGACCCGGACGCAGGCCGGTTCGTGGTGTTCGCGCTGCTCCTGTTCGCGCTGGCCACCTGGATCCTGATCATGGCCTGGATGTCCCGGCACGCCTACTACCCGGGGCAGTATCCGTTCCCCGGTGGTCCCGGGCGGCCCTAGCGGTTCACTGCACGCGTAGCAGGCCGGTGACTCCGTGCCGACGCGACCGGCTGGTCTCGGCGACCAGGGCCACCCCCATCAGCGCCAGGATCACCAGGCACGGAACGCCGAGCGCGGCCAGGTCGGGGCGGTAGGTGACCGGCGCGCCCGGCCCGGTGAAGACCGACAGGTCAAGCGCCGGACTGACCAGGGCCGGCAGGGCCAGGGCGCACCCGAACGCGGCGGCGAAGGCCGCCAGCACCGCGGGCAGCGCCTCGCCGACCAGCCGGGCGAGCTTGGATCGGTCGATGTCGGCGCCGGTGATCAGCGCCAGGTTGGGCGCCGGCTGGCCGAGGACGCCGGGCAGGGTGCGCAACGGCATGAGCACGAACATGCCGCCGCCCGGCTGGGCCGGGGTCCCGGCCACGATGCCGGCGACGCGGATCCGGATCGGTCCCATCGGCTCGTTTGACGTCAGCTGGACGATCCCCGGGCCCAGCGCCGCGGCGGCGGCGGGCGAGGCGAGCACCGGAACGACGGTGGCCGCGGTGACCGGCCGCGTGCTGTCCGCCGGACCGAACGCGCTGACCGGGATGCGGGGGAAGGGGGTGTCCGCGGTCACCTCGGCGTACCCGGCCGGGTCGACCGCGGCCACGGTGAGCTGGCGCCCGAGCGGCAGCTGCCACGTCGTGGTCCACGCGGCCGTGCTGTGCCGCACGCCCGGGATCGCGTTGATCGACTTCTCCACCGTCGGCGTGACGTCGTAGGCGGCGCTGTTGGTGTCGATGACGGCGTCGGCGCCGGTGTCCTGTTCGTCTCCCGATAATCCGAGTATCCAGCCGGGACCAGGCGGACGGAAGTGTGACCAGGCGATCTGTTGCCTTACTGTGTCCTGCTGCCGGTCCCGCCGGTCCCGCCGGTCTCGCCGCGGTCAGGCGCTGGCCAGCGAGCGGAGCGGGACGACCAGGTAGCGGTAGTCCGGGGCGGACTCCCCACCCACCTCCCCTGCCCCCTTCATGCCCGGGCTGCCGGTGATCAGGGCCGGCTTCGTCGGGCTGGTGAACTGCAGGCGGATGCGTCCCTCGGCCGGAGCCCGGTGGCGTCCTCTCGGGCTTGCCCGAGCCGTGGGCCTCCGGAGCTTCCCGAGCCTCCCGAGGCTGCGGGAGGGGTGCCGGCCGCCGCGGTCAGGGCGGCGGCGAGGCCGTCGAGCAGGTACTGGGGGCTGAACGCGATCGCGGACTCCTCGCCGGAGAAGTCGGCGGCCACGGTTTCCCTGGCCCGCGCCTGGCCCTTGGTCCCGGCCTCGATGGTGACCCGCCCCGGCTCGAACGACAGCCGGACCGAGCTGCCCCGCTCAGCGACCAGCGCGACCCGCTTGACCGCCTCGGCCAGCGGGACGGCCGGCATGTCGCCGTAGCTGCCGAAGTCCGCGGGGAACTTCGAGCTGTACTTGATGTACTCCCCCGCGATCAGCCGCGTGGTCAGCCGGCGCCCGCCCGACTCGAACCCGATCATCGCGTCGGCCGCGCGCAGCGAGCCCGCCGGATCGGTCCCGCCGTTCCGGCTGGTCCCGGTCCCCTCGGTGCCGCGCGTCATGATCCGGACCGGGACGCCCGGCACCATCATCCGGGCCGCGTCGGACAGCGTCTTGGCCGGGACCAGGAGCGTGGTGCTGGTCCCGGCGCGGGCGGGATGCCAGCCCAGCTCCCGGATGGCCAGCCGGTACCGGTCGGTGGCCACCAGCGTGATCATGTCGCCCTCGATCTCGACGTTCACCCCGGTGATGACGGGCAGCGTGTCGTCGCGGCTGGCCGCCGGGGTGACCTGGCCGATCGCGGTGGCGAACACGCCGCCGTCGACGGTGCCGGCCAGCCGCGGCAGCTCGGGCAGCCGAGGGTACTCGCCGATGGGCAGCGTGACCAGATTGAACGACGCGGGCCCGCAGGTCAGGGTCACGTCGTCCTTGTCGTCGACCTCGATCGGGTGCCCCGGCAGGCTGCGGGTGATCTCGGCCAGCAGCCGCCCGGGTACCAGCACCGTTCCCGGCTCGGTCACGTCCGCGTCGATGCTGATCCGGGCCGAGACCTCGTAGTCGAAGCAGGACAGGGTGAGCCCGTCGGCCGCCGCCTGGAGCAGCAGCCCGGACAGCACCGGGATCACGGGCCGGGACGGCAGCGAGCGGGCTATCCAGGCGACCGCCTCAGCGAGCGCATCGCGCTCCACCACGAACCGCATCCCTGCCGCCTCCATCCCGGGTAAGCCGTGAGCCTTCATACGCATATTCGCATGAGGCACTGACATTCCCGGGCGTTCGGCGAAGTCAGGCGATCTGGGACCGGCTGCGGCGGGTTAGGTGGCCAGGCCCGGGGGCGCTGCGTCCAGCGTGGCCTGGATCGCCTTGACCAGGGCGCGCGCCGAGTCGGCGGTGAGCTCCACCGCGACCCGCGCCGAAGGCCCGGCGCCCGGGTCGAGGAAGTCGATGTTGAGGGTGTGCTCGGCCGGGGCGTGCACCGGGTGGTCGAAGTAAACACTCGCGTCGGTCACGCTGAACCAGCCGACCGGCCCCTTCCCGCTGCCGGTGATCGAGACCTTCTCCGTCAGGTACGTGCACATCGCGGCTCCTCTCGGTTTCCGACCATAACAGGTACGCCTCGGCCGGCCGGCGACAGGGCGGAATGAAAGACTTCTGGCATGACTTACGTAGCCGCCGATGACCGTTACAGCAAGATCCCCTACCGTCGCTGCGGGCGCAGCGGTGTGCTGCTGCCCGAGATTTCACTCGGGTTGTGGCAGAACTTCGGGGACGGCAGGCCGATCGAGACCCAGCGCGCGATCATCCGCCGGGCGTTCGACCTGGGCGTGACGCACTTCGACCTGGCAAATAACTATGGGCCCCCCTACGGTTCGGCCGAAATTAATTTCGGCAGAATCATGCGGGAGGACCTGCGGCCCTACCGCGACGAGCTCATCATCTCGACCAAGGCCGGCTACGACATGTGGCCCGGCCCGTACGGCGAATGGGGCTCCCGCAAGTACCTGCTGGCCAGCCTGGACCAGTCGCTGCGCCGGATGGGCCTGGAGTACGTGGACATCTTCTACTCCCACCGCTTCGACCCGGACACCCCGCTCGAGGAGACGATGAGCGCGCTGGACACCGCGGTCCGGTCGGGCAAGGCCCTGTACGCGGGCATTTCTTCTTATTCGGCCGAACGGACCATGGAGGCAGTGACCCTGCTCCGTCAGATGGGCATCCGGTTGCTGATCCATCAGCCGTCGTACTCGATGCTGAACCGCTGGATCGAGGGCGGGCTGCTGGAGGTGCTGGGCCGCGAGGGCGTGGGCTGCATCGCGTTCTCGCCGCTGGCCCAGGGCGTGCTGACCGGCAAGTACCTGAACGGCGTGCCGGCCGGCTCGCGGGCCAGCACGAACGGCTCGCTGTCGTCCGACCAGATCACGTCGGCCACGCTCGCGCACGTCCGCGCGCTCAACGAGATCGCCAGGTCCCGGGGCCAGACGCTGGCCCAGATGGCGCTGTCCTGGGTGCTGCGCGACCCGCGGGTGACCTCGGCCCTGATCGGCGCGAGCAGCGTGGCCCAGCTCGAGGAAAACCTGGCCGCCGCCGCCCACACCGACTTCACCGCCGACGAGCTAGCCGCCATCGACCGCGATGCGGTGGAGGCCGGCATCAACATCTGGGCCGCCTCCAGCGCCAATTGAGCGTCCTGGGCCAGGGGGCTAGGAGAGGTAGCGGTCGAACCAGGTGAAGATGCGCTGCCAGCCGTCCATCGCGGCTTCGGGGCGGTAGGCGGGACGGTTCACCGAGAAGAACGCGTGCCCGGCGCCCTCGTAGGAGTGGAACTCGTAGGTCTTGCCCTGGGCCTTGAGTTCCTGCTCGAGCTCGGCCACCTGCTCCGGCGACGGGTACTGGTCGTCCGCGCCGAACAGGCCGAGCAGCGGGCAGGACAGGTCCTTGATCAGGTGCTTGATGGGGCCGACCTTCAGCGGCATGCCCTCCGGCGGGCTTCCGACGACGAATGCGCCGTAGCAGTCCACGGCCGCGTCGAGCGGCAGGCTGACCGCGGCCAGGACCGACTGGCGCCCGCCCGAGCAGTAGCCGATCACGCCGACCTTGCCGTTGGCGGAGGTCATGCCGCGCAGGTAGGCGGCCGCGGCGGCTACGTCGCCGATCAGCCGGGGGTCCGGCACGCCGCCCTGGGCGCGGGCGGCCGCCGCGGCGTCGTCCGGGCTCGCTCCGGGGGCGTCGCGGTGGTAGAGGTTCGGCATGATCGCGTTGTAGCCGTGCACGGCGAACGTCCGCGCGATCTCCTTGGTGGGCGCGTCGTAGCCGGGCATGTGATGGATCACCACCACGCCGCCGTGCGGTCCCTCGCTCATCGGCCGGGCCAGGTAGGCCTCGATCTCGTCTCCGCCGTCGCCGCGGATGGTGATGGTCTCGGCCAGCATGGCGTCGTACATCGCGCTCCCCTTCATATCGTTAGCAGCGCTAAGATGCTGCGTCCCGGTCAGCCGGGCAGGCAGACCAGGGTCAGGAAGAAGTTGTCGATCTGGCGGATCGCGTCGATGAAGTGCTCGAAGTCGACCGGCTTGCTGACGAACGCGTTGGCGTGCAGCGAGTAGCTGCGGACGATGTCCTCCTCGGCGCTCGAGGTGGTCAGCATGATCACCGGGATGACGAGCAGGTCGGGATCTTGCTTCAGCTCGGCGAGCACCTCCAGGCCGCTGCGGCGGGGCAGGTTGACGTCGAGCAGGATCAGCCCGGGACGCGGGGCGTCGGCGTACGGGCCTTCCTGGCGCAGGAACTGCAGGGCCTGATCCCCGTCGGAAACGACGTGCAGGCGATTACGGATCTTGTAGTACTCGAAGGCTTCCCTGGTCATGAGGACGTCGCCCTCGTCGTCCTCCACCAGGAGCACATCAATCAACTTGGAATCACTGTAATCGGTCATCGGTTTCCTCGTCCTGTCGGTCTTCGGGCTCCGCAGCCGGGTCGGGGACCGGGAGGAGCGCGGCGCTCTGATTGTCCGCGTCCTCGATCGGGTTCTCAAGCTCGGGGGTCATCGTTTCCTGCGGCATCGGCAGGGTGAAGCAGAACCGCGTGCCGCCGGTGAACGTGGTGTCGAGCCAGATCCGGCCGCCAAAGTACTCGATGATCTTGCGGGTCATGGACAGGCCGATGCCGGTCCCCGCGTAGGCGGTCCGCTCGTGCAGCCGCTGGAAGATCACGAAGATGCGCTCGGAGTATTCCGGCTCGATCCCGATCCCGTTGTCGCTGAACGAGAACAGCCAGAACGGCTCGTCACGGCTGACCGTGACCACGACCCGCGGCGCCTTTTCGCCGCTGAACTTCAGCGCATTGCTGAGCAGGTTCTGGAACACCGCGATGAGCAGCGGCAACTCGGCCAGCACGAGCGGCAGGTGGCCGGTCTCGATGGTAGCGCCGGTCTCCTCGATCTGCTCGGCCAGGTTGGCCCGGGCCTGGGTGAGCGCCGCGTCGCTGGAGACCAGGGCCGGCTCGCGGTCGGACCGGCCGACCCTGCTGTAGGCGAGCAGGTCGTTGATCAGCGCCTGCATGCGCTTGGCCCCGTCCACCGCGAACTCGATGTACTGGTCGGCCCGGGCGTCCAGCTTCCCGGCGTAACGCCGCTGCAGCAGCTGGGTGAAGCTCGCGACCTTGCGCAGCGGCTCCTGCAGGTCGTGCGACGCGACGTAGGCGAACTGCTCGAGCTCGGAGTTGGAGCGCTGGAGTTCGGTCGCGTGGGCCTGCAGGATCGCGTTGTTCTCCTGGGTGGCGGACAGCTCCTGCAAGATGCGCTCGCGCATGGTGTTCACGTCGGCGGCCAGGTGGGTCACCTCCCGCGGGCCGGGCACGGTGACCTCGTGCTCGAAGTCACCGCCGGCCACCCGGCGGACCTGGGCCGCCAGCCGGTGCAGCGGCCTGATCGCGGTGGCCCGCAGGCCCAGCGCGAGCAGCGCGACGATGAGCGCCAGACCGATCGCGACCGCGATGAACACCGCGTCCAGGGTGGTGCCGGCGCCGTTCAGGGTGGCCACGGCGCTGCTCCGGGCGCTGGTCACGTCGGCCTGGAGCACGCCCACCTTGGCCCGCAGCGCGTCGAAGGCCGCCTTGCCGGTGGTGATGTCCGGGCTGACCGCGGGTTTCCCGGTGCGGCCGACCTGGGCGATGGTGGGCTGCGCGTAGTTGGTGCGCCAGAGGCGCGCCTGGTCGATCACGCTGTTGAGGTCGCTGGTCGTCGCGGCGGGCAGCTGGCTGGCGATCTGGCGCAGGCTGTTGATCGCGGTCTGCTCCGCGGCAGTCCCGTCGGTATAGGGGCCCAGGAAGCTCTGCTGGGCGCTGAGCGCGTAGCCGCGCACCCCGGTCTCCTGGTTGACCAGCGCGTTGTCCAGCTGCTGGGCTGCCACCGTGGCGGGATCGATGACGTTGATCACCCGGTTGCGGGCGTGGTTCAGGCTGACCAGGGCGATCCCGCCCGCGACCACGGACCCCACCGAGAAGAGCAGCAGGGCCAGCACGGCGACGCCCACGATGCGGCTGAGCGGCCAGCGCCGCCCCGCATCGTCCCGGGTCGCCCCGCTCATCGGCACGGCCCGCTCATCGGCCAGGGGAGTAGGCGAGCGCGAGGATGGCCAGGTCATCGTCGAGGTCTCCGCCGTTCAGCGCGCGGACGTGCTCGATCACCCGGTCCAGCAGCACGTCGTCGGCGGGCGTGCCAGCGGTGCCCGTCTCGCCGTTGCCTTCGGCCCGCAGCGTCGCCCTGATCAGGTCCATCAGGCCTTCGCTGCCGAGCCGCTCGGAGCCCTTCCCGATCCGGCCCTCGATCAGCCCGTCGGTGTACAGCAGCACCGACCAGCTGCCGTCGAGCCCGACCTGGGTACCCGGCCAGTGCTCGACCCGGCCCAGGCCCAGCGGCGGCGACGTCGGGGTCTGCAGCTCCAGCACGCCGCCGCGGGTGACCAGCAGCGGCGGCAGGTGCCCCGCCATCCGCACCCAGCCGGCGCTCCGGTCGGGGGCCACCGACATCATGCACATGGTGGCGAACATCGTGTCGTCCTGCCGCTCGTGCTCGAGCAGCTGGTTGAGGGTGGCCAGGATCTCGTCGGCGGGCCGGCCGGCCAGCACCAGCGTGCGCCAGGCCACCCGCAGGCAGACGCCCAGGGCGGCCTCGGCCGGGCCGCGCCCGCAGACGTCGCCGATGAGGGCGTGAACCCAGCCGTCGGCCGCCTCGACCACGTCGTAGAAGTCCCCGCCGAGCAGGTGCTGCTGCCCGCCGGCCAGGCAGCGCGCCGACACGCTCAGCCGCGAGTCGGCCAGCAGCGGCGAGGGCAGCAGGCCGCGCTCCAGGCGCGCGTTCTCCTGGGCCTGAACCTGGGCCACGCGCAGTTCCCGCTGGGCCTCCTCGGCCCGGCGCCGCTCGACCGCGTAGCGGATCACGCGGTGCAGCATGTGCCCGGCGACCTCGCCCTTGACCAGGTAATCCTGGGCTCCCGCCCGGACCGCCTGCTCGCCCAGGTGCTCGTTCGCCTCGCCGGTCAGCACGACGATGGCCGCCTCCGGCTCGAGCCGCAGCAGCTGCCGCAGTCCCTGCAGGCCGCGAGAGTCCGGCAGGCCGAGGTCGAGCAGCACGCACGCGGCCTGGGAGACCATCGTCGTGGCCTGGCCCAGTGATCGCGCGCGCAGCAGGACGACCGGAGCGCCCACCTCTCGCAGCAGTTCCTGCACGAGCAGGGCGTCGCCGTCGTCGTCCTCGACGAGCAGGACGGGCACCTGGTCGCGGCCGGTTGCGGCGGCCGCGGTGTCAAGCTCAGCGTTACTTGTCATCGGAACCCTACGTCGGGGGTAGCTGCCGTCACGCACGTCGGATACCCAATATTCGCGGACATACCATCATGCCCGCTCGGCCCAGGTGCGCCCGACGGCAGAACGGGCCCTCAGCTTCGGCTGAGGGCCCGTGAGCTAGCGCGTCGTCGGACGGCCCACAGCTCAGGGCGCATATCACCAGTTAAGGCACAAATCGTCGCGCCGAGTCAACATTTTTCCCTCTTTAACAGCACAACTTGGTCAAGCCGGTGGCAATGGTCGTCGCCACGGGTTATGAAGCTTTTGTCCAGTACCGACCGAAATCCGACATGACCACAAGTTGAGGGGACGATCGCACGGTGCATAGTCCAAGATCGAAGATCCTTTTGCGCGTCTTCAGCGGTGCCGCGCTCCTGCTCGGCGTCGGCGCGATGACCGGAATGCCAGCCCACGCCGCCCAGCCGGCGAACGTGCCGGCCAGTTCCAGCTCCGCCCCGGCCAAGGTCGGTGAATTGGACTGCAACGGCTACAGCTCCGTGCAGAAGGAAGTGCGGGCGAACCTGTGCACCGACATCAGCGGTGCCATCAAGGGCGCCTGGGGCGGCAAGTACTACGACAACGGGCCACTACATCGGCCACGACGAGCCCGACACCACCTTCCTGTCCAACGCCCCCGGGTCCGGCGGCAACGTGACCTGGACGGAGACCCTCGGCCGCGACCCGAGGGGGACGCCCGGCAACTCGCACCCGGGATCGGACCTCTCGAAGTGGTTCGAGCTCAGCCCCGCGCCGTGGTTCTCCATGGCCCTGTGCGACCCCAACTCCTTCCCCGGGACGGCCTGCACGCCGAATTCGGACTCCAACGCGCCGACCTGCGCGGGCGTCAACTGCGGGCCCACGACCCAGGGCGGCGGCTCGGCGTTCATGGAGATGCAGCTGTACCCGCCGGGCAACGCGCCCTTCGTGGACAGCGAGAGCTGCGACGCCACGCACTGGTGCGCCGCGCTGACCATCGACAGCTTCACGGGCACCCCCACCACAAACGCCAACCCGGCCTGCGAGGAGCCGGTCAACTTCGCCTTCATCCAGAGGAACGGCGTGCCGACCGGACCCCCGTCGCCGCAGTTCGCCAACCTCAACACCTTCGTGCCCAACGGCAACACGCTGCTCATGAACCCCGGCGACACGATCAGCGATCCACATGTCCGACGCGCCCGCACCGGGCGGTGGCCACGCGTTCGAGGTGGTCATCAACGACCTCACCACGCATCAGACCGGGTTCATGCAGGCGTCGGGGGCCAACGGCTTCATGACCACCTCGGCCAGCGACTGCTCGGGCAACCCGTTCAACTTCGAGCCCGAGTACAACACCGCCGCCAAGGGCAACATCATCCCCTGGGCGGCGCTCGCGACCAACATCAGCACCGAGTTCGAGACCGGTCACTTCGAGGCGTGCACCTCGCTCTCCGACCCGATCGACAACCCCTTCGACGGGAACGACACGGGCGGGACATTCAACCAGTGCAACGGCCCGTACGAGAACGCCGGCCCACCGGACAGCACCACCACCGAGACCGGCGACGCGGTGTGCTACGCCCAAGGCGATACCCATCCGAACTATGACGGTCTCGGCACGCTCCACCGCAGCCGGTCCAGGTTTCCCACTGCCAGGACAACGTCTTCCAGAACGGCGACCTGGACTTCGACGGCACCCCGTACTGGAAGGAATGGCCCACCGGCCTGCGGACGAACCTGCTATCCGTCCAGTTTCCTGGAACAGTTCCCGACCTCGAACGGCCGGTCAGTACCCGCAGTTCTTCTTCCAGACCGACGTCGCGCTGAGCGAGTCGACCTGTACGCCCACCACCCTGTCCGGCTGCACGGTGCCGCCGCAGGGACCGGGCGGGTTCTACCCCTACTGGACCCAGCTCCAGTCCAGCCTCAGCTTCTGCGCGTTCGAGTTCGGCAACGTGTCCGCCGGATTCGGCCTGAACACCTACGGCAAGGACGCGCAGTACGGGACCAACCAGTTCCCCACCCTCGGGTACCCCGAGTTCATAGGCCCGGTACACAACAACACCTGCGCGCGCTTTTAGTAGCTTCTGAGCCGCCAGCACCTAACGGGTGCCCGGCCGCCGGCTTCGGCGGCCGGGCACCCGTTCGCTTGCGCGGCTCAGACGGCCTGCGGGAAGCTGAACACGCGGTGCGGGTCGTAGGCCGCCTTGACCTGCGTGAGCCGGGTGTAGTTGGCGCCGTAGTAGGCCTGCCGCCAGTTGGCCAGGTTGGGGTCGATGTAGTTCTGGTAGGCCTGGCCGCTGGCGTAGGGGCGCATCGACTGCCAGAAGGACTGCTGCCACGCGTGCTGGCGCGCCACCGCGGCGGACGCCGAGCCGACCGGCCACGTGGTGGTGTACTGGGCGTCGAAGAGCCCGTTGCGGTGCACGAACGCGGTCGCGCCGGGCGCGACGCGGTTGATCGCGCCGCCGAGCGCGTCGAGCGCGATCCCGCCCGACGCGCCGGGCGCGCCGGCCACCTTCTGGAAGTTCTCCACCCCGGCCAGCAGGGTGCCGATCCCGTGGCTGCTCAGCGGCTTGGTGAAGAAGTCGGACTTGGCGTACTCCGAGGCCCGGGAGAGCTGGCCCCCGGAGGTCTGAGTCGGCAGGTGGCACTCGTTCACGGTCAGGCTCGCGCAGCCCGCCTCGACCAGCATCGCGTGCAGCCAGGTGGTGCTCTCCAGGAACGGCGAGGACGGATGGGAGCCGACCGCGGCGTACAGCTTCTCCAGCTGGGCCGCGGCCCCGCTCACCGAGCCCAGGTAGGTCCCGCCCACCTGGATGGACGGGACCGAGCCGCCGGGCGCCGCGGCCAGGTGCAGGTTCGACCAGAGCTGGTCCGGGGCGTGCGGCGCCCAGGACTGCCAGCCCGCGATGACCCGGGCCGCCTGCGACCACGGCCAGGACAGGAAGAACAGGCAGATGGCCCCGGCCGGGTGGGTGGTGAAGGTGAACGAGGTCACCACGCCGAAGTTGCCGCCGCCGCCACCCCGGCAGGCCCAGAACAGGTCGGAGTTGGTTTTCGCGTTCGCGGTGCGGATCTGGCCGTCGGCCGTGACGATCTGCATGGACGTCACGTTGTCGCAGGTCAGTCCGTAGGCCCGGCCCACCACGCCGATACCGCCGCCCAGGGTCAGGCCGGAGATGCCGACCGTCGGGCAGGAGCCGCCGGGCACCGCGCGGCCGTGCGCCGCGAGCCCGTTGTAGAAGTCGATCAGCCGGGTACCCGCGCCCACGGTGGCGGTGCTGCCGCTGACGTTCACCCCGGCCATCCGGGTCACGTCGACGATCAGGCCGCTGGTGGAGGACCAGCCCGCGTAGCTGTGCCCGCCGCACCGGGCGGCCACCGGGATCCCGTACTTGCGGACGAAGGCCAGGCTGGTCGCCACGTCGTGCGGGTTGCGGCAGTACGCGATCCCGGCCGGGCGCAGCGAGTCGAAGCGCGGGTCGAACAGTTCCTTGGCCGTGGTGTAGCCGGACTCCCCCGGCCGGATCAGCGGCCCGGACAGGTCACGGGCCAGCGCCGTCCAGTCGGCCGAGGTCGGCGGGCCGGAGGCCGCGCTGGCCCGCGCGGACATGGCCGCGCCGCCGGTCGAGTCCAGGCTGGCCGCCGCGGTGCTGCCGCTCGCCGCGGGCGCGCTGCCCTTCCCGCTGCACGCCGAGAGCAGCGAGGCGCCGCCCGCCGCGGCGGCGAACCTGAGGAACGTGCGCCGTCCCGGGGAGCCGGTACCCGGGTGGCTACCGGGTCTGCGCCTGTGCTGCCGGCTTCGGCCATCGCGATACGCCTTCCGTTCGCCGCACTCCGTCGTGACACTCCCAGTGTGAGCGTCCGGGGGTAAAGACGCCGCAAGGTGCCCGATAGTTGGCTCCGGCGCGTCGTCCGAGCCCGGCTTCGCCGTGAGCGAATCAAGGAGGGGCGATATTAACTTGCCTGGTCGGGTACGAGGCAATATTGTTGAGTTACTCAACTGTTGAGGAACTCAGGCAATGGAGGAGGTGAGCATGGATGGATGAGCCGCTCGGCATCGCCACGACCCTGGACGCCGAACCGGTCCCGCACGCGACGCCGCTGGTCACGGGGATAGCCGACGACACCGACGACGACGATCTGAACCAGCAGATCACGGACACCATGGGCGAGCTTTTCAGGCATGCTCACGACATGGGTCAGGTCATCGCGGCCGAATTCGGGCTGACGGTGAGCGACACCAAGGCCCTGATCATGCTCGAAACGCCGATGACGATGAAGGATCTCGGGCTGCGGATGGGCTGCGACCCCTCCTTTGTCACCTCGGTCGCGGACGCGCTGGAGAAGCACGGCCTGGCCCGCCGGGAACCCTCCCTCCGGGACCGGCGGAGCAAGAACATCGTGCTCACCCCGGAAGGCGTGACGCTCAGGGACCGGCTCTGGACCGAACTCTCGGCCCGGGCGCCGTGGTGCACCACGCTGGACGTCAGCGAACGGCGGTGCCTGCTCGGGCTGATGCGGAAGATGCTCAAATCACGGTGCGGGAGGTGATGGTGTCACAACCGCGGCGGCTGCCTCGTCATGACCGATGACAACTCAGCCGCACGGTCGTCCAACGGGTGGCGGCCACACGGGAGGCAAGACACATACGGGGGCTGATACCGCGGTCCGTTCGGCCAAAAAAGGGGTCTTAAAAAACAAGCACTGCGCGTGACCACGACACCTGACCGGTCACGGCGATAGTTCAGTGCGCCCAAGCTTAGGGAGATCAACCTTGTCCGCCACACCACCAGACATCGGGCAGCAGGCCGCACTCAACGGCGCCGCAGCCCGGAAGGTCAGTACCGCGGCGGCGTCAAACGCCACCGCGACGCCAAGCCGAGGGCCGCCGCCGCCGCGGCGGCTGGGCCTGGCGCTCGCCGTCATCGCGACGGCACAGCTCATGATCGTGCTCGACGCGACCATCGTGAACGTCGCCCTGCCGCACATCCAGACCGCGCTCGGCTTCTCCGACACCAACCTGGAATGGGTCGTCAACGCGTACGCGCTGGCGTTCGGCGGGCTGCTGCTGCTCGGCGGGAGGTCCGGCGACCTACTGGGGCGTCGCCGGGTCTTCATCGCCGGCATCCTGGTCTTCTCGCTGGCGTCGCTGCTCGGCGGGTTCGCCACCAGCCAGGAGTGGCTGCTCACCGCGCGTGTCCTGCAGGGCGTCGGCGGCGCGTTCGCCGCGCCCACGGCGCTGTCGCTGATCGCCGTCACCTTCCCCGAGGGCCAGCCGCGCAACCGCGCGATGGGCGTGTACGCCGGGATGAGCATCGCCGGCGGCGCGGTCGGCCTGCTCGCCAGCGGGCTGCTGCTCACCTACGCCAACTGGCGCTGGGTGTTCTTCGTGAACGTGCCGATCGGCCTCGCGGTCGCGCTGCTGGCGCCGCGGGTGCTCGGCGAGTCCGAACGGCGGCGGGGCCAGTTCGACCTGCCGGGCGCGATCACCGGCTCGCTCGGCCTGGCCGCCCTGGTCTACGGGCTGTCCAGCGCCGCGACCACCCCGAACGGCGTGTCGCACTGGGGCGACACCAAGGTGATCGTGTCGCTGGTGGCCGCGGCGGTGCTGCTGGTGGCGTTCGGGATCATCGAGGTGCGCAGCAGGTCCGCGCTGGTGCCCATCCGGGTGCTGCGCAGCCGGGACCGGTCCGGCGCCTACCTGATCAGCTTGTGCATCGGCACCGCGCTGTTCGGCATGTTCTTCTTCCTGACGCTGTTCGTGCAGAACGTGCTGGGGTACAGCCCGCTGCAGACCGGCGTCGCCTACCTGCCGATGGTCAGCATGATCCTGGTCGCGACCGCGGCGTCCTCGCAGCTGGTGAGCCGGATCGGTGCCCGGCCGCTGATGATCGCCGGGAGCGCGGCCAGCGCCGGCGGGATGTTGTGGCTGTCCCGGGTCACCGAGCACAGCCACTACGTCTCCGGCCTGCTCGGGCCGATGCTGCTGACCGCAACGGGCCTGGGGCTGATCTTCGCGCCGCTTTTGCTGGTCTCGCTGACCAAGGTGGCCAAAAACGACACGGGCGTGGCCTCCAGCCTGGTCAACGTCGGCCAGCAGGTCGGCGGGGCGGTCGGGCTGGCGGTGCTCGGCACCGTGGCCTGGAGCGCGGTCGCGAACAGCCTGCGTTCGCAGGCGGCCGCCGCGGCCGCCGCGGCCAAGACGGCCACCGTGCACCTGTCCGCGGCCCAGCAGGCCGCGCTGGCGAAGGCGGCGTCGAATCATGCCCTGGCGCACGGGTTCTCCCAGGGGTACATCGTCTCGGCCGGGATCATGGCGCTCGCGCTGGTCATCACGCTGTTCGTGATCCGGGTCAAGCGGGAAGACCTGTCCGGGATCGACCCGATGGCGGCGCCCACCGACTGACCGGCGTGCATGGTCGCTTTACGGTCCGGGTCCCCCAGCATCGCGCTGCGGGACCCGGACCCGTAAGACCGTTTAGCATCATGTGTCATGGCCGCAGGATTGCTGTTCGTGTACACCGATCCGGGGTCTTCCGGCCCCGTGACGGAGGCGGAATACCACGACTGGTACGACCACGAGCACGGGCCGTCCCGGCTCCGGGTGCCGGGGCTGGTCGGCGCGTGCCGGTACCAGGCGGTGGACGAGGCCTGATGCCGAGGTGGCTGGCGCTGTACGAGCTGGACAGCCCCGCGGTGCTGGACAGCGCGGAGTACAAGGCGGTGGTCGAGGGCGGCAGCGACCGGGACAAGTTCATCATGTCGCACCTGGGCACCCTGGACCGGCGGATATACACCCAGCTCAGCGACGATGGCCCCGGCGGCGGCGGGCCGGCGCCGGTGATCCTGGCGGTGGCCAACTCGGTGCCGCCGCAGATGGAAGCCGACATGACCGCGTGGTACGAGCAGGAGCACATCCCGATGCTGCTGGACGTGCCCGGCTGGCGGCGGATCCGCAGGTTCCGGCTGACCGGTCCGCCACCCTTGGGCGACGGACTCGGCTTCCTCTCGCTGCACGAGCTGGCCGGCCCCGCGGTGCTCTCCGAACCCGGCTACCGGGCCGCGGTCAGCACGCCGTGGCGGGACCGGATCGTGTCCGGCGCGCTGAGCCGGGAACGCCGCGTGCTCGGTTTTCGCAACTCTTTCTGCTGAACCTCTGGCATGCCTAGACTTGCCGCGTGTCACCCTCCCCGGGCCGCGGCCCGCGACGGCGCGCGGTGATCGGCGCGCTGCCCGTCGCGGTGGCCTCGGCGGCGGTGCTGGGTACCGAGGGCTGTACTTCGTCTCTGCTTCCTCGGGCAGGACCCTGCGTTTCTTCACCGCCGATCAGGCGGCGGTGGTCGAGGCGGCGACGGCGCGGATCGCGCCCGGGCCTGCTGATGACCCGGCCGAAGCCGGCCACCCGGGAGCCCGCGAGGCCGACGTGACCGGCTACATCGACTCGATGCTGGGCGCGCTCGGTTCGCTCGACGACGCTGCGCCGTTGGTCTTCGCGGGCGGGCCGTGGAGTAACCGGCACACGTCCGGTCCTGACCTCATGGCGCACTTCCTCGCGCTCGACCCGGTGGCCCGCATCGCCTGGCGTCGCCGGCTGACGGGCTGGCAGCAGCAGTACCGGCAGGGCATCGCGACCCTGGACAAGCTGGCCGGGGGCGACTTCACCAAGGCCAGCGGCGCGAAACAGGACAAGATCCTGGTCATGTCGGCGGTGAGCTCGTTCATGCCGCTGCTGTTCGAGCACACGATCGAGGGCCTGTACGCGGCGCCGGAATACGGCGGCAACCGGGACCTGGCCGGCTGGAAGGAGATCGGCTTCCCCGGCGACATCCAGCCGCGCGGCTACACCGCCGACGAGGTCTCCCGGTCGGACGGACACGATCCGGTCGATAACACCGGCATCGTGGCCGACGTGCTCAAGCTCCTCGGCTCGCTGTAGACGTAGGCATGAGCAAGGCGGTGGTCATCGGCAGCGGGGCGGGCGGCTCGCTCGCCGCGATGGTGCTCGCGCAGGCCGGATGGCAGGTGGTGGTCTTCGAGAAGGGCCCCAACCACTTCTCCAACCTCGGCGGCGAGGGGCCGATCGGCACGGCCTTCGCCAACGACAGCCTGGCCATGATCGTGCGTAACCTCCCCGGCCCGGACCCGGAGGTTTTCCCGCGCACCTGGCGGCCGGTGGGTGTGTCGGCGACGCAGTACACCGGCAACGTCGACGAGCTGCCCCAGGTGGTCGGCGGCGGAACCATTCACTGGGACGCCAAGGTGCCCAGATTCTGGGACCTGGACTTCCAGCAGCGGTCCGCGCTGGGTCCGGTGCCGGGCGCCGACGTGGCCGACTGGCCGTTCACCTACTCCGACCTCGCGCCCTACTACGACGAGGTGGAGCAGCTCATCGGCGTGCAGGGCGACGTCACGGCGTTCCCCGACATCGTGCGCAAGCACGCCCCCCGCGCCGCGCAGTACCCGATGCCGCCGGGCCCGCAGATGCGCGCGTCGGTCGCGGTGGCCGCGGGCGCGACCGCGGTCGGGATGCACCCGTTCCCGTTCCCGATGGCGGCCAACTCGGTTCCCTATAACGACCAGCACGTGTGCAACAACTGCGGGTTCTGCAGCAACTTCGGCTGCCCGGTGGTGGCCCGGCCGTCGGCGCTGATCCCGCTGCGGCAGGCGCTGCGCACCGGCCGGGTGACGCTGGTGCCATCGACCATGGTCACGTCCGTGGTCTCTGTCCGGCTCCGGCGCCTGCGGCCCGGGCGACCGGAGTGCGGTGGGTGCGGATGACCGCGAGCGGGCCGGTGACCGGGGCTCGAGAGCGCGGACGTGGTGGTGATGGCGGCGTCGGCCATCGAGACGGTGCGGCTCGCGCTGCTGTCCTCGTTCCCCGACGCGAGCGGGAAGCTGGGCCGGCGGCTGATGCTGCACGCGTTCATCGACGGCAGCGCGATCTTCCTCGACGAGCGGATGCACGCCTATCGCGGGCGTTCGGTGACGCAGTGCGTGGAGGACGCCGTCGATCCGGACTTCCCCGGCGCCCGGGCCTTCGCTCGCGCGAATGGGCTGCCCTACCTGCGCGGCGGCCTGATGGAGCTCGGCGGCAGCCAGGACCCGATCAGCGAGGCGCAGTCCTACCAGACCCTGCTCACCCTGGCCCATTCGGCCAGGCCGTTCGGCACGGAGTTCAAGCAGCTCATGCGGGCCTCGCTGCTGCGCGACCGGCTGGCGGGCTGCTCGTTCATCGGCCACGACCTGCCCTACCTGGACCACACGGTGACCCTCGATCCTGTGGTGCACGACGTCTTCGGCGTTCCGGTGGCCCGGATCACCTGGAGCGCCGGCCCGCACGAGCAGGTGGCCCAGCAGTTCTGGATCCCGCGGCTGAAGCAGGTGATGCTCATGGCCGGCGCGGGCGCGGCCCTGGCCGTGCCCGCCACGCTCAACAGCGGCGGCCTGCCGACCGGCAACCACATCATGGGCGGCATGATGATGGGGCCTGACCCTGCTTCGAGCGTCACTGACGCTTTTGGCCGCGTGCACGGCCTGGACAACGTCTACGTGGCCGACGGCTCGGTGTTCGTCACCTCCGGCGCGCACAACCCGACGAACACCCTGATGGCCGTGGCCCTGCGCAACATGCGCCACCTGGCCGGGACTGGCGGGCCCGCGACCGGGTAGGGAGGCCGGGCATCTACGTCACGAAAAGCGACGGAATGACTCCGAAGAGCGATTAGCATGTGTATGTGGTGAACGACGGGGCGTGGCAGGTGCTGGGCGGCCTGGAGGCCTGGCAGATCACCGAGTTCCCGCGCCGTCCGCACGCCCGCCAGAACTCCGCTCCCGATCAGGACCGCGCCGACCTGGGCACGACGCAGCGGCTGCAGGCGCTGGTGTCGGCGTTCCACTACGGGGAACCGGTGGCGTTCGGCTGGATGCGGGAGCACGCGGGCGGTCCGGTGCGAGTCCTCGCTGCCGGGCCTGCTCTCGCGGGTGCTGCCGGGCCTGGTCTTATGCGTGCTGCCGGGCCTTCCTGCGCGGGTGGGGCCGATGTGCTGACCTTCCCGGCCGGGGCCCGGGCGCAGCGGCTCCCGCCCGGGCAGGTTCCGGACCTGCTGGCCCGGATGCCCTGCTGGATGCGGCTGGCCGGCATCACCGACGCGCTGCTCGCCGGGCGGGGCGACCCGGGACCGGTCAGCCGGGACGCCCGGCCGTCGCTCGAGGACGGGCTGCTGTCCGCCTGGTCCGGGCCGTTTGCCTGGCTGGTGTTCGCGGAACCGGTCTCGGCGGGCGAGCTTCACGATCTGGCCGCCGAGGTGTCACTGGCGCAGCTCAGTACGCAGCGTTCTGACGCTCCGCCCGCGCAACTGGCCGCGCAACGGCTGTCGGCCCGGCACGCCGAACTACGCCAGGCCACGGCGACCGGTCTGTGGAAGGTCCGGGTCGTGGCTGGCGGCCCGTCACCTTCGGCCTCGGCTCAGATCGCCGGCTTGCTGTGCGCCTCCACCGACCTGGAGGGCCTGCCCTACGCCCTGGCCCCGGTACCCGGGTGCGCCGGGCTCGCGGAGAGCCTGCGCGTTCATGCAGAGCCGACTCAGCGCGCGCTGCTCCCCCGGGCCCGCGACGAACCGGATATCCCGGCCCCGGCCGCGCCGTTCTACGCCTCCTCCAGGCTGGTGGCCGCGCTGGCCCGGCCTCCGGCCCGTGAGCTGCCCGGGATCCGGTTGGTGCTGCGGCCCGACTTCGACGTCACCCCGAGACGAGCGGTCATCGCGGGTGACGGGAGCGGGCCGCCGGTGCCGGTGGGGACGGTGCTGGACTGGAACCGGGTGCCCGCCGGGGAGCTGGCTATTCCGCAGGCGTCGCTGAACCGGCATGTGTTCGTCTGCGGGGCGACCGGCGCGGGGAAGTCCCAGACGATCCGGGGCCTGCTGGAGGCGGCTACCGGGGCGGGGATCCCGTGGCTGGTGGTCGAGCCGGCCAAGGCGGAGTACCGGCTGATGGCCGCCCGGCTGCCCGGCACGCAGGTGATCCGGATCCGGCCCGGCGAGCTCGGCGACCCGCCGGCCGGGATCAACCCGCTGGAGCCCGCGCCCGGCCCGGACGGGGCCCGGTTCCCGCTGCAGACCCACGCGGACCTGGTGCGGGCGCTGTTCCTGGCCGCGTTCGACGCCGACGAGCCGTTCCCGCAGGTCCTGGCCGCGGCGCTGACCCGGTGCTATGAGCAGGGCCGGCTGGGACCTGGTCACCGGCGAGCCCGCCACCCCCGGCCTGGCACCGGGCTACCCGGCGCTGGAGGACCTGCAGGCCACCGCGCTGGACGTGGTCAGCGAGATCGGGTACGGGCGGGAGATCACCGATAACGTCCGGGGGTTCGTCACCGTGCGGATCTCCAGCCTGCGCCAGGGCACCACCGGCCGGTTCCTGCAGGGCGGCCACCCGCTGGACTTCGCGCCGCTGCTGGCGGCCAACGTGGTGTTCGAGATCGAGGACACCGGCGATGACCGGGACAAGGCGTTCTTGATGGGCACCGTGCTGATCCGCCTGGCCGAGCACCTGCGGCTGCGGCCGCGCGACCGAAGGCGCCAGGCGCGCCGCGGCTGCGGCACCTGTCGGTGTTCGAAGAAGCCCACCGGCTGCTCCGCCAGCCCCGCGGCCCGGCCGGCGGGCGCGGCCGCCCACGCGGTGGAGATGTTCGCCGGGCTGCTGGCCGAGATCCGCGCCTACGGCGAGGGCCTGATCATCGCCGAGCAGATCCCCTCCAAGCTCATCCCCGACGTGATCAAGAACACCGCGGTCAAGATCGTGCACCGGCTCCCGGCCGCCGATGACCGCGAGTCGGTCGGCGCGACGATGAACCTGACCGAGGAGCAGTCCGCCTACCTGGTCACGCTGGTTCCCGGCGAGGCCGCGGTGTTCACCGACGGGATGGACTACCCGCTGCTGACCCGGATGCCCGACGGCACCAGCCGCGAGACCGCCGGGCCCCGCCCCGGCCGCCTCTCCCGGCCCGCTGATCACCTCCCGCAGCCCCACCTGCGGACCCGACTGCAGGCCATCGCCGTGCACGCTGCGGCAGGTCCGGGCCGCCCAGCGCGCCGCGATCAGCGACCCGCGGATCACCGTGTGGGCCGAACTATCCGTCCTGGCCCACCTGACCGGCTGGCTCATGCCCATGCCCGGCCCGGCCCTGGCCGCGGCGCTGGCCGCGATGACGTCCCGGCTCCGGGACTGCGCCCTGTCCCACGCGGTCGACGCCGCCGTCGCCGCCCGTATCCCGGTCATCTCCGCCCGGATCAGCGGCGCCGCGCTGGCCGTTCACGTCACCGCGGCGATGCACGCCGCCCTGGACGACGGCCGCTGGCTGTGCGACCAGCAGGAACCCCAGTGGCTGGCCCCGCCCTACCAGTGGGCGCTGGTCCTGGACAGCCTGCAGGCCCACCATCGCCGCGACCCCGGCGCCGGGCCGCACCCCCGCACCGCCGAATGGGAGGCGGCGTACGCCTGCGCCATCCCCGGCGCCACCTGCGCCAGCCAGCTCGAGACGGTCCAGCGCTGGTACGACACCGGCCAGCGCGACCACCAGCAGGTCCGCGCGGTCGGCTACGGCACCCGCCCGGCCAGCGCCATCGAGCAGGCCGTCGGCGCCCGCGCCGCCGACCAGGACTGGGAACAGCGCCTCGCCGACGCCCTCACCGCGTTCCGCGACTGCCGCTGGCCCCTGGATTACCTGCGGCCCGCGGCCGGAACCTGACCTACCTGGCCGAGGCCGCGGACAGGGCCTGGAACGCCTCGAGCACACTATCCAGATGACGGAGCATGGCCTGCTCCGCGGCTTGCGGATCCTGCGCGATCAGCGCCGCCACGATCGCTTCGTGCTGCGGGAGCGAGACGCTGGCCCGGCCCGGCACGAGCGACAGCGAGAACGAGTGGCGTATCGTCTGGTCCCGCAGTTGCCGAAGGACCCGGGCGCACGTCTTGTTGTCCGCGATCTCCTGGATCATCGCGTGTAGCTGTGCGTTCAGGTCGCTATACCGCAGCGGGTCCGCTACCTCCACCGCCGCTCGCATGTCCTTGACGATCTTGCGCAGGGTGCGCTTCTGCTCATTTGTCACTCGCCGGGCCGCCTCGGCGGCTTCGTAGCCTTCCAGCAGCCGGCGCACCTGAGTGATCTCGATCGCCTCGGTGAGGGAGATCTCGCGGACACGCGCTCCCCGATTGCGCTGGAACTCGACCAATCCGTCGGCGGACAGTTCCTGGAGCGCATTCCGCACGATAAAGCGGGACGTGTTGAAGTCCTCACAGAGCTCGCTCTCCACGAGTCGCTGCCGCGGCGCATAATCACCCCGGATGATGGCGGCACGCAGCGCCGCCACCACCGCGACCTGTGGCTCAGGCGCGATTTCGCTCATGTTTCGGTCCTCGCTTGGCCCGGAGTTGGAAAGCAACCCGTCACGATGTCCTGTTAACGATACTGCTGGCAGCATGTTCCGCGTCGTCCGGCGCTAGCAGCCTCGTGAACCTCACCGGGCCCCGGCTTACCAGCTAGCAGGTAGAGGGATTGGCCGCCTGCCGGGACGACGAAGCCGCGCCCGTGCGTCATCGTTGGCGGTAGCAGCCCGATCCGGCCACTCCGTGGCAGAACACGTTGATAGGGATGTAGTCACATGTCGGTATCCCTGATCCAGTCAGTGGTAAGCCTGCCCCAATCCCCCTTCCCGCCCTTGGCCGTCGGCTTCTTCGGCCTCGGGACGGGATATCTCATCTACGGCACGCAGGAGCTCTTCGGCTACCCGGCACGCAGCGACTCCGTTGACTTCGCCACCGGGATGTGGGGCATCTGGATGCCCGGTTTCATGCAGTTCATCACCGGTATCTACCTGTTCGCGGGCCTGACCCTGTTCGGCACGTTCAAGACGCCCTCGCTCTACATGGCGGCACTGGCGTTCACCGCATACGGCGTGCACTGGTTCGCGCTGGGCTGGAACCGGCTGCACCGCGCCGACCCGCGGGTCAACGTGGGAATGGCCGTCGCGTTCCTGCTCATTTCGATCCTCGGGATCATCGTCTTCTTCAAGGTCGGCGATGCCCCGGTGGGCGGCGTGTTCATCGGCCTGGCCTGCGTCTACGCTGCTGATTTCGTGGCCAGCCTCGGACCTGACCTGCCGAAGCTGGGAGCCCGGGCCGAGCGGGCGCTAGGCTTCTTTCGTCTCGGCACAGGGTTCTGGCTTATGTACCTGGTGTTCGCCGTGGCGCTGAATTTCATACTCAACTACGGGCTGCCGCTCTGACTGCTCTGACTGCTCTGGCTGCTCTGATGCGGGCAGGCCTGCGCGAGGTTGGAGGGTGGCGATGCGCTTCGCCGACGTGGTAGCGGCCGCTGGCGCCCGGGCCGGCGCCCAGGTGGTCCCCGCCAGGGCTCAGATGGCGACGACTCTGGGGTTCCACATCATCCTGGCCAGCCTGGGGATCGCGCTGCCGACGATCGTGCTGCTGGCCGAGTTCATCGGCCTGCGGCGGCGTGACGAGGTGGCCATGACGCTGGCGCGGCGCTGGTCGCAGGCGATGGGGGTGCTGGTCGCGGTCGGGGCAGTGACCGGGACGGTGTTGTCGTTCGAGATGGGCCTGCTGTGGCCGGGGCTGATGCGCCAGTACGGGGCGGTGCTGGGGTTCCCGTTCGGGGTGGAGGGCATCTTCTTCTTCCTGGAGGCCATCTTCACCGCGATCTACCTGTACGGCTGGCGGCGGCTGCCGGGCTGGGCCCACTGGTGGACGGGGGTGCCGATCGCGCTGAGCGGCATCTTCGGGGCGATGTCGGTGATCGCGGTCAACTCGTGGATGAACCAGCCCGGCGGGTTCACCCAGAGTGGCGGCCGGATCACCTCGGTCGACGTGTGGCAGGTGTACTTTAACCACGCGGCGATCTATGAAATGCCGCACATGATCCTGGCCGCCTACATGGTCAGCGGGTTCACCGTCGCCGGGGTGTACGCGGCGGGCATCTTGCGCGGGCGGCGGGACCGCTACCACTACACCGGGTTCGCCCTGGGGTTCGTCCCGGCCGCGGTGCTGACCCCGTTCCAGATCTTCGTCGGCGACACCGCGGCCCGGGCGATCGCGCACGACCAGCCGGTGAAGTTCGCATCCATGGAGTACGTCGTGCGCACGTCGCGAAACGTCCCTGAATGGCTCGGCGGTGTCTATGTCAACGGGCACATCTATGGCGGGCTGCGGATCCCAGACATGGATTCGCTGTTGGTCGGGTTCGGCCCCGGCACGCAGGTCACCGGCTGGGACAGCGTGCCGCCCGCCGACCGGCCGCCGGTGGTGTGGCTGATCCACCTGTGCTTCGACGCCATGGTCGGTCTGGGGTTCCTGCTGCTGCTGGCCGGGCTGTGGGCGCTGTACGCGTGGTGGCGGCACCGTCGGCTGCCGTCGCAGCGACTGTTCTGGCTGCTCGGCGCCGTCAGCGGCCTGGCCGCGATCGTGGCCATGGAGTGCGGCTGGGTGGTCACCGAGGTGGGCCGCCAGCCGTGGGTGGTCTACCAGTTGCTGACCACCGCGGACGCTGCCACCACAAACGGCGGCGTCATCGCCAGCCTGAGCTTCGTGATCATGCTGTACGCGGTGCTCGGCGCCTTGACCATCATCATCCTGCGGGTGCTGGCCCGGCGCTGGCGGCGCGGCGGCCAGGAGCCCGAGGTTCCTTACGGGCCGCCGCCTGCGCTGCAGGACCAGTCACTCGGCGGGACCGGATCGTGATCGCGGACGCGGTCGGGGGCATCTTGCTGGCCTCGGTCGCCTTGTACGCGGTGCTGGGCGGGGCCGACTTCGGCGGCGGCCTGTGGGACCTGCTGGCCGGCGGCGACCGGCGAGGGCGCGCGCCGCGCGCGCTGATCGATGAGTCGATCACCCCGGTGTGGGAGGCCAACCACGTCTGGCTCGTCTTCGACCTGGTCATCTTCTGGACCGCGTTCCCGCACGCGTTCGCCGCGGTGATGACGGTGGCCGCGCTGCCGCTGTGGCTCGCGCTGGCCGGGATCGTGCTGCGCGGCGCAGGCTTCGCCTTCCGCAAGGAAGTCTCCGGGCTGGGCGCGCAGCGCGCGCTCGGCGCGATCTTCGCCTTCTCCTCGCTGCTGACCCCGTTCTTCATGGGCACGGTGATCGGCGCCATCGCCACCGGGCAAGTACCCGCCGACGCCAGCCACGCGAGCCTGGCCGCTTGGACGAGCGCGACGTCGCTGCTGACCGGGTTCGTGTTCGTCGGTGCCTGCGGCTACCTCGCCGCTGTCTACCTGGTCGGCGAGGCCGCCCGCCGAGGCGACGGCCGCCTGCGGGCCTACTTCACCCGCCGCGCCCAGGCCGCCGGGATCGTGACCGGTGCGCTGTCGCTGGCCACCCTGGCCGAGCTGCACAGCTCGAATGCGGTACTGTTCAGCCGCCTCACGGGGCGGGCGCTGCCGCTGGTGATCATCGCCGGGGTGTGTGGCATAGCGGTCGTGGCCCTGCTCAACCACCGGGCTCACCGCCGGCCTGCGTAGCGGCGTCCGGGTCATCGCCGCGCTCGGCGTGGCCGCCGTGATCTGGGGCTGGGGCGTGGCCCAGTATCCGGTACTGCTGCCGGGCACCAACGTGACCCTCAGCAACGCGGGCGCCCCGGATAGCACCCAGACCGCGATCGTCGTCCTATTCGCCGCCGCCGTGGTGATCGTGGGGCCATCGTTCGCGCTGCTGTTCTCGCTGCAGGGCCGCCGCCTCCTGCACGCAGACGACACGCTCGAGGCGCTCTGACGCTCTGGCTGTCTGGCTGCTCTGATGCGGGCAGCCTGCGCGAGGCTGGAGGGTAGCGATGCGCTTCGCCGACGTGGTAGCGGCCGCTGGCGCCCGGGCCGGCGCCCAGGTGGTCCCCGCCAGGGCTCAGATGGCGACGACTCTGGGGTTCCACATCATCCTGGCCAGCCTGGGGATCGCGCTGCCGACGATCGTGCTGCTGGCCGAGTTCATCGGCCTGCGGCGGCGTGACGAGGTGGCCATGACGCTGGCGCGGCGCTGGTCGCAGGCGATGGGGGTGCTGGTCGCGGTCGGGGCGGTGACCGGGACGGTGCTGTCGTTCGAGATGGGCCTGCTGTGGCCGGGGCTGATGCGCCAGTACGGGGCGGTGCTGGGGTTCCCGTTCGGGGTGGAGGGCATCTTCTTCTTCCTGGAGGCCATCTTCACCGCGATCTACCTGTACGGCTGGCGGCGGCTGCCGGGCTGGGCCCACTGGTGGACGGGGGTGCCGATCGCGCTGAGCGGCATCTTCGGGGCGATGTCGGTGATCGCGGTCAACTCGTGGATGAACCAGCCCGGCGGGTTCACCCAGAGTGGCGGCCGGATCACCTCGGTCGACGTGTGGCAGGTGTACTTCAACCACGCGGCGATCTATGAAATGCCGCACATGATCCTGGCCGCCTACATGGTCAGCGGGTTCACCGTCGCCGGGGTGTACGCGGCGGGCATCTTGCGCGGGCGGCGGGACCGCTACCACTACACCGGCTTCGCCCTGGGGTTCGTCCCGGCCGCGGTGCTGACCCCGTTCCAGATCTTCGTCGGCGACACCGCGGCCCGGGCCATCGCGCACGACCAGCCGGTGAAGTTCGCGGCCATGGAGTACGTCGCGCAGACTTCCCGGCACGTCCCGGAGTGGCTGGCCGGGGTGTATGTCAACGGGCACGTTTATGCGCGGGCTGAAGATCCCGGACATGGATTCGCTGCTGGTCGGGTTCGGCCCCGGCACGCAGGTCACCGGCTGGGACAGCGTGCCGCCCGCCGACCGGCCGCCGGTGGTGTGGCTGATCCACCTGTGCTTCGACGCCATGGTCGGTCTGGGGTTCCTGCTGCTGCTGGCCGGGCTGTGGGCGCTATACGCGTGGTGGCGGCACCGCAGGCTGCCGTCGCAACGGCTGTTCTGGCTGCTCGGCGCCGTCAGCGGCCTGGCCGCGATCGTGGCCATGGAGTGCGGCTGGGTGGTCACCGAGGTGGGCCGCCAGCCGTGGGTGGTCTACCAGTTGCTGACTACCGCGGACGCTGCCACCACAAACGGCGGCGTCATCGCCAGCTTGACCTTCGTCATCGTCTTGTACGCGGTGCTCGGCGTCGCGACGATTGCCATCCTGCGGATCCTGGCCCGGCGCTGGCGGCGCGGCGCCGGTGAGCCCGAGGTTCCTTACGGGCCGCCGCCTGCGCTGCAGGACCAGTCACTCGGCGGGACCGGATCGTGATCGCGGCCGCGGTCGGGGGCATCTTGCTGGCCTCGATCACCTTGTACGCGGTCCTGGGCGGGGCCGACTTCGGCGGCGGCCTGTGGGACCTGCTGGCCGGCGGCGACCGGCGCGGGCGCGCGCCGCGCGCGCTGATCGATGAGTCGATCACCCCGGTGTGGGAGGCCAACCACGTCTGGCTCGTCTTCGACCTGGTCATCTTCTGGACCGCGTTCCCGCACGCGTTCGCCGCGGTGATGACGGTGGCCGCGCTGCCGCTGTGGCTGGCGCTGGCCGGGATCGTGCTGCGCGGCGCAGGCTTCGCCTTCCGCAAGGAAGTCTCCGGGCTCGGCGCGCAGCGCGCGTTCGGCGCGATCTTCGCCTTCTCCTCGCTGCTGACCCCGTTCTTCATGGGCACGGTGATCGGCGCCATCGCCACCGGGCAGGTACCCGCCGACGCCAGCCACGCCAGCCTGGCCGCTTGGACCAGCGCGACGTCGCTGCTGATCGGGTTCGTGTTCACCGGCGCCTGCGGCTACCTCGCCGCCGTCTACCTGGTCGGCGAGGCCGCCCGCCGAGGCGACGGCCGAATGCGGGCCTACTTCACCCGCCGCGCCCAGGCCGCCGGGATCGTGACCGGTGCGCTGTCGCTGGCCACCCTGGCCGAGCTGCACAGCTCGAATGCGGTACTGTTCGACCGCCTCACGGGGCGGGCGCTGCCGCTGGTGATCATCGCCGGGGTGTGCGGCATAGCCGTCGTGGGCCTGCTCACCACCGGGCTCACCGTCGGCCTGCGCAGCGGCGTCCGGGTCATCGCCGCGCTCGGCGTGGCCGCCGTGATCTGGGGCTGGGGCGTGGCCCAGTATCCGGTACTGCTGCCGGGCACCAACGTGACCCTCAGCAACGCGGGCGCCCCGGATAGCACCCTGACCGCGATCGTCGTCTTGTTCGTCGCCGCCGCGGTGATCGTGGGGCCATCGTTCGCGCTGCTGTTCTCGCTGCAGGGGCGCCGCCTCCTGCACGCAGACGACGCCCACGCGGTACTGGCCACCGCCCCGGCCCACCAGACGCAGGCGCCGACCGGATCGCAGCCGCCTGCCGCCTCTCCCGCCGTCCGGGCCGCGGTCCTCGCCCTGGTCGTCGTCGATGCCCTCGTCCGCGCCCTGGGCCGCCGGCGAGGCCGCTGAGTCCTCGGCGGGAAGCGGGTCACTAGGTTGTGGGGTTCGGAGTGGCCAGGGCCAGGCGGGCGGCGCTGATGTCCTCGCGGCCGTACCCGGCGGCTACGGCGGCATGCCATTGGCCAGACAGCGCGGCCAACAGCGGCGGCGCCTGACCGCCTGCGGCGTCGATCACCAGGTCGACGTCCTTCAGCGCCCACTCCAGCGGGAACTCCGCGGCGAAGTCGCCGCGGTCCATCTTGTGGAACTTGGCGTCGGCGAGCGGCGCGTCCAGCGGGCCGCCCTCGATGACCTCGGCGAGCTGCTGGTGACCGATACCGAGACGATCAGCCAGCTCCATGGTCTCGGCCACGCCCTCGATGAGGATGGACAGGTAGGCGTTGACGACCAGTTTCATCTGGCTGCCCCGGCCGGCCTCACCCAGCCATACGGTCTTGCGGCCGATGACGTCGAACACCGGGCCAACCGCGCCAGCCGCGGCCGCGGGCCCTGACGCCAGGATCAGCAGCTGACCCTGTTCGGCCGGTCCCTTGCTGCCCGACACCGGGGCATCCAGGAACATGACGCCGGGCCGCTGCGCGGCCAGCCGGTCCTTGATGCGCAGGGTCGCCTCGACGCCGATCGTGCCCATCTGCGCCCACACGCATCCGTCGGCGAACGCCTCGGCCACCTGGCCGTCGAAGATGACGGACTCCACGGCATCGGCGGTGGGCAGCATCGTGATCACCACGCCTGCGTCCCGCACCGCATCCCGCGCTGACGCCGCGACCACCACACCCGCGTCCGCCAGCGGGCCCGTCGCCGACGCCGCCCTGTCCCAGACCCGCGTGGTCAGGCCCGCGGCAGCCAGGTTGCGGGCCATCGCCGACCCCATGATCCCGGCGCCGATTACCGCCACCGCCACGCGGCCGTTCCCGCCATTTGCCCTCGCCATAACGGCTCCATTTCTTCTGCGGCCTTCTTTTATCGCCCGCCCGCCGCTAGCCGGGACCAGGCCATCGGCTCCAGCATGGTGGCCCGGACTGCGCAGCGCATTGGCGCTAGCCGGGATCCGGCAGGTACCGGTAGCCGGGAATGCCGCCGGTGAGGCCACCGGGTGGCCTGAGCGCGGGGGGTGTGGCGCATCCCTGCTGACCGGTACTCGGGGACTGCTGGTAACCACCAGGCATGACCACCGCTGGCCGCGATGCCGCATGCGCACACTAGGAGCCACGCTGATATGGGGTTCAGTCGGCGCACCGGTGACGGCGGGAACCTGGGAAGGGTGGGTCAGGTCATGGTGCCAGTCTGGCTGACGGTAGTCGCGTGGGTTTATCTAGCGGTCTGTTTCTGCTGCGCGGGCATCATTGCCTACGACATTGCCTTTAATCACCGACGTCAGCCGATGGGCGTGATGAATTTCGTCTTCCCGATCACCGCGCTGTACTTCGGGCCGTTTGCGGTCGCGCTGTACTGGCGCTGGGGGCGAGCCGCCGCCCGGACGACGAGGGCCTCGATGCCCATGAGCGGGCCAACGGTATCCCGGGCAGCAGTAGCATCTTCCGGCGGCGGCATGCAGATCCACGGCGGCCCGAGCGCTTATGACCAGATGGCTGGCGCGGGCGGGCCACGTGGCGCTCCGGAGCCGGCACCGCCGGGTGAGCGCGCCAGGCCATGGTGGGTCATGATGGCCATCGAGGTGAGCCACTGCGGCTCCGGATGCGCCCTGGGCGACGTGATCTCCGAATTCGCGATATTCGCGCTGGGCCTGACGATCGCCGGGCTCACCCTGGGCGCTGAATACGTCGGCGACTACATTTTCGCCCTCGCGTTCGGCATCATCTTCCAGTATTTCGCGATCGCGCCGATGCGCGGCCTCGGGCTCAAGGACGGCCTGCTCGCGGCGGCCAAGGCGGATACCATCTCGCTGACCGCGTTCGAGATTGGCCTGTTCGGCTGGATGGCGGTCATGGCGTTCGTGCTGTTCCCGGCGCCGCACAGCCTCACGCCCAGCTCGGCCGCCTTCTGGCTCCTCATGCAGATCGGCATGATCATCGGCTACTTCACCTCCTGGCCCGCGAACGTCTGGCTGGTCAAGCGCGGCATCAAGGTGCCCATGTAAGCCAACGCCCAGGATGCCCTGGCACGAAGGAGTGCCAGGGCATCGCCGCGAGCGATCTCGCGTAGTTCAGTTCTGCCTGCTCGAGTCGATGGTGTCGAGGTCGCCGTTGAAGCCGCCGATGCCGTTGGTGGCGCCGCCGCCGCCGGACCACTGCCACATCAGCGCGTACGGGCTGGCGCTGGTCTGGCCGCCGAAGAACTGCGCGCAGGGCCCGGCGCCGTGATCCAGGCACCAGCCGTACGGGTAGGCGCCGGAGTAGTTGGTGGTCTCCGGCTCGTAGGTCCACTCGTAGGTGTGCGGGATCAGCGAGTCGCTGCCGGTGCCGAAGATCGACGCCCAGACCCCGGCCGAGGAGTAGACGCCGACCTTGTCGGGCGAGTGCGCCGTGATGTAGTCCCAGAACCCGTTGAAGTCGGCCCGGTCCAGGGCGGTCGGGACGTAGGACTGCTTGACCACGCCGCTGCACGCCGAGGTGTAGACGTTGTTCCAGCCGTTGTCCGGCGCGGGCGCGATGCCGGGCAGTTCGATGTCCATCCAGACGACCTTGTAGTCGAAGGCCCCGTCCGCGATGTCGGCTAGCGCCCGCGCCGCCTGCGCCGCGCCCCACGCGGCGGCCTCGGTGGTGGTCCCGTTGTAGTGCGGGTCCACGCCCGGCCCGCCCATGAACCAGTACGCTCCGGACCCGACGCCGGCGTGGTAGGTCACGTAGTTGGTGTGCGCCTGCGCGTCGTTGGTCGTCGAGAGGGCGATGAAGCCGCCCTTGCAGCCCTGCCAGTAGGCCCAGTTGCCGGTCATCCCGATGTACCCGCCGTAGGCGCCGCCCAGGTACGGCATCTGGTACGGCGCGCTGCCCGGCACCGTGACCGGAAAGCTATCCGTGCCCCACCAGAACCCGGGCGGACCGTCGCCAGCCGGTGCCGTAGTGACGGACCGGGCTGTCGTGGCCGCGGTCGCCGAGGTCGGGATCAGCAGCCCGGTAATGAGGAGCAGTGCCATACCGCCCCCGAGAGCTGCGAGGGCCCGCCATGGATGTTTCATTAGGATCGCGGCGTGGAGACCCTGGCCTTCAGGCCAGGAGGAGACGCCGCTTCACCTCCTTCAGAATGTGAGCTGTCCTGGATGGGGTCGTCGTTAGCGCCTGGCGCCTGCGGCCCTCCAGGGGGCAGCAGGGCGCGCCAGATGCCGGCCAGGGAGAACAGGCACAGGGCGGCGAGCAGGATGGAGAACGCCAGCACGGCCCGGAAGTCTCCGATGAAGATGGAGGCCACACCCACTCCGACCACGGGGACGGCCAGGCCGCAGTAGCACAGCACGAAATAGGCGGAGACGACCTGGCCGCGCTGCCCGGGCGGAGCCAGCCGGTTGGCCGTGGCCAGGCTGCCCAGGAAGACGGCGCCCACGGCAACTCCCCCCACGACCGTCCCGGCCAGGAACAAGGCCAGCGCGGCCTGGGAGAGGGCGGCGACAATCAGGGCCAGCGCGGCCAGGAACAGGCCCAGGCCGGCCAGCATGACCCGGCGGCTGCTGAACCGGGACAGCAGGAGCTGGGTAACGGTCCCGACCGCCATCAGAAGGAATACGACGGCACCCTGGACGGCGTGGCTGTCCTCGTGCAGCACGTCCCCAAGGAAGGTGGGTGCCAGCGCGGTAAACAGCCCGAGCACCGCGAAGGCGGAGAACGCGGCCACGCCGGCGGCGACGAACTCACTCCGGCCCAGCTCGGGGATGCCCAGACGGGCGAAGCGCAGGGTGGGCCGGTGCCGTGGACTCACCGTTTCCGGGACGAAGAACAGGAAGAGGCCCGCGGCCGCCAGTATCACCAGGTACACCTCGAACACCAAGACCGTGGGGTCGGGCGCGTACTGGGCGAACAGCCC
This sequence comes from uncultured Actinomycetes bacterium, assembly GCA_963849595.1. Lineage (GTDB taxonomy): Bacteria > Actinomycetota > Actinomycetes > Streptosporangiales > Streptosporangiaceae > Palsa-504. The sequence goes on from CAWKIB010000034.1 coordinate 53,374, forward strand.
GGAGATGAGCGGGCCGAGGCCGAGGCCGCCCATGTTGGCGGCCGTAGCCACCAGCGATGCCCGGCGGCTGGCCGAGGGCGGGACCAGCTCGGTGAGCGTCGCCGTTGCCGTTCCGGTCATCAGGCCCGCCGACAGCCCGGACACAATCCGGGCGGCGATCAGTGCCCCCAGGTCGGGCGCGAGGATGAACACGATCGTGCTCAGCGCGCTGGCGCCGAGGGCCACGGCCAGCACCGGTTTGCGCCCGGCCTGGTCCGAGGACCGTCCCGCCAGCAGCAGGGCGGTCAGGACCCCGGCGGCATAGACAGCGAAAGTCACCGTCACGATGGCCGCGGAGAAATGCCACTGAGCCTGGTAGATGACATACAGCGGGGTTGGCAGCGTGGTGCCCAGCATGGTGATGGTCAGTATCAATGCCACGAGCCAGAACGCGACCCGGCGGGGAACGGCCGGTCTGCTGCGCCCCGCGGCCAGCGAATGATCCAGGCAGTCGGCACAGGGCTGGTCTGGTGTTCGCCGATATGCTGGCCCGCGAAGTTGCATTGCCTTCTCCTGGCGCGTGGCAGTGGAATCCCACCGTGACCCGGGCTTGTCCCTCGGCCACGGTGGGCGTTATCACCCACGATCGCCGATCCCCAGGGCTGCGTCTTCACCGCAGGCGGGCAATTCCACTACCGGCTAACCGGAATTCGGGGACTGAAGCCTGCATGGGTTTCGGGACCCCGCTGGCAACAATGACGGCTTCACGAGTGGCGCGGGATCGTTGGTGTGTCACAGGAACTTGAGCCGAGGGCCAAAGAAGCGGATATGCGCGGAATAAGCCACGGGGGCTATTCCGCGTTCAGGCGCTCAATAACGCGGAAGGGTATTTTATGGCTGTGAAGACCTGGTTCATTACCGGCACGTCGCGTGGCTTCGGCCGGGAGTGGGCGATCGCGGCGCTGGACCGCGGCGACGAGGTCGCGGCGACGGCCAGGGACATCGCCAGCCTGGATGACCTGGCGGCCAAATACGGAGAGAGGATCTTGCCGATCCCGCTGGACGTTACCGACCGGGACGCCGACTTCGCGGCGGTAAAGCTGGCGCACGACTATTTCGGCCGGCTGGACGTCGTCGTGAACAACGCCGGGTACGGGCAGTTCGGCATGGTGGAGGAGATCAGCGAGGCCGAGATCCGGGCGCAGCTGGAAACAAACCTGCTCGGCGCCCTGTGGGTTACCCAGGCGGCCCTGCCGTACCTGCGCGAACAGGGCAGCGGGCACATCATGCAGGTCTCCTCTATCGGCGGGATCTCGGCGTTCATGAACACCGGCGCTTACCACGCCTCGAAGTGGGCGCTGGAAGGGCTGAGCCAGAGCCTGGCCGCCGAAGTGGCCGACTTCGGCATCAGCGTCACGCTGATCGAGCCGACCGGCTACGCCACGGACTGGGCCGGCTCCTCCGCCAAGCACGCGACGCCACGGCCCGCTTACGAGCAGGTCCGGGAGCAGGCGGCGCGGGCCCGCGCTCGGCGTTTCACGCCCGGCGATCCGAGCGCCACCCGCGACGCGGTACTGACGCTCGTGGATACCCCGGACCCGCCCCTGCGCCTGTTCCTGGGCGAGGCGCCGCTGGGCATCGCGACCGCGGACTACGAGTCCCGGCTCGCGACCTGGCGGGAATGGCAGCCCGTGGCCGCCGCCGCTCAGGGCCACGGACGGTAAGACCTGAACGGACCTCTGGCCGGACCGATTCAGGCGGCACGACCGGTGCATGGCGGCTAGCGGCAGTCCCGGTAGTCCGGGTAGCTGCAAGTGGATGTGACGGCTGACTGCGATGACGGCGGCCTGGGCACGCGCGATCGTAGAAGCGTAGTAGGCAGTCCAGCCGGTATGGGAGACGAAACGATGCAGTCGACCCGGGCGTCCGCCCACCCTGAGACCATTGAGCGCGATGAGCGGCCGGTGCACCTATGGCGCCTGGCCCAGCTAGCGCGTCTGGGCATTCCGAGGCCGCTGGCCGACGTCGTAGCCGACCATGTCGACTGGCACGAGATCGCCGCGCTCGTGCAGCGTGGCTGCGCGCCGCGCCTTGCCCTGCGCATCGTCCGCTGATTCAGTCGGAGGTCGCGGCGTACTACGCGGTGTCCGAGGCGTTGACCAACGCATCGGGAACCTTCTGCGCCGCTTCCTCCGCGGTAGCGACCAGCGTCGCGGTTTTCGCGGCGCTGGCCCTTCCCCGTCGGCCTGTCGTTATGAGGGCGAGAACGATCACGGCGAACCCGCAGGCGGCGATGATCCACCAGCCCGAACGGGTCGCGGCGACGAACCCCGATTGCAGCGGGCCGTGCAGGTTCGCGGTCAGCACCGACCCCATGACCGCCACGCCGAGCACCTGGCCGACCTGCCGGCTGGCCGACGCGATCCCGGCCGCGACCCCGGCTTGCTCCCGGGGCATCCCGGACACCGCGGAGTTCGTGATCGGCGCGTTCACCATGCCCATGCCGATTCCGAACACCAGATAGCTCAGGACGAGGTAGCCCGCCGATGTCGACTCGGTCAGGGCGGTCAGCAGGACGCCGGCGGCCATCAGCCCGGCACCGGCGATCAGCAGCGGCACCCGGGTCCCGTGCCGGGCGACCATCCGGCCGGCCAGCGGGGCGCACACAGCCATCGCCGCGGCCATCGGGAGCAGGAACAACCCGGCGACAAGCGGCCGGTAACCGCGGACCTCCTGCAGGTACAAGGTGTTGAGGAACAGGAACCCGCCGAGCGCGGCCATCGCACTCACCGCGGTCACGGTCGCGCCGGAAAACGGCAGGCTGCGGAAGAACCTGAGGTCGACCAGCGGCTCTGGGTGGCGAGGCTCGTAAACCAGGAAAACGACCAGCGCGATCACCGCGACCGCGAAGAAGGACAAGATCGTCGCCGATCCCCAGCCGTCGGCCGGGCCCTCGATGACCGCGTAGGTCAGCGACCCCAGCAGGACGATCACAAGCAGCTGCCCGAACGGATCCAGGCGCCTCGGCCGCGGCGCCTTCGACTCCGGCACGAACAAGGCGGTGAGCACGAGCGCCGCGATCCCCACCGGGATGTTCACCCAGAACACCCCCCGCCAGTCCACCGCGTCCACGAGCGCGCCGCCGAGCACGGGGCCCATCGCCATGCTGAGCCCGAACACGCCGCCCCACACGCCGATCGCCCGGGCCCGCTCGGCAGGCTCGGTGAAGGTGTTGGTGATGATCGACATCGCCACCGGGTTGAGCATCGACCCGCCGACCGCCTGCAGCATCCGGAACGCCACCAGCCAGCCCAATCCGGGAGCGACGCTGCACAGCAGCGAGCCGAGCGTGAACACGGCCAGCCCGGCCTGGAAGGTGCGCCGCCGCCCCACCCGGTCCGCGGTCGACCCGGACAGCATCAGCAGGCTCGCGAGCACCAGCGAGTAGGCGTCGATGGTCCACTGCAGGCCCGAGACCGATGAGTGCAGCTCCCGCCCGATGTTCGGCAGCGCCACGTTCACGATCGTCGCGTCCAGGCCGACGATGAACAGGCTCAGGCAGCAGATGGCCAGCACCAGGTACCGGCGCCGCCGGCTCAGCCCGGACACGACGATCACCTCCGATAACAACGTCACGACAGATGATTACTTGCTATCTGACAACTAACGACCGGCGCGGCTTTATGCCTCGTTATGCGGCCGCAGAGCTCTGTCGCGGACTACCCGGCCCCGATGGACAGCAGTCCAGGGCCGAAGCCCGGATCCGTCCCGGTCCGGCGAACGACACGCCGCGCTGCCTACCGTTTACGATCGCGCATCTTCGTAACTCTGTCTTCACGGCAGGCGGCCATGGCCACTACCGGCCAGCATGAACCCCACGAATCCGGCGCTCCGGCCGAGACCGCGGGCTCCTGTGGCCGGCAACCTAGATCATGTCGGGTGAGTCAAGCTAGGAGGTAATGACAGCGCGGTGGAGGCGGTGAGCGGGAGTTCCACGCGCAGGCTGGTCCCCGCCCCGAGCGGACTGTCGAGGAAGATCCGGCCGCCGAGCGCTTCCACACGGTCCTTAAGGCCGGCCAGGCCGGTGCCGCGGGTGAAGTCGGCACCCCCGGCTCCGTCGTCGCGGACCGCGAGGAGCAGGACATCGCCGACGACCTCGATCTGGACGCTGACCGTCGAGGCGCGGGCGTGCTTGGCGGCGTTGGTCAGCGCCTCGGCGATGACGTAGTAAGCGCTGACTTCGACCGGCTCCGGCAGCCGCTCATTCACATGCACCTGCAGGTCAACGGGGACCGGCGAGCGGCGGGCGAGCATCTTCAGCGCGGGAGCGAGACCTCGTTCGGCCAGGATCGCCGGATGGATGCCGCGGGCGATCTCGCTCAGCTCATTCAGCGCGCCGGTCGCCTCGGCCACGGCGTGGTCGAGTTGCGCACCGAGTTCGGACGGCACCGCGGCCTGCGTCGCCCGCAGCCACAGCGCCAGGGAGACGAGCCGCTGCTGGGCCAGCAGCAGTCAACACCGGCGAAGTACGGGTCGCGGGCAAAGGCGCACCCGCCTGATCCCATCCGGTATCTCCACGCAGCTCAGCTCGTATCTTGCTTACCGTTGCCAATGAGTGAGTCATAGTGAGCCACCCACCAGCACCCCGTCTCGGGGTTGTTTCCCGGCCTGCCGGCTGGGTCCCTTCCGCGTTTCATTGCCACCTGCCCGGCGGGGCCGGGTCTTAGGGTCGGCTCCACGCTTGACCGCGGCCCTGACTGGGCCGAGGGCGCTATCACTCGTGGTGAGCGGCTCGTAGCGCGCGAGGTTAATGGCGGCGTTGTCGTCGCGCTGGTGACTGGTCCGGCACCCGGTGCAGGTCCAGTGCTGGTTCCATCCGATCTCCTGCACGTGCCCGCAGGCGTGGCAGGTCTTGGAGGAGGGGTACCAGCGGTCCGCTATGACGAGGCGGGAACCGTACCATCTGGTCTTGTAGGCCAGCTGGCGGCGGGTCTCGCCGAGGGCGGAGTCGGACAGGCCGCGCCGGCGGGCGCGTGCGCCCGTCAGGCCCTTCTGCCGCAGCATCCCGGCCGCGTCCAAGCCTTCGACCACGATCTCGCCGTGGGTTTTGGCGAGCCTGGTGGTCAGGTTGTGGAGGTGGTGGCTGCGGATGCTGGCGGCCCTGCGTTGCAGCCGGGTGATCTTCCGCTGGGTCTCGGTGTAGCGGCGGGAGTCTCGGGTGCGGCGCGACCGCTCCCGAGACAGATGCCGCAGTTCCTTCAGCGCCGCTTGGAGGGGCCGCGGGTTCGGCGCCCGCTCGATCACCTCGCCGTGCTGGCCGGCGACGGTGGCCAGGACACGCACACCGACGTCCACTCCGACCCGCGACTGCGGGTCACCCGCGCGGGGCTGGATGGGGCGTTGGATGAGAACCCGGAAAGCGACCACCAGCCGGGTCCCGCGGCGGGAGAGGGTGGCGGCCAGGACGCGGGCTCTGCCTTTGGCGATCAGCCGCTCCAGGCGGCGGGTGTTCTCGTGGACCCGGACGGTGCCGATCCTGGGGAGGGTGACGTGCCGGCGGTCGGGTTCGACCCGGATCGCGCCGGTGGTGAAGGTGACCCGGTCGCGGTCGCGGCCCTTCTTCGCGAACCGCGGGAACCCGGCACGGCGGCCCTGCCGGTTACCGGCACGGGAGGTCTGCCAGTTCCAGTAGGCATCTACCGCGGCCTTGATGCCGTCGGCGAATGCCTCCTTGCTGATCTGAGGCCACCACACCTGACCGGTGTCAGCGTCCGCGCACTCGGCGTCCTTGACCCGGTTCCAGCGTTTCCGCAGCCCGGCAAGCGACGGGGCACCGGTCTCCTCGCCGGTCTCCCGGTACCGGGTCAGGTCCTCTTTGAGGGTGCGGACCGCCCAGTTGCGGGCGTACCGGCGGCCACCGAACTGACGCCGCACACACGCCGCCTGCTCCGGGGTGCAGTCCAGCGCGAACTGGAACGCCTGCACCGTCCAGCCGTCCGGGATCTCGAACCTAGCCATCAGGACTGCGGCTCTCCCGGGGCGTTCAGGAAGGCGGCGCGAGCCAAACCGGCAGCCCGGTGAACGCTGCCGCGCTCCTCGGCTGTGGCGATCCGGTAAACGTACCCATCGAAGTATCCGGCCACGTTGAAGGTGCGCACCACAATCATGCCTGGCCGGCTGGGGACCTCAGGTCGTTTCCCGCTCGTGCTGCACGGGCCGCACACCAGGTGCGTGTAGTCCTCCGCCAGGCTGGGCCGCACCTCCCGCACAGTGCCGCAGACGCAGCACCAGACCCCGGCCCGGCGCGGCACCGGCCGGCGTTTGCGAGCCCGGGCCTTGCCGAGCCATGCCGGCGGCTCGTGTTCCCAGGCTTCGAGCCGGCCGGCCGTGACCGTGGTGTACCCGGCCCGGCGGATGTCGCCGCCACTGACTCCGAGCCGCTGCCCGGCCGCGCCGACGCTCATCCGCTCACTCACGACTCCGCATCCTGCCCTCCAGCACCGGCAGCCGCCTGCGGGCCGATGTCCCGCTGGGCGCAGCCGACCGCTTTCAACGCCCGATTCCGCGCCGACCGGCGGCCGTACAGGCGAGCACAGAAACTGGTGAGCACCTCCACCATGTCCCGCACCAGGTCGCCGTCCACCTCCCCGTCATCGAGCACCACCAGCCGCCTGCCGTGCGCGGAGAGCGCGGACTCGACCAGTTCGGTATTCATCCTCCCGAGCCGGTCGCGGTGCTCGACCACCACCGCGGTCACCTTCGGGTCCGCCAGCAGCCTGCGGACCTTCGCACGTGATCCGTTCATCCCGGATCCGACCTCGGCCTCCACCCGGACCACCTGACCGCCCGCGCCCGCGGCCCAGGCGGTCAGCCTCGCCACCTGCCGGTCCAGGTCCTCTCGCTGGTCGTGGGAGGACACCCGTGCATACAGCCCATACGCCACGGCAGCAGGTCCGGTGGATGCGTCCGGGGAGACCAGCACCGTCCGCTGGTTCACCCGCACCGCCGGGACCGGCAACGTCCCCGCCCGGAACCACCGGTACGCCGTCTGCGGATGCACACCCTGAGCACGCGCCCACTCAGCCAGATTCACGCCACCAGCATACCAAACTAGAACACGTGTACGCTCAGTATTGATCGCTATTTCAGCAACTGTTCAAACCCCTAATGGAAGGCGAAGGCCACTATTCACGAGCCATCAGTGCCATGAGCGCGGGGGTGTGCCTGGAAGGCGCGGCATGAGACGTCGATGCCGGAGAGCCTGTTTGAAGTCCGCCAGGAATGTCGCGGTGGGATGTCGAGAACCTGCGCGCGGCTTCGTCCCCGGAGTGAACACGGCCACAATGGGCCGTACCGCACTAAGGAGAACATGATGGCCAAGTACCTGCTGCTCAAGCACTACCGGGGCGCGCCGGCACCGGTCAACGACGTGCCGATGGACCAGTGGACGCCGGAGGAGCTTTCGGCCCACGTGCAGTACATGCAGGACTTCGCCGCTCGGCTCGAGGGCACCGGCGAGTTCGTCGACGGTCAGGCGCTCTCCCCGGAGGGCACGTTCGTCCGCTACGACGGCGAGGGGCGGCCACCGATCACCGACGGCCCGTTCGCGGAGACCAAGGACCTGATCGCCGGCTGGATGGTGATCGACGTCGAGACCTACGAGCGGGCGCTCGAGCTGGCCGGCGAGTTGTCCGCGGCTCCGGGTGCGGGTGGGAAGCCGATCTACGAATGGCTCGAGGTGCGCCCGTTCCTGGCCGCGCCTCCAACCATCACGGAGTGACGCACGGTGGATGAGGCCCTGCTGCGGACCCTCACCCCCACCGTGATTGGCATCCTCGTCCGTCGCGGAGCCGACTTCGCGGCGGCCGAGGATGCGGTGCAGGACGCCCTGGTCGAGGCCGTGCGCGTGTGGCCGGACGACCCGCCGCGGGACCCCAAGGGCTGGCTGGTCACCGTGGCCTGGCGTAAGTTCCTCGACGCCGCCCGCGCCGATACCTCCCGACGGCACCGCGAGGTACGCGTCGAGGGCGAGCCCATGCCCGGCCCGGGCGAGGTGGTGGACGACACACTCCAGCTGTACTTCCTGTGCGCGCACCCGTCCCTGACACCGGCTTCGGCCGTCGCGCTCACGCTGCGCGCGGTCGGCGGCCTGACCACGCGTCAGATCGCGCAGGCCTACCTCGTGCCGGAGGCGACCATGGCCCAGCGCATCAGCAGGGCCAAGCGGACCGTCTCGGGCGTCCGGTTCAACCAGCCCGGTGACGTCGCCACGGTGCTGCGCGTGCTCTACCTGGTCTTCAACGAGGGCTACTCCGGCGACGTCGACCTCGCCGGCGAGGCGATCCGGCTCACTCGCCAGCTGGCGGCCAAGACCAACCATGAGGAGGTCGCGGGCCTGCTCGCGCTCATGCTGCTCCACCACGCACGGCGCCCGGCACGGACCGGCCCCGACGGCAGGCTCGTGCCACTTGCCGAGCAGGACCGCAACCTGTGGAACACCCGCCTGATCGCCGAGGGCGTCGACGTGCTCCAGGCAGCCCTCACCCGCGACCGCCTGGGCGAGTTCCAGGCCCAAGCCGCTATCGCCGCGCTCCACGCCGACGCCCGGACGGCCGAGGAGACCGACTGGGTGCAGATCGTCGAGTGGTACGACGAACTGGTCCGCCTCACCGACAGCCCGGTGGTCCGCCTCAACCGGGCCGTCGCGGTCGGCGAGGCCGACGGCCCGCGGGCCGGCCTGGCCGCCCTGGCGGGGCTCGACCCCGCCCTGCCCCGCCACGCCGCCGTCGCGGCGTACCTACACGAGCGTGACGGTGACCCAGTCACCGCAGCACGGCTCTACGCCGAAGCCGCCCGATCAGCGCCCAACCTCCCCGAACGCGACCACCTCACGCGACAGGCCGCACGGCTCAACGCGCAGCTGCGCAGTTAAGCGGCAGGCAAGAGGCAAGCAGGCAGACCGAACTGCGCTGGAGGCACGGCACCGGCGAGTACCGCATCAACGATCTCGCCGAGATCTCCTCGCCGGCATCACCAGTTCTTGTGATGCCGGCTGCACCAAGCCCGGCGGAAGACTGGGCGCGAGCCGGTTGAGCTGAACCGAGCACGGCTGACGAAGCCGGCGATCTCCTCGGGCAGGTCGGCCTCGCCTGAGGCGACGTGAGGCGACGTCCGAGCGCACTCGCTGGCTGCTGGCCGGAACGAAGATCGCCGGATAGTGAGGACCCATGACGAACCTGCACGACCGTACCGCGCGGCTGCGCGAGGCGGTCGTCCCGGGTCGGCTGGCCGAGGCGATGCCGGACTGGCTGACCGCGGCCGTGCGGCCCAAGCCCGCGCCGGTCCCGTGGGGAGCGATGGTCCGCGCTGCGCTTGCCGTCTGCGTGCCGCTGTCGGTCGGTATCGTGGCCGGCCGCCGCGACATCTGGCTGTTGCTGGCGATAGGCGGGCTGACCGGCACGGTCATCGACACCGGCGGCCCGTACGTGGTGCGGGTCAAGCGGGCGGTCATCGCCGGCGCGTTTGGCGGCGCCGCCGGCCTGGTGATCGGGATGTTGATCCACGACCGGGGGTGGGTCGCCGTGGCCAGCCTGGTCGTCGTCGCGGGCGTCTCTGCCCTGATCTCCAGGCTGGGCAGCACCGCATCGGCCACCGGGCTGCAACTGCTGGTCTTCACCGCGCTGGGCCTGGGCCCGTTCGGCGCACTACGGCCCTGGTGGCACATCGTACTGGGCTTCGCCGCCGGCATCGCCTGGGCGCTGCTGCTCCTCGTGCCGGGCTGGCTGCTGTCCCCCCGGTCCGCCGAACAGAGCGCCGTCGCCGACGTCTACCACGCGTTCGCCGACGACCTGCGCGCGATCGGCACCGACCGCATCGCCGAGACCCGGCGAGCGGTCACGGCCGCGCTCAACACCGCGTACGACACCCTGCTCACCGCGCGGGCGACGGCCGGCGGCCGAAGCCGGCGCATGACGCACCTGATGGCGGTGCTCAACGCCAGTTCCCGGGTGGCCGACGCGGTCGTCACGCTTCGCCGCGAGGGCACCCGGCCGCCGCCGCTCGTCGCCGACACCCTCGACCGGCTCGCCGACGCGATCGCGGCGGGCGGCCCGCGACACGATGGCGGCCCGCTGCGCCGCGGCCCGCACCTGGACGCGCACTGCACGGCGTGCCGCCGATCCCGCCGCCGTGGTCGTCCAGCCCTGGCTCTCTCGAGCTGCGGGATGCCCTGGCGGCCCTCGCGCGCACGATCGCGTGGACGCCCGCCACGCCGCCCGGGCCGGCGCCGCGGACACCGCTGCGCGAGCGCGCCCGGGCCGTGCTCGGCACCCTGCTCGACGAGCTTCGGGGCGGACGGCTCGCCTGGACCTTCACCATCCGGCTGATGGTGTGCGTCGGCCTGGCCGCCGTGGCGAGCGAGGTGCTTCCGCTGCAGCGGTCCTACTGGGTGGTACTCACCGTCGCCATCGTGGTGAAGCCCGACAACGGCTCGGTGTTCGCCCGCGCCCTGCAGCGCGGCATCGGCACGATCGTCGGCGCGGTGCTGGGCGCCGTCATCCTGGTGGCGGTTCCGTACGGGCCGTGGCTGCTGTTCCCGATGGCCGTGCTGGCGGCAGGGCAGCCGTACGGGCGCCTGCGCAACTTCGGCCTGGGGGCCACGTTCATGACCCCGCTGATCGTGCTGCTGATCGACCTGCTGGCGCCCGCCGGCTGGCGGCTCCCCGAAGAACGGCTGGTCGACACGGTGCTCGGCTGCGCGATCGTGCTGCTCGTCGGGTACGCGTCGTGGCCGAGCAGCTGGCACTCGCACCTGCCACGGCAGTTCGCCGCTACGCTGCGCGACATCTGCCGGTTCATGGAGGCGGCGCTCATCCCGGATCCGGATCCGGCGGCCCGCGGCCGCGGATGGCAGCTGCGTCGCAAGGCCTACCGCGCTCTCGGCGACCTGCACGGGGAGTACCAGCGGGCCATGTCCGAGCCAGCGGCCGTGAGCCGCCGCGCGTCGGCCTGGTGGCCCGCGATCGTCGCGCTCGACGAGGCGGCCGACGCGGCGACCGCCACCGGGGCAGCGATCCGCCGCGGCGCGCCCGCCCCGTCACCCGACGCGGTACATCAGCTGACCGCGGCGCTCTACACCGTCGCCGACGCGATCGACGCCGGCGTCCCGCCCCGAGTCGGCGAGCTGCCCGACGACGAGGCACTCAAGCCGGTCACCGACGCCGTGCGGCCCGTGCTGTCCGTGCTCGGGTCGGGGCCGGCGCCTACTCGGGCCAGTCGGAGTCCAGGATGATGTCGACGAAGTTAGCGCGCTGGAAGCCGGGGACGTACCGTTCCAGGACGTCGGCGTTGACGGTGCCGAACGTGGTGTCCGGCTTGGGCGCCATGCCGTCGGTGAATGCCTGCAGGATGTTGCGCTTGAAGTCTGGCCGCGGGTGCAGCGCGGTGATGGCGGCGCGGTCGGTGTCGCTGATGTCGTGGTAGCCGATGCCGAGCACGTCGTATTCGACTCCGGCGGTGACCAGGGCAACCTCGGGTTCCATGAATTGCGGGATGCCGGGCGTGGTGTGCAGCGCGATGGCGGTCCAGACCCGGCGGATGCTGTCCTCGGGCACGCCGTGGCCGTGCAGGAAGCGGCGGGCCTCATCGGCGCTGTTCACCTCGAAGCGGCGGCCGGCTGTGGCGGAATTAGCGGTCGTCGCCCGGTGGTGCTGGCTGGGGCCTCCGGATTCCTGCTGACCAGTAACGCGGCAGTACGGAGAGCACCATGGGAGGACGGATGCTAGCGGCGATGCGCGACGCCGCGGTTGCGGCGACCCTGTAATTAGCGCTCTGGCCGACCGGGCGCATGAGGAAGGGATCGGGCATGGAACGTACCGATTGGCTGGATGGGGGCCTGGACTCGGCCGCCGCCCGCTTCCTCATGATGACGGCGATCACCCATCACCAGTTCAGTTCGCCGAGCTGGGGTGAGCACGAGGTCCGCAAGCTCCATGCCGAACTCGCCGAGCTTGACCGGCTGGCGGCCCAAGCGGTCGTTGACCACGCCGGGAGCGGTCCGCAGCGGCGGCGGGCGAACGTCCGCTTACCCGCCTGAGCCTGCCTGCGAGCGGGAGCCTTCGCCACGCTCACCAACCCACGGGAGTCTGCCGTGCCCGGCCAGTCCGACGCGCCATCCACGGCCCCTACGGAGACGGACGCCGCACCGCCGGCGACGTTCGCCGCGCTCGCCGTGCCGAACTTCCGCCGGTATGTGTCCGGGCAGGCGCTGAGCCTGATCGGCACCTGGGTGGAGACGGTCGCCCAGGCGCTGCTGGTGCTGAGGCTGACGCACTCCGGCACCGTCCTGGGCCTGACCACCGCGGCCCGGTACGCGCCGATCCTGCTGCTGTCCCCCTACGCCGGCCTGCTGGTCGACCGCTACTCCAAACGGCACGTGCTGCTGGCCACCCAGACCGGGCTCGGCCTGGTCTCGGCCGCGCTCGGCGTGAGCGTGCTGACCGGGAGCATCCGGCTGTGGCAGGTGGTGGTCCTGGCGGTGCTGTTCGGCATCTTCAGCGCGGTGGACAACCCGGCGCGGCAGGCGTTCGTCCAGGAGGTGGTCGGCCGCGACCTGGTCCGCAACGCGGTGACGCTGAACACCACGCTGGTGAACGTGGCCCGGGTGATCGGCCCGACCGTCGCGGCGGTCCTGGCCGCCACCGTGGGCCTGGGCTGGTGTTTCGTGGTCAACGCGGTCAGCTTCGGCTTCGTCATCGCCTCCCTGCTCAGCCTGGACACCCGGCGCCTGCACCCGGTCCCGCCGGTGCCGCGCCGCCGCGGGCAGCTGCGGGACGGCCTGCGCTACGCCGCGCGCGTGCCCGCGATCGCCCGGCCCCTGCTGATGATGGCGCTCATCGGCGCCTTCACCTTCGAATTCGAGGTCAGCCTGCCGCTGCTGGCCGAGACCACGTTCCACGGCGGCGCGACCAGCTACAGCTGGCTGATCGGCGCCCTGGGCGCCGGGGCCGTCGTGGGCGGCTTGTACGCGGCCCGGTCGGCCCGCACCGGAGTAGCCCGGCTGACCAAGGCCGCGCTCGGCTACGCGATCGCCGTCGCCCTGCTCGCGGCCGCACCCACCTTCCCCACCGCGGTGGCCGCGTGCGTGCTGGTCGGCGTGGCCACGGTCATCTTCCTGACCACGGGCAACGCCACTATCCAGCTCGCGTCCGAGCCCGATTACCGAGGCCGGGTCACCGCCTTGTGGTCGATGGCCCTGGTCGGCACCACCCCGATCGGCTCACCGATCATCGGCGCCCTATCCGACGTGGCCAGCCCGCGGTACGCGCTCGGCCTCGGGGCCGTCGCCTGCCTCGCCGCCGTGATCGTCGGCGGCTGGCCCGCCGGTGGCCGCCGCCGCTTGCCCGGCGGGCCGGTAAAGGGAATCAGGAATCTGTGACGGAGGGAAGCTCACGATGGGACCTCCGGTCGGTACGGGTTCCGGGGGCTCGCACCACGGCCCGTTCGGCTGAAAAATCTTTTGATCTTCCGAACGGACCGTGGTTACAAGGTTTCGGGCACGTCCTGCACTGGGAGCGTGCCGTCGCGGGCGTCGAGGAAGTAACGAACGAAGTCGGAATAGATGCTGGCGATCCTGCGCCGAGTCCCGCCGGCGGTGCTGCGGTGGTGCAGATGGGCGTGCAGTGGGTCCCACCAGATGCTGCGGCCGATGGCGAAGCCGGTGAAGCCCGGAACGGGCGCCGCGACCTGCAGCCAGTGGTCAAGGTGGTGGTCGTGATTGGCGTGCCGGCCGAGGACGATGCAGTCGGCGGTTCGGCCGCCGCGCTTGGCGGCCGCGGCGATCGCGGCCGCGTCGTCGGGACGGTCGAGGCCCTCCACCTCCCACCACGCGGGCGTGACCCCGTGGTCTTGCAAATACTCGATGACCTGCACGGTGTGCTCTGGCCGCAGCGTGGCGTCGTAGCTGGCGGCGGCTCCGCCGAGCGCGGTGAGGTCGGCGGGGCTGGCTGGCACGAGCAGTTCCACGATCAGCGCGCGGTCGTTGGCCGCCGCCCAGTCCGAGACCTTGGCCACCCGTTCGGCCTGCGCGGCGCGCTGGCCCGGCTCCAGGCCGGGGTTATCGCGGATCACGATCTTGGCGTGGTCGGTGGCGAAGAAGCCGGCATGGGCCTGCCAGTCGTCGTAGGCGTAACGGAACCATGGCCCGCCGCTCGCCTCGACCGGCATCGCCAGGCTGATCGCGCCGTCGGTGCGGGCGGCCAGCTCGGCGATGGCGGCGCCGTACTGCTCGTCGATCAGGATGCCGGGCTGGACCGAGGCGGGAAGCTGTGACGCGGCGTCCAGCAGCGCCTGGTAGATCAGCATCTTGTCGGCGCTGATCCGGGCGGCCTGTTCCGGCGTTGGCGCTGCCGTCAGGCCATACAGGTCACGCTCGAGGCTGGTGCGGTCGTCAGCGGCCAGGATCAGCAGCGGCCGGGCCGCATGCGTGGTCTGGGCGCCCCGGGTACCGGTCTGAGCCTGCGTCATCGCGGTCTGCCTTAATTGACTCTCTTCGAGGGGAAGCGTGATCAGCAGCGTCGTGCCCACTCCGATGGGGCTTGCCACCTGGATCGTCCCCGCGAGCGCGTCAACGCGGTCGGTGAGGCCGATGAGTCCGGAACCGCGGGTTGGATCGGCCCCTCCGCAACCGTCGTCGCGGATCGAGAGCCCGAGGACTCCGTCGCGCGCTTCGACGGCGACATACACCGCGGAGGCGTGCGCGTGCTTCGCGGTATTCGTGAGCGCTTCTGACACAATGTAATAGGCGGCCCGCTCTACCGGCTCAGGCAGCCGCGTCTGCACTCGCACCTCGAGCTCGACGGGTACGGCTGACCGCCGGGCCAGGGTCTTGAGGGCGGGCAGCAGGCCGCCCTGGGCGAGGGCGGCGGGGTGTATACCGCGCGAGATCTCCTGCAACTCCTCCAGCACACCCACCAGTCCGTCCGCCACCCCGGACAACTGCGCCTGCAACTCGCCCAGCTCAGTCGGGACGGTCGCCGCCGCCTGCCGCTGGGCCAGCGCGAGTGAGACGAGCCGCTGTTGCACTCCATCGTGCAGGTCCCGCTCGATCCGGCGCCGCGTCTCGTCGGCGGCGGCGACGATCCGCGCCCGCGAGGCGGCGAGCTCGACCCGGCTCGCTTCGAGCTTGCGCTGGCTTTCGCGCAGGTTACGGAACATCAGCAGCGTGTCCAGCCCGTCGGCCAGCCGCCGTCCGATCTCATGGAACAGCCGCTCCTCATGCGGCGTCCAGACTCGCGGGCGAGAGCACTGGTGCAGCCCGAACGCGTAGGGCTTGTCTACCTTCGGGTAAACCGCCATGGCGATGATGGACTTGATGTCGAAACGCTCCGCCAGTTCTGACGGAAGCGCACCGTCTGACTCGGGATCGAAGCGCACCGGACCATCCGAGGCCAGCAGGCTTCGGGAGATGCCGGCGATCTCCGGCCCGTTCGGGATGTCCGCGCCCGCGCCCAAGGCGCCGATGTATTCCGGCCGGGTACGCTCCGCCGGCAGCCGCAGGGAGTCGGCCTCCGGATCACAGGGATAGAGCAGCCACGCCCGATCGCAGCGGAAGATCTCCAGCACGGCGTCGAGAACATCGCCCATCATCTGCTCGAGGTCGCTGGTGCCCTGGATGGCGCGGTCGATCGCTTCCATGCTTTCGAGGAACCACAGCTGGGCCCGCTGTTCTCGCGCAGCATGCCTGCGCTCGGTCACGTCCACGACGGTGGCCATCAATTCCTCGAGCTCGCCGGACGCGGTGAAGACGGGATGCGCGATGGCGTGGAGGTATTTCAGCGGCCCTCCGGGAGGAACGACCCGGAATTCCCCTTCGACGCTTACCGCTTGCCTGATTCCCCCCGTGAGCGCCTCGGTCCACCCGGCCCGATCTTCCGGATGAACGCGCTGCCGGAACTCTTCGAAGGAGGGGACCTCTTGTTCGGGATCGAAGCCGTACAAGCGAGAGTGTTCATCAGAGGAGTGGATTACCTCGCCGGTCACGCCGTCCAGAGCAGCGGTACCTGTATGCGTCAGCCGCTGCGCCTCGGAAAGGTAGGCCTCGCTTCGCCGCAACTCGGCGGTCCGCTCAGCCACCATGGTCTCCAGCACGTCCCGGGCCCTGCGAAGCTCCTCTTCAGCCTTCGTGCGCTCGCGGGTCAGGGTGGCGTCCTGAAAGGCCGTCGCAGCGCTATTCGCAGCCAAGCCGAGCAGGAGCTGGTCGATCTCCGTGGGAAAGCCGATGCGACCGCAGGCCGCGATAACGACACCGCCCTCGGCGTTGACACCGATGGGAATGGCAACACCGCGGCCGGGCCCGGGACCGCCGTCGACGTCCGGAATGATCTCAATTCCTGAGAACCGACCGCTCTCAGCAAGATTGTCCAGCCATGCCGGAAACGTCTTCCGTGCCGTGCCCCGCATGACGTCGACGGCGTCAGCGGCACTGGGCACGCACAAGCGAACGAACACAAAGTCAAGCTGCAGCAATTCGATCAGTACGTCGGCGAGCCCCGCCGCCACGGCGGCCGGCTCCCGGCCGGCCAACGCCGCCGGGATAGCGGAAAGCGCCACCAGATCCCTGAGTGCGGTTCGCAGGACGCGGATCTCGGCATTGGTATCGACAGACATTCACTACGCCGTGCTCGCGCTCTCGCGGGCTGACCGCCGCTCCCGGATCTCGGGCAGCAACTGGTCAGGAGGAACGAAGAACGGGTTCTGCTGAAGCAGCCCGCCGATGATCACGGCTGGATGCGTCCGCAAGGCGTCCATCACCACGCTCGCGCCAAATTTCGTCAGATCGTACGTGCAGATCACTGGGCCTTCGTACTTGGGAATCACGTAGTTGACCCGCGTCTCGTACTCGACCAGGTCGCCGACGCCTGGCAAGTCGGCCAACGCCCATTCCATGTGACCCAGGAAACTTGTCTGCGCGTACCCCGCCGCCGGCCCGGATTGGAGCACTTGTTCGAATGTTGCCAGCCAGGTGTCCAGCTCGAAGCGTCCTCCGCGGAGCGTGCTGTCTTGCCACGGCCGGACCTCCAACTGGCCGGAGGCCATCACGCCTTGGACGTTGATGCCCGCTTCGGCGAGCCACCTGAGATGTTCGTCCCGTAGCTCGGGATCAACGTAGTGGTAAGCCTTGTCGCCCTGATCGAAACCATCCTTGATGAACGGGCGAAGCACACGGTGCTGCTCGTCGATGCTGTTGAAGAACGCGCAAATATGGCCATACTGACCGAAGGTATTCCCGGTGGGGTTCGGGGTGTGTCCGGCGGTATCCAAATTCTCACCTTCACGCAGACAGCCGCGTTCTGGCCCGGCGGACCGGTTCGGCGCGCGCCGGAGCCGTACCCGCAGGCCGTTGAGGCGCAACCGGGCTTCGACGAACGCGACCCAGCCTACGCCCGCCCTCCCCGGCTGTCGACGGGTGGTCGTTCCTGCTAGCCGGTAGTCGGTTTGGGCGCTGGCCTTGAAGACATAAGCCGACCCAGGGCGCGAAGCTGGACAGCATGCGTTAGCAAGCCGTACAGGTGAAAGGACGGCGATGATTGTGGCTGCGAAGACATCGCTTGCCGGATACGAGGTGCCGGGCACGTTCGAGGCGGTCCGGGCCGAGGCGCTGTTCGTGTCGGCCCTGCAGCCCTCCGGGTCGCCCTCCCCCGACCAGGTCCGTCGCGCCGTCACGGCGACGCTGCAGCGACTGGGAGTCCGCAGCTGCGCGGCCAGGGTGGCCGGCGAGTTCGGTGACCACCCGGACACCGCGGTGGCCAGGATGAGCTGGGCACTGGCGACGATCAACACGGTCTACCCGGCGCCGTCGACAACCCCGGCTCCCGGACCGCGATCGCTTGCCTTCGCGAGCTGATCGGTCGAGCTCGGACCCCGACTCGAACGCGAAGT
The DNA here is from genome assembly GCA_963849595.1 of uncultured Actinomycetes bacterium. Classification (GTDB taxonomy): domain Bacteria; phylum Actinomycetota; class Actinomycetes; order Streptosporangiales; family Streptosporangiaceae; genus Palsa-504. The sequence goes on from CAWKIB010000034.1 coordinate 71,290, forward strand.
TCCCGAGACTGAACGGTCACCGCGATGACGATTGTGAACGTCGGCCTGTCCCACCGGTTCGCTCCCGCCGAAGTGCTCGAGAAGCTCGCCGTGCCGTCGGCAGAGCTGGGCGACGTGCTAACCCGGCTGCACACAGTGCCGTCCATCGACGAGGTGGTCGTCTTGTCCACCTGCAACCGAGTGGAGGTCTACGCGGCCGCGTCAGGGCCGGCCGAACAGGTGACCCGGGCGGTCGCGGGCCTGGTGGCCTCGCGGGGGCGGCTCCGGGCCGGCGAGGTCCTGCGGATGGCCCGCACCCGGGTCGGCGGTGCGGCCGCCGAGCATTTGTTCTGTGTCGCCTGCGGGCTGGATTCGATGGCTATCGGTGAGGACCAGATTGTCGCCCAGCTCAAGGCCGCGGCCCGCGCGGCCGCCACGGCGGGAACCGCCGGCCCGGTCATGACCGGGCTGATCGACGCGGCGCTGCGGGCCAGCAAGCGGGCCCGCACGCAGACCGCGATCAGCACCGAGGGCATCTCGCTGGCCCGGGCCGGCTGGACGTCGCCGCGCGCACTGGGCGGCGCCGCCGCGCACCTGGGCGGCCTCGCCGACCGCCATGCGGTGGTTCTGGGGACGGGAACCACGGGCAGGCTCGCGGCGCGGCTCCTACACGAAGCCGGTGTCGCGCGGCTGTCAGTGGCCAGCCGTAACGCGGCGCGAGCCGCGGAGGTGGCCGCGGCGCTGCGCGCCAGGCATCTGCCGGCCAGCGACGTGCCTGCCGCGCTCGCCGACGTGGACCTGTTGGTCACCGCCACCGGGGCCCCCGCGCCCGTCGTGGCCGCGGGGCCGGTGCGGGCGGCCCGGGCCCAGGCTGGCGGCAGGCCGCTGTTCGTGCTCGACCTGGGCATGCCGCCTGATGTGGACGCTGCCGTGGGGCGGCTGGCCGGGGTCAAACTCGTCGACCTCACCGCACTCGGCCGGCACCTGGCCGACCGAGCGGTACCGGACCAGATCCCCCAGGTCCGCGCCATTGTCGCCGCCGAGGCCGCCGGGTACATGGACCGGCGGGACCAAGCGGCAGCAGCACCCGTCATCGCCGCGATGCACGCAACAGATCAGGCAGTTCGCGGACGCCGAGCTAGCTCGGCTGCATCACCGGCTGCCGGACCTCAGCGAGGAGCAACGGGCCGAGACGGCGGCCACCGTTCACCGCATCCTCCGCAAGGTCCTGCACCGGCCGACCGTCCGGGCCAAGGAGTTCTCCGCCGGCCCGGAAGGGCCGGTTTACCTCGACGTGCTCAGGCAGCTTTTCGACCTCAGAACAGATAAGGCCAGCGCATGAACTCCCCGCACCACCGTCCATTGCGGCTGGGTACCCGCGGTAGTCCGCTAGCGCTGGCCCAGGCCGGCTGGATCGCCCGGCAGTTGCGTGAGCGGTGCGGCCAACCGTGCGTCGTGGTCACGGTGGTCACGCCCGGGGACGAGTCGACCGCGCCGATCGAGCGGCTCGGCACGACCGGCGTGTTCACCACCACCCTGCGCGCGGCGTTGCTGCGCGGCGCGGTCGACTTCGTCGTCCACTCCTGCAAGGATCTGCCGACCGCGCCGGTACCGGGGCTGCAGGTGGCGGCGTTCCCGGCTCGCGAGGACCCGCGCGACGCGCTGATCGGGCCGGGCGGGACGAGCCTGGACGCACTGCCGCCCGGAGCGCGGATCGGCACCGGGTCACCCCGGCGGGCCGCCCTGCTGCGCGCCACCGGCCGCCAACTGCAGATCGTGCCGATGCGCGGCAACGTCGACACCCGGCTGCGCAAGCTCGCCGACGGCGAGGTAGATGCCCTCGTACTGGCGATGGCCGGACTGTCGAGGCTCGGCTTGCTCGACGCAGTCGCCACGCCCCTTGACCCATTGCTGCTCATGCCCGCCCCAGCGCAGGGCGTGCTGGCCGTGGAGTGCCGCACCGACGACCCGGTTACGGCGGTCCAGCTCAGGACCCTCGACCACGCTCCGACCCGGGCCGCGGCGATCACCGAACGCAGCTTCCTGGCCACGCTCGACGTCGGTTGCGGCGCCCCGGTCGGCGCCCTGGCCGAGCTGGCCGTAGAGGCCGGAGCCGAACCGGCGGTGCGCCTGTCCGGACTCATCGCCGCCCCGGATGGCTCCTCGGTGATCCGGGCGCAGGCGACCGGTGCGGTCGCCGACGGCGACGCGCTCGGCCGCCGGCTGGCTCACCGGCTGCTTAAGTACGGCGGCGCTGCGCTGCTCGACCGCACGTCGCACGGGGTCACCGAGCCGCGGTCACATCCGCACCTCGCGGTCAGCCGCCCTTGAGCAACTTCCTGAGCGCTCAGAAGGAGACCCGCGATGATCCGTTGTGTCCGCATGTGGACAGGCGAGGATGGTGAACAAGGATGAGCGCCCGCCGCATCGGAGAGCCCAGACGTCGCGCTTCTTTCTAGCTGTGACGCGGCCAGCTCAAGCGAGGCGGCGAATCCGGGCTGCTTTTGCCTGAGCAGCCTGCGCACGTATTCCATGTTCTCCATTGCCTGCTCAACGGTTTTCATCACCATCGCCAATTTTCCAATGCTCTGTTCCTGGCCGGCATAGCCCGGGGAGTAGGCCGCCTTGGACAGCGGAGCGACGGCCGACAGCGGCCGGGCCACCGCCTCGAGGGCTGCTGCTGGGCCGGTGCCACACCATCCACGATCCACGCCTGAGCGTGGTGCTGTCTTTACGGCGAGCCGCCAACGTAGCTACTGGCTAGCAGGAAAATCCGATACTGCACTGGTGCGAGCACTACCAGCCGATCTTCGTCGCCCGGGCAATTGGGGGCTAGCAGGTGTGCTGGCCTTCCTGCCAGCTGGTAATGGAACTGGGTGCTTGCGGTGAGGGCGGAGCCCGGGCCCGCGTGCGATGGTGAGCGATACCGGGATGTGCCGTGTCATTCCGGGGCCGACGCAGCGACGAGCTAGGAGAGGTTCATGTCATACGGGCACGCCGAGCGTAACCTCGCGCTCATCCGTCAGCTCGAAGCCGAGACGAGGCAACTGTTCGGCAGCTTGGCCCAGTCCGAGCAAGAGCAGCTTCCAGAACCCGCCAGTCCGGGGAGCTAGGCGGCAGGCAGGAGGTCGGCATGGAATGGGCAGACTGGCTGGAGGGCGGCTTCGACTCCCGTGATCGATAATCGTGGGGTGCTGGCATGGTCGGGGGTTGCGGGGTCGGCGCCGCAGGGGCGGCGCGGGACCGGGGTCGTGCTGGCCGATGATGATGTGCTGTTGCGGGAGGGCCTGGCCAGTTTGCTGGATCGTTCGGGGTTCGAGGTGCTGGGCCAGGCGGGGAACGGGACCGAGCTGCTGGCGCTGGTCCGTTCGGCCCGTCCGGAGCTGGCGATCATCGATATCCGGATGCCGCCGGCGCACGCCACCGAGGGCTTGCAGGCGGCCCGGGTGATCCGCGAGGAGCTGCCGGGCACGGCGATCATCGTGCTGTCCGCGCATGTGGAGGTGGATGAGGCGATGGAACTGCTGACCGGCGGGCAGGGCCTGGGCTACCTGCTCAAGAGCCGGGTGACCGATGTGGCGGAGTTCATCGAGACGGTCGAGCGGATCACCGCGGGCGCCTCGGTGGTCGATCCGTCCCTGGTCCAGGAACTGGTCCGGGCCCGGCGGCGCCGTGACCCGCTCGACGTGCTGTCGCCGCGGGAACGCGAGGTGCTGGCCCTGATGGCCGAGGGTGCCTCCAACGCGGGGATCGCCCGCCGGATCTACGTCACCGAGGGCACGGTCGAAAAGCACGTCCGCAGCATCTTGACCAAGCTTGACCTGCCCGAGAGCGACACCGAGCACCGGCGGGTGCTGGCCGTCCTGCGGTTCCTGGATGCCCGCTAGCCCGGGCGGCGGCGGAATTCCTGCTAGCCGCAATGCGGCCGGGCTGTATACCCGGCAATCTGATCGCATGCCGTCACGGTGCCTACTAGTAGATGATAATGATGCCTTCCTGGAGACCGCGAGCCTGCTGCTCCAGCGGGAGGGCGTCACGGTGGTGGGCGTGGCCTCGACCATCGCCCAGGCCCTGCGGCAGGCCCGCGCGCTGCGGCCCGACCTGATCCTGGTCGACATCGGGCTCGGCGACGAAAGCGGCTTTGACCTGGCCCGGCTCCTGGCCCGAGACGGCCTGAACGCCGAAGTGATCCTGATCTCCACCGGAGCCGAAGAAGACTACGCCGAGATGATCGACGACAGCCCCGCCGCCGGCTTCCTCCCCAAATCCGACCTCTCCCTGCACGGCATCAGCCAGATCCTCGGCCACGCGCTGTGAAAGCGATCACTGGGCCGGCCTCGCAGATGGCTGAGCAGCGCCGCCTTCCCTGGTGGCGCTAGACCCGTTACTGTCACGTTGTGAACGCGCCAGGTACCAGCGCCGGTGCACCCGACGGTGGGGTGGGCTGTGACCCACCCGGTCAGGCAGGGCTGGGTCAGCTGGCCGAGGAGCAGGCCGCGCTGCGGCGGGTGGCCACGCTGGTGGCCCGGGCGACTCCGCCGGAAGCGGTGTTCGCCGCGGTCGCCGCGGAGGTCGGCCAGCTGCTTCGCGGTCGACTTCGCGATCCTGATCCGCTACGACCCGCAGGACACACTCGAGGTCGTCGGCACCTGGGGCCAGGACGGGCGCCCCGGCGCCGACCCCGGTCGGCGGCCAGCTGCCGCTCGGCGGCCAGAACGTGACCACGCTGGTGTACCAGACCGGCCGCTCGGCCCGGATCGAGTACGGCGAACGTCTCCGGCGTGATCGGCCAGGTCGCCTCCCGCGACTGGCGGGATGCGCTCCGCGGTCGGCGTGCCGGTCAGCGCCGAGGGCCGGCTGTGGGGCTGCATCGTCGTGGCTTCAGCGGCCAGGAGCCGCGGCCGCTGCCGGCCGACACTGAGCAGCGGCTGGCCTCCTTCACCGAGCTGGTCGCGACCGCGATCGCGAACACCGAGAGCCGTGCCTCTCTCGCCCGGCTGGCCGAGGAGCAGGCGGCGTTGCGCCGGGTGGCGACACTGGTGGCGCAGGGGGTCCGCCGGAGGAGGTATTCGCGGCGGTCGCTGAGGAGGTCGGGCGGCTGCTTTCGGTCGATCTGGTGGGCATGGCCCGCTACGACCCCGACGCCATGTCTCACCTACGTTGCCAGCGGGGCAGGGCGGTCGACTATTTTCCAGTCGGCAGCCGGTGGCCCCTGGTGGGAAGAAGCGTGGGCACGATGGTGTTCCAGACCGGCCGTCCGGTCCGGGTCGACAGCTATGCCGATAGCGCCTCGGGCCCGCTCGGTGTTGTCTCTTCCCGTGAGATGGGCATGCGTTCGGCAGTTGGGACGCCGATCATCGTCGAGGGGCGCCTGTGGGGCACGATCGGCGCCGGTTCACCGGAGGAGTTGCCGCCGGACGCCGAGGCGCGGCTGGTCTCGTTCGCTGAGCTGGTGGCGACGGCGATCGCGAATGCCGAGTCACATGCGGCTCTGACCCGGCTCGTCGAGGAGCAGGCGGCGCTGCGGCGGGTGGCCACGCTGGTGGCGCGAGGCGTGCCGCCCGCGGAGACCTTCTCGGCCGTCAGCGACGAGGTCGCTCACCTGTTCAGGGCGCAGGCGGCGGTGCTCAGGTTCGAGCACGACGGCCCGGCAGCCGTCTTCGCCGGCGTCGCGAAGACCCTCCAACTCCCGGTCGGGACGCGATGGGAGCTCCAGGCCGGGAATGGCTTCGGCGGAGGTCTATCGCACCGGATGCTCCGCCCGGGTCGACGCGATGGACTGGTCGTCGACCAGCGGGGCCGTCGCGGTAGCCGCACGTCGCCTGGGTACCGTCTCGACCGTCGGGAGTCCGGTCTTTGTCGAGGGCCATCTGTGGGGCGCGATGACCGTCTCGTCCACAGACGAGCTTCTGCCGGCCGGTACGGAGGGACGCCTGGAGAAGTTCACCGAGCTGCTCGCCACCGCGATCGCGAATGCGGAGAGCAGATCGGAGCTGGCCGCCTCGCGCAGGCGGATCGTCACCGCATCAGACGAGGCTCGCCGCCGGATCGAGCGCGATCTGCACGACGGTACCCAGCAGCGACTGGTTTCGCTCGGACTGGCGGCGCGCGCCGCGCTGGCCGATGTCGCTGCCGACCGGGGCGACCTGCGAGCTGAGTTGTCCCGCATCGCGGCGGGACTGGCCGACGCGGTGGCCGAACTGCAGGACCTCTCGCGCGGGATCCACCCGGCGACCCTGTCCGAACGTGGTCTGGGCCCGGCGCTGCGTACGCTCGCCCGCCGGTCCGCGGTACCGATCGACCTTGATGTCACGACGAATGCGCGGTACCCCGAGCCGATCGAGATCGCGGCGTACTATGTCGCGTCCGAGGCGCTGGCCAACGCGATGAAGCATGCGCAGGCCTCGCGCATCGAGATGTCGCTCACCACGCGCAACGGCAGCCTGCTGCTGTCGGTCCGCGACGACGGAGTCGGCGGGGCCAATCCCGCCCGCGGTTCCGGCTTGGCCGGCCTGGCCGACCGCGTCGAGGCTCTGGGCGGCTCGATCCACGTCCACAGCGCTGCCGGGACCGGGACGCATATCACCGTGGACCTTCCACTGGAGTACGAGCTGGCTCAGGGTGCCGGTTGACGTTGGCCAGCCCGTCCGGAGTCTGCTGTAGGCCGGGGTGCTCGCGTGGTCCATAATCGTGGGGTGCTGGCATGGTCGGGGGTTGCGGGGTCGGCGCCGCAGGGGCGGCGCGGGACCGGGGTCGTGCTGGCCGATGATGATGTGCTGCTGCGGGAGGGCCTGGCCAGTTTGCTGGATCGTTCGGGGTTCGAGGTGCTGGGCCAGGCGGGGAACGGGACCGAGCTGCTGGCGCTGGTCCGTTCGGCCCGTCCGGAGCTGGCGATCATCGATATCCGGATGCCGCCGGCGCACGCCACCGAGGGCTTGCAGGCGGCCCGGGTGATCCGCGAGGAGCTGCCGGGCACGGCGATCATCGTGCTGTCCGCGCATGTGGAGGTGGATGAGGCGATGGAACTGCTGACCGGCGGGCAGGGCCTGGGCTACCTGCTCAAGAGCCGGGTGACCGATGTGGCGGAGTTCATCGAGACGGTCGAGCGGATCACCGCGGGCGCCTCGGTGGTCGATCCGTCCCTGGTCCAGGAACTGGTCCGGGCCCGGCGGCGCCGTGACCCGCTCGACGTGCTGTCGCCGCGGGAACGCGAGGTGCTGGCCCTGATGGCCGAGGGTGCCTCCAACGCGGGGATCGCCCGCCGGATCTACGTCACCGAGGGCACGGTCGAAAAGCACGTCCGCAGCATCTTGACCAAGCTTGACCTGCCCGAGAGCGACACCGAGCACCGGCGGGTGCTGGCCGTCCTGCGGTTCCTGGATGCCCGCTAGCCCGGGCGGCGGCGGAATTCCTGCTAGCCGCAATGCGGCCGGGCTGTATACCCGGCAATCTGATCGCATGCCGTCACGGTGCCTACTAGTAGATGATAATGATGCCTTCCTGGAGACCGCGAGCCTGCTGCTCCAGCGGGAGGGCGTCACGGTGGTGGGCGTGGCCTCGACCATCGCCCAGGCCCTGCGGCAGGCCCGCGCGCTGCGGCCCGACCTGATCCTGGTCGACATCGGGCTCGGCGACGAAAGCGGCTTTGACCTGGCCCAGCTCCTGGCCCGAGACGGCCTGAACGCCGAAGTGATCCTGATCTCCACCGGAGCCGAAGAAGACTACGCCGAGATGATCGACGACAGCCCCGCCGCCGGCTTCCTCCCCAAATCCGACCTCTCCCTGCACGGCATCAGCCAGATCCTCGGCCCGGCGTCGTAAGCCGTGCACGTGGCACCTGGCTCTCCGTCCAGCTCCACGCGCCCCCGCACATTGCAGCTAGCAGGGGTTCAGCCGGTATGGCTAGCCGGAAGATGACTATGGGCGTTCGCCATGATGGCAGGTGCCTAGCCGCGCGAAATCCTTGGGTAGCCAGCGTGATCACGCCAGAGCCGCAGGCTTCCCAAGGAGAAAAGGTGGCGGGCCCCATGAGTATCACGAGCCAGGACCTTCTCCAGCGACGAGACGCCGCCGATACGGACTGGCGTCACCAGGCCGCCTGCCGCGACGTGGATCCCGACCTGTTCTTCCCTCTCGGCACCGTAGGTGCCTCCTTGCCTCAGATCGAACAAGCCAAGCAGATATGCCGAACGTGCCCGGTACGCCGGTCGTGTCTGCGGTGGGCGCTTGACCACGGCGACGCGGGGGTCTGGGGCGGCACCACTGACGAAGAGCGGCGCAGACAGCGGCGATCACGCGCATTGGGCGAGTCCGTCAGCGCGGAGAATTCGAGCCGTTTTTCTTAGGAGACACACGTATGACCAGCACGCAACCCAATCCGGTCCAGACGACGGACGCCGGCATCCCGGTCGAGAGCGACACCTATTCGCTGACCGTCGGCGCGGGCGGGCCGATCCTGCTGCAGGACAGCTACCTGATCGAGCAGATGGCCAACTTCAACCGGGAGCGGATCAAGGAGCGGCAGCCGCACGCCAAGGGCAGCGGCGCGTTCGGCCGGTTCGAGGTCACCGGCGACGTCAGCGCCTACACCAAGGCCGCGGTGTTCCAGCCGGGCACCACGACCCGGATGGTGGCCAGGTTCTCCACCGTGGCCGGGGAGCGCGGCAGCCCCGACATGTGGCGGGACCTGCGCGGCTTCGCGCTGAAGTTCTACACCACCGAGGGCAACTACGACATGGTCGGCAACGACACGCCGGTCTTCTTCGTCAAGGACCCGATCCACTTCCAGAACTTCATCCGGTCGCAGAAGCGGCTGGCCAAGAACAACCTGCGCAGCAACGACATGCAGTGGGACTTCTGGACCCTGCTACCGGAGACGGCGCACCAGGTGGTCTGGCTGATGGGTGACCGCGGCTTCCCGAAGACCTGGCGGCACATGAACGGCTACTCCAGCCACACCTACATGTGGATCAACGCGGAGGGTGAGCGGTTCTGGGTGAAGTACCACTTCATCAGCCACCAGGGCATCGAGTTCTGGACCCAGGCCGAGGGCGACCGGCTGGCCGGCACCGACCCCGACCTGCACACCAAGGACCTGTACGAGGCGATCGAGCGCGGCGACCACCCCGCCTGGACGCTGAAGATGCAGATCATGCCGTACGAGGACGCCAAGACCTACCGGTTCAACCCGTTCGACCTGACCAAGGTGTGGCCGCACGGCGATTACCCGCTGATCGAGGTCGGCACGATGACCCTCGACCGCAACCCGGTCGACTACCACACCGAGATCGAGCAGGCCACCTTCGCGCCCAGCAACCTGGTGTCGGGCATCGGGCCGAGCCCGGACCGGATGCTGCTGGGCCGGCTGTTCTCCTACCCCGACGCGCACCGGGCCCGGCTCGGCGTGAACTACACGCAGATCCCGGTCAACGCCCCGGTCGCGCCGGTGCACGCCTACAGCAAGGACGGGGTGGGGCGGATCCACAACGTCACCGACCCGGTGTACTTCCCCAACTCCAAGGGCGGCCCGCAGGCTGATAGCGAGCACAACAAGCCGGCGAGCTGGTACGCCGACGGCGAGCTCATGCGCACCGCCTACGAGCAGCACGCCGAGGACGACGACTGGAGCCAGCCCGGCACGCTGGTCCGCGAGGTGATGGACGACGCCGCAAGGGACCGGCTGGTCAGCAACATCGTGGGAGCGCTGCTCGCGGGCGTGACCGAGCCCGTACTCCAGCGCGCCTTCTGGTACCTCGGGAACGTGGACAAGGAACTGGGCGAGCGTGTCGAGAAGGGCGTCCGCGCCGGACAGCCCTGATCGCCAGATCGCACCGTAACAGGATGGGGGCCCGGCGCCAGCAAGCGCCGGGCCCTCGGTCACCGCGGTCGAGGTGCTCGAGAGGCTTACTGTTCCGGCTAGCTGGCATCCCCAGGTGGAAGCCAGCCGGACGGCTATGCGGGTGCTGGCCATGACGACACCGGGTCATTGCCTCGCGACCCTTGACGGTAAGGATCGACACGACCCGGACCATGGAAGGATGAAGGATGTCACAGATACGGATCACCAAACAGCGCCGAACGGCCAGCGCAGCCAGGCGCAGGCAGGTGGAGCCGGAGCTGCCGCTGGACCTCCGAGACCCCGACATCGTTCGTGCCAAGCAACTGCCGCGGCCGACTGATCCGCGGCGGAGCCGAGATGTTCTGCGCGCTGGACCTGGTGCAGGGATATCGGCGTGAGCCATTCCTCTCGTGAGGCTGCCGTGAGCTACGCGTCACCATCGCCGCAGGCCGTAGCGTACCCAGGGCTGTCACCACGGTCCGTTCGGACAAAAAAAGATCTGACCAGTCAGTCGGGGCACCTTGCGCGCTCCGACGGTACGACGGAAGACACGCTGATCTCGTTGCAGTCGGCCGCCACGCGTATCGCTTGCCAGCGGATGACCGCGCAGCAGCTGAGCGCCCTGCATGCCAGCGTGGAGCAGGCATCCTGCCTGTCGGCCAGGCAGGACTGGGGGCGCAAGGCCACGGCGCACGCGGAGCTGTTCAACCTGCTCTGCGACTCGACCGGTGACCCCGTGCTGGCGCTGGTGGTGGGTTCGGCGACTGGGTGGCTGCACGACCTCCTCATGGCGGTCGGCCCGAGGGCCGACGGAATCATCCTGAGCTCGCGCCGCAGGCTACTGCGCCATCTGAAACTCAGGGACGCCGACGGCGCCGCACGGGAGATGGAGCATCACCTCACGGGCCTGCGCTACATGGGGCGCCTGGCCCGCGGAACCATTTCCGG
>CAWKIB010000035.1:0-14573 GCA_963849595.1 uncultured Actinomycetes bacterium
GCCGCCGTCCGGATTCGGCAAGTAATCTCCCGCCCGGTCGTCCACATGGGTGGAACGGTTCTCCACAGCCGGAGTTGCCGGGCCGGCAGGGCTCGTGCCCGCCGGTGTCCACAGCCCGCGGGCCGTTTCCCGGCCGTCGTCCACAGGTTGGCCGCCCTTGCGCACATGGCGATCCACAACCTGCCGGAGGTAGCGTGCTCTTTCCTGGGCAGTGCGTATGAAACCTATATGCGCCGGGCAGGGGCCTAGGTCTCGATTGGGGTGGGCGCGGCGAGGCGATCATGATGAGCAGAGCGGGCGACACTTCGATCGTTACCGACGTGGCGCCACGTCGCAGGGTCGTCGTGGACGTCATCCTCCTGCTGATGAGGAACGGGCGCATCCTGCTGCGGGAGCGGGCCAACACCGGTTACGGTGACGGCGCGTACGAGCCGCCGTCGGGCGAACTCGCCGACCGGGAAACGATCGTGGAGACGGCGATCCGGGTGGCCTCGGCGGCCGGCATCGCGATCGGCGGCGAGAACGTCTCGCTCGCCCACGTCATGCACGACGTCTCCGGCGGCGGGCGCATCGCGTTCTTCCTGTCCGTGTCCGGCTGGACCGGCCAGCCCGCGTCGCCCGACGTGTGCTGGTTTCCGGTCGGGGACCTGCCGACGAACATGCTCGACCGGGCCCGGGTGGCGCTGCGCAACTACGCCGACGGGATGCGCTTCTCCACCTACCCGGCGTTCGTGCCCGCGGGCACGGGCGGAACCAACGGCTTCCACGCGGTCAACGGTTCCGCCGTGTTGAACGGGTCTTTCGGCGAGTCCGACAGTATCAATGGGCTATTTGGGGCTGGTGAGTCACATGGGGCTAATGGCGTTTCTGAGACTAAAGGACGAGCGCCGCGCAACGGATCTCCGGCGCGACGAATCCAAGCCTGCGGGGGCCGCCTTCTGGGCTGACGAGCCGACGGCCTCGTGGCCGTCGCCGCCCCCGGCCAACCTGACCGCCGCGGACCTGACCGCCCGGACCTGACCGCTCCGGACCGGCGCCGCGCCGGCCGGCACGCCGCTCCGCGTAACCCCGGCCATCACGGCGGCGCTGGCCAGCACGCCCGGGCCAGCTTAACGGCCCTCGCGTTCGGATAGGCTGGCCGGCGATGGCCGAGATCCTGAACGCGCACGGCTCGCTGAACGACATCTTCGTCGCTGAGCTCACCCCCGGTGACTTCGCGTCCGAGACGGACCTGCGCGCGTTCGTCCGAAACCTGTGCGACCGCGGCGGCCCGTTCGGCGGCGACGGTGTCTACCTCTACGATGCGGCCCCGGCCGTGCCCGAGGCCTGGTTCTTCAACCCGGACGGCTCGGCCGCCGAATTCTGCGGCAACGGCATGCGCTGCCTGGGCCGGGTCATCCTCGACCGGCGCGGGATCGACACCGCCGAGATCCGCAGCGGCACCCGCGAGTACACCGTCCGCCGGGGCGCCACCACCCCCGAGGGCGTGCGCCAGGTCAGGCTCGAGCACCCCGCGGTCGACTTCGATCCAGCAGACCCCGTGATAACAAACCGCAGCCCCGCCATTCAGACCCCCCTGCCCGAACTCGACCCCGCCCTGGCCTTCACCGCCGTGACCATCCCGAACCCCCACCTGGTCGCGGTGATCGACAAGTACGTCGAATCCGACCTGGTCGCGATGGGAGAGCAGGTCGCCGCCCGGCGCGACCTGTTCCCCGCCGGCGCCAACCTGTCGGTCCTGATTCCCCTAGCCGCCCAAGAGGTCTTCGTCCGCACCTTCGAGCGCGGCGCCGGGCTGACCGCCTCCTGCGGATCCGGCATGGCCGCCGCCCGCGCGGTCTACTCCCGCATCGGCCGCGCCGACCCCGAGCGCGACGTCCTCATCCGCAACGCGGGCGGGATGGCCACCGCCTCCCTGCGCGTCCGCGACGGCCAGTGGTTCCCCGTCCTGGAGGGCAACGCCACCTTCGTCTACCGCGCCGACGTCGACCCGCGCACGCTCATCCAAGGGGACCGCAAGCCCTACCCCGACGAGATCCGCGCCTACGCGACCCAGGCTAACGAGAACTCCGCCCGCCTTCGCGCGCTCGGCATCGACGCCGGCTAAGCCTCACCGCGGCAGCGGCCCGCCCGCGAACGCGATGACCACGCCCACCGCGGCCGCGCCGAGCAGGGTGAGTACCACGCCGCGCCGCAGCGCCAGCAGCAGCACCGCCGCCCCGGCCAGCACCGCGAACTGCCAGTCCACGCTCAGCACCCGGGCCAGCAGGATGGCCGCGCCGAAGATCGCGCCGATGGCGGCGGGCCCGGCCCCGTCCAGGAACGCCTGCGCGGCCCGGTTTTCCCGCAGCGCACTGAAGTACCGCCCGCCGCCGAGCACGAACGCGAACGACGGCGAGAACGCGACCACCGCGGCCAGCAGCCCGCCGGGCAGGCCCGCGGCGGCGTAGCCGACCGCGGCGACCGTCTGCACCACCGGCCCGGGGGTGATCTGGCCCAGGGCCACCGCGTTGAGGAACTGGTCGTTCGTCATCCAGTGCCGTCCCACCGCGTCGGCCTGCATGAGCGGGATGATGACGAACCCCCCGCCGAACGACAGCGCGCCCACCTTGAACGCCACCCAGGCCACCGAGGCCAGGATCCCGCCGCTCAGCACGGCCGGAAACAGCGGGGCGATGACCGGCACCGTCGACGGCCGCCACGGAATCCGCCGCCCGGCCAGCTCGACAGCTCCGCACCCCAGCAGCACGAACACCAGCCAGGGCCCGATCGTGGCCGACGCGGCCGCGCCCGCCAGCAGGTAGCCGACCCAGCGCACGCGAGAAAAGCGGGCCGGCTCCGCGCCGAGGCCCGCTTCCAGCTGGGCGGCACCAGGCTCCACCCGGTCGCCGCCGCGACCGCCGGCACCGCGGCGCCCGCCCCCGCGCCCGCGCCGCGCACCCACAGCGGCGGCGCGCCCGCCAGGAACAGCGCCGAGAGGAACAAGATGATGATCAGCCCCGGCAGGATGAAGGCCAGCCCGCCGGCCACCGCTCCGGCCCGGCCGCGCACCCGCCACGCGCAGAAGATCGCGAGCTCGGTGGACGCCGGCCCGGGCAGCAGGTTGCAGGCGGCGATCGCGTCCTCGAACTCGGCCGCGTCCAGCCAGCCCCGCCTATCGACGCACAGCCGGCGCAGCAGCGCGATGTGCGCCGGCGGCCCGCCGAACCCGGTGATCCCGATCCGCCCCCACTCGCGCAGCACCGTGCCCAGGCCCGCGAGCCAGGACCCCGCCGCTACCCCGTGACCGCCGTCCGCCGCCTCCGGCACACAAATCATTATTCCGAACGGAGCGTGGTTCGTGCGCTCGTACCTGGTGCTGGAGCGGCGCCGGGCCTAAACGTGGGGCAGGTGCCAGTGGAAGGGCGCGATCAGCTCCTTGACCGACTCCGGGCCGTACGACCCGACGGGGTACGGCTCGACCGGCGGCGGGTTCTTCAGCAGCGGCTCGGAGATCTCCCACACCCGCTCGATCCCGTCGGCACTGGTGAACAGCGACTGGTCGCCGACCATGGCCAGCAAGATCAGGTGCTCGTAGCCCTCGAGCGCGTGCGAGGCGGCGAACGAGTTCTTGTAGTAGAACGCCATCTCGGCGTTGCCCAGGCTCAGCTCCGCCCCGGGGACCTTGGCCAGGAAGTAGGTCTTGATGGCGCCGGGGTCGGCGAAATCGATCTCGATCTCGTTCTGCCGGCCGTACGGCGTGTCCTTCTGATGCGCGGGGAACATCCGCAGCGGCGGCGGCTGGAAGCCGAGGACGATGATCTGGCGCGAGGCGCCCATGGCCTTGCCCGAACGCAGGAAGAACGGCACTCCGTGCCAGCGCCAGTTATCCACCTCGGCCCGCACCGCGACCATCGTCTCGGTCTGTGAGTCGGCCGCCACGCCGGGCTCGGACCGGTACCCCTCGTACTGGCCGCGCACGACGTGCCGGACGTCGATCGGCTTCAGCGCCTCGTAGACCTTGAGCTTCTCGGCCCGCAGGGACTTGGCGCTCAGCGCGGTCGGCGGCTCCATGGCGACGAACGCCAGCACCTGGAACAGGTGGGTGACGACCATGTCCCGGTAGGCGCCGGTCGCGTCGTAGAACGCGGCCCGCCCCTCGATGGACAGCGTTTCCGGCACGTCGATCTCGACGTAGCGGAGGTGAAAGCGGTTCCAGATCGGCTCGAAGAGCCCGTTCGCGAACCGGAAGGCCAGGATGTTGTCGACCGATTCCTTGCCCAGGAAGTGGTCGATCCGGAACACCTGCGACTCGTCGAACACCGCGTGCACGGCCTGGTCCAGCTTGCGCGCCGAGGCCAGGTCGGTGCCGAACGGCTTCTCGATGATGACCCGGGTCCGGTCGGTGGCCAGCCCCGAGGCGCCGAGCATGCCCACCAGCGAGGTGAACGCGGCCGGCGGTATGGCCAGGTGGTACAGCCGCCTGGGCGTGCCGCCGATCTCCTTCTCGGCCCGCTGGACCGCCGCCACAAGATCTCCGGCATGTCCCGGGCTCCGCGGCCGCGAACGACAGGTTCGCCGCGAATTCCGACCAGGGTCCGTCCTCGGGCTTGGTGATGCAGAACTCCTCGCACGACTGCTCGGCGTGCTCGCGGAACTGCTCGTCGGTCATGGCCGTGTTCGGCGGCGCCGAGCCGATCAGGCGGAACTCCTTGGGCAGCAGGCCCGCCGCGTACAGTTGGAACCACCCGGGCAGCAGCTTGCGCTTGGCCAGGTCGCCGGTGGCGCCGAACAGCACGACCACGTGATTGTCCGGCTGCGGAAGGTCTGTTCTTGCTCATCGGGCAGCTCAGGCCTTACCCGTCTGGCCGCCTGCGGCGGCGGGCTTCTCCAGGTGCCCGCCGAACTCCTCGCGCAGCGCGGACAGGACCTTCCAGGTGAACTCGCCGTTGTCGCGGGAGTCGAACCGCTCGTACAGCGACGCGGCGATCACCGAGGCGGGCACGCCCTCGTCCACCGCGGCCAGCACCGTCCAGCGGCCCTCGCCGGAATCGGACACGCGCCCGCTGAATCCCGCCAGGTCGGGCGACTTGGCGAAGGCGGCGGCGGTCAGGTCGATCAGCCAGGAGCTGATCACCGAGCCCCGGCGCCACACCTCGGCCACGTCGCTACGTCGATCTCGTACTGGTAGGCCCAGGGGTCGCGCAGCGGCGCGGTCTCCGCGTCGACCTCGTCCATGTGCAGGCCCACGTCCGCGCCCCTGATGACCGACAGGCCCTCGGCGATCGCGGCCATCATGCCGTATTCGATGCCGTTGTGCACCATCTTGACGAAGTGACCCGCCCCGGACGGCCCGCAGTGCAGGTAGCCCTGCTCGGCGGTGCCCCCGGGCTGCAAGCCCGGGGTGGGCTCGGCGCTGCCCTTGCCGGGCGCGATGGTCAAGAAGATGGGGTTCAGGCGCCGCACCGGCTCGTCCTCGCCGCCGATCATCAGGCAGTAGCCCCGCTCCAGGCCCCAGACGCCGCCGCTCGTCCCGACGTCGATGAAATGGATGCCGTCGCGCTTGAGGTCCTTGGCCCGGGGGATGTCGTCGCGGTAGTAGGAGTTCCCGCCGTCGATCACGATGTCGTCGGCCTCGAGCAGCGGCTTCAGCTGCTCGAGGGTGGACGCGACGACGCCGGCCGGCACCATGATCCACATGGCGCGCGGCTTGTCCAGCTTGGCCACGAAGTCGGCCAGGCTGTTCGCGCCGGTCGCGCCCTCACTCACCAAAGCCTTGACCACGTCCGGGTTCCGGTCGTAGGCCACGCACCGGTGGCCGTCGCGCATGAGCCGGCGGACGAGGTTGGCGCCCATCCGGCCGAGTCCGATCATCCCGAGCTGCATCGGCGTGTCAGTTGGCATCGTTAATCCAATCCGTTCAGCGGGCCTTGAGCTCGCGGTACTTGCGGATGAGCGCGTTGGTGGACGAGTCGTGGTCGAGCGCCGGCTCGGTGGTGCTGGTCAGTTCGGGGATGATCTTCACCGCCAGCACCTTGCCGAGCTCCACGCCCCACTGGTCGAACGAATCGATGTCCCAGATGGCTCCCTGGGTGAACACGCTGTGCTCGTACAGCGCGACCAGCGTGCCCAGGACCCGCGGCGTGAGGATCTCCGCGAGCAGCACGTTCGAAGGCCGGTTGCCCTCCATCACCCGGTGCGGCACCACGTTCTCCGGGGTGCCCTCGGCCCGGACCTCGGCCTCGGTCTTGCCGAAGGCCAGCGCCTGCGCCTGCGCGAACACGTTGGAGGACAGGATGTCGTGGTGGTCGCGCAGCGGGTTCAGCGACTTGCCGAAGCCGATCAGGTCGACCGGGATCATCGTGGTGCCCTGGTGGATGAGCTGGTAGAAGCTGTGCTGGCCGTTGGTGCCCGGCTCGCCCCAGAACACCGCGCCCGTGTCGTAATCGACGTGCTGCCCGGCCAGGGTGACGTGCTTGCCGTTGGACTCCATGGTCAGCTGCTGCAGGTAGGCCGGGAAGCGCTTGAGGTACTGCTCGTACGGCATGACGCCGTAGCTCTGCAGCCCGAAGAAGTCGCGGTACCAGAGCGCGAGCAGGCCCATCAGCACCGGCAGGTTCCGCTCCAGCGGGGCGGTCCGGAAGTGCTCGTCCATCTCGTGGAACCCGGCCAGCATCTCGCCGAACCCCTCGGGCCCGAGCGCCACCATGGTGGACAGCCCGATCGCCGAGTCCATCGAGTACCGGCCGCCGACCCAGTCCCAGAACTCGAACATGTTCGCCGTATCGATGCCGAACTCGGCCACCCGCTCGGCATTGGTAGATACCGCGACGAAGTGCTTGGCCACTGCGTCCCGGCTTCCCAAGGCAGCTCACGACCCAGTCCCGCGCCGACGTGGCGTTGGTCAGCGTCTCCAGCGTGCCGAACGTCTTGGAGGAGATGATGAACAGCGTCTCGTCCGCGTTCAGGTCCCGGGTGGCCTCGACGAAGTCGGTGGAGTCCACGTTGGACACGAACCGGAACGTGATGTCCCGCGTCGCGTAGTGCCGCAGCGCCTCGTAGGCCATCACCGGGCCCAGGTCCGAGCCGCCGATGCCCACGTTGATGACGTTGCGAATCCGCTTGCCGGTGTAGCCCCTCCACTCCCCGGACCTGACCCGGTTCGAGAAGTCCGCCATCCGGTCCAGCACCTCGTGCACCTGCCGCACCACGTCGGTACCGTCCACGACCAGCGATGCCGTCCTCGGCATGCGCAGCGCCACGTGCAGCACGGCCCGGTCCTCGGACACGTTGATGTGCTCGCCGCGGAACATGGCGTCCCGCCGCTCCGCCACGCCGGACTCGCCGGCCAGCTCGACCAGCAGCTGCATGGTCTCGTCGGTGACCCGGTTCTTGGAGTAGTCCAGGTAGAGCCCGGCCGCCTCCATGGTCAGGCGCTCGCCCCGAGCGGGATCCGCGGCGAACAGCTCCCGCAGGTGCTGCCCGGCCATCTCGGCGTGGTGCCGCTTGAGCTCCCGCCACGCCTTCCGCTCAGGCAGAGGTGTCACCGCCATGTGCTGCCTCCAATATCAAACTTCCCCACGGCATAGTTTCATGCCCGCCCCGCGACCCGCCTCCGGCCCGTCGATAACACCGGCTGAACTCGCGGCGATCCCCGCCACCGCACGGTCGGCTAGTGCCCGTTCCTGGCCGGCAGCTCCGCAGCGTGGTCGGGGACGTAGGCCTGCATATCCCGCGGCGGGCGGACGTAGCCGTGGGACGGTGGCCGGGGCGGGAGCTTGAGCGTGGGCGGCTCGAGGTCGCTGTAGGAGACGGTGCTGAGCAGGTGCGCGATCATGTTGATCCGGGCCCTGCGCTTGTCGTCGCTCTCCAGCACGTGCCACGGGGCTTCGGGGATGTCGGTGTGCACGAACATCTCGTCCTTGGCCCGTGAGTAGTCCTCCCAGTGGGTGATCGACTCCAGGTCCATGGGTGACAGCTTCCAGCGGCGCATCGGGTCATCGAGCCGCTCCCGGAACCGGCGCTGCTGCTCCTCGTCGCTGACCGAGAACCAGTACTTGCGCAGCAGGATGCCGTCCTCGACCAGCAGCCGCTCGAAGATCGGGCACTGGTGCAGGAACCGGATGTACTCGTGGCGGGTGCAGAACCCCATGACGTGCTCCACCCCCGCCCGGTTGTACCAGCTCCGGTCGAACAGGACCAGCTCGCCCGCGGTCGGCAGGTGGTCGACGTAGCGCTGGAAATACCACTGGCCGCGTTCGCGCTCGCCCGGCGCGGGCAGGGCCACGACCGGGGCGCTCCGCGGGTTGAGGTACTCCGCGACCCGCTTGATCGTGCCGCCCTTGCCGGCCGCGTCGCGGCCCTCGAAGATCACCACCATCCGGGCGCCCGTCGCCCGCATCCAGCCCTGCATCTTGACCAGCTCGCCCTGCAGCCGGTACAGCTCGCGCTCGTACGCCGCCCGGGGCAGCTTCACCGGCGGGGGTGTGTTCTTGTCCTTGGCTGGCACGGAGGTGTTCTCCCTTCGATCGGCCTGCGCATCCTGCTGTTAGCATGGCCCGCGTGGGCGACGACGAGCTATACCGCCAGTATGAGACGGTCAACGTGTACCGCCGGGGACCAGGGGCGAAGGTCGAGCTGAACCGGCCCGACCGGCTGAATGCGTGGAGCAACCAGCTTGCCCTCGACCTCCTGGCGGCAATAAAAGAGGTCACGGACAACTCCGGGGTCCGGGCCGTGGTCGTCACCGGGGCTGGGCGCGCCTTCTCCAGCGGTGCCGACCTGAAGGAGGCCGCCGACCGGCCCGACGGCGAGACGATGGACGTGTACCGGCGGCTGACCGAGCGGTACCACCCGATCATCACCGGCCTGCGCCTGATGCCCAAGCCGGTCATCGCCGCGGTCAACGGTCCCGCGGCCGGGATCGGCCTGTCTCTCGCGCTGGCGTGCGACCTCGTCGTCGCCGCGCAGTCGGCGTTCTTCCAGCTCGCCTTCGTCAACATCGGCCTGGTCCCGGACGGCGGCTCGTCGCTGTTCGTGCCGGCCCGGGTCGGCTTCACCCGGGCCGCGGAGCTGGCCATGCTGGGGGAGCGGCTCGACGCGGCGACCGCGCTGAGCTGGGGCCTGATCAACCGGGTCTGGCCCGACACGGAGTTCGCCGAACGATCCGACGCCCTCCTGGACCGCCTCGCCTCAGGCGCCACCCAGTCCTACGCCGGCACCAAGCGGCAGCTGAACCACTGGATGTACGAGCGGATGGACGCCCAGCTGGAGTTCGAGGCCGGGATCCAGCGGGAGCTGGCCGCCTCCGGCGACTTCGCCGAGGGCGTCGCGGCGTTCGTGGCCAAGCGCCCGCCCCGCTTCTCTGGCGCCTGATCCCGCCGCTCCCGCCGCTCCCGCCGCTCTCGCCGCTCCCGCCGAGCCGTCAGCCCGGCCGGCCACGCAAAGACGTCGGCCGGCCGGCTTCACGCATGCCACCAAATCGGACTTCACATTTGTATTGGCTTATCAATTCACATAGTCTTGCCAATGTGAATGCGAGTGAGCCGGCCCTGCGGCGCAAGCGCCTGACCCGCGCCGAGGCCAAGGAACAAACGCGCCAGCGCCTGCTCGACTCGGCGGCTCTGGCCTTCGCCGAGAAGGGCTTCGGCGGTGCGTCGCTGGAGGAGATCGCCGAGTCGGCGGGCTATTCGACCGGCGCGCTGTACGCGAACTTCGCCAACAAGGATCAGCTGTTCATGGAGGTCGTCGCGACCCGCCGGGCCCGGACGGCGGCGCGGCGGGCCGAGGCCGTGGCCGAGGTCTTCGACCAGCAGACCGATCCGTTCGGCGCGCTCTCGCGGCTGTTCGTCCGGGTCGCCGACCGTGACCGGGAGTTCGCGCCGCTGCAGGCCGAGTTCTGGCTCTACGCGGTGCGTCATCCGGCCGCGATGGGGGTGATCGCGGCCGGCCTCAGCGACCAGGTGGACGCGCTCGAGCCCGTCGTGGCCCGCGCCCTGGAGCGCTTCGACGCGGACCCGGGCGTCGCGCCACGCGAGGCGACCATGGTCATGCTGGCGCTGTTCCACGGGCTCGTGCGCCAACGCCGGCTCGATCCCGAAGCGGTGCCGGACGACCTGTTCGCCCGGGCGCTGCGCTGGGTGTTCTCCGGTCTGCGCAGCGGGGACGAGCCATGAGGCGGCCGAACGCGGCGCGGGCTCTGGCGCTCGCGGCGTCCCTGGCGCTGGCCGCCTGCAGCACCGCGGCGACCCCCACCGTCACCGCACCCCCCACCGACACCGCACCCCCCACCGGCACGGCGACCCCCGCCGCGACCGCCACGCCCGTCTACCGGTTCGGCGTGGTCGGGAACCGCGGCAAGGTCGCGCAGCTCGAGCGGGGCACGCCGACCGTGGTGGCCGGCATCACCGGGAAGGTCATCCAGATCGCGACCTCGAACTCCGACAGCTACGCGCTCACCTCGGCCGGCACGGTCTGGGCCTGGGGGGTAGGCAGCTACGGGGAGCTCGGCGACGGCGGGACGAGCGCCTACGTCACCCGCGCGGTGCAGGTCAGCTTCCCGGCGGGGGTCAGGATCGTCGCCCTGCCGAACCCGATGCCGTTCGACGGCGCCCTGGCCATCGACTCGCTCGGCCGCGCCTGGGGATGGGGCCTCAACGCCAACGGCGACCTCTGCCTGTCCGGCCTGGCGCAGCTCCGCCCGAGCCGGATCCCGCTGAGCGACGTGACCGCGGCCACGGGCGCCCGGACGCATTCGCTCTTCGACTCCGGCGGCCGGGTGTACGCCTGCGGCGCAGGCGTGGACGGCGTGCTCGGGAACGGCTCGACGGCCAGCAGCTCGAAGCCGGTCCCAGTCACCGGCCTGCCCCCCGCGGCGCGCGTCACCGCGCTCACCTCCTCCTGGGAGGGCTCGGGCGCGCTGCTCAGCAACGGCGTCTACTACGACTGGGGCTACAACGCCGCCGGCCAGCTCGGCGACGGCGGCACCGCCGACAGCGACGTGCCGGTCCCGGTCAAGCTGCCCGCGGCGGTACGCCAGGTGTCCCAGGGCGGCAGCGGCGCGGGAAATGGCCAGACCGTCGCCATCCTCGCCGACGGCTCCGTCTGGGCCTGGGGTGACGGCACGAAGGGCCAGCTCGGCGACGGCGGCACCACCGGCAGCGACGTGCCAGTCCAGGTCAAGATGCCAGCGGGCGTGACGTTCACGACGGTCAACTCGGGCGGCTACTCCTGCTACGCGATCGACAGCTCCGGTCGGCTCTGGGCCTGGGGCGGCAACCAGAACGGGCAACTCGGCACCGGCAGCAGCGCCCGCATCGAGACCACCCCGGTCAACGTGGGCATCCGCCTGACGCAGGTCTCCTCGACCGCGAGCAACGTAGCTGGATTCGAACAAAGTTAGCACCACGCAGCCGCCCATGAGAGACTGGCCGTATGGACGCGGCCGCGCTCGAGCGGGTCTACCGCGAGGAGGCGACCCGGATCAGGGCCGCGCTAGCCGCGCGGCTCGGCGACGTGGGGCTGGCCGAAGACGCCGTTCAGGACGCCTTCATCGAGGCCATCGAGCACTGGCAGGACGGCGAGATCCCGGCCAACCGCGGCGGCTGGCTGGCCACCACGGCCCGCCGCAAGGCCATCGACCGGCTGCGCCGGGCCCGGGCCGGGCAAGACAAGCTCGCGCTGCTCGCCGCCACACACCAGTACCACCTGGGACGGTACCGACACCGAAGACGACGAGCTGCTGGGCATGGTCTTCGCCTGCTGCCACCCGGCGCTGCCCCGCGAGTCGCAGATCGCACTCACCCTGCGCGCCGTCTGCGGCCTGACCACGGCCCAGATCGCCGCCGCCTTCCTGGTCGCCGAACCCGCCATGACCCAGCGCCTGCTCCGGGCCCGCAAGATCCTGCGGGCGATGCACGCCGACGTGCGCGTGCCCGATCCCGACCACCTGGCCGAACGACTCGCCGAGGTGCTCGCCGTCGTCTACCTGGTCTTCAACGAGGGCTACCTGGCCAGCGCGGGCCGCCAGCCCGCCCGGCGCGACCTCGCCGCCCAGGCCGTGGTCCTGACCCGGCTGCTGCACCGGCTGATGCCGCGCGAGCCGGAGGTCCTCGGCCTGCTCGCGCTGGAGTTGCTGCACGAGTCCCGGGCCGCCACCCGGTTCGACGGCTGGGGGCGGCTGGTCCGGCTCGCCGAGCAGGACCGGACCCATTGGAACCAAGAGCTGATCGCCGAGGCCACCCGGCTGCTCGACCAGGCCCTCGCGATGCGCGCGTCCGGTCCCTACCAGGTCCAGGCGGCCATCGCCGCGCTGCACGCCGAAGCCCCCGATTACGAGCACACGGACTGGCGCCAGATCCGCATGCTGTACGACCGGCTGCAGGAACTGACCCCGTCTCCGGTGGTGCTGCTCAACCGGGCCGTGGCGACCCGCTACCTCCAGGGTCCGCAGGCCGCACTGGCGGAGATCGAGCCGCTCGCCACCGACCTGGACGGGTACCGGCTGTTCCACGCGCTGCGGGCCGGGCTGCTGACCGGGCTCGGCCGCGGCGACGAGGCCCGGGAAGCCAGCGAGCGGGCGCTCGCGCTGGCCGTCAATCCGGCCGAGCGCGAGCTCCTCGCCCGCCGTCTGTCGTTCTGAGCTGCCGCGGGCGCTACATCTCCACCACGGGCCGGACCTCGACCGCCATCCAGCCCTTGTCCACCCCGGGCCAGGTCTGGGCGATCTCGACGGCCTCTTCGATGGTGTCGGTCTCGAGCACCGAGTACCCGCCGAGGGCCTCCTTGGTCTCCATGAACGGGCCGTCGGTGACGCCGCTGGCGCGGACGGTCTTCGCGGTGGTCGGCGGCGCGAGCTGGTAACCGGTCTCGACGAGCTTGCCCGAACCGCCGCCGCCCTTCTCGTACCAGGCGCCGATCTCCGCGTACCACTGCTGGCCGTCGGCCTCGGACATGGTCCGCGCCGCCTCGGTGTTCAGCAGCAGGATGACGTACTTCATGTTTGCCTCCATTGCATACCAAAGATGCCACGATGGCATCCCCGCACTCGTTCCACGAACGGGCCGACCCCGTTTCCGACACGGCCGGCTCTTTTTTCCGCTTCCGCCTCCAGCCCCCGCCCCCCGCCCTTTTCGCCTCCGGCCCCCGCCCCCCGCCCTCCGCCTACGCCTTCTGCTCGCTCGCGGTCAGCGTCGACTCCATGGTCAAGATGGCCTCGTAGCGCCGCCGGATGTCGGCGCGGTCGGCGGCCTCGGGCACCGAGCGCTCGCTGGCCCGGTCGATCATGGCCGCCTGCTCGAGCAGCACCCGGCGCTGCCCGTCGCTGGTCGTCTCGGTCATGATCCGCGCCAGCGCCTCCAGCGCCCGGATCATGATCGCGGGCATGCCCAGGCTGGACTGCCGGATCTTCTCGAACGAGCGCTGCACCAGCCGGTCGTAGGCCGGCTCGGCCGTGATGACCCGGATGTAACCCTGCGCGTCCCGGTGCACCCGGGCCGGATGCCATCCGGCCACGATCTTGCACAGGTTCTCGCCCAGCCAGTCGATGCAGGTCATCGCCGTGAAGGGGTCGTTGACCGCGGCGGACAGGGCGCGGATCGCGATCTCGACCAGCTGGTCGAAGCCGAACGACACGTCCTGGGTCAGCGTCCGTTGCGGGCCGATGAGGTGCGCCCGGCCCAGCGCCTGCCGCACCAGCGGCGCCGCTTCCGGCGGCCAGACCGTGGCGAACCGGTGCCCGCGCACGATGAAGTGGCCGGGCCGGTGCTCCAGGTTGATCACCGCCTCGGCCCGGGTCGCCAGCCGGACCAGGTTCTGGTGCTTGATGAACTGCACGTACCCGCTGACCGGGGCGAGCAACACGGCCCCGCTGGCCTCGGTCCGGTTCACCAGCTCGACCGTGGCCGGGCCGGCCTTCAGCCCCGGCCGGTCCGGCGCGCTGCCCTGCTCCCGGATCGCCTCGGCCAGGTCGGCGGCGATACTCGCGATCACCTGCGGCAGCTGGATGGAGATCGCCGTGTGGTGGATGAAGTAGATCAGCACGGCCAGGTCGATGACCGTTAGGCCGAGCGTCGTGGTCACGCTGATGTGCGGCACGAAGTCGCCGTGCGACCCGGTTCCGATCGCGGCCAGCACCAGCACCGAGTAGACGAACGTCGCCACGAACGTGCCCAGCGTCAGCTGCGTGCCGCGGTCCCGGATGAAGTTCCGCAGCATCCGCGGCCCGAACTGCGTCGAGGCCAGGGTCAAGGTGACCAGGATGATGGAGAAGACGACCCCGACCACGGTGATGATCGCGGCCGCGATGGTGGTCAGGATCTGTCGCGCCGCGTCCGCGCTCCCGCTGATCACCCAGCCCGGCAGCCCGAACTCGCCGCGGTACGCCGCGCGGTCCGCGGCCAGCGTGCCGATGAACAGCCCGATCGCCGCCACGACCTCAAGGGACGGCACGAACCACAGGCTGGTACGCAGCACCTCGCGCCGCCAGTGCGACGCTAGCGCCGACGAGAAAAGACCGCGGTACATGGCCGGCTCCCCGAGCGTGATCCATGGCCGACCAGACTTCCCGGCTCACCCCAAGCTATCCAGCCCCATTA
>CAWKIB010000036.1:0-91384 GCA_963849595.1 uncultured Actinomycetes bacterium
CAGCGCTCCGGCCGGTCGGCCCACCTCAGCCAATGGTTGACGGGATGCGCATCCACCCTCGGCTGGGCCTGGCCGCGCTGATAACGGTCAATCCGCATCCGTCCGGTCCGGCGGAATGTGCGGAGGATGTACATCAAGCCGCGCGACCAGCGTTTCTATCCGCGTGATCTCATCGGCAGCCCGTCGCATCATCGGGTCACCGGCGGGCGGCCGCGGTCTACCCCGCTGCCGGTGATACTCCGCGAACCCGCGGACGATGCTGACCGGCGTCCGCAGCTCCAGGCTCACCTCACTCAGCCGCTCCGACATCTCCGCCGCCGACCGGCGGGCCGCGGCCTCCGCGGTGCGGCTCGCGTCCATCTGCTCCGAAATCCTGTTCAGCGCCGCGCGGAATGCTGTTGGCGCGGCTACGGTGGCCGACTGGGCGGTCCCGCGGAGCGGCCGTAGAACGGCCCGCGTCACGGCGAGCCCGGCGACGGCCAGCAGCAGGAGCATCGTGCCTGCGGCGGCCGCGTAGCCCGCCGCAACCTGGCCGGTGAGCCGGTCGACGCCGGCCAGTCCCGTCATCATGACCACCAGCCCCGCCGGGCCACGTGCCGTCCGCCCGCTGATCGCGTACCGCACGTCCTCCGGTCCGTAGACGAACAGGATGCGCTGCGGCTGGTAGTGGACCGCCTTTAGGAGAACGCGCCAGCTTCCGCCGGATGTGCCGGGCACGGTGGCCGGCCGCGACGTGTGCGCCGCCAGCCACGAGGGGCTGGCCGGGATGGCCGGGCCGGGACCCGCGCCGGGGGCCGGCGGAGTCAGCAACTGCCCGCTGGCGCTCAGCAACTCCATGTCGCAGGCACCTGGCGGGGCCTGGCCGGAGGTGGGCCCGGCCACGAAGCCCTGGCTCAGCATCTGGGCCGCGCAGGCCTGGAGGTTGCTGTCCGCTTGCCGTATCAGATCCCCGCGCGCCCCCGCTATGCCGATGACACCGGCCGCGATCGCCCCGAGGGCCACGACGCTCACGGCCAGGCTGGGCAGCAGCACCCACAGCGGGATCCGGGTACGCGCGCCCATGCCACTCAGTCTCGCCAGTAATCGTCATGCTGGCGAGACCCGGGCCTGCGGCGGGTTATTCCTCGATGGCCCCGCCCACGGCTCGCAGGTGATCGCGGAAACTCAGGGAAGGTGTCCGCTGGCGCCGGGCAAGGTAGCTGTCGAACTGCACTTGACTGCGCAGGGAGGTACCTGCGCGGAGCTGTCCGGCTTGGCGCCGCTCGGTGTCGCGGATCGTCTCGGCAAGGGTGAAGACTTCCCCGGCGCGGCTGGCCGGGACGAACAGCACGCCATCGTCATCGCCCAGGATCAGGTCCTGCCGATCCACGGCCCAATCTCCCACCGTGGCGGACGCCAGCGCATCGGGAGCCCGGGCATCGAGACGCTGCGGGCCGGCCGGGATCGTTCCCAGGCTGAAGACCGGCAACCCGATCGCCTGGATGTCGGCGGTGTCGCGATGCAGCCCCCAGATCACGATTCCGTCCAGCCCGGCAGCCTGAGCCTCCAGAACCACCAGGTCGCCGATGCAACTCTCATCCAGGCGCCCGTCGTTGTCGGCCACTAGCACCTCGCCAGGTGCGGCCCCTTCGAGCGCCTCGAGGAAAATATCGACGCTGCCGGCATGCCGTGCGGGACACACCCGCCCAGCCAGCCGGCTACCGGGCACGACCGCGTGCACACGCGCAGGCGCGCAGCGCACCGGGAGCTGAGCGCGGATGCATGCATCGGCCAGATGGGCAGTGGTCAGCGCCGCAAACCGCCGCCGGAGCTCTTGGTCATCCATCCTGCACCTTCCTGTTCTCATCGTCGCGGTGAGGGCTGACCTGACCATGCTCAGCGCGCTGAGGTGGCGATCCCAGAGCCAATGCGGCAGAATTGGTTTGCAGATGAAGCCAATCGAGCTGGGCGGGCGGCTGGGCCGCTGGTCATCTGGCCGCGGGCCGCTGCCTGTGCTTCTTGCCGCACGGCTACGGCGGCTGATCGACGAGGGAGAGCTACCGCCAGGTGAGCCGCTGCCACCTGACCGGGCTCTGGCTTCGGCGCTGGCGGTCGGGCGCAGCACCGTGGTGGCCGCCTATGACCTGTTGCGCCGTGACGGGCGGATCGTCCGGCGCCAGGGCAGCGGCACCCAAGTCGCCGGGACCGCGGGTGCCGCGGGGCGGCCAACGACCGGCGCGCCGCTGTTCTTGCATCTGCTGGAGCCGCGCGATGGCGTGATCCAGCTCACCTGTGCCGCCCCCAGCACCCCGCCACCGGAACTGGCAGAGGCCTACACGAGCATCGTGCCCGCACTGGCCGGGATCTGTGGTGATATCGGCTACCACCCGATGGGCCACCCGGTGCTGCGCGCCGCGATCGCCGAGCGCTACACCCGGCACGGGATCCGCACCGGCCCTGACCGCATTCTGGTTACCAACGGTGCCCAGCAAGCCCTGTCACTGCTCGCCCGCGCCTTTCTCACCCCCGGCGCCCCGGTACTGGTGGAGGCACCCACCTACCACGGCGCGCTGGAGGCTTTCCGCGACGCCGCGGCCGTGCTGCGCGCGCTGCCAGTCGGGCTCGCCGGGCTGGAGATGGCCGCCCGGCAGCACCGCCCCGCCCTCGCCTACGTGATCTCGACCTTCCACAACCCGACCGGCTCGGTGCTGTCCCCGCTGGCCCGCCGGACACTGGCCGAGACCGCCGCAGCCACCGGTGTTCCGCTGATCGACGACGAGGTGCTGGCCGATCTTGGTTTTCCCGGCGAGCAGGCCCCGCCGCCGCTGGCCGCCTACGCAGACACCGTGATCTCGGTCGGCTCGCTGTCCAAGACCGTCTGGGCTGGGCTGCGCATCGGATGGGTGCGCGCCCCCGAACCGGTGATCGCCCGGCTCGGGCGGCTGCTGGCCGTGCACGACCTCGGCGGGAACATCCCCGGTCAGCTGGCCGCCGCCGGCCTGCTGCCGCGGCTGGAGCCGTTGTCGCAGCGCCGGGCAGCAGAGCTGAAAGCCCGCCATGACCACCTGCGCGCGGAACTGGCCCGCCATCTTCCCGACTGGTACGCACCGCCAGTGCAGGGCGGGCAAACCCTGTGGGTCCGCCTGCCACACGGCGACGCGGCCTCGTTCGCGCAGGCAGCCCTGCGCGACCGCGTCGCGGTACTGCCAGGAAACGGGCTTGACGCATCGGGCCGAAGCGGGGAATACCTGCGCCTCCACTTCCTCGCCTCCCCCAGCGACCTGACCGAGGCCACCCGCCGCCTCGCCAAGGCATGGCACACCTACCACCCACAGGCCCGCGTCACCGCACCAGCCGCACTGACGGTATGAGGGTGGGTGTGAGTCAGTGTACCGGCCCGCGCGAGAGAATGAAGGCGTTATCGGCACTACGCGTAGAACTGGGAGAAGCGTACCCGACCTGACAGTCATCCAGGCGGCGATTGTCTGCGGGAAGTGCTCCACGATCACCTCCAGACGTGCTGGCGAGTCGCGTAGGGAATGCTGGTGGTCTCGTACGGAGTCGAGTCCTCTCAGTGCGCGACCGCCCATGTGAGATCGCCGATCTACGAGAGTACATTTTGGGTCGCAGCCGGTTTGTTTAAAGGGTTACGGGTAGAGTTGCGCGAAGGCGAGGTGCTCGTCGCTGAGGACGATTGGTGGTCATGATATGGCGTTCTGCTCGTGCCAGCCCGGAACCCGCCGAGCGCAGGCCGTACCGTTCGAAGAGGGGCAAGTGGTAGGTGCGAGGTGGACCCTGGTCTGGCGCGTACCCTCCGGCCGCCAGATACACCACCACCCGCACGGAGTATCGGGTCTAGGGAGCGGGGTCGGATCGCTGGTGGTCGTAGCGGCCTTTGGGGCGGTCGTTGATGGGGTCGAAGGGGGGGCGGAGGTGGGCGGTGGCGGGGTGGAGGTGGCCGCCTACGTTGATCTGGTAGTGGCCGGTGCGGGCGTGGTCGGGGGTGAGGGGGTCGCCGTGGGGGTGGCGGATGTAGGCCAGGGCTACGCAGGCGCCTAGGGTGTCGCCCCAGGCGCCAGAGGTGACCTGGCCGACGGCGAGGCCGTCGCGGAGGACTAGCTCGCCGCCCCAGATCATGGCGGCCGGGTTTCGTCCAGGACGAGGGAGATCAGGCGGCGGCGGGGGCCCTCGGCGCGGGCCTTTTCGACGGCTTCGCGGCCGAGGAACGGGATGGCGGTCTTGAGCTTGCAGGCGAACAGCAGGCCGGCCTCGACCGGGTTGTAGTCCGGGGTCAGCTCGCGGCCGAAGGCGCGGTAGGCCTTTTCCAGGCGCAGCGACTCGATCGCGTAGTAGCCGGCGTTGGCCAGGCCGAGGTCGGCGCCGGCCGAGATCAGGTCCTGGTAGACGCCGACGGCGAAGTCGGGCGGGACGTAGAGCTCCCAGCCGAGCTCGCCGACGTAGGTGATCCGGGTGGCGCGGACGGTGGCGTAGCCCAGGTCGATCTCGCGGCTGGTGCCGAACGGGAAGGCTTCGTCGCCGAAGTCGGCGCGGGACAGGCGGGACAGCAGGTCCCGGGACCGGGGGCCCATGACGCCGTAGACGGCGTAGGCGGAGGTGACGTCGACCAGCGACGCGTGCGCGCCGGCGGGGATCCGCTTGCGGATGTGGTCCTGGTCGCGTTCGGTGCTGGCTGAGCTGCTGACCAGGAGGAACTCGTCGGCGCTGAGGCGGGTGACGGTGATGTCGGCCTCGTAGGTGCCGCGCGCGTTGAGCATGCCGGTGTAGACGGTCCGGCCGGGCTCGACGGCGACGTCGTTGGTGCACAGCCACTGCAGGACCTGCTCGGCGTCCCGCCCGGTGACCAGGTACTTGGAGAAGCTGGTCTGGTCGAAGACGGCGACGGCGGTGCGGGCGGCGCGCTGCTCGGCCGAGGACCAGGGCTGCCAGTTCTGCTGGCCCCAGGCGTACTCGATGACCGGATTGCTCGCCCGGCGGGGCGAAGAAGTTGGCCCGCTCCCAGCCCATCTTGCTGCCGAAGCAGGCGTTGGCCTGCTGGAGCAGGTGGTAGGCCGGGGACCGGCGGAACGGCCGGGCGGTGGTCCAGCTCGCGGTTCGGCCACGGCACCGCGTAGTGCAGGCCCAGGACCTCGCTGACCCGGTCGTGCAGCCACTGGTTGTTGCCGTTGAACGCGGCGAAGCGCCGGATGTCGACCGCGGACAGGTCCAGGCTCGGCTCCCCCGCCACGATCCACTCAGCCAGCGCCCGTCCGGCTCCCCCGGCGGACGCGATGCCGACGGAATTGAAGCCGGCGCCGACGAAGAAGTTCCGCAGCTCCGGCGCCTCGCCCAGGATGAACTGGTTGTCCGGGGTGAAGCTCTCCGGGCCGTTGTAGAACATCTTGATCCCGGTCTCGGCCAGCACCGGGATACGGGTGATCGCGTTGTCCATCAGGATCGCGAAGTGGTCCCAGTCCTCGTCCAGCAGCTGGAACTCGAACGGGTAGGGCAGCTGGTCGGGCGCGACCCACGGCTTGGCCTCGGGCTCGAACCCGCCCACGACCAGGCCGCCCACCTCCTCCTTGATGTAGGTGTAGCCGTCCGGGTCGCGCAGCACGGGCAGGTCCCGGTGGACCCCGTCGATCTGCTCGGTGACCACGTAGAAGTGCTCGGCCGAGTGCAGCGGCACGGTCACCCCGCACATCGCGCCGACCTGCTTGGCCCACTGGCCGGCGCAGTTGACCACCACCTCGGCCTCGACGTCGCCGGCGTCGGTGCGGACGCCGGTTACCGCGCCGTCCTTGGTCACAGGATGGCGGTCACCCGGGTCCGCTCCCGGATCGTGACGCCGCGGTCGCGGGCGCCGCGGGCCAGCGCGAAGGTCAGGTCGGTCGGGTTGGCCCGGCCGTCGCCGGGCAGCCAGATGGCCCCGGCCAGGTCGTCGATGCGGAGCACGGGGTAGCGCTCGCGGGCCTGCTGCGGGCTGATCAGCTCGCACTCCAGCTGGTAGGCCTCGGCGGTGGCGGCCGTGCGCTTCAGCTGGGTCAGGCGATCCTGGGTGCGGGCCACGGTCACGCCGCCGCAGCGGCGGAACCCGGTGGACAGGCCGGTCTCGGCCTCCAGCCGGTCGTACAGCTCGGTGGAGTACTGGACCAGGCGGGTGCCGTTCTCCGAGGCGCGCAGCTGGCCGACCAGGCCGGCCGCGTGCCAGGTGCTGCCGCAGGACAGCTGGCCCTGCTCGAGCAGGAGCACGTCGGTCCAGCCCATGTGGGCCAGGTGGTAGGCGACGCTGGCGCCGATCACGCCGCCACCGATGATCACCACGCGGGCACGGGGGGGTAGGGGGGAAGAGATGGACGCCGGAGCTCGTGTGGGTAGGTCCTCAGTCATCGTGCTGGACCTCCTCGAGCAGGGCGGGGAAGTCCGTGGCGGTGAAGCCGGCGGCGGCGCCCTCGAAGCGTTCCATGGCCCAGGACCAGAAGTCGTACTCGATCGGGCTGGCGCCGTTCTGGATCGCGCCCCACAGCGTCCACCCGTACATGCCGACCAGGCCGAGCAGCCGGGCCCGGGCGATCATGCTCCGGCCGGGGGCGGCCGTAGTACGCGGTGACCAGCGCTGCTAGGGCGTCGCCGGACAGGTGGGACTCGGCCGCGATGTTGCCCAGCTCGAAGCAGGGGTCGTTGTTGCCGGACAGCTCGTAGTCGATGAGCCAGATCCGGTCCCCGTCGTCGATGAAGTTGGCGGCGAGCAGGTCGTTGTGGCACGGGACGGTCGCCGTGGCCCGGACCGCGAGCGCCTTCTGCGCCGCGGTGAACGGCGGGAGCAGGTCGTCGTAGCCGGCCGGGATGCGGAAGCCGCGCGACCGGGCCACGGCCAGGTACCCGCGCTGGATGTCGAACATGTCGAAGTCGTTGCCGAACCGCCCGCCCGCGTGCAGCCGGCGGCAGGCCGCCGCGATGCGCGGGATGTTCTGCTCGGCGGCGACGTCGGCGCTGGCCAGCGTCCGCCCCTCGATGAAGCGCAGGACCAGCAGGCGGTCGCCGGGACGGTACTCGATGACCGGCGCCCCGGCCCCGGCGGCGGCCGCGGCCACCGAGTTCCGGTACTCGCAGTCCCGGTCGATGGCCAGCAGCTCGGTGCCGCCCGAGGCGATGCGCGCGACGAAGGTCCCGTCCGGCGTGGTGACCTTGTAGTTGCGGTTGGTCAGCCCGCCGGGCAGCTCCTGCACGGTGCGCGGCCGGGCGGCCAGGTACTCGGTCCGATCGAAGAGCGCGTCGAGTTCCGGTCTAGACCCTGAGGGCGTCACGGGGCCACGGTAATGCTTTTGCGGTTAATGGGTCTAGACAGTAAAGGGTTGCGGTCGTACATTTAGCGCTCAAATGGCGGGTCACGGTTTCCGTCGGTCGCAAGGGGAGGTCCCCTAGATGAGTACTGGCACCGAGGTTTCCGGCGGGCAGGAACGGGATTCCGCCGACCTGGCCCGGTTCGGCTACAAGCAAGAACTCAAGCGCTCGCTCGGGCTGTTCAGCTCGTTCGCGGTGGCGTTCAGCTACATCTCGCCGTCGACCGGGATCTTCACCCTGTTCGCGCTGGGCCTGACCACCATCGGCGGGGTGTTCATCTGGACCTGGCCGGTGGTCGCGCTCGGGCAGTTCCTCGTGGCGCTGAACTTCGCCGAGGTCTCCAGCCACTACCCGGTGGCCGGTTCGGTCTTCCAGTGGACCAAATACCTGGCCAACCGGAGCTACTCCTGGTTCACCGGCTGGATCTACCTGTTCGCCGGCATCCTCACCGTCACCGCGGTGGTGGCCACGCTGCCGCTGGCGCTGATCCCCGCGCTGAACGGGCTCGGCTGGCACTCGCTCAACGCGGCCAGCCTGAACACCGAGCTGGTGGTGGCGCTGATCACGCTGGTCGTCATCACCATCCTGAACATCTACGGGGTCCGGCTGGTCTCGATCATCAACAACACCGGCGTGGTGTTCGAGATCCTCGGCATGTTCGTGTTCGCGCTGGTGCTGCTGGCGTTCCACAATCACCAGGGCTTCCACGTGGTGACCAACAGCGCCGGCCTGCCGGTGACCGGGCAGCACGTTCCTGGCCGCGATGTTCATGAGCCTGTTCGTCATCTACGGCTTCGACACCGCCTCGACGCTGTCCGAGGAGACCAAGGACCCGCGCCGGGCCGCGCCCAAGGCGGTGCTGTACTCGGTGGTCGGCGCGTTCATCATCGGCGGCGTGTTCCTGCTCGGCACGCTGGTGGCGATCCCCCACCTGGGCGTCGCGGTGAAGAACGCGTGGGGCCCCGCGCAGATCATCGAGGCCAACTTCTCCACCCCGTTCGCCACCTTGTACCTGTTCGTGGTCTCCGCGGCGATCTTCGTCTGCTGCCTGTCGATCCTGGCCGCGACGATCCGGCTCTGCTTCGGCATGTCACGGGACAACCAGCTGCCGGGGTCCAAGTTCCTGTCCCGGGTCTCGCCCAGCCTGCACACCCCGGTGTGGAGCTGCATCGCGGTCGCGGCGATCGTCCGCGATCCCGTTCTGCAGTACTCGGGCGCCGGGATCATCGCGATCGCGGCCACCGGCATGATCTACCTGAGCTACTTCCTGGGCAACATCGTGATCATGCGGGCGCGGGCCCGCGGCTGGCCGCGGACGACGCGCGCCGTTCAAGCTGGGCCGCTGGGGCATGCTGGTCAACATCGTCGCGCTGCTGTACGGCGGGGCCATGCTGATCAACTTCGCCTGGCCGCGGGCGGCCAGCAACCCCAAGCCCAACCAGACCGCCGGGCTGCTCAACCTGAGCTTCCTGGACGGGATCCCGATCTTGTGGACCGTGGTGGTCTTCATCGTGCTCATCGGGGCCATCTACTACCTGATCGTGGGCCGGACCAAGGCGTTCGCGCCGGTGACCGCGCCGCCCGAGGACGACCCGATCGAGGGCCGCAAGCGGCTCCGGAGCGGCTGCCTAACCACGGACATGGCCCCGCAGCCGGGAACTGGGCAGCCGGGGACCGGGCGGCGCCGCGTCCGCCCCGCGCTGCGCACCAGCGCCCGGCAGCCGCCGGAGATCGTGCGCGGGCCGGGCACCACCGTGCACGGGCAGATCGAGGACTGGCTGGCCGGGCAGATCGCGACCAAGGCGCTGGTGCCGGGCGACCGGCTGCCGACCGAGCACGACCTGGCCGAGTGGTTCGGGGTCAGCCGGATGACGCTGCGGCACGCGCTGGCCGAACTGGCCCGCCGCGGTTTGGTGACGCGGACCATGGGGCGGCATGGCGGGACGTTCGTGGCCGCGCCCAAACTGGAGCAGGACCTGACCACGCTGGCCGGGTTCTCCGAGCAGCTGCGCCGGCACGGGATGGTGGCCGGGGCCCGGGTGCTGTCCGCCACCCTGCGCCCGGCGGGCCCGGCCGCCGGGGCGGCGCTGCGGATCGGCGAGGACGGCCAGGCGTACGAGATCAGGCGGATCCGGCTGGCCGACGGCCGGCCGATGGTGCTGGAGCGCTCGCTGTTCCCGGCCGAGCGGTTCCCCGGGCTGCTCGACGGCCGGCTGGACGGCTCGCTGTACGAGCTGCTCGAGGTCAGGTACGGGCTGCGGCCGCACCGGGCCCGGGAGAGCCTGGAGCCGGTGACGGCCGGGGTGCGCGAGGCCGAGGCGCTGGAGGTCGCCGAGGGCGCCCCGCTGATGCTGGTCGAGCGGACCGCCTACGCCCGGTCCGGCGAGCCGCTGGAATTCGCGCGCGACCTGTTCCGCGGCGACCGGACCAAGCTCGTGGTGTGGACCTCGGAGCTGGCCGGCGGGATCTGAGCGATACCGGAACCGCGATGGTCTTGTCTGACGGCCGGACAGGACGCACCATTAGGTCATGGAGCCTGGGTCGCACATCCCGCCGCCGCCCAGCACCGCGCTGTCCTGCACCAAGATCCCGCCGCCGCCCAGCCACGCGCTGGACTGCTCGGTGATCCCGCCGCCGCCCAGCCACGCGCTGGACTGCTCGGCCATCCCGCCGCCCCCGAGCCACGCGCTGGACTGCTCGGCGATCCCGCCGCCGCCCAGCCACGCGCTGGACTGCTCGGCCATCCCGCCGCCGCCCAGCCACGCGCTGGACTGCTCGGTGATCCCGCCGCCCCCGAGCCACGCGCTGGACTGCTCGGCCATCCCGCCGCCCCCGCAGACCGGACGGCAGCCGAGCCACCCCCGACCCGCCAGCTGACACGCGAACGCGGTCCCGCCCCGGTGCGCTCCTCGGCAGGTCGCAGGGGGTGGAACCACGTTCCGTTCGGCCAAAATGTTTTTATTGGGTTTCACGGTCCTGGTGCGGGCGGTGCCGGCCGATGGTGCCGGTGACGAACAACAGGGCCACCCCGAGGAACGCCACCCACAGCCAGGGCAGGGTCGCCCACAGCACCGCGTGCGCGGTCGCCATGATGAACAAGACGAGCAGCACGAAGAGCAGCACCGGGTGACGGCGCCGCCGGCCGAGGGGGTGGTCCGCGACTGCCGGAGCCCCTGTTTCCGGCAGGTCGGAGAACAGGCCGCTCAGGTCGGCCCGGGTCTTGGCGTTCATGGCCCGCCCGACCCGGTCGTCGAACTCGGCCTGGTCCAGCCGGCCGTCGGCGAAGTGCTCGGCCAGCCGGTCGGTCACGGCCTGGCGCTCGGCGTCCGAGACGCGCAGGTGCTGGTCGGAGTACATGCCGCGGAACAGCGGCGAGAAGCCGCCGAGGGGTAGAGTTGCGTTGACGCCGACATGGTGCTACCTCCTCTGGAGGGACTCGATGAGGGAGCCGGCGATGGACTGGTCGCTGCCCTCTTCGGGGATCAGCAGCAGGCCGGCCAGGTAGAGCGGGATGCCCGCGCCGCCGAAGACGGTCAGGACCACGAAGGCGATCCGGACGATCATCGTGTCGACGTCGAAGTAACGGGCCAGGCCGCCGGCCACGCCGCCCAGCATGCGGTCGGTGTAGGACCGGCGGAGGAGGACGCGCTCCGGCGCGGGGTGGGTGTTCCGCTCGGATTCGGTGGTGGTGTCTTCCGGGTTCACGGTGTTCGTGTTCATGGCCCTAGATTGCGTCCCCGGGCCTTTCGCGCGCATCGGGGATGATCCCTGATCCGACCCTGATCCCAGGCACCGATCTCAGGGTCGGGTCAGGGTTGGTCCCTATACCCACGCACGCGCGAGGGGAGCGATGATGGAGAGCGTGGAGGATCCGGCACGCTGGCAGCGTGGACACGACCAGTTCGGCCCCTGGGGGCACGGGCGTCGCGGGCCGTTCTGGCTGCGGCACCGGGGCCACGGCGGGCCGCTGCGGCGGGACCCGGCCGACCGGCTGGCCGGCGGAGTAGCCTCCGGCGTGGCGGCCTGGAAGGGCCTCAACGTCACCACCGTGCGGATCGTGTTCGTCCTGATCGCCCTGATCAGCGGCGGGTTCTGCGTGCCGTTCTACGTGGCGGGCTGGCTGCTGATCCCGGCCGCGGGCGAGGACTCCAGCATCGGCAGCCGGGCCCGGTCGGACTCGGCCGGCATCGCGCTCGCGGCAGGCCTGGCCACGCTGCTCGCCTTCGTGCTGTTCGTGGGCGGTGTGTTCAACGACGGCTGGTTCGCCGGCTGGGCGTGGCCGCAGACGGTGACCGTGGCCGGGCTGGCGCTGATCTGGCGGAACGCCTCGCCGGACGAGCAGGCCACGCTGCGGCGGCTGGCCGAGCCGCTGGGCGCGGCGGGCGCGGGCGCGGGTCGGCCGGGGCGGCCGGGGCGGCGGTCGGCGATCCGGCTGACGCTCGCGGGCCTGCTGGTGTTCGGCGGCGCGGGCTGGCTGACCTCCGCCCGGGCGAGCGTGGCCCTGCTGCGGCCGCTCGGCGGGGTGGCGCTGGTCATCGCGGGCATCGTGCTGCTGCTCGGGCCCGTGGTGGCTGCGGATCGCCCGTGACCTGGTGCTGGAGCGCCAGGCCAAGGTCCGGGCCGAGGAACGGGCCGACATCTCGGCTCAGGTGCACGACTCGGTGCTGCAGACGCTGGCCCTGATCCAGCGGCGCGCGGATGACCCGCAGAAGGTCATCCAGCTGGCCCGGCTGCAGGAACGCGAGCTGCGGTCCTGGCTGTTCGAGGGGCGCGCGCCGAACGAGGCGGATTCCGACATGACCTTCGCCGCGGGCGTGCGGCAGATCCAGCAGGACATCGAGGCCCGGTACGGGGTCCCGGTCGAGGCGGTGACGGTCGGGGACTGCGAGCTGGACGAGAACCTGAACGCCCTGCTGGCCGCGGCCCGGGAGGCCACGGTGAACGCGGCGAAGTGGTCCGGGGCCGGCGTGATCTCGCTGTTCGCCGAGGTCGAGCCGGAGGCGGTCTCGATCGTGGTGCGGGACCGGGGGAAGGGCTTCGACCCTTCGTTGGTGCCCGCGGACCGCAAGGGGCTGGCCGAGTCGGTGCACGGGCGGATGGTCCGGCGCGGCGGGACGGCGGACGTGGTGAGCGCGGAAGGCGAGGGAACCAAGGTGACGCTTCGGATGGCGCGGCCTGCTGCCGCTCCGTCTCGTTCCGGCGGCGCGTCGTGAGCGGGACGCCGCGGGTGGTGCTGGTCGATGACCACGGGCTGTTCCGGTCCGGGGTGCGGGCCGAGCTGGGCCGGCAGGTCGAGGTGGTGGGCGAGGCGGACGACGTGCAGCCCGCGATCGACCTGATCGCGTCGGTGCAGCCCGACGTGGTGCTGCTCGACGTGCACCTGCCCGGCGGCGGCGGGCAGGCCGTGATCCAGGCGATCAAGCCGGTTTGTTCCCGGCGGTCCGGTTCCTGGCGCTGTCGGCGTCGGACGCGCCCGAGGACGTGATCGCGGTGATCCGGGCGGGCGCGCGCGGGTACGTGACGAAGACCATTTCCACGGTTGAGCTCGCCGATGCGATCAGGCGGGTGGCGGCGGGCGACGCGGTGTTCTCGCACCGGCTGGCCGGGTTCGTGCTGGACGCGTTCGCTGCTACTGCTGGCTCTGGTGGTTCGGACGTCAAGCCGTCGTTCGATCCGGAGCTGGACCAGCTGACCTCGCGGGAGCGGGAGGTGCTGCGGCTGATCGCGCAGGGCTACACGTACAAGGAGATCGCGCGCGAGCTGTACATCTCGGTCAAGACGGTCGAGTCCCACGTGTCGTCGGTGCTGCGCAAGCTGCAGCTGTCGTCGCGGCACCAGCTGACCCGGTGGGCCACCGAGCGGCGGCTGGCCTGACCCCCGGTATCGTTACCGGGTCCCGGGTTCTGGGGTCCCGGCGGGGGCTGCCGAGGTTACTGGGGGTTGCCGATCGCCGGCAATGGGCTGACCATAAGGGTGGGCAGGTGCGACAACAGAGGTGAGGATGCCGGTCGAGGCGATCGAGCGCGCGATCGGTGACGCTTGCGTCCGCCTGGCGTCGTCGGCCGCCACGGCGCGCCGCTGCCATGAGCACTACCTGGACGGTCTCGGCGGCCTGGCCGGCCCTGGCCTGGCCGGCCTTGTCGATCCGGAGGGCGGGGCCGGGCGCGGCCGGGCCGAGCTCGGTGACCGCGCTGGCCGCCGCGCATCCGTGGGCGCTGGCCGAGTTCGGTGACCCGGCGTGGGACGGCTACCGGCCGGATCCGCACGCGCCGCCGCCGGACGGCCTGCGGGTCGGCCTGCTGCGGACGCCCGGCGGGCCTGCGCTGCCTTTGCTGCCGGCGGTGGCCCGGTTGGCCCGGCACGGGCACGTGCTGATCAGCGAGCGCGGGTTCGCGGACGGGGCCCGGTCGCTGCTGCAGGCGCTGGTCCTGCGGCTGATCACCGCCACCGGGCCGGGCCTGGTCCGGTTCGCGCTCGCCGACCCGGTGGGGCAGGGCCGGCACCTGAGCGCGTTCCTGCGGCTGCCGCCGCAACTGCGGGTCGGCGCCGGGGTCGCGGCCCGGCCGGCCGAGATCGAGGCCCTGCTGATGACGTTGACCGACCACGTCGTGGAGGTCACCCAGCGGCGGCTGACCAACGTGTACGACTCCGTGGAGGCCTACAACGCGGCCACCACCGGGGTGCTGGTGCCCTACCACGTCCTGGTCCTGGCCGGGTTCCCGGCCGGCGTCGACGACCAGGCCGCGGAACTGCTCGGCAGCCTGGCCCGCAACGGGCCCCGGGCCGGCCTGTACATCCTGGCCACGCTGGACCCGGGCCTTCCGCTGCCGCGGGGGTTCGACCTGGCCGCGCTGAGCACGCTGAGCACCAACCTGGGCCTGGACCCGCACGGGGACCTCACCTGGGATGACCCGGACTTCGGGCGGAGCACGATCGAGCCGGACCAGATGCCGACGGCGGCCCGGGCCAACCCGTGGCTGGACGCGGTCGGGGCCGCGGCCAGCTCCGCCGCCCGGGACCTGCCGTTCGGCCGGATCGCTGTCCCCTTGGGGCAGCGGTGGGCCGGGGTCACCTCCGACGGCCTGGACGTGCAGATCGGCGTGGACGGCAAGGGCGAGCCGCAGCGCTTCGTCATGGGCGTGCGCGGGGTGCACCACGGGCTGGTCGGCGGGGACGTCCGGATGGGGAAGACCAACCTGCTGCACGTGCTGATCAGCCAGCTCGCGCTGTGCTACCCGCCGGAGGAGCTTGAGCTGTACCTGCTCGACTTCAAGGAGGTCGAGTTCGACGCCTACCTGACCGAACGCCTGCCGCACGCCCGCGCGATCACCTCTCGCACCGACCGGGAGTTCGGGCTGTCGATGCTGCGGCGTTTCCATGACGAGATCGACCGGCGGGCGCGGCTGTGCCGTGAGGCCAGGGTGACCGACCTGCCGGACTACCGTTCCGTCACGGGGAACGTGCTGCCGCGGGCCCTGGTGATCATGGATGAGTTCCAGGTGCTGTTCAGCGAGGAGGACCGGCTGGCCCGGGAGGCCGGGCGGCTGCTGGCCGACATCGCCAAGCGCGGCGCGGCGTTCGGGCTGCACCTGCTGCTGGCCACCCAGTCCCCCGGCGGGCCGCTGGCCGCGTACCTGCGGCCGGTCTACGAGCAGATGGCGCTGCGGATCGCGCTGGGCTGCACGCAGCCGTCGGTGTCCCAGGCGATTCTCGGGGAGGGCAACGACGCCGCGACCAGGCTGGTCCAGGCCGGGGACGCGATCTACAACGACCGCCGCGGCGAGGGCGACAACCCGGTGATGCGGATCGCTTATCTGCCCACGCGGGAACGGCTCTCGCTGATCGCGTCGATACGGGGGCTGGGGGGCGGCCGGGAGTACCCGCCGCCGGCCAGTTTCGACCCCGACGCGCCCGCTTGCTTCGGGGATCACCAGCCGTGTGCGGCCTTCGCTGCCGCTGGCTCCCCGGCCTGGGCGGCGCCGGGCGCTACGGTGGCGGCGTGGCTGGGTGAGGCGATCGAGATCAAGCCCGCCACCACCGCGACGTTCGAACGCTACGTCCGGTCCAACCTGCTCATCGCCGGCGGCGAGGACCACGGCCACGGGCTGCTGCTGGCCACCTTGCTCAGCGCCGCGGTCCAGCGCTCCCCGGCCGATGTCCGCTTCACCGTCGCCGAGTTCACCCGGCCCTCGTCGCCGTCCCACGGCTTCTTCGACCCGCTGCGGAGCCTGCCCCACGAGGTGCGGATCGCCGACCGCCGGACGGCCGGGGAGGCGCTGGACGACCTCCTCGACGACCTGGACGTCCGGCTCGCCGACGCTTCCGGCGTTTCCGCGCGGCAGGAACGGTTCTTCCTCATCGCCGGGCTGCACCGCTGGCATGAGCTGCTGGCCGAAGGCGACTACGGCCGGCCGAGCGAGACCTCGGCCCGCCTGGTCCGGCTGGCCGACAAGGGGCCGGACGCCGGGCTGCACGTGGTGGCCTGGACCGACGGGTACGCCACCGCGGAACGCGCGCTGCGCCGGGCGGGCCTGGCTCACTTCGGCCTGCGGGCGGTGCTCCGCGTGCTGTCCCCCGCGGAAAGCGACGCCCTGCTGGGCGTGTCCGCCGCCGCCAGCCTGGACGACGACCGCGCTCTGTACCGGGATACCGAGTGGCCCGCGGAGCAGGTCGAGAAGTTCAAGCCGTACTCGGTCGCCTCGCTGTATTCCTTCGCGACCGCCGCGTTCAGGAGCCCGGCATGACCACGCAGGAAAGGACCGTCGAGCCTGCCATGGCCCCGTCTGTATACCTATCCCTCAGGAACGCCGTCCGGCCGGCCATCTACGCTCACTTCCTGCTGGCCGAAGACCAGGAACGGGCGGGGCAGCTCGCCGCGGAGTGCGAGGATCTGCTCTTCCTGACCCGGGAACTGCTGAAGGCGGTCGGCCTGGCCGGCATTCTCGGCGCCGGGCCTGCCGTTGCTGGCGCTGCGGTGGATGAGGACGGCGGTGACCGGCAGGCGCAACTGCTCGGCGCCTACGCCGAGGCCGGCCTGCTGTGGGCCAAGGTGGTCGGCAGCACCATGGCGCTGGCCAGGGCCCTGCTGGACCGGGGGGACCGGGACGCGGTACGGCGCCTGGCCGCCTTCCTAGCCGAGGCTGGGGAAGACGGCGCGGCCACGGACCTGAAGATCGGCCTCGGCAAGGCGGTCTGGGCCACGCACCGCGAGTCGCTCCAGGACATCACCAACACGATGCCGCCCGCGGCCATCGGGACCGCCATCGACGCGCTGCGGGCCGTGCTGCTCGAGGTCCCAGAGGACTATCCCGACCGGAACCGGGAGGTCAACCGCTTCCTGGCGCCGCTGGCCGCGTCCGTGCACGCGATCATGCGGGCTCAGGAAATCGCCATACCGTACGGCAGCCGGCTCGAGCACATCGCCGCGGGCGGGGTGGCGAAATATCCGGATATCGTCAAGCTGAGCCTCGATGAGATCGCCGCCGAATTCGAGGGCCTCTGCAACCGGCCCGGTAATGAATAAACAGGAGAACTGGCAATGTCCGGGGTTATCAACGATATTGACGCGCTGGCCGAGTTCAGGGCTCACCTGATGCAGTTCAACCGGGACCTGGCGGAGAACTTCGCGACCATGCGGGGTCACTGGCGTGAGCTCGGGGACGTCTGGCGCGATGACATGTACCGGATGTTCGGCGAGGCGCTCGATGAGGTGACGCCGGGTATCACGGCCTACCTGTCCGCGACCGAAGGCCACGAGGCGCACCTGGCTGCCCTGATCGACCGGCTCCGCGAGTACCTCGAGACGGGCCTGGGTGCTGGTGCGGGTTCGGGTGCTGGTGCCGCTTCGCGGACGAGCCGGACCGAGACGAGCCGCGGGTAAGCCGACGTGACTAAGGGTGGGTCCGGGGGGACAAGCAGCGGGTCCGGGGGGACAAGCAGCGGGTCCGGGGGAACAAGCAGAGTCCACGCCGACGTCGACGCCCTGAAGGGGTTCCACGAGGCGCTGGTCCGCTTCCGGCACGTCCAGCGGAGCGTGGCCGAGCGCAGCGGCGACGAGATCGAGATGACTCGCGCGTCGCTGGCGGCCAAGGCCAGCCACTGGCAAGCCCGGCTAGAGCAGAGCCAGGCCGAGTTCGACGCCTGCCGGGCCGTCCCCGGAGCGGACTGCTCGGGGTACGCCCGGGCCGTGGAGCAGGCCGGGGAATGGCTGGAGCACATCCGGCGGTGGCAGCAGCGGGTCGACGAGGCGGCCGGCGAGTTCCGCGGCCCGGCCGGCGCGTTCTGGGACCTGCTGCAGAACGACCTGCCTCGCGCCGAAAGCCTGTTGCTGGCCCTGATCGCCGACCTGGAGGCGGCCCGCCGCGTTCAGGCCGGCGCCTCCTGATGAACACCCGGCCGGACCGCGATGGTGAGGAGCAGCTCCGCCTGCTGGGCGCCGCCTGGGAGGAGGCGGCCCAGCACTGGCAGGACGAGGTGGCCCGGCAGTTCGATACCGGGCACTGGACGCCGCTGGTCCAGCAATCCAGGACCTACCTCGAAGCGCTCCGCGCCCTGATGGACCTGCTCGAAACCGCCGACCGCGACACCGAGTTCTAACCAGCCGCCGTGGGTGTCGCCGTAGGTGTCGCCGTAGGTGTCGCCGTAGGTGTCGCCGTGGGTGTCGCCGCGCCCAGGCGCGCCAGGCAGGCGGCCGGCTCGACCTCGGCCAGGACCAGGTCCTCGAATGCGGGCCGTTCGGCCGACACGGCGAGCAGGTGCGGGCGGACGGGCTTCCCGGTGGCCTGGTCGGTGGTGCTGACGTACCC
Organism: uncultured Actinomycetes bacterium; assembly: GCA_963849595.1. Lineage (GTDB taxonomy): Bacteria > Actinomycetota > Actinomycetes > Streptosporangiales > Streptosporangiaceae > Palsa-504. The sequence continues at coordinate 18,126 of CAWKIB010000036.1, forward strand.
GGTAAAGGACACCGCCCGCACCACCTCGGGTGCGGTGGCGCTGAAGATCTCGTGCAGCGTCCGCAGCGCGATGGCGGAGATCAGGCGCTGGTAGCGCTGGCTGATCTCGTCCTCCGGACGCGGCACCGGCTCGATGACGTCACGTGCCTCCACGTACCGGTAGCTGCGGACCGGCGGCACCACGTGCTGCGCAGGCAGTTCGAACTCCACCGTGACGTTCCGGGCCGGCCGATCGTAGGCGACCTGGTATTCGCGCGGGAAGCCGTCCGGGTACCGGGACGCCCTGAGCACGCAGCGGGCGAACCACGCCACGGACTCGGCCTCACCCGTGGTGAACGCCGACTGGCGGCTGGCGACGTAGGCGTTGCGCGCCGCGGCCTGGGCGCGCGCTTCGGTGACCTTCTGGTGATACTTGGCCCTCGCCACGGCCAGCGCCTGTAGCCGCTGCGACTCATGCTCCCGGTGTTCGGCCGCCGCGGCCTCGAAACGGCCCTGCGCCTGCGCCGTCTGCCGCTTGAAGCGGGCGGTTCGGCGCAGGAACCGGAGCAGCCCGGCCGGCTCGGCGGGCGCGAAGTCGCTCCAGTCCGGACCGGGAACGGCCACGCCCAGCGAGCCGGGATCGAAGGCCGGCGTCCGCGGGGTGGCCATGAGCCGGTCAAAGCTCATCGGCGGGAGCGGCAGGATGCTCGTCAGTACCTCCTCGAGGCTCTTGATCTGCTCCTGCACCGCGGCGGTCTGCTCCTCCGCGGTCCGCTGCTGAGATTCGAGAAGCTCCTCCTGGCGGGCCTTCTCCCGATCCCTTTCCTGCCGTCTGCGTTCGGCCGCCAGCCGTTCGGTTTCCTGGCGTTGCGCGGCCAGGCGGTGCTGCCAATCGGAAGCATTACCGCTGCGGGCCATGTCTGCTGCGCTCCTGATCGTCGTGCCTACCGCTCTATTTTCCACGCTGAGCATCGCCTTGGTGGATGACCCAAGATCGGGCGGACCGAAATGGTTGGATTCGCCATTGATCCGGCCCGCCAGGCTATGGCAGCTTCGGCGGTGCGGACCTGCGCAAAGAGGCGCGGGCGTTTCCGGTGGCCGCGATCGCCGTGGCCGGCTGAGGAGGGCGCGATGGACGGGACTGATGATGCTCCGAGGTTCCCGCTCCCGTCGGAGATCGCCGACGCGCCCGGGGCCGAGGACTGGCGGTCCATGTACCCGTACTTCACCCGCTTCCAGCCCGAGGACGACCAGCGCTTCTGGTTCTACAACTCCATGCACTTCCCGGAGCCGATGCCGGCGTTCGACACGATCACCGCGGAGGTTCCGTACAGCGCGATCGGGGCGAACACGGCGCGGGTGTTCGTCTTCCCGACCACGCTCGGCATCGAGCACCGGATCGTCAACGGGCGCGTCTACATCACGGCCATCCCGGTCACCGACCCAGCGGAGATCGGGCGGCGGGCGGCGATCTTCGGCGAGCGGGCCAGCTACTACTACGAGAACTGGGACGCGCTGTACGAGGGCTGGAAGGACCGGATGCGTGCTCTCATCCGCGACATCGAGTCGGTCACCGTGCCATCGTTGCCCGAGTTCGAGGACGCGTCGGTGGTCTTCTCGTCGACCGGCGTGGCGCAGAACCACTTCGTGCGGGAGAACTTCCACCGGTGCATCGACCTGTTCTCCACGATGTGGCACCACCACACCGAGATGCTGATGCTCGGCTACGGCGCGTACGTGGTGTTCTTCCAGTTCTGCAAGCAGGCGTGGCCGGAGATCAGCGACCAGACCGCGGCCCGGATGGTGGCCGGCATCGACGTGATCATGTACCGGCCCGACGACGAGCTGCGGGGGCTGGCCCGGCTGGCGGTCGAGGCCGGGGTGGACGACCTGTTCACCGAGGGCTGCTCGCCGTCATTGGTGCTCTCCGCTCTGGCAGACCGCGGGGAGGGCGGGAAGCGGTGGCTGGCTGCTTTCGAAGAGGCGCGCGAGCCGTGGTTCAACGTGTCCACCGGCGACGGTTTCTACCATCACCACCGCAGCTGGGCCGATGACCTGACCGTCCCGTTCACGGCGCTGCCCCGGTACGTGGCCCAGGTGCGGTCCGGAACGCTGGCCGCGCGTCCCACCGAGGAGCTGCGGGCCGAGCGGGAGCGGATCGCTTCGGAGTACCGTTCGTTGCTGTCTTCCTCGGAAGAACAGACGGCGTTCGACCAGATGCTGGGGCTGTGCCGCCGGGTGTTCCCGTTCGTGGAGGACCACAAGTTCTACTGCGAGCACTGGTTCACCTCGCAGTTCTTCGGCAAGATCCGCGAGTTCGGCGCGCTGCTGGCGCGGTTCGGGGTGCTGGCCGAGGCCGAGGACGTGTTCCAGCTGCACCACACCGAGGTCGACCAGGCGCTGTCGGACGTCATGCTGGCCTGGGCCGCGGGCGGGCCGCCGCTGGGCGCGGCCCACTGGCAGCCGATCGTTGCGTCCCGTAAGCGCATGCTTCTGCTTTGAAGGAGTGGTCGCCGCCGCCCGCGCTCGGGCCGGTGCCCACGGCGTTGAACGATCCCGCCGTGCGCATGCTGTGGGGCGTGACCCAGGAGCGGATCGAGGCCTGGCTTTCGCCGTCCTCGGATGAGATCCGGGGCTTCGGCGCGTCGTCCGGCGTCGTCGAGGGACCCGCCCGGGTGCTGACCGACGTGAACCAGATCGGCGAGATCCGCGACGGGGAGATCCTGGTCTGCCCGGTGACCGCGCCGAGCTGGGCGCCGGTGTTCGGCAAGATCAAGGCGGCGGTCTCGGACATCGGCGGCTCGATGTCGCACGCGGCGATCGTGGCCAGGGAGTACGGCATGCCGGCCGTGGTCGGCACCGGCGACGCGACCAAGCGGATCAGCACCGGCCAGCGGATACGCGTGGACGGCGACCGCGGGACCGTCCAGGTCATCGAGTGAATGGCCCGTTTGTCCGTGGCCTCGCCGAGGTGGGCGTGGCCGGGGCTGCGGGCGCTGCGGGTGCTGCGGGTGCTGCGGGCGCTGCGGGTGCTGCGGGCGCTGCGGGCGCTGCGGGTGCTGCGGATGCTGCGGGTGCTGTGGATCTGGGGGGCGGCAAGGCGGCGGGCCTGGGCGAGCTGATCCGCGCGGGGATTCCGGTGCCGCCTGGTTACGTGGTGACGGCGCCGGCGTTCGGGCAGATGCTGGCCGCGGTGGATCCCGTCCGGGTCGCTGATGGACTCGGTCGCGTCGCTGGATCCCGGGGATCTCCCGGCGATCGGCCGGGTAGCGGCCGAGGTGCGCTCGCGGATCGTTTCTGCCGCGGTGCCGTCGGAGGTGGCGGCCCAGGTCACGGAGGCGTACGAGGAACTGGGCGGACCCGTGGCGGCGGTCGCGGTGCGGTCGAGCGCGACCATGGAGGATTCCGCGGGAGCCAGCTTCGCCGGACTGCAGGACACCTATCTGGCCGTGCGCGGCGCGGCCGAGGTGCTCGACGCGGTGCGCCGGTGCTGGGCCAGTCTGTACAACGACGAGTCGGTCGCCTACCGGCGCCGTCTGCGGCTGCCCGAGGACGGGCTGGCCATGGGCGTGGTCGTCCAGCGCATGCTCCGGCCGCGCGCGGCCGGGGTGATGTTCACCCGCAGCCCGGTCACCGGCGACCGTTCGGTGGTGGCCATCGAGGGCACCTGGGGCCTCGGCTCCGCCTTGGTCGCCGGGGAGGTGACCCCGGACTCCTTCACGGTCAGCAAGGTGACCGGCGAGATCACCGGGCGGCGGACTGGCGCCAAGCTCAGGTTGCATTCTTTTCGGCCGAACGAACCGGGGATCTCCGCCTCGGCCATGCCTATTGCACTTCGCGGTCTGCCCTGCCTCACCGACGACGAAGCGCGGGCGCTGGCCGCGGTCGGGCGGCGGATCGAGGAGCACTACGGCGTGCCGCAGGACATCGAGTGGGCGCTGCTCGGCGACGACCCGGCCTGCCTACCGATGCACGGGGATGCCGCGGACCGGATCAGGGTGCTGCAGAGCCGCCCGGAGACGGTCTGGGCGGCTCGCGAGCAGGCCCCCCTCGCCACCCCCAAACTCCGCGCCAGCGACCACGTGCTGGCCTGGCTGGAGAAGCCGCTGTGATGGACCTGACCAATGAGGACGTCACCGACATCCTGGCGCTGCTCGACTCGCTGCCCTACGACGAACTCGACCTGCAGACCCCCCGCTTCCGGCTGACGCTGCGGCGCACCCCCGATGGGTGGACGCAATCTACGGATACACGAGTTGCGCCGACCATGGTCGACGTTGTTCCGGCGGGCGGTGCGGCGCCGGCGGGCGGTCGGCGGCCCGGCGGGCGGTGCGGCGGCCCCGGCGGGCGGTGCGGCGGCCCCGGCGGGCGGTCGCGGCGGCCCCGGCGGGCGCTCCGGCAACCGGCACAATGGGCCATCGAGCCGGTTCCAACCGGCACGATGGGCCATCGAGCCGGTTGGGGTCCGAGGCTGACGGGGGCGGTGGGGCGGAAGGGGTTACTGAGGTTTCGTCCGGAGCGACGGGGCCTGGGGTCGGCGGGCAGAATGCGGGGCCCGGGGCTACCGGGGGCGATGCGTCGCTGGTGGCGGTGCGGGCGCCGCTGCCGGGGACGTTCTACCGGGCGCCGCGGCCGGCGGCGCCGCCGTTCGTGGAGGTGGGGAGCCGGGTCGGGGCGGACACGGTGGTCGGGATCGTGGAGACCATGAAGCTGTTCAACTCGGTGACCGCGGGCGCGGCCGGCACGGTGGCCGAGATCTGCCTGGACAACGCCGAGTTCGCCGACCGCGGGGCCACGCTGCTGCGCATTAGGGCGGACTAGTGTCTCCCATCCGGCGGGTGCTGATCGCCAACCGCGGCGAGATCGCCGTCCGGGTCATCCGCACCTGCCAGCGGCTTGGCATCGAGACCGTGCTTGCCGTGTCCGCCGCGGACGAGGACGCGGTGCCGGCCCGGATGGCCGACCGGACGATCAGGATCGGGCCGGGAGGGCTGGCCGATACCTACCTCAGCTTCGAGGCGGTCACCGCCGCGGCGGTCGCCGCGGGAGCGGACGCGATCCATCCCGGGTACGGGTTCCTGGCCGAGAACCCGCGGCTAGCGCGGGCCTGCGAGGCGGCCGGGATCGTCTTCATCGGGCCTAGCGCCGAGGTGCTGGAGGCGGCCGGGGACAAGCTGGCGGCCCGGGCGCACGCGGTCGCAGCGGGGCTGCCGGTGCTGCCGGGCGGGCCGGCCGAGCCCGCCGACGCGGGCGCGCTGGCGGAGCGCATCGGGTACCCGGTACTGGTCAAGGCGGCTGGCGGCGGCGGCGGACGGGGGCTGCGCGTAGTCCGCGAGGCAGGCGACCTCGAGCCCGCGGTCGCGGTGGCCAGCGCCGAGGCGCAGGCGGCGTTCGGCGACCCGCGGATATACCTGGAGCGGTACGTCTCCCGCGCCCGGCACGTCGAGGTGCAGTTGCTGGGCGACGGCCAGAACGTGATCCACCTCGGCGACCGGGACTGCTCGGTGCAGCGGCGGTACCAGAAGCTGGTGGAGGAGGCGCCGGCGCCGCTGCTCGGCGAGACCCTGCGGGTCAGCATGCGGGTGGCGGCGGTCGCTCTCGGCCTGCACCTGAAGTACCAGAGCCTGGGAACCGTCGAGTTCCTGGTCGACACGCGGCGGGGGGCGTTCTGGTTCCTCGAGCTCAACGCGCGGATCCAGGTCGAGCACCCGGTGACCGAGGCGGTCACCGGGCTGGACCTGGTCGCGGAGCAGATCGCGATCGCGGAGGGACGCGGGCTGCGGCTGTCTCAGGCCGGCGTGGACGTAGGCGGCCACGCGATCGAGTGCCGGGTCAACGCCGAAGACCCGGCGGAGGGTTTCCGGCCGAGCCCCGGGCTGGTGACCCGCGCGGTATTCCCGGCCGGACCCGGCATCCGGGTCGACACGCACATCCAGGCGGGATCGGCGGTACCACCGCAGTACGACAGCCTGCTGGCCAAACTCGTGGTCAGCGGCGCCGACCGGGCGCAGGTGCTGGCCCGGCTGCGCGGCGCGCTGGCCCGATGCCAGGTGGCCGGGGTAGCAACCACCTTGCCGATGCTGTCGAGAATGGTCGACGATACGGAATTTGTGGCGGGCGGGGTGGACGCGGGGTACCTGGGGCGGTGGCTGGAGCGGGGTGGGGGCGGTGCTGGGCTGGAGCGGGGTGGGGGCGGTGCTGGGCTGGAGCGGGGGGGTGCTGGGCTGGAGCGGGGTGGGGGCGGCGCTGGGGACGGGGGGACGGTGGCTGAGGGGGGTGGGGGTGGTGGGTGAGGTGCAGCTGGTGGACGTGTCGCTGCGGGACGGGAACCAGAGCTTGTGGAGTGCTACCGGGCTGCGGACGGCGCACATCGTGGAGATCGCGCCGGTGCTGAACCGGGTGGGGTTCCGGGCGCTGGACTTCTGCTCGAGCACCGCCATGGGGGTGGCGGTGCGGAACCACCGGGAGGATCCGTGGCAGCGGATCCGGCTCACCCGGGCCGCGATGCCGGACACGCCGCTGCAGTTCATCGGGACCGGGTTCCGCTTCATCTCCTGGGAACGGGCCCACCCGGACGTGATGCGGCTGGTCTACCAGCGCCTGGTCGCGGCCGGGATCTCGCGGTTCGTGGTGCTCGACCCGACGCACGACATGAGCGCGGTGCTGGCCACCGCGCGGATGATCCGCCAGGCCGGCGGGACCGAGATCATCGCGGCGCTGACGTACACGATCTCGGCCGTCCACGACGACGCGTTCTACGCGGGGATCGCCGGGCAGGCCGCCGCGTCGCGGGACATCGACCGCGCCTACATCAAGGACCCGGCCGGGCTGCTGACCCCCGAGCGGGCCCGCACGCTGATCCCCGCGGTGCGGGCGCGGCTGGCGGGCAAGCCGCTGGAGCTGCACGCGCACTGCACGATCGGGCTGTCCCCGCTGGTCTACCTGGCCGCGCCGGACCTGGGCGTGGAGGTGCTGCAGGTCGCCTGCGGCGCCCTGGCCGACGGGTCCTCGCTGCCCGACGCCGAACGCACGGTGGCGAACCTGCGCGAGCTGGGGCACACGGTGACCGTGGACGACCGGCTGCTGGCCCGGGCGGCGCGGTACTTCGACCGGCTCGCGGCCGCGGAGTCGCTGCCGTCCGGGCGGCCGAGGCCGTTCGACGCGGCGTTCACCCGGCACCAGGTGGCCGGCGGCGTCCTGACCACGCTGCGGCGGCAGCTGGCCGAGATCGGGCTCGAGTCGCAGTTCGACGCGGTGCTGGACGAGGTGAGCCGGGTCCGGGCCGAGCTCGGCTACCCGATCATGGTCACGCCGTTCCCGCAGATGGTGTGCGGGCAGGCGCTGTCCAACGTGGTCAGCGGGCTCCGGTACGAGGTGGTGCCCGACCAGGTGATCCGGTACGTGCTGGGCAGCTTCGGCAAGCCGACGGCCGACGTCGAGCCGTGGGTCCTGGACCGCATCCTGGACCGGCCCCGGGCCCGCGAGCTGGCCGCCGAGCCGCCCCCGCCGACCGTGGCCGAGCTGCGGCAGCGGCTGCCGCGCGGGATCACCGACGAGGAGCTGCTGCTGCGGTTCGGGATGCCGGGCGAGGAAGTCGACGCGATGCTCGCCGCCGCGCCTGCCGCGCGGCATTACCACCCGGAGGTGCAGCCGGTCCTGCGGCTGTTGCGCGAACTCGGCTCCCGCCCGCCGACCACGCGGCTGATCGTGGACAAGCCCGGCTTCCGGCTCGAGCTCAGGGGCGCCAGCCGTGGGTGATCTTGATCCGCTGGCCCGGCTGCGGGACGCCCGGGGTTTCGTATTCGACCTGGACGGCACGCTAGTGCTCGGCGACCCTGGCGGGTCACGGGCTGCGGCCGCTGCCGGGCGCGGTGGAGATCACCAGCTGGGCGGCGGGGCGCGGGCTGCCGTTCGTGGTGTTCACCAACGGGACGACGCGGACGCCCGCACGGCTGGCCGAGATCATGCGGGAGATCGGCTTCGGCCTGGCCGGCGAGGCGATGATGACGCCGGCCAGCAGCGCGGTCCGGGTGCTCGGCCGCCAGGGGCACCGCCGGATCATGGTGCTGGGCGGGCCCGGGCTCACCGAACCGCTCCGGGACGGTGGATTCGAGGTGGTGCCGCCGACGGCCGGGACGGCGGCGGACGCGGTGCTGGCCGGCTGGTTTCCCGAGTTCACCATGCCCGCGCTCGAGGCCGCCTGCCACGCGGTCTGGGGCGGCGCCGAGCTGTACAGCTGCTCGGAGACGCCGTTCTTCGCGGTGGACGGCGGCCGGGCGCTCGGCACCTCCCGAGCCATCTCGGCCATGATCACGTCGCTGACCGGGTGCGGGCTGCGGGTGGTCGGCAAGCCGTCGCTGGACGCGCTGCGAAGTGCGGCGGACTGGCTCGGGGCCCGCCCGGCGGACCTGGCCGTGGTGGGCGACGACCCTCAGCTCGAGGTGCCGATGGCGCACCGGGGCCGAGCGCTGGCCATCGCGGTCGGCACCGGCCTGGGCGGTCCGGACGCCTACGACGACCTGCCCGCCGCGCGCCGTCCGCACCTGCAGGTGCGGGGGGTCGACGAACTGCTCGAGATGCTGAGGAGGTGCTGATGAGAGGCTGAGCCGGATCGGGAGCGGCTGAGACTGGATGTACCGGCAGATGCTGCGGATCAGGGAGTTCGAGGAGCGGGTGAAGTCCACGTTCACCGAGCACCCGGGCGTGATCCGCGGCCACACCCATCTGGCCGACGGGGCGGAGGCGTCGATCGTCGGGTCGCTGGCCGCGTTGCGTCCCGGTGACCAGGTGATGGCCACCTACCGGTGTCACGGTTACCCGCTGGTCATGGGCAGCGACCCGAACGCGATGATGGCCGAGATCTACGGGCGGGCCACCGGGCTGTGCGGCGGCTACGGCGGCTCGATGCACCTGGCCGATCCCGAGCGCGGGTTCCTGGGTACGTCCGGGATCGTCGGGCAGGGCATCCCGCAGGCCACCGGGGCCGCGTACGCGGCGCAGATCCGCAAGCAGGGCCAGGTGGTGCTGTGCTTCTTCGGCGACGGCGCGTCCAAGCAGGGCGCGTTCGCCGAGGCCCTGAACGTGGCCTCGCTGTGGAAGCTGCCGATCGTGTACGTGCTGGAGAACAACTCCTACAACGTGGTCACCCGCGTCGAGCAGGAGGACGCCAACGCGGCGGCGGGCGAGCCGCTGTCGATCAAGGCCCGCGCGTTCTCGATGCCCGGGGTGACGGTGGACGGCGGGGACCCGGTGCTGGTCTACGACGCGGTGGGCGCGGCAGTCGGCCGGGCCCGGTCAGGAGCCGGTCCCACGCTGGTGGAGTCGAAGATCTACCGGCTGAGCGCGCACGGCAACATCATCGCCCCGCCCGGCGTGCCGCTGCACTTTCCCGAGCACGAGGCGGTGGCGGTGTTCGGGGCGCCGGAGGAGTACGAGGCGGCGCGGCGCGCCGACCCGCTGCTGCGCATGCGCGACCGGCTGGCGGCGGCCGGCGCGCTCGACGCGGACGCGGCGGACGCGCTGGCCGATTCGGTGGCCAAGGAGATGAGCGCCGCCGTCGAGTTCGCCCTGGCCAGTCCGTATCCCGCGCCCGACGCGGCGCTGCGGCACGTGTACGCGTGATCGACAGGAGGTCGTCATGGGCAGGCAGCTTGCGTACATCGCGGCGATCAACGAGGCCATCAGTCAGGAGATGGCCCGGGACTCCAGCGTGCTGTACTTCGGGCAGAACATCGCCACCACCGAGAACGACGAGTTCCTCCGGGCGTTCGGTGGCGACCGGGTGCGGGTCACTCCGATCTCGGAGACCGCCGAGATCGGGATGGCGGTCGGGGCCGCGCTGGCCGGGTACCGGCCGGTGGTCGAGCTGTACATGGCCGAGTTCATGCTCGTGGCCATGGATCAGGTGGTGAACGAGGCGCCGCGGTTCCGGTACATGAGCGGCGGCCGGGTCACGGTCCCCCTGGTCCTCAAGGCCGGGTACGGCTTCACGGCCGGGTGGGCCGGGCAGCACACCGGGTCGATCTACGGCATGTTCACCGGCGTGCCCGGGCTCAAGGTGGCGCTGCCCGCCACCCCGGCCGACGCCAAGGGGCTGATGGCCACGGCCATCCGGGACGACAACCCGGTGTGCTTCTTCCACCATTACCTGCTCACGCTGGAGGAAGGCGAGGTCCCCGAAGGGGAGTACCTGGTCCCGTTCGGCCAGGCCGACGTGCGGCGGGCCGGGGACGACGTGACGATCGTGGCCACCGGCGCGATGGTGGGCCGGGCCCTGGCGGCGGCCGACGCCCTCGCCGCCTCGGGCGTGGCGGCGGAGGTGATCGACCCGCGCACGCTGGTGCCGCTGGACATGGCGACGATCCTGGACTCGGTCCGCAAGACCGGCCGGCTGGTCCTGGTGGACCAGGCCACCCGGCACGCCTCGGCGGCCGCGGTCATCGCCGCGGAGGTCGCCGACCAAGGGTTCGGGTACCTAAAGGCGCCGGTCAAGCTGGTCACCGCGCTGGACGCCACCATCCCCTACAGCAAGCCGATGGAGGACTACTTGCTGCCCGACGAGGAGAAGATCGCGGCGGCGGTGCGGGCGGTGATCCCATGAGCGAGCCGAAGGGCCGCGGCGCCGCCTGGACTGAGGAGCGACGAAGGAGCGACGAGGGCCCGCCGCCGCGGGCGGCCAGACCAGCAAGGAGGCGCCTTCAAAGCGGCCCGGAAGCGAGCGGGGAGACACAGTGCTATCCGTGGCCGTACCGGCGGATCGCGACCGAAGAGGCATTCTGTGTGCCCGAGGTGTACGAGGCGCTGCGCGGCTGGGCCGCGACCGCCGACCCGGCCGAGCCGGACCAGGACTTCTGGGACTTCGTCTTCACCCAGGACACGCCGGGACTGCGCCGGGTCCGGCGGCAGCTGCTCGACCTGGACGGGGAGCGCCTGGAGATCATGGACACGAACGGCGTGGACGTGCAGGTGCTGTCGCTCACCGCTCCGGGCGTGCAGACGTTCCCGGCGGCCGAGGGGACCGCGCTGGCGCGGCTGGCCAACGACCGGCTGGCCGAGCTGATCGGCAAGCGCACGGGCCGGTTCGCGGGCCTGGCCGCGGTCGCGCCGCAGGACCCGCGGGCCGCGGCGGCCGAGATCGACCGGGCCGTGACCGAGCTCAAGCTGAACGGCGTGATCGTCAACTCGCACACCGGCAGCGAGTACCTGGACGAGGAGAGGTACTGGCCGCTGCTCGAGGCGGCCGAGGCGCACGGCGCGCCCATCTACATCCACCCGCGCTCCCCGGCGGCCCCGATGGCGGCGGCGTTCAAGAAGTACGGCCTGGAAACCGGCATCTGGGGGTTCCAGGCCGAAACCGGCCTGCACGCCCTGCGGCTGATCTGCGGCGGCATCTTCGACCGGTTCCCCCGGTTGCGAATCGTCCTCGGGCATCTCGGCGAGGGCCTGCCGTACTGGCTGTACCGGCTGGACTACATGCACCCCATACGCGCCTCGTACCAGGCGCGGCCCGCCTTGTCGCTGACGCCGAGCGAGTACGTCAAGCGGAACTTCGCCATCACCACCAGCGGCATGAACTGGGCTCCGGTGCTGCGCTTTTGCATCGAGGCGGTGGGCGCGGACAACATCATGTTCGCGATCGACTACCCGTACCAGACCACCGAGGCCGCGGTGCGGTTCCTCGACGAGGCCGAGATCTCCGACGAAGACCGGAGGAAGATCTACCACCGCAACGCCGAGCGGATCTTCGGCATCCCGGACTGCGAGGAGTCTGGATGAGCCTGATGAGGGCGGCCCGATGATCGTGCGTAGGCCGGCCTCGACCAGCGGCTTATTGATCTGCCCGCTGGCGCGTGGTACAAGGATGAGGCGTGCGTTTTTTCAATTCCATTCATGGTAATAGCGGGTGATTCGTGCGTATTTTCCGGGTTATTTTCAGTGCTGCCATTGTTGTTTCCACGGCCGTCGCGGGCCTGGTCACGGCCGCATCCGCCCGCGCGGCAGCCCCGGTCAATTACGTGGCGCTGGGCGATTCCTACAGCTCCGGAGTCGGCGCCGGGGATTACATCTCATCCAGCGGAAGCTGCGACCGCAGTACAAACGCCTACCCGGAGCAATGGGCCGGCGCCAACTCACCCGCCAGCTTCGTCTCGGTGGCCTGCTCGGGCGCGACCACGGCCGACGTCCTGGCCAGCCAGGTATCGGCGCTGAGCGCCAGCACCACGCTGGTCAGCATCACGATCGGCGGCAACGACGCGGGCTTCTCCAGCGTCATGGAGACCTGCGTGCTCGCCTCGACCAGCACGTGCGTGAACGCGGTCAAGACCGCCGAGACGTTCGTCGCCGGCCAGCTGCCGGCCCGGCTCGACAGCACGCTGCAGACGATCGCGGCCGACGCGCCGAACGCGAAGGTCGTCGTGCTCGGCTACCCCGACCTGTACGACCTGTCCAAGTCCGGTTCCTGCATCGGGCTGAGCACCCAGGACCGCGTCGCGCTCGACCAGGGCGCGGACGATCTCGACAACGCCCTGCAGGCCGCCGCGCAGGCCAATCACGACACGTTCGCTGACGTCCGCGGGCAGTTCGCCGGGCACGAGATCTGCGACTCCGGCAGCTGGCTGCACTCGGTGGACATCTTCGCGATCAGCTCGTCCTACCATCCCACTGCGGCCGGGCAGGAACTTGGCTACCTGCCCGCCTTCGGCCGAGCCGTGTGAGCGGACGGTACCTGTTCAGGAAGCCCACCGGCCGGCCCGGGTACCGGGGTGCCTCGCCGCCCCGGTACCGGCGGGAGACCGGCCCGTACGGCAAGCACGCCGGCGGGGAGTACGACTCGCACCTGCTCGTGCCCGCGGCGCAGCCGGGGTAACGATTCAGCCACGCCCGAGCTCGGCGGCGGCCGCAGTTTGCTCGATCTGAGCAGGTCGCTAGCTGTTTGTCCGATAGTGTTAATAACAGGGTGTTATGACATGTGTATTTATCTTTGTTTCTCTGACAACCCTTTCGTCCGTTCCGACGTCTCCTTGGTGAACGAAGCCGCTAGGTGCGCGACAGTGAGCAGTCGCCCGCGGAGGGCCTGAACTCCGGCCGCGGCTTCCAGGAAGAAGGAAATATGAGGGGCATCAGCAGAAGGATGCTAGGGACCTGCGCGGGCCTCGCGGTCGCAGCCGGGCTTGTCGTAGGCGGGGCCGGGGTCGCGAGCGCGGCGACCGCCAGCCCCGCGGCAACCACCGCGAGCAACCATGGGTTCCACTGCAATCCGTTCGCGGGGCAGCAGTGGAACCTGAACGGCTCCAATACGGTCAACGCCGTCTTCATGGGCACCACCTACAGCTACAGCATCACCTTCAAGCAGTTCGGAAGCTGCCTGTCCGGGACGATGACCGATTCGTACTACCCGACCACGGGGCCGATCTACGGGACGGTCAGGGGGAACCACGTGACGTTCTCCTTCACCTACCCGGCCGGGTCCATCCAGGGAACGAGGACCTTCAACGGGTACATCCACCCGCAGTGGTACCGCCAGTGGTACCGGCAGGGGCACCGCTGGCACTTCCGGTGGGTGTTCCGCGTAGGGTCCGTGTCCGGCAAGTGGTCGGAGACCGGTACCGAGAACGGCAGCGGTACCTTCTCGCTCTCCAACAACGTGCGCAACGCGTGCCCGTCGTGGGCGTGGTGGGCCCACTCGTGCTTCGTCCGCTAACCCGTCACGAAGTGCTAGCGCGGCCATAGCGCCAGCCGCGAGCGACGTCCCGGCCGTCTGACCAGACGGCCGGGACGTTGCTGTTAGGGTGCGTGCGTGAGCGGGATCTTGTTCGACCGTGCGCGGGCGCGGGCGAGCCGTCCGCCGGTTCCTGACCGCCTCGAGCACAGGAAGGAACGTACCCACATGGCCACGGTCAGCGTTCGCTACATCGTCAACGACGTCGAGGCCGCCATCGGCTTCTACACCGGGCACCTGGGGTTCAGCGTGCAGATCCACCCGAACGATATGTTCGCCATGCTCACCCGCGGCGACCTGCGCCTGGTGCTCAGCGTCCCGGGCGCGGCCGGGGGCGGCGGGCAGGCGATGCCGGATGGCACGCTCCCCGAGCCCGGCGGGTGGAACCGGTTCTCGGTTGAGATCCCCGACCTGGCCGCGACCGTGGCTGGGTTGCGGCGGGACGGCGTCCGGTTCCGCAACGACGTGGTGACCGGCTTCGGCGGGAAGCAGATCATCGCGGAAGACCCGTCGGGCAACCCGGTCGAGCTGTTCGAGCCGACCCGGGAAGAGGCCCGGCTCTCCCCCGCCTGAGCTGCCGGTGAAGATCAGCCGGTAGAGGTCCGGCGGGCGAGGCGGACCTTGGCGTTCGGGTGGTCCCGCCAGGTCGCCGCGCCGGAGGCGGCGGCGGTCTTGGCCTGCTCCCACTTGAGCCGGGCCAGCTCGCTGGGCGGGGTCTCCAGCTCCTTGACCCAGGCCCGGGTGGCCGCGAAAACGTGCGAGCCCGCGACGGCCAGGCCGGCGAACGCCACCGCGGCGCCGACTCCGACCAGGATCCCGCCGACCACGAGCGGGCCGGACCTTACCTGGGGCCAGGCCCCGTTCGGCTGACTGCCGGTCTCATCAATAGCCATGGCGACCGTCCCGATGTCCGCGTGCTCTTGCTGTCGCGGTTCAAGCCTATCCCGGGCTAGTTGGAGGGACCCGGGCGGTGGTACCACGCTCCGTTCGGATAAAAAAGGAAACCCTACGGCGGTGGCACAGGCCTACGGCGAGGACCCGGACCGAGGAGAGGGCAGCGATGGGCGCCGAACGTGAGCGGGTCGAGGAATTCGGGAAGCTCGAGAACGGACTCCGGCAGGCCGGCGACTGGTACCGGTGGGGGCCGTACGTGAGCGAGCGCCAGTGGGGCACGGTCCGTGAGGACTACAGCGCCGACGGTGACGCGTGGAACTACCTGCCGCACGATCAGGCCCGGTCGCGGGCCTACCGGTGGGGCGAGGACGGGCTGGCCGGGTTCTGCGACGTCGAGCAGCGGCTCTGCCTGGCCCTGGCCCTGTGGAACGGGCGCGACCCGATCCTCAAGGAGCGTGCCTTCGGGCTGACCGGCGCGCAGGGCAACCACGGCGAGGACGTCAAGGAGTACTGGTGGTACCTGGACGCCATCCCCAGCCACGCCTGGAACCGGTGGCGCTACCACTACCCGCAGGGCCCGTTCCCGTACCAGGACCTGATCGACGTGAACGGGTCCCGCACCCGGCTGGAGCCGGAGTACGAGCTGCTGGACACCGGGGCCTTCGCGGACAACCGGTACTGGATCACCGAGGTGCATTACGCCAAGGCCTCGCCGGACGATCTGCTGATGACGATCTCGGTGACCAACGCGGGACCGGACACCGAGACCTTGCACGTGCTGCCCACGGCCTGGTTCCGTAACACCTGGTCCTGGGGGGACGACCCGGCGCGGCCGGTGCTCGGGGCGGCCGCTTCCGACCCTTCGGTGGTGGCCATCGAGCACCCGTTCGTGGGCGAGCTGGAGCTGATCGCCGGACCCGGGCCGGACGGGACCGAGCCCACCGTGCTGTTCTGCGAGAACGAGACGAACCTGGCCCGGCTGTACGGCGCGGCGCCGCTCACGCCCTACCCCAAGGACGGCATCAACGACCACGTGATCGGCGGGGCGCCCACCGTCAACCTAGGCGGCACCGGGACCAAGTGCGCGTTCTGGTACCGGGTCACGCTGGCCGGCGGGGCCTCGGCTGAGCTGCGGCTCCGGCTGCGGCCCGCGGCGGGCGCGGCCGCGGCGGCACTGGGCTCGGCGGCACTGGGCTCAGCGGCCCTGGGGGCCGAGTTCGACCAGGTGGTGGCCAGGCGGCGGGCCGAGGCCGACGAGTTCTACGCCGAGCTGACGCCCCGGGAGGCGTCAGCCGACGAGGCGCTGGTCATGCGGCAGGCCTTCGCCGGGATGCTGTGGAGCAAGCAGCTGTTCTACTACGACGTGGCCCGGTGGCTGGACGGTGACCCGGGACAGCCCACGCCGCCGCCCGAGCGGCAGACCGGGCGCAACTCGCGCTGGCGCGACTTCGACGCGTTCGACATCATGTCGATGCCGGACAAGTGGGAGTACCCCTGGTTCGCCGCGTGGGACCTGGGCTTCCACTGCGTGGCGCTGGCCCACGTGGACCCGGCGTTCGCCAAGTACCAGCTGATCCTGCTGTGCCGGGAGTGGTTCCAGCATCCGAGCGGGACGCTGCCCGCGTACGAGTGGAACTTCTCCGACGTCAACCCGCCGGTGCAGGCCTGGGCCGCGCTGGAGGTGTTCGCCGTCGACGACGGCCGCGACCTGGAGTTCCTGTCCCGGGTGTTCGACAAGCTCCTGGTCAACTTCACCTGGTGGGTCAACCTGGAAGACGTGGGCGGGAAGAACGTCTACGAGGGCGGCTTCCTGGGACTGGACAACATCGGCCCGCTCGACCGGTCCGAGCTGCCCGTCGGCGGGATCCTGGAGCAGTCCGACGCCACCGGGTGGATGGGCTTCTACGCGATCGCGATGGGCGGGATCGCCACCGTGCTGGCCCAGAGCGGGCAGCGGCCGGCGTCTGACCTGGTGCTCAAGTTCCTGGAGCACTTCGCCGCCATCCGCGACGCGCTGGACAGCCAGGGGCTGTGGGACGACGACGACGGGTTCTACTACGACCGGCTGGTGACGCCGTCCGGGGACCAGGTGCCGATCAAGGTCCGGTCGATGGTGGGCATGATCCCGATGCTGGGCGCCGCGGTGGTCGGCGAGGACGACCTACGGCAGGCTCTGGTGCTCGGCAAGCACTTCGCGGACCTGCTCGGCCGCGAGGACCTGGCCGACGTCGGCGCGCTGCAGCGGCGCGGCATGCTGCGCGGGCCGTCCGGCGGCCAGCGGCTGCTGCTGTCGCTGACGGGACCGGACCGGCTGGTGCGGCTGCTGGGCCGGCTGTTCGACGAGAACGAGTTCTTGTCCCCGCATGGGCTGCGGGCGCTGTCGGCCTACCACCGGTCCCATCCGTATGTGCTTTCGGTGGAGGGGGTCACGGCCAGCATCGACTACGAGCCCGCCGAGTCCACCACGGCGATGTTCGGCGGGAACTCCAACTGGCGCGGGCCGATCTGGTTCCCGCTGAACTACCTGGTGATCAGCTCCCTGGAGCGGTACTACTGGTTCTTCGGCGACGACTTCACCATCGAGTACCCGACCGGATCCGGGAACCGGCTGACCCTGGACAAGGTGGCCGCCGACCTGCAGGACCGGCTCATCTCGATCTTCACCCGCGGGCCCGACGGCCGGCGGCCGTGCTTCGGGGGTGTTTCGTTGCTCCAGGATGACCCGGCCTGGCGGGACAATCTGGTGTTCGCCGAGTACTTCCACGGCGACAACGCCGCGGCGCTCGGTGCCTGGCACCAGACCGGGTGGACGGGGATCATCGCCGACGTCATCCGGCGGCGGCACGGCATGGTCCGCTCGATCGGCGACGCGGTCCTGATGGTCGGGCGGCAAGAGCGGGCCTGAGTCTGGCCTCGTGGCTCAGCGCTTTTGGGGATTAGCCCGCCGGGTCGTACCACGTCTTTCCGGCCGGCAGCAGGCCGGCGGCCTGCGCCGGACCCCAGCTGCCCCGGGCGTACGGATGGACCGGGACCACGTCGCCGAGCACCGGGTCAACGACCCGCCAGGCCGCCTCGACCGTGTCCTGCGAGGCGAACAGCCAGCGCTGCCCGTTGAGCGCGGCGCCGATGAGCCGGTCGTAGGGAAGCATGCCGGAGCCGGGGTGTTCGGCGAACCTGAGATTCTCGGGCTCGGGCAGCCAGCCCGCGCCGGGCTTCTTGCCGACCAGCGTCATGCTGACCCGGTTCTGCGGGTTGATCCGGAACCGCAGGACGTTCTCGGGCGCGTGGTCGCCCTCGCCCAGCCCGAAGGCTTCGTACGGCGGGCGGCGGAAGGTGATCGTGACCTCGGTCGCGGTCACCGGCAGGCACTTGCCGGCCCGGATCAAGATGGGCACGTCGGCCCAGCGCCAGGAGTCGGCCGCGAGCCGAATCGCAGCGTAGGTCTCGGTCACGGACTTCGGGTCCACCCCGGCGACCTGAAGGTAGCCATCGTACTGGCCCTTGACGGTGAGTTCGGGGGTCAGGGGGCGCAGCGCGCCGATGAGCTGGGCCTTGCTGGTCCGCCAGGAATCCAGGCCGGTCCCGTCCGGGGGTTCGGCCAGGACGGTGGCCAGGACCTGCAGCAGGTGGTTCTGGATCACGTCGCGGATGGCGCCGGTCTTGTCGTAGAAGCTGCCCCGGTCCGAGACGTCGAACGCCTCGGCCATCGTGATCTGGATGCTCTGCACGTAGGTCCGGTTCAGCAGCGGCTCGATGACCGAGTTCGCGAACCGGACGTACATCAGGCTGTCCACCGGCTCCAGGCCCAGCCAGTGGTCGACCCGGTAGATGGCGTCCTCGGGGAAGTAGGACTGCATGGTGGCGTTCAGCTGCTGGGCGCTGGCCAGGTCGGTACCGAAGGGCTTCTCGACCATGACCCGATTGTTTTTCGCGCGGCCCGCCTGGGAGATGCCCTGAGCGATGCGGCCGAACAGCGGCGGTGGCACCTCGAGGTAGAAGAGTATTCGCTGGGCTTCGCCTACCTGGTCCGACATGGCCTGGTACGTCGCCGGGTCGCCGAGATCGCCGTCGACGTAGCGCAGCAGTTGCAGGAGCTTGACCGCGGCCGGGCTGGCCGGGTCGATCTTATTCAGCTTGAGCGAGGCGGTGGCGTAGTCGCGGAACTGGTCCAGGCCCCAGCCGCTCTTGGCCACGCCGACCACGGGCACGTCGAGCACGCCCCGCTCGACCAGCGCGACCAGCGCGGGGAAGGTGTCCAGTTTGGCCAGGTCGCCGGTGGCGCCGAAGATCACCAGCGCGTCGACGTGCTCACCTTGGTCAGTGCTCATGTCCGCCTCCTTGGTGGCATTCTGCCGCTCCCTTGTATATCCCTTGCCGGCCGCGGGCGGTCAGGCGGGGCTGGGGTCATCGAGGCGCGACCGGGTTACGCGCCTTGTGCGCCGGCGCCGTGCTCTGTCGTGGCTGGCGGCAGGCGGCTATGCTGCGCTCGTGGCCGACCCACTTGTGCTCTCAGGGTTCGCGGCAGGTGACGAAGACGCGGTACGGACGATATATCGCATGTACGGGCGGCTGGTGTTCGCCGTCGCGTACAAGGTACTCGGCGACCGCGCGCTGGCCGAGGATGCGACCCAGCAGGCTTTCCTCCAGGCGTGGCGGGCGGCTGCCACCTTCGAGCCGTCGAAAGAGCTCGGGCCGTGGCTCGCTACGATCGCCAGGCGAGCGGCGATCGACATCCATCGCCGGGAAGCCCGCCACGCGCACAGTCCGCTCGACGACGCCGATCCGGCCGCCTCGGGCCTGGTCAGCCTGCCGCCGTCAGTGGATCGGGTGTATGAAGCGTGGCAGGTCCGGCAGGCGCTGAGCGAGCTCAGCCCCGACGAGGCGAAACTCGTCCGGTTGCAGCACATGGAAGGGCTCACGCACAATCAGATTGCCGAGCGGCTGAATATCCCGGTGGGGACGGTCAAGTCCCGTAGTTTCCGCGTTCACCGGCGCCTTGCCGGGCTCCTGGGGCACCTTCGAGGCGATGATCCGGCTGGTTCGGCGCCGAGCCAGGCGCGCATCGGAACGGGAGGCCAGCGGTGACTGACGAAGAACGCATCTCCTATCTGGCCGAAGATCACGCTGGCGCGCCCGGGTCGCTCGATCCTGCGGACGCAGCGGAGCTTGACGAGCTCCGCGCGCTGCTGGCCGATCCCGCGATGTGGGAGGTGCCGGGTCAGCATCTCGAAGACACCGTCGTGGCCGCCGTCACCGGCGCGGCCAGCCGGGAAACCGGTGACGAGAGGTCCGATCCGCCCGAGTCCGCCAGGCGGGCCGCGGGCGGCGAGCCCGCGCGCCGGGCGCGGCGTCGGCCACGGCGTTCGGTCGTCGCCTGGGCTGCCGGGGCGGCCGCAGCGGCGGCGATCGCGATCGCCATCGCCATCGGCGTCACGTCCGGCGCTGGCACAACCGCGACCACATTCACCGCGGCGTTGTCGGGAACGTCGCTGGCACCAGGTGCGACCGGCCAGGCGATGTTGACCCAGACGACCGCCGGCTGGCATGTGACGCTGCACGTCTCGGGGCTGCCGCGCCTGGACAACGGCCGGTTCTACCAGGCGTGGCTCAAGAATGCCGTCGGCATCCTCGTCCCCATCGGCACGTTCAACCAATCCGGAGACGTCACATTGTGGTCCGGGGTTCCCCCCACCCAGTACCCCACGATCACCGTCACGCGGCAACAGGCGAACGGCAACCCGGCATCGTCCGGGCAGCGCGTTCTCGTCGGGCACGCCCACCGCACCAGCTGATTTCCGGGTCCGGCCGCCCGGGTACGGGGCTTCTGCCTGCCAGGCGCCCCTCCAGGCGGCGGACAAAAGGGTCTGGCGGGATGGAACCGTTCGGCTCTGGGCTGCGTAACGCCTGACATGAAACGGACGAGCCCCTCATCACGTTGCTGGCCGGCGCCGCAGTCGGTGTCGACCTCCACGACCCGGGGCGTAACGACGCGGGAGTGGCGCCAGCCCCGTCGTCGCGCTGCCGTGCCGGGCTCAATCGACTCGTCCTGACAGACCGGCCTTCAGGGCCGAAACCTCACCGTTAGGAGTATTCACATGCGCAAGCTATCTGGGCGAATCAGCGTTATCGCAGGGGCGGCGTTCCTGGCCGCCGCGGGTGGCATTGCCGCCGGAATCGGCGGTGCCAGCGCTGACGCGGCAGTCACGCAAACCACGTTCCACATGGTCCGTTCCGCTGCGTCGGTCAAGGCAAACTGCCTTACCGGCGCAGACGCCAAGGTCACCATCCAGTCCGAGGGCCCGGTCGAAGTCATGCGGGTCTCGGCGAAGCACCTGCCGCCGAATACGGACTTCGACCTCTTCGTCATCCAGGTCCCCAACGCGCCATTCGGGATCTCCTGGTACCAAGGTGACCTGGAAAGCAACAGCTCCGGTCACGCCAACGGCACGTTCATCGGACGCTTCAGCGTCGAGACCTTCGCCGTAGCCCCGGGCTCGGCGTCGGCGCCAGTGGTCTTCCACGGGCCCTTCCCGGATGCCAGCGTGAATCCGCCCTTCAATCCCGTGCAGATGTACCACCTGGGCCTGTGGTTCAACTCGCCGAAGGACGCAGTCGCCGCTGGCTGCGCGGGGGCGACCACGCCATTCAACGGTGAGCACGAGGCCGGCGTGCAGGCGCTGAGCACCCAGAATTTCCCCGACCAGGCCGGCCCGCTGCGCCAGGTCCATTCCTGACCTCAGGCAATTCCGGAGGGGGCAGTTTCTCTGCCTCCTCCGGTGCCAACTAACAAGATGGCTCTTGCCCGCCGGGAACGGGTTAGTGCATCAGGTCGTGCCAGGAGGTTTCGGTCATGTCGACGTCGTAGTGGGCGGCGGCGCGGCGGATGTTCTCGAAGGCTACGGCGCGCTCGGCGTCGGTGACGTCCTGGACCTGGTCGAAACGGCTCAGGGCGGAGCGGACGTGGCTGGCTGAGGTCAGCGGCTCCTTGCGCTCGGCGGGGAAGGCGAACGCGGAGGCGGGAAGGTCGTTGCGCTCGGCGGCGTCCAGGGTGTCGGCGGACTGCTCGTCCTGCGACGGTGGCTGCCAGGTCGGGGATACATGCGGCTCGGCCATGGCCTCAACGCTACAGGGCGCGGGCGAGGAGGTGACCGGGGGGCGGGCGAGGAGGTGACCAGTGTGACGCGATCGGGGGGCTGGGCGCTGCTCCAAGGTAAGGGCGGGAACGAGATCGGGTCCATGAGCGGCGCCGAGAACCGCACCGGGAAAGCGAGGGGCAGATCGCGATGTCCGCTAAGGCGCGCCTGAGCTTTGATGTCTACCTGCGGGCCACGCCGGAGCAGGTCCGCGCGGTACTGGGGGATCCCGTGCTGGCGCCCCGCTGGCTGGCCGGCATACAGTTTCAGCCCGGCCGCGAGCAGGACCCGCGGCGACTGACCTGCGAATGGCTGCAAAGCGATCATCTCGAAGCCAACGGCGGGTCCGCATCGGTCGTGCGGTTCGAGTCCGTCGCGATGGGCCAGGTGACCCGGCTGACGGTGACCCACCGGGACCTCGTACCCGGCGAGTCGTTCCTCAACGTGCTCGCGTCGGGCTGGCCGATGATCCTGTCGAGCCTCAAGAGCCTGATCGAGACCGGCATGCCTCTGGAATTCGGTTATGCGGCGGCGCAGTAGGCGGCTGGGGCGGACCTAAGGCCGGGTCGGCAAGTCACCATCCTGATCACGGGCGAGCAACGCACAGGCCGGTTGGACAGGAGTGAGCCTGCGGACGTCGACGGATCTCGCGCGCGAACGCAGCAGGGTGGTGAGGCTGGCGGTGGCCGCGTCCAGGGTCGCGCCGAACGCAGGTGCATCGATGGTTTCGAGTAGGAAGACGATATCTTCACTGTTCCCGGTGACCTTGGTGCGTTCAGCGTCCCGATGGTTCCAGTGTCTGGTCAGCACGCCCTCGGCGTCGGCATAGATCACTTCGCCGGGGCTCGGGTGCTCGGTGGTGTGCGGTTCGCCGAGCGGGGTGAACTCCTCGCTGCCGACGGCGAGCCTGATCGTGATGTCGCCTTTGACCTGCCGCAGGTCAAAGGCGCCCGCCGGTATCCCGGTGGTGACCGAGACCAGGTTGTAGCAGTCCACGGCGGCGTTGATCCGCGGCAGGAGCGCAGATCGCGCCAACCGCCTCCGCAGGGCCTCAATGCTCGGGCGCTCCCGCTTCGGGTTCGTGCCGAACGCACGGTACGCCGCACGCCAGGAGGCAATGTGCGCATCGTCTTCCGCTGGCGGCGCCTTCCCCGCGGCTGCGTCGGCTTCGAGGCGCCTGAGCCGCTCGGCCACCTCAGGCCACGGCTCACGGCCAGAAAAGCCCTCGGCGACGATCGCGTCAATCCGCAGGTGCGGGAACGCCGCGCAGATGGCATCAGCGACGATCAGGTGCGTCATCGCGTCCTTCCCGGTAGCCGGGCTAGTCAGCATAACGGTTGAGGGGCTCATTAGAATTCGCTGGTGCCGGACGAGTTTGCCTACGTCGAGGACCGTAGCCCGGGCCGGGGCGGCTGCGACCGCGGGCGTGGTTCGCCTCGAACGTTCCATTTATTGAGCTGAACGGGCCGTGGCGCTTCCGGCTGGCGGCGGGCTTGTCCGATCTGAGCGGCGGGTTCGAGCGGGCGGAGTTCGACGACTCCGGGTGGGCCGAGCTGGCGGTGCCGTCGTGCTGGCAGATGGCGGGCCATGGCGCGCCGGCGTACACCAACGTCACGTACCCGTTCCCGGTGGATCCGCCTCGGGTCCCGGACGCCAATCCGGCCGGGGAGTACCGGTGCCGGTTCGCCGTGCCGGACGGCTTTCCGGTGCCGCGGGCCGTGCTGCGGTTTGACGGGGTGGACTCCTGTTTCGCGGTGTGGCTCAACGGGGAACGGCTCGGCGACGGGAAGGGCAGCCGGCTGCCGACCGAATTCGACGTCTCCGGGACGCTGCGCCCCGGACAGAACGTGCTGGCCGTGCGCGTGCACCAGTGGTCGGCGGGCAGCTACCTGGAAGACCAGGACATGTGGTGGCTGTCCGGGATCTTCCGTCCGGTGCGGATCGTGGCGCGGGGGCTGGCGGACTTCTTCGTCCAGGCGGACTTCGACCCGGGCAGCGGTCGGGGCACGCTGGCGGTGCAGACCACAGTACCGACCACCGGGCCGGCCCGGCTCAGCGTGCCCGAGCTGGGGCTGGCCGGGGCCGATCCGGCGGGGCCGCACGTGATCGAGGGCGTGGAGCCGTGGTCGGACGAGCGGCCGCGGCTGTACGCGGGCGAGATCATGGCGGGCGAGGAGCGCATCGCGGTCCGGATCGGGTTCCGGCGGGTGGCCGTGGCGGACGGTGTGCTGACCGTCAACGGCGCGCCGGTCCTGCTGCGCGGGGTCAACCGGCACGAATGGGACCCGCGGACCGGACGGACGCTGACGCCCGAGACGATGCTGGCCGACGTGCTGGCCATGAAGCGGCACAACGTCAACGCGGTGCGGACCAGCCACTACCCGCCCGACCCGCGCTTCCTGGACCTATGCGACCGCCACGGGCTGTGGGTGATCGACGAGTGCGACCTGGAGACGCACGGGTTCGCCTTCGAGGGCTGGCGCGGCAACCCCAGCGACGATCCGGCCTGGCGGGAGGCGTATCTCGACCGGGCCGAGCGGATGGTGGAGCGGGACAAGAACCATCCCTGCGTCATCATGTGGTCGCTGGGCAACGAGGCCGGGACCGGCGCGAACCTGGCCGCCATGGCCAGGTGGATCCGCGAGCGGGACGGCAGCCGCCTGATCCACTACGAGGGCGACCACGAGAACTGCTCCTACGCCGACGTGTACTCGCGGATGTACGCCGGCCTGCCGGAGGTGGCCGCCATCGGGCACCGGCAGGAGCCGGGGACGGCCGACCCGGCGCACGACGCGCACCGGCGCGGGCTGCCGTTCCTGCTGTGCGAGTACGCGCACGCCATGGGCAACGGGCCGGGCGGGCTGCGCGACTACCAGGAGCTGTTCGAGGCGCATCCGCGGCTGGCCGGGGGGTTCGTCTGGGAGTGGATCGACCACGGCATCGCGCGGACCGCTGACGACGGAACGCCGTACTACGCCTACGGCGGGGACTTCGGCGAGGAGGTGCACGACGGGAACTTCGTCATCGACGGGCTGGTGTTCCCGGACCGCACGCCGTCGCCGGGGTTGGGTGAGTTCAAGAAGGTGGTCGAGCCGGTCCGGATCAGCGTGGACCCGCGGGCCCGGACGGTCGGGGTCCGCAACCTGCACCACACCCGCGACACCGGTTACCTGCGCTGGTCATGGCTGCTGGAGGAGGACGGAGCTTTGCTTGGCCACGGGGAGCTGGCTGTTCCGGTCATCCGGGCTGGGCAGGCGGGGAGCGTCGAGTGGCCAGGCGATCTGACGAGACTGGTCGACCAGGTGAGGGCGGGGGAAGTCTGGCTAACGGTCAGCGCGGTCGCGGGTGAGGCGGAGTCGTGGGCGCCGCCAGGGCACGAGGTCGCGTGGGCACAGGAGCGGATCGGTGGGCCTGGGACGCACGAGGTGGCTGGTGGGCTGGGGACGGTGGCGGCGGGAGGGGGCGCGGCGGGAGGGGGCGCGGCGGCGGGAGGGGGCGCGGCGGCGGGAGGGGGCGCGGCGGCGGGAGGGGGCGCGGCGGCGGGAGGGGGCGGGGCGGCGGTCGACGGGGATGTGATCAAGCTGGGGGCGGCGCGGTTTGACGGGCGGACCGGGGAGCTGATCGGGCTGGGCGGGCTCGAGCTGGACGGGCCGCGGGTGGAGGTGTGGCGGGCGCCGATCGACAACGACCGGCCGCTGGTGACGGGGTGGCGGCGGGCGGGGCTGGACCGGGTGCACCACAAGGTGCTCGGCGTCGAGGTGGGCGGTGCGGGGCTGACGGTCCGGACCCGGGTGGGGGCCGCGGGGACGGCCCTGGGGCTGGACGTGGTCTACCGGTGGAGCGCGGCGGCGGAGCGGGTGTGGCTGACGGTCGCGGTCACGCCGCGGGGCAGCTGGAACGTGCCGCTGCCGCGGCTCGGGGTGGCGCTCAGCGTGGCCGGGGAGGAGGGGGAGCTTGAGTGGTTCGGGCTCGGGCCGGGTGAGGCGTACCGGGACAGCGAGTGCGCCGTGCGAGTGGGGCGCTACCGACGCACGCTGGCTGAGCTGCAGACTCCGTACGTGCGGCCGCAGGAGAACGGGAACCGGCGGGCGGTGCGCTGGGCGCGGCTGACCCGGGCCGACGGCGCCGGGCTGAGCATGTTCGGCGACCCGGTGGTCGACGTGACGGCCCGGCCGTGGAGCACCGCGGCGCTGACCGCGGCCCGGCACAGCTGCGACCTGCGGCCGGACGGGCGGATCCACCTGTACGTGGACGCGGCGCACCACGGGCTGGGCAGCGCGTCGTGCGGGCCGCCGGTTCCGGCCTGGCACACGCTGGCGGCGGTCCCGGCCAGCTTCACCGTCGGGCTGGCGGGTGAGGGGCCGGGGGCGGGGGCGGGTACCACGCTCCGTTCGGCATAAATATTTTAAGAGGAGGGGGCCTCGGGGGCGGTGGTACGGCGGCCGGCTGGTCCGGGCTGCCGCGCAGCAGGTAGGCGGACTGGAGGAGTTCGGGGTGGGCGCGCAGGTCGCTGGCGGGGCCGGAGAAGCGGATCTGGCCGCCCTCCATGACGTGGGCGTGGTTGGCCAGGCCCAGGGCGACGGTGGCGAACTGCTCGATGAGCAGCACGCCGGTGCCGCCCTCGGCGATGGCGGCGATGACCGGGATCAGCCGGCTGACCACCACCGGGGCCAGGCCCAGCGACAGCTCGTCGATCAGCATGTAGCGCGGCTGGGCGATCAGCGCCTGGGCCAGCACGACCATCTGCTGCTCGCCGCCGGACAGGGTGCGGGCCAGCGCGGACAGGCGCTGTTCTAGCTGGGGGAACAGTTCCAGGACCTTTGTCCTGCCCGCCTGGGCCGCCTCGCGGGACAGGGCGTAGCTGGCCACCCGGAGGTTGTCCTCGACGGTCAGGTCCGGAAGCAGGCGGCGGCCCTCGGGGACGATCGCGACGCCGGCCTGGCGGATGCGCTCCGGGCGGCGGCCGGTGAGTTCTGCCTCGTCGAGCAGGACGGACCCGGCCTTGGGCCGCAGGACGCCGCCGACGGCCAGGACCAGGGTGGATTTGCCCGCGCCGTTCGGGCCGAGGAGGGCGGTGACCTGACGGTTTGGGATCTCGATGGTTACGTCTTGGACGACTTCCCGACCGCCTCGCTCCACGGTGAGGCCGACGATGCGGAGCATGTTCACGCCACCCCCAGGTAGGCGCGGATCACGTCGTCGTTGCGGAGCACGGCGGCGGTCGGGCCGGAGGCGATCAGCTTGCCGAAGTCGAGCACGGCGGTGGTCGCGCAGCAGGCCGAGACCAGGCTCATGTCGTGGTCGACCAGGATGGTGAGAGCGCCGGTGTGTTCGGGGATGGCGCGGATGACGTCGCCGAGGTGGCTGGTCTCCTCGTCGGGCAGGCCGGCGGCGGGCTCGTCGAGCAGGACCAGGCGGGGCCGGCCGACGACCGCGCGGGCGACCTCGACCAGGCGGCGCTGGCCGGCGGTCAGCGTGCGGATCCTGGCGTCCGGGTCGGCGTCCAGGCCGGTGAAGTCGATGGCGTCCAGGACGTCTTTCCTGCGCGTGGCCGCGCCGAGCTTGGAGTGCTCGTGCACCATGGCGACGTTGTCGAACACCGATAGTTCCTCGATGGCCTGCTCGGTCTGGAACGTGCGGCGCACCCCCCACCGCGCGCGGCGGAAGTGCGCCATCGAGAGCAGGTCTACCCCGAACGCGCGGACCGTGCCCGCGGCGGGCCGGACGAAGCCGCTCAGCACGTTGAAGAAGGTGGTCTTGCCCGCGCCGTTCGGTCCGATGAGGCCGCAGGTACCCTGCTCGAAGGTCAGGCTCATGGCGTCCAGCGAGGTGACGCCGCCGTAGCGGACGGTCAGGCCTTCGACCTCGATCATGGTGTGCTCCGGGTGGCCGGCCTTCGGAGTCGGCTTCGCAGGAGGCGGCCCAGGCGGGCCAGGTCCTTGGGCACCTGGTCGGCCAGGCCGGCCGGCGCGGTGGTCAGCACCTGGAGCACGCCCAGCCCGAACAAGATGGTGAGCCAGTCGGCCGAGACACCCCAGTTGTTCAGCAGGGCGGGCAGGAACTGGTACAGCAGCGCGGCCACCACCGCGCCCCACATGCTGTAGACCCCGCCCATCAGCGTCACGGCCAGCAGGGTGATCGAATCCTGGGTCGGGAAGCCGATCGAGTACAGGTAGTGCACCGCGCCGGCCAGCACGCCGCCGGCCACGCCGGTGATGAACGAGGCCAGAGCGAAGGCCCACAGCTTGTACAGCGTGGTATTGATGCCCGCGGCCAGCGCGGCCGGCTCGCTCTGCCGGATCGCCGCCCAGGCCCGGCCGGGTTTGGTTTTCGTGTGGGCCAGGACGAGCGCGAACATGAGAATCGCGACGATGACCGCATAGCGGAAGTAGGCCGGGTCGCTGGACGCGATGCTGGGCCGGCGGATCGGCGGGATGTGGACCAGGCTGCCGTTGTAGCCGGTGAAGCCGTGGCCGCCGTTCGGGAAGTTCACCGTGGCCAGCACCACGGTGATCGCGCCCGCGAACATGAGCGTGATCAGGGCCAGGTACAGGCCGCGCAGCCGGAGCGCGGGCAGCCCGATGAGCACGCCCGCCACCATCGTGATCAGGCCCGCCTCGAGCAGGACCACCGGATAGGGCTGGGTGGTGGCGAACAGCAGGCGGGCGGCCACCCAGGCGCCGATCGCGAGCACCGCGACCTGGCCCAGGGAGACCAGGCCGACCCAGCCGACCAGCACGCCGAGCGCGAGCGTGACCATCGAGTACACGGCCACCTGGGTCATCGTGTCGATGTAGTACAGGCTCAGCAGCTGCGGGAAGCCGAACAGGACGAACAGCAGCAGGACCGTGATGGTGGCGATCTTGATCAGCTGCGGGCGGGCCGGTCGCCGGCGGCCTGGTCTGGCGGCCGGCCGTATTGCGGAGGCTGAGGTCCGCTCCCACTAGGCCTCCTCGCGGGATTGGGCCATGACCTGGCTCCGCGGCATGACCAGCAGGGCCGCGGCGGCGAGCACGAACGGGGTCATGTCCCGGTAGTTGGTCAGCGACGTGATCGGGGTCAGCAGGTCATGCAGCAGGCCGATCACGATCGCGGCCACGAAGGTGATCGTGATCGAGCGCAGCCGGGCGATCAGCACCGCGGCCAGCGACGAGATGACCAGGAAGGTGAGCGTGGTGGCGTCCAGCGCGACCAGGTCGGCGAGCAGCAGGCCGGCGATGCCCGCGAGCACCCCGCAGCCGAGCCAGGCCGCCGCCTCGACCCTGCGGACCGGGACCCCGAGGGTGGCGGTGATCTCGCGGTCGTTGGCCATGGCCCGCATCGCCGTGCCGAGCTTGGTGTAGCGCAGGAACATCCCGGTCCCCACGGTGATCACCACCCCGGCGGCCAGCGCGATGACCTGGGTCCAGTTCACCTGGACCTGGCCGACGGAGAAGCCGCCGTTGTCCGAGGGCAGGGTCAGCGAGCGGGCCTCGCCGCCGCTGGTCGTCCACAGCAGGTCCATCAGGCCGTACAGGATCAGGGTCAGCCCGATGGTGGCCACCGCCTTGACCAGCGGGTCCCGTTTGGCCAGCGCCGGACCGAAGAGCACCCCGTAGGCCAGGGTGATGGCGGCGGCGACGGCGATACAGACCAGCCAGGTGAGCCAGCCGGGCGCCCCGGCCTGGCCCAGCGACCACGCGGTCAGCGCGCCCATCGCGCCGACCGCGCCGAAGGCCAGGTACAGCACGCCGGTGGCCCGGTACAGCACCACCAGCCCGACCCCGGACAGGGCGTACACCCCGCCCAGGGCCAGGCCGCTGACGATGAACGGCTCGAAGTCAGACCAAGGTGGCATTGATCTTCTATGAGGTCGGCGCGGCGGCCGCGGTGCCGGCCACGCTGCGGTACTGCGCGATCTGCGGGTCGACCGACGAGATCTGGGTGCAGCCCTGGGCCGTCACCATCTTGCCGTTGTCCGGCGTGACGGTGTAGTCCTCGTTGTTCGGGATGTGCAGGGGGTAGCTGCCGTAGGTCCACAGCTGGCACAGCATGCCGGTGTTGAAATTGCTTACCCCCTTGAGGGCGGCGTTGACGCTGGCCACCGTGTAGGCACCGGTGATCGTCTCCAGCGCGTGCACCGCGATCTCGGCCTCGGTGAAGCCCATCTGGCTGAAGCTGCCGATGCCGCCGGAGACCGCCGAGCCGTACTGCTTGAGGATCGCCTTGTACAGGTTCATCGTCGTCGTGTTGGTGACGTCGGGCGGGGTCAGCTCCGCGTTGACGAACAGCTTGTTGTTCCACTTGGCTCCCAGCGAGGTGGCCAGGAAGTCAGTGTTGCACGGCGTCGAGCAGCCCCACAGCTTGACATGGTCCTCCAGGCCGAGCTTCTGCGCCGCCTGCAGGATGACCAGCGCCTCGGGCGGGGTGAAGTTGAGGATCACGGCGCCGTTCGGGCCGGCGTCGTCGACCTCCTTGATCGCCACCGAGTCGGCGTCGGAGATCGGCACGTTCTCGGTGAGCTGGACGATCGGCACGTTCGCCGCCTTGGCCAGCGCCGCCGGACCGGCCGCGATGTAACCGGTGCCGGGCACGTTCGACTGGTCGAACACGACCTTGGACACGTGCTGGGCCAGCGCGTACTGCACCGCGCCGTCGGAGCTGTACCGCGGACCCATGTTGACCGCGGCGCTGTTCGGCGTCGAGTAGCACTCGGGAGCGATCCCGGAGTCGACGATGAAGTAGCCGAGCTTCTGCCAGTAGCTGCTGTCGACCGAGCACTCGATGATGGACGTGTTGCCGATGATGCCGACCACCTTGTCGGTCTGCACCAGCTGCTTGGCGTCGGCCGCGATCTGGGCCGGGTTGGTCTGCTCGGTCGCGATGTAGAGCTTGATCGGGTGGCCGTTGATGCCGCCGTTGGCGTTGACGCAGGCGAAGTACGCGTTGGCCATGTTCGGGATGTCGGTGAACGACGTGCCCGGCTGGTTGGTGGCGATGGCGCCCAGCGCGATCGGCGTCCCGGTGGCGGCCACGCCCGGCTTGGTGCCGCACTGCGTCGTGCTGACCGCCGAGGTGCTCGCCGAGGACGTGCTGGCCGGGGCGCTGCTGGTGCTTGAGCTTGAGCTGCTGCTTGAGCTGGAGCTGCTGCAGCCGGCGGCGGCGATCGCGATGGCCGCGGCGAGGACGATAGTTCTTCGCGCCGAGAGTATATTTGCTTTCATCTCTCCCCCTCTTCGGTGGTGAGTTTCGGCTCTGCTTAATTCACGGGGTTTTCAATTCACGGTCACCACGATCTTGATGGCGTCCGGTGGTCGTTTCATGGCGAATTCGAATGCCTCTCCCGCACGGGTCAGCGGGAAATGATGCGAAAAAAGCGCGGCGAGCGAGGCCCGGTTTGCTTTTACCAGGCTTATCGCGGCGCGAAAATCCTCGGCAGTTGCGCAGCTGGAACCGAGGACGTCTATTTCCTTCTCCGGGAAGGCGCCCGGGCGCAACGGGGCGGTACCCGACGACATGCCGACCACCACGACCCGGCCGGCCGGCGAGACCATCTGCATGGCCGCCGGCAGGACGTCGGTCTCGCCGCTGGTCTCGACCACGAGCGGCGGGCCGTCGCCGCCGGTCCAGTCCTGTAGCTTCGTCGTGCAGGGCCTCGTGCGGGCCCCAGGTCACGCGCTCGGCGCCCAGCCGCTTGGCCAGGTCGCGGCGGGCCGGGACCGGGTCGACCGTGGTTACCCGCGCGCCCGCCTGGCTGGCGGCGAGGGTGGTGGCCAGGCCGATCGGCCCGGCGCCGAATACTACGGCCTGCTCGCCGGGCTTGAGGTTCGCCCGGGCCAGGGCGTGCACGGCGACCGAGACGGGCTCGACGAAGGCGGTGCAGTCGGGGTCCAGGTCACCGACGCCGAACACGGTCGAGGCGGGGACCTCGAGGCGCTGCTGCAGGCCGCCGTCGAGGTGCACGCCGACCAGGCGGAATCGCGGGCATACATTGGGCCTTCCGGCCCGGCAGGGATAACAGCTACCGCAGGGCAGCAACGGCCAGATGGCGACCCGGTCGCCTTCTTTCAGGGCGTTGGCCTGGCCGGGTTCTTCCACGATCGCGGAAACCTCGTGGCCCTGAATCCGCGGATAGAAGTCGCGAGCGCCGGAAAGCGCGGCCACGTCACCGGAAAACAGATGGAAGTCCGACCCGCAGATACCCACCGCCTCCGGCCGGAGGATAACGTTTCCGGCACGGGCAGGTCCCGGACCCGAAACGTCCTCGATCACCATCTCACCGGGTGATCTGGTCACTGCGGCCAGCACAGGCGGCCCCTTCCTTGGCCCTTCCCTGCGGCAGCCACCATGGGCGTGAACGGTGGGAAAACTGGGCATTGCCGCACGCTAATGCGGAGATTCCCACGGCCGTTCCGGCTGGACAATGACACGGCGCCCAAAAACGACCTGGGAATTCCTGAGGCCGGCCACAAGCGGGCCGGCCGTCGCCGGGCGCGGCTGGCTGACCGCGCTGGCCGGGGGCGGGCACCACGCTCCGTTCGGATAAAAGTCCGGCGTCAGTGCGCAGGGCGGCGGCACGGTCCGTGCGTTCCCAGGTGAAGCCGGCCTCGTCGCGGCCGAAGTGGCCGTAGGCGGCGGTCGGGCGGTAGATCGGGCCGGCGCAGGTCCAGGGCCTGGATCAGGGCGGCGGGCCGCAGGTCGAAATGGGCGCGGACCAGGTCCGCGATGAGCGGCCGCGGGACCTTCTCGGTGCCGAACGTCTCGATGAGCAGGGACAGCGGCCGGGCCATCCCGATCGCGTAGGCGACCTGGACCTCGGCCCGGTCGGCCAGGCCCGCGGCCACGATGTTCTTGGCCACGTGCCGCGCCGCGTACGAAGCTGACCGGTCTACCTTCGAAGGGTCCTTGCCGGAGAAGGCGCCGCCGCCGTGCCTGGCGAACCCGCCGTAGGTGTCGACGATGATCTTGCGGCCGGTCAGGCCGGTGTCACCGACCGGGCCGCCGATCACGAACCGGCCGGTCGGGTTGACGTAGAACTCCCGGCGCAGGGCGGCGGGATCGTACAGGTCCGGGGGCAGGACGTGCGTCACGACCTGTTCCCACAGCGCGTCGGGCAGCTTGGCCTCCACGCCGTCCTCGTGCTGGGCGGAGATGAGCACCTTCTCCACCCGGACCGGCCGGCCCGCCGCGTCGTAGCGCACCGTGACCTGGGTCTTGCCGTCCGGGCGCAGGTACGGCAGCAGCCCGTTGCGGCGGACCCGGGCGAGCCGCCGGGCCAGCTGGTGCGCGAGCACGATCGGCATCGGCATGAGCTCGGGCGTCTCGCTGCTCGCGTAGCCGAACATCATGCCCTGGTCGCCCGCGCCCACGGCGTCGAACGGGTCGGTGCTGCCCTGGATGCGCGCGTCATGAGAGGACGCCACGCCGCGGGCGATGTCGGGTGACTGCCGGTCCAGGGCGGTGATCACGCCGATCGCGTTACCGTCGTAGCCGAACTCGCCGGTGTCGTAGCCGATGTCGCAGATCACCTGGCGGGCGATGGCCGCGAAGTCCAGGACCGCGCTGGTGGTGATCTCGCCGGCCAGGACGCACAGCCCGGTGGTCAGCAGCGTCTCCACCGCCACCCGCGACTCGGGATCTTCGGTCAGCGCGGCGTCGACGATCGCGTCGGAGATCTGGTCGGCCACCTTGTCCGGGTGGCCTTCGGTCACCGACTCCGAGGTGAACAGGAAGCCATCGCTCATGGTTTGTCGCCTCCGGTGAGTTCGGCGCGCACGGCGGCCACGCCGGCCACCATGGCGCGCAGCTTGCGCCGGGCCACCTCGGGCGGGAGGTGCCGCAGCCCGCAGTCCGGGTTGATCATCAGGCGGTCGGCCGGGAGGTACTCCAGCGCCCGCCGGATCCGTTCCGCGACCAGCTCGGGCGATTCGACCTCGGAGGTCTTGACGTCGATCACGCCGAACCCGAGCCAGCGGTCCCACCCGTGCTGGCGGATCAGCCGCAGGTCATCCAGGCCCTTGCGGGCGAACTCGAGGACGACCTGGTCGACCCGCGCGGCCTTCACCGCGGGGAACAGGAAGTCGTAGTGCCCCTCCCAGGACGGCCGCGCGTACCGGTTGCCGTAGCACACGTGCAGCGCCCAGGTGGCATCGATGTTCTCGGTGACGATGTTCACGGCCTCGACGGCCAGCTCGACGTGCTCCGGGTACCCGGCCAGGAACGGCTCGTCGATCTGCAGGAAGTCGGCGCCGGCCGCGGCCAGCGCGCGGGCCTCGGCGTTGAGCCGGCGGGCCAGCGCGCGGACCAGGTCGCCGGGCCGTTCGTAGGCGCCGTCGCGGATCCGGCGGGACAGCGAGAACGGGCCGGTGAAGGAGAACTTGACCGGCTGCTGGGTGAGCTGGCGGGTGAACTTGAAGTCGTTGGCCAGTTCCAGGTCGTGTCCGGGCTGTCGGGGAGCGGCCGGGTGACCTCCGCGTCGTAGTAGTCGAAGTAGTCGGTCTTGGCCCGCTGCGGGATGTGCACGCCGGGGATCCGGGCCAGGAAGTAGTCCACGTCGTTGTCCCGGCGCAGCTCGCCGTCGGAGACGATGTCGATGCCGGCCAGTTCCTGGTCCTTGACCGCGGCCTTGATCGCGACCTCGTGGATATCGGCCAGGTGCTGCGCGCTGATCCGGCGCTGGTAGTACTCGGTCTTCAGCCGTTCCAGCCATTCCGGGACGGAGTACGAGCCGACCACGGTCGTCGGGAGGAGTGTCATCAATCACGCGCCTGGGCGGTGAGGGTGGTGATGTTCGAGCCGGGCCGCTGGCGGAACGGCGCGAACTGGACGCCGAACCCGCGGCGGCTCGCGACCAGCTGCAGCAGCGGGCCGTTGACCCAGTTGACCACCGAGCCGTCGTACTTGCCCGGGCCGTAGAACCCGGTGCGGTACTGGTGGCTGCCGGTCAGGAACAGGTCGTGGCACTGCACCCGGCCGAACGGGTGCAGCAGCGGCAGCGTCCCGGTCAGGCTGGACAGCGCGCCGTTGCTGACGTGCATCCGGACGTCGCCGTCCGCTTCGATCAGCGAATGGAGGATCTCGCCGGTCAGGTCCGGTGTGAGCTGGTAGCTGTCCAGGCCCTCCAGCGGGGCGTACCGTTCCCGGAGCCGCAGCGCGCCCCACACCGCCCGCCAGAAACCGACCGCGTTTTTCGGAGCGGGGAACTGGCCGGGCGCGGACTCGCTCAGCAGCTCGGGCCCGATGCGCAGCAGCCGGTCGATCAGCTTTGATACCGCGGGCCGGTCGAGGCCGAACTGGCCGGCGATGAGGTCGGCGTCGTCGTCGGTCAGGAAGGCCTGGGTCTGCACCTGGTAGGTGCGCCCGTGGATGCAGGCCAGTTCGTCGGTGGGCAGGTTGTCGTAGACGTTGGAGATGTAGACCAGGAACGCCTTGCCGCTGAGGAAGCCGAGCGTGATATCCAGGCGGGTGGCGTCCACGACCAGTGCGCTGACCCGCTCGCTATGGTGGGCCACGGCCTGGCGGGCCCGTTCCAGGACGTGCGGGGAGTAGTCGCCCATCAGGTAGCGCAGCCGGCGGTAGTAGTCGCGGCCGTGCCTGCGGTCCAGCTGGACGAACTCGTCCAGCCAGGTCCGGGCCTGGTTGCCGTTGCCGACGCCGAGTTCCAGGATGTAGAGCTCGTCCGGCAGCGCCCGGCGGGCGTCGAGCTCGTCCCAGATCCGGAACAGCTCCAGGATCAGCTCCCGGGCCGCCTCGGTGTTCCGCGCGTCGCTCTCGCCGCCCGGCAGCGACTGCTCGTACTCCTTGCCCGTCGCCTGCTCCCATTCGGACAGGGCCTGCCAGTACAGCGCGTTGAACCGCCAGATGCAGCTGTCCCGGCCCGGCACCCAGGACTCCAGGGCCACCCCGCCGGGGTCTTCCAGCGCGTGCTTGACCTCGGCTTCGAGGTCTATGCCGGTGCTGCGGCGCAGATCGAAGGCGATCTCGGTATCGGTGGTGCTGATTGGCCGGGCCGACCACGGGCTCGCGGAAGTTCTGCTTGTACTGGATCCAGTCGCAGACCACGCGCAGCCTGGCCAAGTCGGCGGGCGAGGCACAGACCGCCTCGATGATCGGGCCGAGCGCGGAGCGCGCCGCGGCCGATTCGCGCAGCTTCTTGACCGGCCGGAGGTCAACGTCCATCGTTCACCGGTGTTCCCGCGTTCTGGTAGGATCTCCGGGACGGCCTGCTCGTTCCCGGCCACCAGCAGGTGCACGCCGGCCACGCCGGGGATCTCGGCCACCTGCTGGACGATCTCGGCCGCGAGCTTGATGCCCTCTTTGGCCTGTTGTCCTGCGGCGGCACGTTCCGCAGCCGCTGGAATATGTGGTCGGGCACTTCGACCCCGGGCACGTGGCTTTGCATGTAGTCCAAGGCCTTGACGGAGCGGACCGCGCCGACCCCGGCCAGGATCGCGCAGTGCTCGGTCAGGCCCAGGTCACGGACCTGGGCCATCCACCGGGCGAAGGCCGGGACGTCGAACACGAACTGGGTCTGCACGAACTGCGCGCCCGCCGCGACCTTCTTGCCCAGCCGGTCGGCCCGGAACTCCACCGGCGGGGCGAACGGGTTCTCCACCGCGCCCAGGAAGCAGTCCGGCGCCGGGTCGAGCTTGCGTCCGGACAGCAGGACGTGCTGGTCGCGCATGGTGCGCAGGGTCCACAGCAGCTGCACGCTGTCCAGGTCGAACACCGGCTTGGCGCCCGGGTGGTCGCCGAACTTCGGGTGATCACCGGTCATGACCAGGATGTTCCGGATGCCCAGAGCCGACGCGCCGAGCAGGTCGGACTGCAGCGCGATGCGGTTACGGTCCCGGCAGGTCATCTGCATGACCGGCTCGAGCCCGGTGCTGAGGACGGCGAGGCTGCCCGCCCAGCTGGCCAGGCGCACGTTGGAGCCCTGGTTGTCGGTGACGTTGACCGCGTCCACCCAGTCTTTGAGGCTTCGCGGCGGTTTCGGTGATCTTCGCCGTGCTGGCCCCGCGGGGCGGGCTGATCTCGGCGGTCACCGCGAAGCCGCCCGAGGCCAGGCGCTCGCGCAGGCTCACGGGCTGGCTCCGTTGTTTGCATCGGTCCACAGCTCCTCGTCGCGGCCCTGCCAGTAGTTCAGCCACGAGCTCTGGCCCCAGCGCCGGTGGTCGATCGGGCGGTGCAGCAATAGGAGGTCACCGGCCCTTTCTGCGGCGGCCGCGCGGTCGTAGGCGTCGACCCAGACGCAGCGGCGGTCCGGGTACACCTCGCAGGAGCCGTCCGCGCCCACTCCCCCGCACGGCCCGTTGCGCAGTTCCTTCGGGCAGCCCATCGGGCACACGTACCCGGTGACGGGCAGCGCACACTGGCCGCACATCCGGCAGCCGAACGCCTTGGTCTTCGTTTCCCGCTCCGCGCCGGTGAACAGCGCGCGGGCCGGGGCTTGTCCTTCGATCCTGGCTGCGAACCAGCGGTAGCCGGCGTTCGGCCGCAGGACCCGCTGCAGCCGGTAGGCCACGCGGGCGCCCAGGCGCGGATGGACGGGAACTGGTGACACAGCGGTCATGCGCGGCCTATTCGGATTCGCCGGTATTGGCATAACAGCCGCGAAAAGGGGAATTGCGATGACCCTTTTAACGGCCACGTTGACTATGGTCGAAGCTACCGCGCCGGAAATCAACGACAGCCGCCACAAGCTTGGT
This sequence comes from uncultured Actinomycetes bacterium, assembly GCA_963849595.1. Taxonomy (GTDB): domain Bacteria; phylum Actinomycetota; class Actinomycetes; order Streptosporangiales; family Streptosporangiaceae; genus Palsa-504. The sequence goes on from CAWKIB010000036.1 coordinate 55,535, forward strand.
TCCGAGCCCGTTGTGCAGGCACACAAGCAGATCCGTATGGGTGAACTCCGCGACACAAAGTCAGCGGTCCATTATTTGTGGGGGCACACAGCTAGCCCGGTTTGACCCACACCGAGATATGCGCCGGCTCCAGCGCCACGCGGACCACCCCGGCCGGTCGCGGACCTTCGTTGCTGGCACCGCGCTCAGGTCAGCTGGGGTAGGACCTCGCGGCCGAGCAGCCGGACGTGATCGAGGTCGGCGACGTCGTAGAGGTGGAAGTAGACGGTGTCCGCGCCGGCCCGGGCCAGGTCGGCCAGCCGCGCGGTCACGTCGGCGGGATCGCCGGTGACGCCCATGCGCAGCATCCGCAGCCCGTGCTCGCCGAGCGCCTCGGCGCGGCGGGCGGCCTCGGCGCGGGTCTGGCCGCAGCACACCGGCAGCGTGGTGGACAGCCGGACCTGTGCCGGGTCGCGCCCGGACTGCTCGCAGACGCGGCGGAAGTTGGCGAACCGCTCGGCCAGCCCGTCGGCCATGCCGCTGTTGAACTCATCGGCGAACCGGGCCGCGAGTTTGGGGGTGCGCCTGGGTCCGGCCCCGCCGATGATGATCGGCGGCCGCTGCTGAACGGGCCGCGGGATGCTCGCGCACTCCTCGAGCTGGTAATGCTGGCCCTTATAGCTGAACCGCTCCCCCGGCGGGGTGGCCCACAGCCCGGTGATGATGTCCAGCTGCTCGCCCAGCCGGTCGAACCGCTCGCCCAGCGGCGGGAACGGGATGCCGAAGAACTGGTGCTCGCGCTCGTACCAGGCCGCGCCGATGCCGAGCTCGGCCCGCCCGCCGCTCATCGCGTCCACGGTGGCCACGGCGATGGCCAGCGGCCCCGGCTGGCGGTAGGTCGAGGCGGTCATCAGCGTGCCGAGCCGCACCCGCTCGGTCTGCACGGCCAGGCCGGCCAGCGTGGTCCACGAATCGGTCGGCCGGTAGCCGGTGTCGTCGGGATCGATGCCCAGGTAATGGTCGGACCGGAAGAACGCGTCGAAGCCGGCCTCCTCGGTGGCCCGGGCCAGCGCGAGGATCTGGCCGTAGGTGGCACCATGGTGCGGCTCGAGCAGGATACGGATCCTCATCGCGGGGTTTCCTCGATTTTTTCGTCCGAACGGACCGTGGTGCGTGCGGCTTCTATCAGTGGGAAGTGGCAGGCCACGGTGTGGCCCGTGGCCAGCTCGCGCATCGGCGGCTCCTCAGCCGCGCAGACCTCCTGCGGCCCGGGGGCACCGGGTGCGGAACCGGCAGCCGCTGGGCGGGTCGATCGGCGACGGCGGCTCCCCGCTGATGGCGGTGGTGGCCCGCGCGGCCCCAGGGTCGGTGCTGGGCACCGAGTCGAGCAGGGCCCGCGTGTAGGGGTGCAGCGGCTCCCGGTAGACCTCTCCCCCGGCCCGGCCTCGCACAGCTTGCCCAGGTACATGACCGCCACCCGGTCGCTGACCTGCTTGACCAGGGCCAGGTCGTGGGCGATGAACAGGTAGGACAGGCCGAGCTCGGTGCGCAGCCGCTCGAACAGGTTGAGCACCTGGGCCTGGATGAGCACGTCCAGGGAGGACACCGCCTCGTCGCAGATGATCAGCGCCGGGTGACAGCGCCACCGCGCGGGCGATGGCCACCCGCTGGGCCTGGCCGCCGGACAGCTCCCGGGGCCGGCGGCGGCCATGGCTGGCCGGGTCGAGCCCGACCAGCTCGAGCACCTCGTCGACCCGCTCCCGCCGGGCGGCCCGCCCGCCGGTCCGGTAGGCGATCAGCGGCTCCTCCACCAGGTCCCGCACGACCCACTTCGGGTCCAGCGACCCGAACGGGTCCTGGAACACCATCTGCAGGTGCCGGCGGGCCTGCAGCAGCCGGGTGCCGCGCAGGGTGGTCAGGTCGGTGCCGCGGAAGATGACCTCACCGGACGTGGGCCGCGGGGCCTGCAGCACCGAACGCGCCAGCGTCGACTTGCCCGACCCGGTCTCGCCCACGATGCCCAGCGTCTCCCCCGGCGCGCACGTCGAAGGACACGCCGGAGACGGCCTGGACCACGCCTGCGTTGGTATGGAACTCGTGCACCAGGTTCTTGACCGAGAGGAGCGGTTCGCCGGATGTCATGCTGCACTGCCGTCTTTCCCGGGGGGACCCATCCCCCCGGACCCCCCTTGCAACCGGGTGCCAGCAGGCCCAGCGATGGCCGGGCTCGTGCTCGGCCAGCGGCGGCTCGGTCGTCCGGCAGTCGTCGGCGGCGCGGCGGCAGCGCGGCGCGAACGAGCACCCGGCGGGCAGCGCGGACAGGTCGGGCGGCCGCCCGCCGATCACCGGCAGCGGCGAGTGCGCGGGACGGTCCAGCCGCGGGATCGCCTCGAGCAGGGCCTGGGTGTAGGGCATCCGGACGCGGGAGAACAGCCGCGGCGCCGGGGCCTGCTCCACGATCCGGCCGGCGTACATGACGATAACCTCGTCGGCGTAGGACGCGGCCAGCCCCAGGTCGTGGCTGATCAGCATCAGCGCCATGCCCAGCTCGGCCTGCAGCTCGAGCAGCAGCTCCATGATCTGAGCCTGGGTGGTGACGTCGAGCGCGGTGGTGGCCTCGTCGGCGATGAGCAGCTTCGGCCGGCAGGCCAGCGCGATGGCGATCATGACGCGCTGCCGCATGCCGCCGGACAGCTGATGCGGGTACTCGGTGCAGCGCCGCTCCGGCAGCGGCATGCGCACCAGGCGCAGCAGCTCGATGGCCTGCTCGCGGGCCTGGGCCTTGCTGACCCGCCGGTGGGCCCGGACCGCCTCGGCGATCTGGCTGCCGATCCGCATGGTCGGGTTCATGGACCGGGACGGGTCCTGGAACACCATCGCGACGTCCGCGCCGCGGTGAGCGCGCAGCCGGTCGTCGGTCAGCCCGATCAACTGGATGCCCCGGAACCGGGCTGAGCCGGTGACCTCGGCGCCGGGCGGCAGCAGCCCCATCACCGCCCGGCAGCTGACCGTCTTGCCCGACCCGGACTCCCCCACCACGGCCAGCGTCTGCCCGGCGTAGACGCAGTAGCTCACCCCGTCGACCGCGCGCAGTTCCCGGCCGCGGACGGCGAACGTCACCCGCAGGTCATCGACCTGCAGCAGCGCCTCGGTCACCGCCTCGGCCCTTTCATATGGCCCAGCGTTCCCGCAGCGCGTCGCCGAGCAGGTTGAGCGAGAGCACCGTGGCGAACAGGAACGCGCTGGGGATCAGGACCAGATCCGGGGACGCCGACAGGGTCTGCTGCCCCTGCGCGATCATGCTCCCCCAGCTCGCCTCCGGCAGCGGGATGCCCAGGCCGAGGAAGCTGAGCGCCCCCTCCAGGATGATCACCACGCCGAAGCCGAGCAGGCCGAACGTCAGGAGCTGGGGCGCGATGTTGGGCACGATGTGGCGCGCGATCATGCGCCAGCGCCTGGTGCCGGACAGCCGGGCCGCGAGCATGAAGGTCTGCTCGCGCAGCGCGATCGTGGCGCCCCGGGCGATCCGGCCGAAGGCCGGGATGCTGAACACGGTCAGGGCCCAGATGACGTGCACCTCGCTGGGGCCGAGACCTTCGGCGATGGCTAGCGCGAGCACGAGCGCGGGAAACGCGATCAGCACGTCGAGCACACGGGAGAGGACCGTGTCGACGGTCCCGCCCCAGTACCCGGCGATGACCCCGAGCAGGCTGCCGACGACCAGCCCGATGGCGGTCACGGCAAACCCGACCTCGAACGAGACCTGGCCGCCGTACAGGATGCGGGAGAACACGTCGTTGCCGACCGGGTCGGTGCCGAAGACGTGCCCGGGGGACAGCGGCGGCAGGCCGGCCTGCAGCACGTTGCCGCGTACCGGGTCGGGCACCGGGTAGATGATCGGCCAGATGAAGCACGCGCCCAGCATCAGGATCAGGAACCCGGCGGGCAGCCACAGCCGCAGCCCGCGGGCCCAGGCGCCGCGGGCCCGGGTCCGCCCCGCCGCGGGCGCGACCGCCGCGCCCGGGGCCAGCAGTTCAGGAAGCGGAGCGCTCATAGCCGATCCTCGGGTCAAGGGCCGTGTACAGCACGTCGCAGAGCAGGTTGGCCACCACCACGACCACGGCGAAGACGAGGACGATGCCCTCGACGACCGGCACGTCGTGGTCGGTCGATGGACTGGATCAAGATCGCGCCCACGCCGGGCAGCGAGAAGATCGGCTCGATGATCGCCACCGCTCCGACCAGCGCGCCGAGGTTCAGCCCGATCAGCGTGATCAGCCCGAACATCGAGTTCGGCACCGCGTGCCGGAGCAGGATCCGCCAGGGCGGCACGCCCTTGGCCCGCGCGGTCACGATGTAGTCCTCGCGCTGCATCTGCTCGATGATGTCCGCCCGCAGCAGGCGGGTGTACACGCTGAACAGCGCGAAGCCGAGGGCGATGGCGGGCAGCGTCAGCGACCTGATGTTCTGCACCGGGTCGGCGGACAGCGAGGTGTAGCCGATGGCCGGGAACCACTGCACCCGGACCGCGAAGAGGTAGATCAGCACCAGGGCGAGCACGTAGGGGGCGACGGACAGCCCGGTCATGCTGACCACCATGCTGACCCGGTCCGCGACGCCGTTCGGCTTGCGCGCGGCCAGGATGGCCACGGCGATGGCGAGCACGACCGACCAGACGAAGGCGTAGGCCAGCAATTCCGCGGTGACCGGCAGCCGCGCGCCGAGGATCGTGCTCACGTTCTCGCCGTTGACGACCGACGTGCCGAGGTTGCCGTGCAGGGCGCCGCCGAGCCAGTGGCCGTAACGGACCCAGAACGGCTCGTTCAGGTGCAGCTGGATTTCCAGCTGGCGCACCTCTGCGGGCGTCGCGTTGGCGCCGAGCAGTTCCTGGGCCGCGTCGCCGGGGAGCAGGTTCATGACGACATAAGTCAGGAACGTCACACCCAACAGCACCGGGATCGCCGCGAGCAGGCGCCGTCCCGCCAGCCGGAGGCTGGGCGAGCCGGTGAGCCGCGCGGCGATCCCGGGCCTGAGTTCTTCTGCTACCGCCATCTGTCTGGTCAGCTGCTGCTGTAGGCCACGTCCTCCCACAAGATGGTCGGCGTGACGACCACGGCCGGCAGCGGCTGGGTGAGGCCAGGCCCGACCACGCCCTTGACGGCGACGTTGGCGGGCGCGAAGGCGAAGTAGAACGGGCCGTAGAACTGCTTGGCGATGTAGTTGGCGGCCTGGGTGTACAGCGCGCAGCGCTGGCTCATGCTGGTGAGCGCCGCGGCCTGGTTCAGCAGCGAGTCCAGGTGCGGGTCGTGCACGCCGCTGAACGGCGACACCGAGGAGAACCTGAAGCCGACACCGACGCCAGCCGCCGGGTCGTAGGAACCCGCGGTCTGGACCATCGACTGCCACTTGCCGGACGTGAACTGCGCGATCAGCGGGGCCAGAGCGTAGGCGTGGATGGTGGTCTTGATCCCGACGGCGGCCCACTGGGTCTGTAGCGCCTCGGTGGTCTCCTGGGCTACCAGGTTCTGGATCGTGCCCAGGTTGATCGTGACGTTGCCCAGGCCGCTCTGCTGGACCAGGGTCTTGGCCAGGGTCGGGTCGTAGCCCTGGTAACCGGTCGCCGACGGGTCGTAGCAGATCCCGCCGGGTCCGGTGAAGCCCTGGACGGAGGGGTACATGTTGTCGAACACGTGCTGCAGGATCGGCCCGAAGTTGGTCGCCGCGTAGATGGCCTGGCGGGCCTTGGGATTGTTGAACGGCGGCGTCAGCGTGTTGAGCTGCAGGTCGTACGGCGACGTGCTGAGCTGGTTCTCGACCTCCAAGCTCGAGCTCTTGGCCGCCTGCTGCAGCAGCGACGGGGTGGACATGTCGACGTAGATCTGGCCCTCGTGGGCGAGCAGGGCCTCGTAGCCCGCCTCGTCGCTGGCCACCGACTTGAACGTGAGGTTGTCCAGGTACGGGCGGCCCTTCTGCCAGTAGCCGGGGTTGCGCTTCAGCACGAGCGCCGAGCTGAGCGTGTCGCTCACCACCACGAACGGGCCAGCGCCGACCGGACTGACCGCGAACGCCTTCTCGCCCATCTTCTGCACGGCCGTCGGAGAGGCGATCCAGTCTGCGGTCGAGTCGAAGATCTCGTCGATGAACGCGCCGTCCGGCGAGGCGAGCTTGATCGTCACCGTGTCCGTGCCGGTCGCGGTGACCGACTTGACCGGCCAGGTCGGCTTGCAGGTGCACGCCGACTTGAGGTCACGGTCGATGTTCCAGACCACCGCGGTGGCGTTGAACGGGGTGCCGTCGGTGAACGTCACGCCCGGGCGGAGGTTCAGCGTGATCGTCTTGGCGTCAGTGGAGATCGAATAGCCGGTGGCCAGGTCGGGAGTGATGGCGCCCTTGGGACCGAGCTCGAACAGCTCGCCGTAGATAGCGTCCATGTAGTCCTGGTCCGCGGCGCCGTCGATGTTCGTCGCCGGGTCGAGGCCATCCGGCCAGTCACCCGAGTAACCGGTGGCCTCCAGGACCGTGAGCGACCCGCCCGCGCGCGGCGCGCCGTTGGCGGCCGTTGCCGCGCTGCTGCTCGACGAGCTGCTGGCCGAGCTGCAGGCGGCCGTGGTGAGGGCCAGCACGACGGCCGTCCCCCCGAGACAGAATCTTCGTATCCTCTTTCGCCCCGTTGAGCCGTACCACATGGCATTCACCCACTCGATATCCAGGCACCTCACGGAAAGTACGTGACAAGAAATAAGTCGAGCGTCTAGCGATTTGTCTTGGATATTAGAATCCGCCCGGATCGGCGGCAAGGGTCGATTAGGTCCGATAGCGTGCTGAAACGCAGCCTTGTCCCGGCACTTGCCCGAGCGCGCGCCGACCTTGTGCCGCACCCACAAGGCTCCGTCCGCGGGGCACAGCGCGGACCCGGGGCCCGGCGCGGGACCGGTCCGGCATGTGTCGGCCGCAGGAGGCAACCGATCCGATGGAACATTGGAGCGGTTATAACCGACCCGATGGAACATTGGGGCGGCTGGTCGTGACGTTCCGGAACCGGTGATGGCCGCTAAGGGTCGGACATTCCCGGCAATACCGACAAATCGGGCCACTGCCGTCTTGGAGCGGTTATAACCGACCCGATGGAACATTGGGGCGGCTGGTCGTGACGTTCCGGGAACCGGTGATGGCCGCTAAGGGTCGGATATTCCCGGCAATACCGACAAATCGGGCCACTTGCCGTGCGCTGCTCGTGCTAGCTCCAGAGGTCGAAGGTGGCGGTCTGGGGGTAGCAGGTGTGGGTGCCGTTGCAGAAGTAGAGGGGCGGGCGGTTGTTGGTGTAGACGCGGGTGGCGCGGGTGAAGTAGGAGGTGCCGGGGTGGCCGCGGAGGGGCTCGGGGCGCCAGAGGTTGACTAGGACGGGGTAGTTGATGAACTTGCCCGCGGCGCAGTTCGGGGTGCAGTCGTTGATCTGCTCGATGCCGGTGGCGAACGCCGCGCCCGAGCCCCAGCTGACCCAGTGCAGGTGAGCCAGCACGTCGCCTGCGTCGGCGCAGGTCAGGATGAAGTCCGAGGGGCGGGTCTGCTGCTTGAACGCGCAATTGACGACCACCGTTCTTGCTGGTGGGCGCGTTTCGGGTGGTCAGCGCCGTGTCGGTGGCGCGGGTGGGGGCTGACGCGCAGCCGGTGGCAGCAACGGACAGCAAGATGGCAATGAGGACGGCAACACGCTTCATGGTTAGCTCCTTGGCAACAACTCGTCTTACCTTCTTAGACGAGGTGCGGCGGAGTTGGTTGCGTCAATCGCCCCAGATCTCGTGGGCGGTCTCGACGATGAGGCGGAGCTTGGCCACCTGCTCGTCGTAGGTCAGCGCGTTGCCCTCGGAGGTCGAGGAGAAGCCGCACTGGCCGGACAGGCAGATCTGGTCCAGCGGCACGTACTTGGCCGCTTCGTCGATGCGGCGCTTGAGGTCGTCCTTGGACTCCAGCTCGGGACGCTTGGTGGTGACCAGGCCGAGGACGACCATCTTGCCGGGCGGGACGAAGCGCAGCGGCTCGAAGCCGCCGGAGCGCTCGTCGTCGTACTCCAGGAAGAAGCCGTCCACGTTCAGTTCGGAGAACAGGGCCTCGGCCACGAAGTCGTAGCCGCCGGAGGCGACCCAGCTCGAGCGGAAGTTGCCGCGGCACATGTGGGTGGTGATGGCCATGCCGGCCGGCTTGTCCTTGACCGCGTCGTTGATCTGCTTGATGTAGCGCAGGTGCATGTGGTCGGCGTCCTCGCCGCGCTCGCTGATCTCGGCGCGCTGGGCGGGGTCGTTGAGGTAGGCCAGGCTGGTGTCGTCGAACTGCAGGTAGGTGCAGCCCAGGGCGCCCAGCCGCTGGACCTCGTCGGCGTAAGCGGCGGACAGGTCGGCCCAGAAACCCTCCATGTCCGGGTACACCGCGGAATCCACCGAGGCGGGGCCGCCGCGGTAGTGGACCATGTTGGGCGACGGGATGGTGAGCTTGGGCACGGCCGTGCGGACGTGATCGCGCAGGAAGACGAAGGCGTCGGCGAAGATCGTGTCCACGATGCGGAGCTTGCCGTCGATGTGGATGGAGGCCGGGGTGAACTCGATATCCCCGGCGGCGTTGTGGAACTTCACGGTCAGGTGGCCGGGGGCCTTGGACACGCCGCCCAGGGCGTAGATGAAGTCCATGTGCCAGGAGGCGCGGCGGAACTCGCCGTCGGTGGCGGACTGCAGGCCGACCTCCTCCTGCATCTGGATAGCGGCGGGAATCACCTCGTCCTCGACCGCCCGCAGGTCGGCGGCGGTGATCTTGTCCGCCGCGAAGTCGTCACGGGCCATCAGCAGTCGCTGGGGACGCAGCAGGCTGCCGACGTGGTCGGCGCGGAACGGGGGGCTGGTCCTGCGGGCCATGGGCTACGTCTCCTGAGTGGTCGGGGGATAGGTCAGGTCGATCGCGTCCGGGGGTACGCCGAGTGCCTGGCCGAGGATACCGCGCATCAGATCCGGCGGCACCAGGCAGTCGGCGCAGGCCTGCGGGGTGGCGCTGATCGTGACCCGGATTCTGTCTCCGTCCTCGGCGATGTCCAGGAGATAGCCGTCAGCGGCCAGGGTGGAGCGAAGAGCCACGGTCCGTTCGGCAGAAATCATGGCTGGACCACAGCGGCGGGGACCGGGGTAACGGGCGTCGCGGAGCCGGACCATTCCCCGAAGATGCGGACCACCATCGAGATCGCGGCGTTGCGCGCGCCGGCCACCACCAGCGGGATGTGCCGGGGCGAGGGCAGGATGCGGCTGAAGGTGGCGTCGGCGCGGTCGTCGGGTTCGGCGAAGCGGGCGATGCCGCGCAGGCCGTTCTTACCCGCGCGGCGCAGGTCGGCGCCGGTGCGGCCGCAGTGCTCCATCAGCCACTCCTGGACGGTCTTCTTGGTGAAGCCGGCGCTGGCCAGCATCTGCGCGTGCTCGGGGCAGAACACCACGCCGGCCGAGGTGTCCTTGAAGATCAGCGAGCCGGTGCGGGAGATCGTGTCGGCGATATCGGTCAGGACGTGCTCCGGGTCGGCGGTGTGCCGGTTATCGACGAACTCGCAGGTCCGCAGCAGCGTGGCGGACACGGCGCTGGTCCCGGCGGGCAGGCCGCCGTCGACGGCGAACGGCGGCCACGGCGACTCCTCCTCGTTCTCGGCCAGGCAGATCGACCAGCGGCCGGGCAGGCCCTGGGTGGCCTGCTCCAGGACGTGCGGGCGGATGCCGAAGGCGTTGCGGACGATGAGGCCGATGGCGCGGGAGACGGTGGCGTTCGGGCGGAAGCCGGGACCGAAGGCGCCGCCGGCGGTGTTGAAGCCGAGTTCGTGCCTGACCGGGCCGTTGACGACGATCATCGGGGCGGGGCCGCTGGTGGACTGCCAGCCGCCGCCGCGCGCCGCGCGCTCGCGCATCAGCGCGTCGAACGCGGCCAGCACCACCGGGAAGTACTCGGGCAGGCAGCCGGCCATGGCGGCGTTGATCGCGGCCAGGTAGACGGTGCAGGAACGGCCGACCTGCTCGAGCTCGCCGATGACCTCGTCCGGGGCTCGGGCCGTGGTGGCCAGGAACTTCTCGACCAGCGGTTGCGACGCGGGGACCAGCGGCAGGCCGTCGGACCAGCCCTGGGCGTAGCAGTACTCGATGGCCGCCTGGGCTGCTTCGGGGTCCGGGGGTTCGGTCATTCTTGGTCGGTGAGCAGGGCCACCACGTCGCCGAGGAGCCGGGCGGCGCGGTCCTTGACCTGGTCCGCGGTGAGGATCGCGACCGGGTGCGGGGTGGTGGCGTACTGGTAGCCGGGCGCGCCGCGCAGGTCGGCCATGGCGTCGGCGGTGATCGTGAAGGCATCGCTGCAGACGGCGGCGGCGGGCAGCCCGGCGGCCTCGAACACGATGCCGTCGGCCACCGCGGACGCGCTGCACGAGCCGCAGTCGCCGATGCCGGTCACGATGACGTCGCAGCTCGCGGCCATCTCCTTGACCAGGTCCTCGGGGGCCGGGGCGGCGAAGTTGACCTTGGTGCGGGCGATGCGGCTCTTGGCGCCGTGCTGGTCGATGAGCAGGCGGCCGATCTCGTCGAGGAACGGGGCGGCGTTCTGCTTGGTGTTGACCAGGAGGCCGACGGTGGCGCCGTGCAGGTTTTGGCGGCGGCGGGCGCGGGGGGCTGCTGGTTTTGCGGCGGTCATGGTGGTGCCGGTGGGGTCGAGGATCGGGTAGGACATTGTCTTCGTTTCTCTCTCAGTGCTCGTGGATGATGACGCCGCGGATGTTCTTGCCGTCCATCATGTCCTGGTAGCCCTGGTTGACCTGGTCCAGGGTGTAACGCTTGGTGACCAGCTCGGTCAGCTTGACGTCGCCGGACTGCCACAGGCCCAGGATCATCGGGATGTCGTACAGCGGGTTGGCCCCGCCGAACAGCGCGCCCTGCATCCGGCGGTGGTAGCCGATCAGGATGCCGCCGGGGAGCACCATGTCGTAGTAGCCGACGCCGGTGATGACCACCGTCCCGGCCTTGCCGGTCATGTTGACCGCGGCCTTGATCACGTCGTTGTTCATCTCGCCGACGGTGCAGATCACCTTGTCCGCGAGCTGGCCGCGGGTCAGGTCGATGAGCGTTTGCTGGGCCTCTTCCGGGCCGGCGAAGGCGTGGGTGGCGCCGAGTTCCATGGCCTGCTCGCGCTTGAACTCGACCGGGTCGATGGCGATGACGTTCTTGCCGCCCGCGTACCGGGCGCCCTGGACCGCGTTGATGCCCACCCCGCCGGTGCCGAAGACGACCACGGTCTCGCCGGGCCGCACGTCGCCCGCGTAGATGGCCGAGCAGAAGCCGGTGGTCACCCCGCAGCTGACCAGGGCGGCCAGGTCGAACGGGATGTCGTCCTCGATCTTCACGCAGGACCACTCGGAGATGCACCGCGCGCTGGGAGAACGTGCCGAGCACGCACATGCCGCCCAGGTCCTCGCCGTTCCGTCGTGGAATCGGAACGTGCCGTCGGTCAGGCAGCCGATGGCCGGCGTTCTTGCCCGCGTCGCACAGGTTCTGGTGGCCGGTGGAGCAGTACCGGCAGGTGCCGCAGACCGGGATGTAGGAGCACGCCACCCGGTCGCCTGTCTTTACTCGCGTGACGCCGGGGCCGGTTTCTCGATCACGCCGGCGCCCTCGTGCCCGCCGACCAGGGGGAGGCGGGCCAGGCCGGTGGAGCGGATGTGCTCGTCGGAATGGCACAGGCCCGGCTGCCTCCAAGCGGATGAGCACCTCGCCGGCCTTGGGCTCATCCAGGTCGAGGTCGGTGAGTTCCCACGGCTCGCCGCCCTTGCGGAGCACCGCGGCCCGGGTCTTCATGGTGTCTCCTTGTGGTCGGGCTCGGGTTTGGCTGGCTAACAGTTTTCATATCACGCGCTTCTCGTCGTCAAAAGTGTCATATATCGTGTCCCCTGAGCTTCGGAGGTGGGCTTATGGCGGGGATTGGATTGGCTGGGCCCGAGGCTGTGGTGGGCCCCAAGGGTTAGCTCTGCTCACCGACGGCGCACAGCTGATCGCGCGGACAGTGGGTTCCGGCGGTGCGCGGGGAGACGATCGACGTGATCAACCCGGCCACCGGCGAGGTGCTGCTCCGGGTGCTCCGGACGATGAGCGCGGAGTCCGTCCTGGACTACACCCAGATCAAGACCGTCGTCATCAACGCGTGACGCGCCTGCGAGAAGCAAGCGCGAAGCGCGTCCGCGAGGGAGACCGGAAGGGGAGCCGTGGAGTATCGCTGGACGGGAAGGTGGCGCTGGTCACCGGGGCGGGGCCGAACATCGGGAGCGGGATCGCGCTGGCGCTGTCGCGGTACGGGGCGCGGGTCGCGTGCAACGACCTGGACTTCGACGCGGCCAAGGCGGCGGTGCGGCGGATCGAGCGCAACGGCGGTGTGGCCATGGCACTGTCGGGGGACGTCAGCGTCGAGGCGGACGTGCTGGCGAACATCGGCGCGGTGCTGCAGGCCTGGGACCGGATCGACATCGTGATCAACAACGCGGCCTGGCTGCATGCGTGCGGGCTCCTGGAAGAAGACCTCGCTTCGTTCAACCGCGCGATCACGATCGCGGTCAACGGCAACTTCCTGTTCACCAAGCACGGCGCGCTGGCCATGATCGAGCGCGGGATCAAGGGGTCGATCGTGTCGATCCTGTCCTCGAACGCGTGGCAGGGCGCGCCCGGGTTCATCGCGTACGCGACGCACAAGGGCGGGCTGGCCAACTTCGTCCGCGCCGCCGCGATGGACCTGGCCCCGTACGGCATCCGGGTGAACAGCTTCACGCCCACCGCGCCGCGGCCGGACAACCCCGAACTGCTCGCGCAGTGGCGCGCGGAGGGCCGGACCGAGCTGCGGCCGCCTCCTGCTCGCGATGCTGAGGATCGCCCGCCGTGGTGGCGGCCGACCGGGCGCTTTGACGTGCGCGGGAACATCCCGATGGGCGAGCCGGCCACGCCGACCGACATCGGGCACTGCATCGCCTGGCTGTCGTCCGACTACGCGCGCCTGATCACCGGGTGCGACTTCGTGATCGACGGCGGGGCCCGGGCCAAGTACTGGGCGTACACGCCGACTCTGATGGTCAGGCTGGCCCGGTGCCGCTGATCCCGCTGGAGATTGGCTTGGAGTCTTCAGATGGCTGAGGTGATCCGGGCGGCGGTGCAGACCGGGCCGCGGCAGATCGAGATCCGGGAGTTCCCGCGGCCGGTCATCGGGCCCGACGACGGCGGGCTGCTGCGGGTCGAGGCGTGCGGGATCTGCGGCAGCGACGTCGAGCAGTACAAGGGCAACCTGGGCGGCCAGTGGCTGCCGATGGTGCCCGGGCACGAGCCGCTGGGGATCATCGAGGAGGTCAGCGCGGCGGCGGCCGCGCGGTGGGGGGTCCAGCCCGGTGACCGGGTGGCGGTGGAGATCTTGATCCCGTGCCGGTCGTGCGATCTGTGCCTGGCCGGGCGGTACATGTCGTGCCGGAACCGGATCGGCAGCCACGGCGGCTCGCAGCCGCCGTCCCGCGGGCTCGGGCCGTGGGGCGGGTTCGCCGAGTACATCCACCTGCATCCGAACGCGATCCTGCACAAGGTCCGCGGCGACATCCCGGCCGAGGTGGCGGTGATGTTCAACCCGCTGGGCGCGGGCGTGCGGTGGGCCGTTCACCTGGGCGGGGTGGGCCTGGGCGACACGGTGCTGATCCTCGGGGCCGGGCAGCGCGGGCTGGCCGCGGTGCTGGCCTCGCGCGCGGCCGGCGCGGGGACGATCATCGTGACCGGGCTGGCGCGGGACGCGGGGAAGCTGGCGCTGGCCAGGGAGTTCGGCGCGGACGTGACGATCGACGTCGAAGCCGAGGACACGGTGGCGCGGGTGCTCGAGGTCACCGGCGGCGTGGGGGCCGACGTGGCGCTGGAGCTGACGCCGATGGCCGTCCAGCCGATCCGGGACGCGCTGCACGCGGTCCGGTGGGGCGGCCGGGTGGTGCTGGCCGGGCTCAAGGGCGGCCAGCCGGCCGAGCTGTCCACCGACCTGATCATCAACAAGGCGCTCACCGTGGTGGGCGCGTTCAGCGTGGACTCCCGGGGCTACGCCGAGGCGATCCGGCTGATCGAGACCGGCCGGTTCCCGCTGGCCCGGATGCACACCCACACCTTCGGGCTGGCCGAGGTGGGCCTGGCCATCGAGACGCTGGCCGGCGAGGTGCCCGGACAGGACGCGGTGCACGTGGCCATCGTGCCGGGCCGGTGAGTCGTCGTGCTGATCGACGCGCATGCTCATGTGATCCCCGGATCGTTCTCCGCGGCTCCCGCGGGGTGCGATCCGGCGTTGTGGCCGTCGATGTCGGCGGCAGTGACGGGGGATGGGGAGGTGGGTGGGGCGCGTTTGCTGGTGTCGGGGGCGCTGCGGTTCACTGCCCGGGCGGCCTGGTTCGACGCGGAGCGGCGGCTGGCCGAGGCTGCGGCCAGCGGGGTGGACGCCGAGGTGGTCTCCCCGTTCCCGCCGCTGCTGAACTACCTTTTGCCTCCGCCGTTCGGACGGGACCTGGCGCGCTGGGTCAACGAGTACATCGCTTCGTTGTGCCGGGCGGCGCCGGGCCGGATCTACGGGCTCGGCACGGTACCGCTGCAGGATCCTGACCTGGCCGCCGGTGAGCTCGCGTCGGTCGCCGAGCTGGGCCTGGCGGGGGTGGAGATCGCCTCCAACGTCGGCGGCCTGTCGCTGGCCGACGAGCGGTTCCTCGGCTTCTTCGCCGAGGCCGAACGGCTGGGCACGGCGATCTTCGTGCACGCGATGCCCGTCCCGTCCGACCGGCTTCCCGCTCCGGCGACGGCCACGTTCGGCGTCGGCGTGGAGGGCAGCCTGGCCGCGGCCGCGCTGATCACCGGGGGCGTGGCGGAGAAGTACCCGGGGCTGCGGGTGGCGTTCAGCCACGCGGCCGGCGGGTTCCCGCTGATGCTGCCGCGGGCCCAGTGGTTCTGGGGCCGGACCTGGAACGAGGAACCGCCCGGCGAGCGCGGGCCGGAGGCCGCACCCTGGGCCGCCGCGAACGGGCCGGCCGAGCTGGCGCGGCGGTTCTGGTACGACTCGCTGGTCTTCGACCACCGGGCCATCCGGTACCTCCTGGACATGATCGGCCCGGAGCGGCTGCTGGTCGGGTCCGATTTCCCGGCCATGCCGCGGGAGTCACCGGCCGGGCGCACGCTGTCGGGCATGGGCCTGCCGGACGCCGTGCTGGACGACATCCGGTGGCACAACTGCTTCAGGTTCCTGGACATGAGCGAGCCGGAGGCGCGCGGCGTCGCCTGGACTGAGGAGCGAGGTACGAGCGACGAGGGCCCGCCGCCGAAGGCGGCCAGACCAGCAAGGCGAGGCCAGTGAAGAGGGATGGGGAGGCGGGTGGGACGCCGGAGGCGAGCGGGAAACACAGTATTGATGAGCCGAAGTTATTCTCATCTCGTGAGTAGCCTGCTGGACGCGGACGAGATCGGGGACGCCGAGCCGTGGATGTCGCCCGGCGCGGCCGCGCAGCGGCCGCCGCGGCTGCTGCTCACCCTGCTCGGTGACTACTGGTGGCAGCGCACCGAGCCGCTGCCGTCGGCGGTGATCGTCGCGCTGCTGGCCGAGTTCGGGGTCAGCGACTCGGCGGCCCGGGCCGCGCTGAGCCGGCTGACCCGCAACGGGCTGCTGGTCACGTCCAAGGCCGGCCGCCGGACGTACTCCCGGCTGAGCTCACGCGCGGCGGCGATCCTGGACGACGGCGCGCGGCGCATCTTCTCCTTCGGCGCGGCGAACCCGCCGTGGGACGGGCTGTGGTCGCTGGTCGCGTTCTCCATCCCCGAGGACAACCGGGCGGCGCGCGACGCGCTGCGCAAGCAGCTGCGCTGGCTCGGCTTCGCGCCGCTGTACGACGGCCTGTGGCTGTCCCCGCGCGATCACGCCGCCGAGGTGATCGGGTACCTGAAGGACCTCGACATCACCACCGCCACCGCGTTCCGGGCCACGTCGGTGCCGGCCGAGTGCGACATCCCGGCCCGCGCCTGGGACCTGGACGGGCTGCGCGGGCGGTACGAGCACTTCATCTCCTTCGCCCGCCAGCTGCGGGACACCACCGCGGCCGGGCAGGTGCCGCCCATGGACGCGCTCATCGCCCGGACCCGGGTCATGGACGAGTGGCGGGCCTTCCCCGGCCTGGACCCCGACCTGCCCGCCGAGCTGCTGCCGTCCGCGTGGCCGCGGGCGCAGGCCCGCGAGCTGTTCATCGGGTGCTACGACCTGCTCGGCCCGCTGGCCGCCCGGCGGGTCCGGCAGATCATCACCCGGTACAGCCCGGACCTGGCCGGGCGGGCCGCCTACCACAGCTCGGAACTGAAGCTGAGCGCCGCCCCGGATCCCGGTTAGGGTTTGCGGCGCGACGCCGCCGAAGGCGTCGAGTTCGGCGGGCGGCCCGTCGAGCAGAGCCTGGGGCCGGGTCGGGCCGCCAGCGCGGGCACGAGACCACGCCGGGCTCCACCAGTTCCAGGCCGTCGAAGAAGCTGGCGATCTCCTCCGGGGTCCGCTGCACGTACGGCAGCGCGCCGCTGTCGTTGTAGTCCTGCGTGGCCTGCTCGAGCTCTTCTCGGCCGATGACGCTGGTGCCGTCGTTGAGGGACAGGTAGCTGCCGGACGGCAGGCCGGCCAGCAGGTCGCGCACGATCGAGCGGGCCTGGCCGATGTCGACCACGTGGCCCAGGACGCCGCTCAGGATCAGCGCGATGGGCTGGGTGAAGTCCAGGGTGTCCGCGGCCTCGGCCAGGATCTTGTCCGGGTCGCGCAGGTCGGCGTGGATGTAGGCGGTGGCGCCTTCCGGCGTGCTGGTCAGCAGGGCCCGGGCGTGGGCCAGCACCAGGGGGTCGTTGTCGACGTAGACGATGCGAGCCTGCGGCGCGACCCGCTGCGCGACCTGATGGGTGTTGTCCGCGGTCGGCAGGCCGGTGCCGACGTCGAGGAACTGCCGGATGCCCGCGTCGTCGGCCAGGTAGGCGATGCTGCGGGTCAGGAAGCTCCGGGAGGCCCGGGCGATGTCGCGCATGCCCGGGAACGTCGCCTCCCACGCATCCCCGGCCGCGCGGTCGACGGCGAAGTTGTCCTTGCCGCCCAGCCAGTAGTTCCAGATCCGGGCCGAGTGCGGCACGGTCGTGTCGATGCCGCTCTGGGCCGTGTCATCGGCTTCTTCGGGACCGGCGGGGCTCTCGTCAGTCATCAGGAATCCTCGGGAGGGAGAGGGGAGGTTGCCTGGCGCAAGACAGGGCCCACTATATCCCCGTGCCCTCCGGGTCATCCGCGCGAAGCGGGCCTCACGGAAGAGCCTGCAGCGTATCGCCGGAAATCTCGTACATGCGCAGGACCTCAAGGGCCACGCCGATCCGCAGCGTGGCGGCCGCGTCGTCGGCGAACTCGCCCAGCATGCGCTCCAGCTTGGTCACCCGGTAGCGCATGGTGTTGTAGTGGTAGTGCAGGATGCGGGCCGACTCGGCCACGTTGAACCGGGTGCTGGACAGCACGGCCAGTGACTTGAGCAGGTCCGAGCGGGCCGGCTCGGGCAGGTCGAGCACCGGGCCGAGCGTGTCGTGCACGAACGCCCGCAGCTCGGCCTGGCTCACGTTGCTGATCAGCCGGTACAGCCCGAGCCCGGCGAAGTTGGTGACCGCGCCGCTGCCGTTGAGCCGCCGGCCGACCTGCAGCGCCACCCGGGCCTCCTCGTAGCGCCGCGGGATGTCCAGCGGCCCCGCGCCGACCTGGCTGACACCCACCGAGTAGGCGCGCCCGGTCGACGCGGTCATGTCCGCGTGGACCTTGCGGGCCAGCGCGGCCGCGTCGGCCACGCCGACCACGGCCACCAGTTCGGTGGCGAAGCCGGCCACCGCCGCGTCCCGGTCCCGGTCGCGGACGGCCCGGGTCCACAGCTCGACCGCGCGCAGCGCGGCGGCCTCCTGCGGGTGCCGTCCTGCAGGCGCACCGCGTCGTCACCCGCTCTCCGCTCCGCTTGATGTCCTGTCGATGTCGCTGTGCCGGCCGACCAGCACGGTCAGCGGGCGCCGCAGGTCCCAGCCGAACCTGACCGCCCGCTCCAGCGCCTGGTCCATGTTGCCCGCCGTGCCGGTGACCAGGTCGTGCAGCGCGTTCGAGGCGAACTGCTGCTCGACCGCGAGCACGGCCAGGTCACGGGTGATCTCCAGCGCGGCGACCAGCGCCGCCTGCTCGACCGCGACCCCGGCCGTCCCGGGCAGGCCCTGCGCGCCGCCGACGGCGAGCACCCAGCCGTGCCGCATCTCGCCGGCCCGGATGACCGCGGCCGCCCAGGGCGTGCCGGTCTCGGCGTCCTTGTGCACGCCCGCGACCAGCCAGCCGCTGGTCACCCGGCCGCTGCCCTCCTGGACGTACAGAGCCCGGACGTCCGGGGCCTGGGCCGCGGAGCGCGTGGTGGCGGCCAGCGGGTAGCCGGCCGGGTCGCAGATCACCACGTCGGCGCCGGGCAGGATCTCGGCCAGCTCGCCGGACAGCCGGGCCAGGCCGCCGCCGGTCAGCGCGACGCGCAGGAACGCGTCGTGGATCTGCTGCCTGCGGGCCAGCGCGGCCGCCTGCCGGTTGACGATCGTCTCGAAGGTCTGGCTCAGCACGTCGTCCAGCGGCGACGTGGGCGGGATGACCACGATCGGGAAGGCGGCCCGGTCGGCCAGCTCGACCGCGTCGGCGGGCACCTCGGCGAGGTACTCGTCCAGCTTGACGCCGAGCCCGGCCAGCCCCTTGGCGGCCAGCTGCTCGATCAGCCGGCCGAACTCTCCGGGCTCGCGGGGCAGCGGGTATCCGGTGGTGAGCAGGAACTCGTCCTGCTTGGTCCAGCGGACGATGTTCGGCACGGTCATGACGTTGAGCCGCCGGACCACGCGGTCCAGGCCGTCGGCGCCGGCGATGATCCGGGCCCCGCGCATGGCGTCCTGGCCGAGCATCTCGCGGACGGTCAGCCCGTCGACCGGGACCTGCCCGCCGCGCCGCCGGCGTCCGGGCAGCGAGCACGCCCGTACGCTGTCCCTCGGCATGGTCTTAGTCTGTGCCTTCGCCGCCTAGCCGCGGTGGCCACGGGCAGCTGGAGTACGACGGGCGGCAGGGCGGCGCAGGGGTCTTCGACCAGGGCGCGGGCCCAGGCCAGGTCCGCCGCGCTCGGCTGGTAGTCGGCGTCCACGTCGAGCAGCTGCATCGGGTTGTCGGTAATCATCCGGGTCACCTTCTCCATCGGCACCCCCTTCTCGAAGATCGTCTGGGCGAAGATGCGCAGCGCCTCGGACGGCAGCGGGTTGTGCCGCTGCCCGGTGTCGGAGACGAGCAGGCAGCGGGACGCCCCGATCCGCTCCACGCTCTGCACGATCTTCTCCGGCGCGGCGTACTGCCAGGCCGGCGAGACCGTACAGTAGCCGAACTCGGGCATGGCTCCCATCCTGGCCACCTCTTCCAGGGTGTCCAGGTCGAGGTTGGGCACCCGGAAGTAGGGGTGGGTGATGACGATCTTCTCCACGCCGACCGACCGGGCCTCGCGGACCAGGGCGACGATCTCCCGCGGGGCCAGGTGCGAGGTAGCGAGGATCGCGCCGTACTGGGCGACCAGCTCGAGCACCTCCTTGACCTCGGGCCGGAGCTTGCCCTCCTTATCGGCGATCCAGATCCCCTCGGCCTGGCTCCGGCCGCCCTGCTGGGAGTCGTAGCCGCCGGTGCCGCCGTGGACCTCGGCGTGATAGCCGGCGTCGACGGTGGGCATCCACACCTCCTTGCCGCCGAGCTTCAGCGACGCCTCCACGGCGGCGGGGTTGATCCCGCCCACGTAGTAGTTCAGCACGACCCCGCCGAACACCCGGATGCCCGGGATGACCCGCTGGACCAGGTAGGCGCGCGACACCGTGTTCTCGTGGTGGCACTTGAGCACGATGGCCTTCATGCCCGCGTCGCGGGCGGCCCGGACGATGTCGAAGTCGTCGGCCAGCCGGGGAAACAGGTCAGGGTACGGGTGGCAGTGCAGGTCCACCGCGCCCGCCACGTCGATCAGCGGCCCGCCGTAGGTGCGCTTGGTCATGGCGTTCCTCTCTCTAGTCCAGTGAACAGGACGGCCACCCGGTCGTGGTCGCCGACCTGACCGGAGCGCCGCATCTCGAGCAGCCCGGCCAGGCCGGACGAGCCGGTCGGGTCGACCGGGATCCCGGTCCGGGCCACGGCCAGCCGGTTGGCCTGCGTCAGCGAGTCCTCGCTGACCACCAGCGGCCGACCGCCGGTGGCCAGCATGCCTTCCACCACGGCCCGCCAGTCGTAGGTCTCGTCGTCGAGGATGCCGGTCGCCACGCTGGCGGGCTCCTGCGGCCAGGGCTGCATGAACGCCGAGCGGTGCTGCGCGGCCTCGGCCATGGTCTTGCGTATCGCGTCCGGGGCCGGCTCGGGCGGCAGCAGCGCCCGGACCCGGGCGTAGGCCCGCTCCAGCGGGTGGGCGCCGGTGGTCTGCACGGTATGGATGGCGGGCATCCGGGCGAGCGCGCCCAGGTCCGCGGCCTCGCGGAGCGCCTGGACGGCCGAGCTGGCCAGGGCTCCCCCGCCGACCTGGACGATCAGGTGGTCAAGCCGGTCGTGCGCGAGGTCGGTGACGAGCTCATAGCCGAGGGTCAGGCCGCCCTCGATGGCCAGGCCGTTCTCCGGGCCCTGGGTGGTGAACGGCAGCGCCCCGGCGTCCAGTTCCTGGCGCAGCCTGCGGTAGGCGGGGTCGCCGGGAGCGCCGGGCTCGCGCGGGCAGGTGACCACCTTCGCGCCGAGGTCATACAGCCGCCGGACGACCCGCGGGTCGGCCTCGGGCGGGACGAACACGGTCAGCGCCCAGCCGCCGGCCCGGGCCACGACGGCCGCGGCCAGGGCCGCGTTACCGCAGCTGGCGATGGCCAGGTCCGGGCGGCGGGCGGGGTCGAGTGAGGCCGCAGCGCTCCATGACCGCCAGGTGGATGAGCACGCCCATCAGGTGGCGGCCCTTGTGCGAGCCCGACACGTTGCCGGTCTCGTCCTTGACCCACACCCCGCCGTCGCCATCGAAGCCCAGGGCGTCACTGAGGTCCCGGGCTGCGGAAGAACGGGGTGGCGCGGAACCCGTGGCCGTCCACGGCGGCGACCGCCGCATCGAGCGAGGCGACCAGGTCACGGTAGGCGCCGTCGCGGCAGGCCGCGCGCGGTGGCGCGCGTGGCACGAGTGCGATGGGAGGGTGCGGTCGGTCGGACGCCGGGGCGCGGGCCGTGGCGACGGGGACGGAGTGCATGAGGGCGCGGTAGCGCAGGAACGGGTTCGGCGTCGGCGCCGCGAGGGAAGCGGACGGCGGCGGGGTTGAGGACGCGGGTCAGCACGTGGTCGGCGTCGTCGGTCCCGGCCCGCGGGCACCGGAACGGGTAGGGGTCGGCCGGGTCCGGGACGTGAGCCGCACCCGGCGCAGCAGATCGTGCTCGCCGGCGGCGTCATCCGGCCTCGGCCAGGCCGGTCCGCTCGTTGAATTCGGTGATCATCGCGTCCCAGGCGGGCAGCAGGTCGCGCAGGCCGGTCCAGAACCGCTGGTCCCGGCGCGCCTCGAAGTCGGCCAGCGATACGCCCTGCTGCTCGACCCAGGTGTAGTAGCCGAGGTTGAAGATGCGGTTCCGGTCGGCCAGCGTGGTCTCCAGCAGGTCGTCGGTGCCGGTCCCGAGCATCCAGCGGCCGAACGTCTCGGCCGCGTCGGCGAGGTCGAAGCCGTCCGGGAAGTCGCGGGCGGCGATGCGCTCGCGCTCGCTCCCGTACATCCGCGGCCCCGTCGGTGGCCACCGTCATGATCACGTCGTCCGGGCCGAGGCGCAGGTACTTCGCGGTCTTCACCGCGGCCAGGATGTTGCAGACGCTGGACAGGCCGAAGGCGCTCAGTTCGTCCAGGACCGGCTCGGGGACCCGGCGCCGGGCCCGGAGGAACTCCAGACCCTGCCCGGCCGCGAACAGCACCGACAGCTGGTCGGTGGCCCGGTCGGAGATCCCGGCCACCAGGTCGGTGTTCAGCACGTTGTGGATGAGCGGGATGTGCTTGTCGCCGATGCCCTGGATGTTGTGCGCGCCGAAGCCGTTGGCCAGCATCGTCGGGCACTCCAGGGCTTCGGCGGCGACGATCTTGGCGGCGTAGCGCTCCTTGAGGTAGTCACCGGCGCCGAGGGTGCCGGCCGACCCGGAGGCCGACACGAACGCGCGCAGCCGCAGGCCCGGGTCGGCTGTCGGCCAGCGCGTCGAACACGGCCCCGAGGGCCCGGCCGGTGCACTGGTAGTGGACGAGGTGGTTACCGAACTCCGCGAACTGGTTGAAGATGACGTGGCGGGGATCGGCGGCCAGTTCGGCGCACTTGTCGTAGATCTCCTTGACGTTGCTCTCGGTGCCGGGGGTGCGGATGATGTCCTCGGGGTCGGTGACCCAGTCCTCGAGCCAGGCGAACCGCTCCCGGCTCATGCCCTCGGGCAGCACGGCCACCCCCCGGCAGCCCAGCAGCGCGGAGATCGCCACCCCGCCGCGGCAGTAGTTCCCGGTCGAGGGCCAGACGGCCCGGTCCCGGGCCGGATCGAACGTGCCGGTGACGATGCGCGGCACCAGGCACCCGTAGGCGGCGAGCACCTTGTGCGCCCGGATCATCGGGAACTCCTCGCCGAGGGCGACCACGATCTTGGCTTCCACCCCGGTCAGCTCGGCGGGCAGCACCACGTGCACCGGGACGGCGGCCTGGCCGGCCCGGTCGCGGTCGTTGTACCAGTGCACCCGGAACAGGTTCGCTCTGTTGGCCTGGTCCGGGTTCACGTCCGTCAGCGGTTCGCGGATCGCCGCCGGGATGGTGTCCGGCGCGGCCAGCTGCGCGAAGGTGGGCAGCAGGACGCCGGCCGAGCGGAACCAGTCGACGGTGCGGCGGTAGGTCTCGCGGTCGATGACGTCGTGCTCGAGTCCCAGGGAGGTCAACTCAGAACTCCGTGATCACGGAGAAGCCGAGGGTCTCGTAGGAGTCCATCGCGTCCAGTACCTCGCTGGCCTGCTCCAGGGCCAGCGTCTGGCCGACGATCCGGGCGGGCCGCAGGACCCCGGTCTCCACCAGGGCGAGCAGCCGCGGGTAGTCCACGTGCGGGTTTCCGACGCTTCCGGCGATCTCGATCTCGCTCTCGATGATGTGGTCAAGCGGTATCGGCACGTAGCCCCGCTCGGCCTGGCTGGTCAGGCCGACCTGAACCAGCCGCCCGCCCTTGCGCAGGGACAGCACGGCCGAGGAGACCAGCGAGGCGGCACCGAGGCCGCCGATGGCCAGGTCGGCGCCGCCGCCGGTGATATCCCTGATCGCCGCCGCGGCGTCCTGCGTCCCGGCGTTGACGGTGTGCAGCGCGCCCTCGGCACGCGCCTTCTCCAGCTTGGCGTCGGCCAGGTCGACCGCGATGACCCGGCCGCCGAGCGCCGCGGCGATCTGCACGGCCGACAGGCCGACGCCGCCCGCGCCGTGTACCGCCACCCACTGCCCGGCGGCCAGCCGACCCTGGCGGGTCACGGCGTGGAAGGCGGTCATGTAGCGGCAGCCGATGGCGGCGGCGGACAGCGCGTCGATGCTGTCCGGCAACGTGATGCAGTTGAAGTCCGCGTTGCGGATGGTGGCGTACTGGGCGTATCCGCCGTCGTGGGTCAGGCCGAGGAACTCCATGGCGTCGCACAGGTTGGACCGGCCGCGCGGCAGTAACCGCAGCGCCCGCAGGACTCGTGGAACGGGGTCGTCACGCGGTCCCCGGCCTTGACCCCGGACACGCCCGGGCCGACCGCCACCACCGTCCCGCCCAGCTCGTGCCCCATGACCAGCGGCAGCGTCGGGGTCAGGCCCACCCAGTCCCAGTCGCCGTTCCACACGTGCCAGTCGGTCCGGCAGATGCCTTCCGCCTCGACCTCGACGACCACCTCGCCCGGTCCGGGGGCCGGATCGGGCAGGTCGGTCAGCTCCAGGGGCTTGCGCCGTTCGACCAGCCGGGCTGCCTTCACGTCTGCCTCCGTTCGTCGAGCTGTGCCTGATCCAATAGGGCCAGGATCCGTTCGGGGGTCATCG
Organism: uncultured Actinomycetes bacterium; assembly: GCA_963849595.1. GTDB lineage: Bacteria > Actinomycetota > Actinomycetes > Streptosporangiales > Streptosporangiaceae > Palsa-504. The sequence goes on from CAWKIB010000036.1 coordinate 79,664, forward strand.
GCAGCCGGTCCGGGCGGACGCCGATCGCGTCCTGGATCGCGCTGGCGATGGTGGCGGCCACGTTCCCGATGGGCGGCTCGCCGATCCCGCGCGCGCCCAGCGGGCCCTTGCCCTCGCCGCTCTCCACGATGTCGACCAGGACGTCGGGGAAATCCTGGGCGTTCGGGATCAGGTAGTTGGCGAACAGGGCCGCCTGCACGTAGCCGTCCTCGATGGCCATGTCCTCGGTGAGCGCGTAGCCCAGGCCCTGCATGGCCCCGCCCTGGATCTGCCCCTGGACCCGCATCGGGTTGATGGCCCGGCCCACGTCGTGACAGGCCGCGTAGCGCAGCACCGTGACCTGCCCGGTCTCGACGTCGACCTCCACGTCGGCGGCGTGCGTGCCGTAGGTGTAGTCGGGGAACGTGTCGCCCTGCCCGGTGCGCGGGTCGAACGAGCCGGCCTGCGGCCCGCCAGGTCGACAGGTGCGCGGTGCTGATGGCCCGCTTGTCGCAGGCGGCGGCCAGTTCGGCCAGGGTGATGCTGACGTCTGTCGTTGCCGCGTGAGCCCGGACCCGGCCGTCGGCGAACTCCAGGTCGTCGTCTGACGCGCCGAGCAGGTCGGCGGCCACCGGCGCCATCCGGTCGCGCAGCTCGCGGGCGGCGTGCAGGACCGCGTTGCCGGACATGTACAGCTGGCGGGTGGCGAACGTGCCGCCGGCCGGCGGGTTGAGCGCGCTGTCGCCGATGTAGATGCTGATGTCATCCAGCGGCGCGCCGAGCACCTCGGCGGCGATCTGGCACAGGCTGGCCGCCTGCCCGGCGCCGAGATCGGTGACGCCGGAGCGGATCAGCAGGGTGCCGTCGGCCTGCAGGCTCAGCCAGGCCGAGGCGCGGTCACGGAACCAGATGGTCCGGCCGTAGGGGTGCCGGTTGCAGCCGATGCCCCGCCCGGTCAGCTTGCCCGGCCCGGACGGCCGGGGCGGCTCGCCGAGCAGGGCGAGCGCGCGGTGCATGGTCTGCGCCACCTCCACGCACGTGTCGAGGCGTTCCCCGGTGGGCAGCAGGTCGCCCTTGGACCAGGAAGTTGCGCTCGCGCAGCTCGGTGCGGGACAGGCCGAGGCGGGCGGCCAGCTCGTCCAGCTGCGACTCGTAGCCGAGCACGATCTGCATGGCGCCGAACCCGCGGAAGGCGCTGGCCGGCACGTTGTTGGTGAACACCGCGGTGGAGGTGATGCTGGCGTTGGGCACCCGGTACGGCCCGCACGCGCAGGCCGCCGCGGCGAACAGCACCCGGGGCGACAGGTTCGGGTAGGCCCCGGCGTCGCCGAGGATCTCGACCTGCTGGGCGGTGATGGTGCCGTCGCGGTCGGCCCCGGTCCGGTAGCGCATGATGAACGGGTGGCGCTTGGTGCTGGCCACCAGCGACTCCTGCCGGTCCCAGATCATCCGCACCGGCCGCCGGGTGTGCCAGACCAGCAGGGCCAGGTACGCCTCGACGGTCATGTCCTCCTTGCCGCCGAAGCCGCCGCCCATGTACGCGGCGATGACTCGGACCTTGCTCTGCGGCAGGCCCAGGATGTGCGCGATCATGGCCGCGTGCTCGATGACCTGGGTGGACACGCGCAGGGTGAGCACGCCGTTCTCCAGCCAGCCCACCCCGGCCTCGGGTTCGAGGTAGGCGTGCTCGACGTGCTGGCTGCGGTACTCGCCCTCGACCACCACGTCGGCGGCGGCCAGCGCCTCGGCCACGTCGCCGCAGTGGATCTGCCAGCTGACCAGGGTGTTGCCCACGTCGTGCACCCGCGGCGCCCCCTCGGCACGGGCCGATTCGACGTCGAACACGCCGGGCAGTTCCGCGTAGTCGACGGCGACCAGTTCGGCGGCCTCGTGCGCGATCTGCGGGGTCGCGGCGGCCACCACGGCCACCGGCTCGCCCATGTACCGGACCCGGTCGGCGGCCAGCACCGGCATGGTCACCTGCAGCTCGGCCAGGCCGCCGCTGGCCAGCTCGACGATCTGGTTGCTCGGCACGTCGGCGGCGGTGAGCACGGCGGCCACGCCGGGCAGCGCGCGGGCCGCGGTGACGTCGATGCCGGTGATCCGCGCGCTGGGCAGCGGGCTGCGCACGATCCGGCCGTGCAGCATGCCCGGCAGCTGCCAGTCCGCCGCGTAGTGCAGCGACCCCTTGACCTTGTCCACGAAGTCGTGGTGGGCCGGTGAGGTGCCGACGACTCGGTAGGCTGCGCTGGCGAGGTCGCGAGGTCATGATCGGCATCAGGTCGGCGTACTCTTCGACGGCGTCGAGGATCTTGGTGTAGCCGGTGCAGCGGCACAGGTTGCCGACCAGGGCGTACCTGATCTCGTCCCGGCTGGGACGTGCCTGGCCTTGGCTAGCAGAGCGGCGGACGAGGTCGAGCGCGGTGAGGATCATGCCGGGGGTGCAGAAGCCGCACTGCGAGGCGCCGCGGCGCAGGAAGCACTCCTGCAGCGGGTGCATGGCCTCGCCGGGGCCCATCAGCCCGCGCAGCGTGGTCACCTGGTGGCCCGCGGCCTGCACGGCCAGGGTCAGGCAGCCGTTCACCGGCTCGCCGTCCAGCAGCACGGTGCAGGTGCCGCACACGCCCTCGCCGCAGCCGTAGCGGACGTCGGCCAGGCCGAGCTCGTCGTGCAGCACGTCGAGCAGGGTGTCCGACGGCGCGATCCAGACCTCGTGGTCCCGGCCGTTGACGTTCAGCACGACCTGGCGTTTGTTCATACGGCCGCCCGGGCGGAGGCTTCGCGGAGCGCGCGGGCGGTGAGCACCCGGGCCAGCCGGCGCCGGTAGGCCCCGGAGGCGTGCACGTCGTCGGGCGGGTCGAGGCTTTCCGCGATCCGGGCGGCGCTCTCGTCTGGATCGTCGTTGAGCAGCTCCGGGTCGGCGAGCACCACCCGGTCGGCCACCCCGGCCAGCGCGACGGTGGCGGAGGCAGGTATCCCCGGACCGTTCGGCCAAATTAAAAATGACCGCGACGGCCACGATGGCGAAGTCAGAAGTGCGACGGACCATCTCCTGAAAGGACCAGCCCTGGCGCGGGCGGGCGGCCGGGATCAGGACGTCGGTGATGATCTCATCGGGATCGAGGGTGGTGGACCAGTAGCCGGCGAACAGGTCGCTGGCGGGCACCGTGCGCTCGCTCTGTCCATTTCCGGCGGGACCGCGGACCACGACCCGGGCGCCGGTGGCCAGCGCGCAGCAGCCGATCTCGGAGGTCGGGTCGGCGTGGGCCAGGCTGCCGGCGATCGTGCCGCGGTTGCGGACCCGGACGTTGCCGACGTACCGGATCGCGTCGGCGAGCAGCGGGCAGTGCTGGCGCACCACGTCGTGCTCGAGCAGGACCCGGTGCCGGGTCAGGGCGGGCAGCCGGAGCAGTCGTTCCCGTCCAGTGACGGTTCGCGCTGGTCGGCCGGGTTGATGTCGATGAGCAGGTCGGGGTGGGCGAGCCGGAGGTTGAGCATCGGCATCAGGCTCTGCCCGCCGGCCAGGACCTTGGCCTCCTCGCCGCGTTTGGCGCTCTCGGCCAGCAGGCGCACCGCCTCGTCGTAGCTGCCGGCGGCTACGTACTCGAAGGCGGGGGCAACCATAAGGCCTGCAGGCGGGCGACGGCGGCGGCCAGCACCGCCTGGTTGCTGGTCACCACGGGCAGGCCCAGCCGCTCGGCGATGGCCGGGCGGGCGGCCATCGCGCCGAAGTTCGTGCAGGAGGCGAAGACCAGGTCGATGGTGCCGCTCGGCGGCCAGCGGGCCCGAGGGCCCGCTCGGCGAAGGCCACGATCTCGTCTGGTGCGACCTCGGCGATCTGGAAGTTGTCGGTGATGCCGAGCCCGGTGATGCCGGCCACGTCGATCCCGTCGTCCTGCGATGCTGGCCTTGATCTTCTCGTTCAGCTCGTCGACGTACGGGGTGATCACGCCGATGCTGGCCGCGCCGGACGCCTCGATCGCGGTCCGGACCGCGCCGATGGTGGACACGACCGGCGCGTGGGTCAGCTCGCTGATCCGCTGGCACAGCTCGGCGTCGTAGTCGTTGCCGCGCAGCGCCCCGGCGCTGGTGCAGCCGAACACCACCACGTCGGGCCGGGCGGTGCCCAGGTCGCGCGCGGCGGGCAGCGCGAACTCATCCAGCATCCGGTTCTCGCCCGCCGGGGTGGTGTCCTCCATGTACATCCGCGCCGTGTGCAGGGCGTGGCCGGGCGGCAGGTCGCGGGTGAAGTCCACCTCCATCATGGTGTTGGAGGACGGGATCATCAGCCCGACCCGGGCGGGGCGGGCGCTCATGCGGGCTCCTGGCGGCGACTCGGTCCGGCTGGGCCGCGACGGCTACGCCCGCGGCCGGGCCGTCGCGCAGCTCGCGGTAGATGACGATCTCCTCCGGCGTCGGCGGGGCGAGCTCGGTGATGTCGTCGCCGAGCAGCAGCTCGAAGCCGGTCTGCGCGCGGACCTGGCTGACGCTCACGCCCGGCTGCAGCGCGCACAGCCGCATCCGGCGGCTGGCCGGGTCGAAGTCGAGCAGGGCCAGGTCGGTGACCACGGCGCCGAGCCTTCCGGTGAGCAGCCCGGCCCGGGCCCGGCTGTCCCCGCCGGACAGGTAGCCGGGGCTGGTGATGAAGTCGACCCGCTCCACGAACCGCCGCGGCTCGTGCTGGGTCACGATCAGCACCTCGTTGCACAGCGAGATGATGTCGTTCGCGCCGCCGCTGCCCGGCAGCCGGACCTTTGGTCGTTCCATGGTGCCGATCACGCTGGTGTTGATGTTCCCGTACATGTCGACCTGGGCGGCGCCGAGGAAGCCGTAGTCGAAGTAGCCCCGCTGGGCGTACAGGAAGATGTCGGTGATGTCGGTCAGCATCTGCGCTCCGTAGGCGGCGCGCATCTCGTTGGTGGAGATCGGCAGCTTGCCCGGCAGCAGCGTGGTCCCGATGATGCCGCCCTCCAGCACGATGGTCAGGTGCGGCGCGTGCCGGTGCCGGGCCACCGCGGAGGCCAGCAGCGGCATGCCCACGCCGGCGAAGACCACCTTGTGGTCGGCCAGCAGCCGGCTGGCGGTGATCGCCATCAGCTCCTCGCCGGTGACATCGCTCATCGGGGGGTCAGCTCCTCCGCGTCGGCGGCCAGGGCGGCTAGGCGGTCCGGGCCGGCCGTTTTGAGGAAGTCGGCGAAGCTAGCGTCCGCGTTCTCCTGCACGTAGCGCAGGCCCGCGGCCGGGCCGTCCTGCTTGGCCGCGGCGGCGTAGGCGTCGAAGTGCCGCAGGTCGGGCCCGTAGCGACCGTAGCACTCGTGCGGGTACGCCCCGTGCGGGGCGGCCACCACGGCATCGACGGCGAAGTGCGGCAGCATGGTGCGGTCCGGGCGTTCGGCGATCTCGTCGGGGCTGACGATCTGCTCGGCGCTGACGATCACCGTGCGGGCGGCCCGGGCCATGTCGACGTCCATGTGCTGGTACCCGTCGACCTGCACGTTGCCGAGCATGTCGGCCCGGTGGGCGTGGATGAGGGCCACGTCGGGGTTGAGGGCCGGCACCGCGGCCAGCCGCTCCCCGGTGTACGGGCAGGTGACGGTCTGCAGGTCCAGCCGGGTGGCCAGGTCCGAGCCGAGCATGGTCAGGGTGGGCAGGAACGGCACGCCCATCGCGCCGGCCTTGTAGCGCAGCCCCATGGCCAGGTGGCTCCACTCGTCGTAGGCGACCTCGCCGCGCTCGACGTAGTGCCGGAAGATCGGGGCCAGCCCCCAGGGCAGGCCGATGCCGACCCAGCTGGAGACGATCCGGTCGAGCGCGCCGGTGGACAGGAAGAGCTCGATCTCGTAGCAGGCCAGCGGGCGGGACACGGTCAGGTGCCGGCGCCGCCTTTTGAGCAGGGCGAAGACCAGCGCCATCGGCGTCCGCGAGTACAGCGTGCCGCCGATCGCGACGTGGTCGCCGTCGTGGATGAGCTGCACGGCCGCCTCGGCGGTCATCCGCTTGTCCACCGACGGTCGCCCGGAGGCCTCGCGCCCTGTTCATCTTCGGGAGCACGGCCACGTGCTCCATCAGTCGGCCACCCTGGTGCCAAGCTTCGGCAGGACCTCGATGGCCAGCCGCTGCACCTGCTCGAGCTCGTAGTTGTACGGGCAGAACACCAGGTGCTTGACCCCGGCCTCGAGGTAGGCGGCGATCTGCTCGGCGCACTGCTCGGGGGTGCCGCGGACCGCCGATTCCGGCGTGGCCTCGCTCCAGGCCGGCACGTCGAAGTAGTCGCCGACGTACTCCTTCGCCTTTTGGGTGGCCTGCTCGTAGGAGTCACCGATGCACAGCGGGACCTGCGCGACCAGGTTGAGCTGCTCCGGGTCGCGGCCGGCGTCCTCGGCGTAAGCCGCGGATCCTGGTCCACGCCCCGGCGATCGAGGGCGGGGTGTAGAAGTAGGTCACCCAGCCGTCCGAGCGGGTGCCCACCCGGCGCAGCACCCGGTCCACGTACCCGCCGATGAGGACCTGCGGGCGCGGGCGCGGCCGGGGCAGCATCCGCACGTGCGACAGGACCCGGCCGTCCCATTCGCCGCTCACGTCGTCCTCGTCCCACAGCCGGTACAGCATGTCCAGGTTGCGCTCGAAGATCTGGCCCCGCTGGGCGAACGGCACCGCGGTGGCGTGGAACTCCCGCTCGTACCAGCCGGCCGCGACGCCGAGCATCAGGCGGCCTTTGCTGCCCAGCTGGATGGTCGCCGCGGTCTTGGCCAGGATGGCCGGCTCGCGGATCGGGAGGACCAGGATGCCGGTGCCGAGCATGATCCGGCTGGTCCGCGCGGCGACCATGCTCAGCGTGGTCAGCGCCTCCAGGAACGGGAACGGCCGCCGGGCCCCGAGGAACAGGTGGTCCCAGGCCCAGACCGACGCGAAGCCGAGTTCCTCGGCGGTGATCGAGTACGCGCACACGGCGTCCATGTCCGGGACCTTCGTCTCCGGGGTGAAGTTCTCCAGAGCCAAGCCGAACTCGACAGTCATGGCAAGCCTCCAGGCAGGGTGGGACGGTGCCGGGGTCGCCCGGCTACCCGACTGCAGTCGTATGCACGTGCCGCTGGCCGCTTCATTGGCGGCTCCTGCCAGCAACCCTGGCCATTCTTCGGCAACTAGTGCCATATCGCTGGCCCGGCCGGAACCGGGATAGTGACGATAATGCCAGGCCTGTACCGTCCCTGGGCCAGCGGTAACGAGGAGATGCCATGAGCACTCTGCATCTGACCTGGAAGCGACAAGAGCGCACGAAGAACCGCTGATCCTGGAGCGCCACGGGATCGACTACATCCCGCCGGATGAGCGCCACGGCAAGCCCTACACGCTGTTCACGTTCTGGGCGGCCAGCAACGTGCAGATCCTCGCGGTCTCCGTCGGCGTCCTGGCCATCGTCTTCGGCCTCAGCCTGCCCTGGGCGATCTTCGCGATCGTCGTGGGGAACGCGGCCGGCGGGCTGTACATGGCGCTGCACTCGGTCCAGGGCCCCCGCCTCGGCCTGCCGCAGATGATGCAGTCCCGGGCCCAGTTCGGGATGTACGGGACCGCGCTGCCGAACATCATCGTGGTCCTGATGTACATCGGCTACTTCACCTCCAGCGCGATCCTGGGCGGGCAGGCGGTAGCCAGCCTGCTGCACGTGACCACGGCCGAGGGCATCATCATCATCAACGCCTTCGTGCTGCTCATCACGTTCTTCGGCTACGACATGTTCCACTCCTACAACAGGATCGTCACCTGCCTGTCGACCGGGATCTTCGTCGCCATCTTGATCAAGCTGCTGACCATCCTGCCCGCGCACATGCCCGCCGGGGACAACTCCGCGGGCAACATCTTGCTGGCCATCTCGGTGTTCGTCGCCTGGCAGGTCACCTGGGCGCCGTACGTCTCGGACTACTCGCGCTACATGCCGGAGAACACCCCCGCCGTGAAGACCTTCAGCCTACACCTACATCGGGTCGGTGGTCGGCGCGTCCCTGCCCATGTGCATCGGAGCCATCGCGGCGGTGGTGGCCGAAAAGGCGGTGACCGGGAACGCCCCCGACTACCTGGCCGGCCTGCTGTCCGCCAAGTGGCTGTTCCTGATCATCATCATCCTGGGCGTCGGCTCCGGGAACTTCGGCAACCTCTACGGGCCGTACCTCACGTTCATGGCGATCATCTCGCCGTCCGGCAAGCTCGCGTCCAAGACCACCGGCCGGCCGGCCCGGCTCATCGCCACCACCGTGGTCGCGATCATCGGCACCCTGATCGCGATCAAGGCGAGCAGCAACTTCATCACCGACCTGACCAACTTCCTGGTCTTCACGCTCTACCTGCTCGTGCCGTGGACCGCGATCAACCTGACCGACTTCTACGTGATCCGGCACGGGAACTACGACATACCCGAGCTGTTCAAGGTGAATGGCAAGTACGGGAAGGTCAACTGGTTCGCGCTGATCGTGTACGGGCTGACGGTCCTGGTCGAGTGGCCGTTCATGAACAACGCGTGGATCGTCGGCGCAGCGGCCAAAGCCCTCGGCGGCGCGGACATCGCGTGGATCGTGGGCTTCGTCTTCGCCGCCGTCGTGTACTACGTGGGCGCGCGGTACTTCATGTCGCCCTCGGCCCGGTCCAAGCGCGCGGCCGAGGTCCTCACCGGCCAGCGCGCCTGACCGGTTTGCCCTGAGCCCGGTTTGCCCGGGGAGGCCTGGGGAGGCCTCCCGTCACCCCCAGCTGTGCGGTCAGAGCCCCAGGATCTGTGCCTTCTTGGCGGAGAACTCCTCCTCGGTGAGGATGCCCTGGTCCTTGAGGGCGGCAAGCTGCTTGAGCTCTTCGATCTGCGCGCTCTCGGCGGCTTCGGGGGCGGCGGCTTCGGGTGCGGCGGGTTCATCCGCTGGAGCAAGGTCAGGCGGGGCAGCCTCGGCCTGGGCGGCCTCGGCGCTCCTCTGCGCGGACTTGGCTCCCATGTGGGCTGCGGTCCCGGCCACGACCGCGGTGGTCGCCACTCGTGCAATGGGTCGGCGTCGTCGCAACGGCATGTCAATCGCCTCCTGTTGTCTTGGCGCCGCCGGCGGAGGGCCATTCGGCGCGGATGGTGCGGGCTTGCCGATCTCAGTCGAGGGCGTCGGCCAAGGCGCCCATGGCCTGTTCGATGATCTCGCGCGGGATCCGCGCGCCTTCGAGGATTACCCCGTCTGCATCGCGCACTGCCGCCGCGAACGGGCCCGCCCAGGTGTCCTCCCAGACGAGCAGCGCTGCTGAGGAGTTCGGCTCGAGGCTCGAAGCGGCGTAAGCGATGTCTTCGTCGCTGAGAATCCCGCCCACCTCGGCGTCGAGCCCGGCGAACGCCGCCAACTCCTCGACAGCGTCGTACTCGACCACCGTCACACACGCCGGCGGCATCTTTGCTGATAAAGGTGAGGTCGATGATCCTGATCAGTCCGCCGTCGATGAGCTTGGCGAGCTCCGGCACGATCTGACCGGAGAACTTGTTACCGGGGAAGCCGAGAATCAAATATTCCACCGGGCCGATGCTCATAGCTTGTCTCCCTTCTGGCCCCGGCATCCGCGGAGCGCCACGACCACAAGTCTCCGGCGAACGACGGGAAAGGCCGTCACCCCTGGAGGATGATTCGCGGGGGAAGCGGCACCCGAACGGATATCCCTTGTCGCTATCACCCGGTACGGATGGTCCTCAACGGGCCTGGTCAAGTCAGGCTGGCGGGAAACGGCCCGATGAGGGGGTGTCCGGAGAGGGCGGCCATGTCAGCTGACCAAGACACACCCCGCGGACGCCGGTCTCTCGGTACCGATCGGCTGGCGGCATTCAGCGACGGCGTGCTCGCCATCGCCGCCACGCTGCTCGTACTGGACATCGTGGTCCAGCCTCCGGGCACCTTGCTCCAGCAGGTGCTTCGTGCCTGGCCCGGCTACCTGGCGTACGTCGTCAGCTTCCTGACGATCGGCGGTACGTGGCTCGTCCACACGGCGCTGACCGACCGGCTCACCCGGTCAGATCCGATCTTCCTGCAACTCAACTTGGTGTTGTTGCTCGTGGTGGCGTTCCTGCCGTTCCCGACCAAGCTCGTCACCGACGCTCTGCACGTCACAGCCGACGAACGCGTGGCCATCACCATCTACGGGCTGACACTGCTGGCCATCCGCCTCCTCGCCGCTGCCCTGGATGCGTATGCCCGGCGCGAGCACTGTACTCGCCGCAAGAAGAGGGCCAGGATCTGCACACCGCACAACGAAAACTTCTGCCCGCCACCATCGGCTATGTGATCGCGATCGCGATCGGGCTTCTCCTGCCCCGGGCGGCGGTGGCACTGTACTTCTGTCTCGCGGTATTCCTGATCGTGCCGTTCAGAGAGATGGCACGGCTGCTGTTCCGCGGATCACGGCAATTCTTAAGATGCTGGGCCGCTACGACGAAGGCCAGGTGCGGGAGGTCATCGGGTTGCGGGCGCGTACGCTGCTCATGCTCGACAGCCTGTGGCGGTAGCACGCACGACGGTCCGTTCGGATAAATGAATTTGATCTTTTTCTCTTGGGGCCGGCCACATGGACCGCGGGGGTCGCGGCGGCGGATGATGGCAGGCGGACGTGACGCGGGAGGTTTCCATGAAGACCAGGGCAGCGGTGCTCAGGGACATGGGCAAGGACTGGGAGATCATCGAGCTGGAGCTCGACCCGCCCAAGGACGGCGAGGTGCTGATCCGGTTCGTGGCGGCGGGCCTGTGCCACTCCGATGACCACCTGCGCACCGGCGACATCCCGGTCCGCTACCCGATCGTGGGCGGGCACGAGGGCGCCGGGATCGTCGAGGAGGTCGGCGCCGGGGTGAGCCGGCTCAAGCCCGGCGACCACGTGGTCTGCTCGTTCCTGCCGACCTGCGGGCACTGCCGGTTCTGCGCCAGCGGCATGACCAACCTGTGTGACATGGGCGCGCTGTTCGTGGACAACTGCCTGCCGGACGGGACGTTCCGGTTCCACGCCGACGGCGAGGACTTCGGCCAGATGTGCCTGCTCGGCACGTTCTCGCAGCGGTCGGTGGTGTCCGAGCACTCCTGCGTCAAGATCGACGACGACCTGCCGCTGGAGACGGTGGCGCTGGTCGGCTGCGGGGTGCCGACCGGGTGGGGGACCGCGGTGAACGCGGGCGCGGTGCGGCCCGGCGACACGACCGTGATCTACGGGATCGGCGGCGTCGGGATCAACGCGGTCCAGGGCGCGGCGTTCGCGGGCGCGCGCAATGTCATCGCGGTCGACCCGCTGGAGTTCAAGCGGGAGAACGCGATGGAGTTCGGCGCCACGCACGTCGCGGCTTCCGCGGAAGAGGCGGCCGAGCTCTGTTTCTGAGGTGACCCGGGGCGTCGGCGCGGATCAGGCGCTGATCACCGTGGGCGTGGTGACCGAGGAGGTCATCTCGGCGGCGTTCGCCGCGGTCCGCAAGCGCGGCACGGTCGTGATCACCGGGCTGGCCGGCCCGGGCAAGAAGACCATCCAGATACCGTCGTTCGAGCTCACCTTGTTCGAGAAGCGGATCCAGGGCGCGCTGTTCGGCAGCGGCAACCCGTTCGACACGATCCCGCGGCTGCTCGAGCTGTACCAGGCGGGGCAGCTCAAGCTCGACGAGCTGGTCACGAACCGCTACTCACTCGACGAGGTCAACCAGGGCTACCGGGACATGCTGGACGGCCGCAACATCCGCGGCCTGCTCATCCACGAGTCCTG
>CAWKIB010000037.1:0-58046 GCA_963849595.1 uncultured Actinomycetes bacterium
GCCGATACCCTTAGCCGAGATGTCCGAGCGGGTAGGCCGCCTCGATCACGAGGCGGCGCGCTGGACTGGCCGGACGGTTGGGGAATTCATTCACGATGTCTGTATCCAGCAGGTTGCAGCAACCATCGGCTCGCGGGAGCGTGTTCCGGTACGGGAACTGGGCCGTGGACGAGCAGCTCGGCACCCTGACCTGCGGGTATTCGCTGGACGGGCGGGAGTTCACCGAACGCGTCACGCTGGCTCCCGGCCCGCGCTGGCATACCGACGCGGCCCGGGCCGCCGCGCGGCTGGTGTTCCTGCTGGCGGGCGTGTCCTACTACAAGACCGCGGCGCCGCCGGTCATCGACCTGGGCCCGACCGCGCTGACCGACGCCGAGCTGGCCTTCCTGCGCGAGTTCTACCTCCAGGGCCTCGGTGAGTTCGCCTACCGCAACACCTTGGACCTGACCCCGCTGCGCATCGAGGCACACCGGGCCGACGCCCGGACTTCCGGCCAGCGGGAGCCGACGACACCACAAAAGAGCCCTCGTCCCGTTCGGCGGCGGGATCGACTCGATCGTGGTCGTGGAGCGGGTCCGGCGGCTGGCCGACGCCGCGCTGTTCGTGGTGAGCAGGCCGGCCGACCGGTTCGCGGCGATCGAGGAGCCCGCCGCGGTCACCGGGCTGCCGGTAGTGCGGGCCGAGCGGGAGATCGACCCGCAGCTGCTGCGCTCGGCCGAGCTGGGCTTCCTCAACGGTCACGTGCCGGTGACCGGGATCTTGTCCGCGATCGCGGTGCTCGCCGCGGTGCTCGAGGACCGGCACGCGGTCGTCATGTCCAACGAGTGGTCGGCGTCCATCCCGACGCTGCAGTACCAGGGCCGCCCGGTGAACCACCAGTACTCCAAGAGCGCCGACTTCGAGGCCGCGTTCCGCGGTGTACTGGCGGGCGGCCCGGATTACTTCTCCTGGCTGCGGGACCGGACCGAGCTGTGGGTGGGCCGGGAGTTCGCGGGTCTCGAGGCGTACCACGGGTCGTTCCGGAGCTGCAACAAGGCGTTCTACACCGACCCGGCCCGCCGCCTGGATCACTGGTGCGGCCAGTGCGACAAGTGCTGCTTCATCGACCTGATCCTGGCGCCGTTCATGCCCGCCGAGGCGCTGCGGCGGATCTTCATCCAGACCGGCGAGCCGCTGGACGACCCGGAGCTGGCCGCCAAGTTCCGGGCCCTGCTGGGCGCGGGCGCCAAGCCGTTCGAGTGCGTCGGCGAGGTCAACGAGTGCCGGGCCGCGGTCCTGCTGGCCGCGCGCCGCGACGACCGGGCCGCAAGCCGCCTGCTCCAGGAGCTGGCCGCCGAGGTCGCCAGCTGGCCCGACGCGCCGACGGACGCGGACGCCGCCGCCATGCTGCGGCCAGTCGGCCAGGAACTTCATCCCGGCCGGGTACCGATGACCGATCCCCGCCCGAAACTCTCCTGGTCCGACCTGCCCGGCGCCCGGGTCGGCGTCTGGGGCCTGGGCCGCGAGGGCCACGCCAACCTGCGCAAGCTGCGGGCCCTCGGGGTCGAGCCCGTCCTGGTCGACGACCACCCGGGCGACCCGGACGTGCTCGCCACCGGCGACGGCGGGCTGGCCGCCCTGGAACGGTGCGACGTGGTGGTCAAGACGCCGGGCCTGAGCCGGTACCGGCCCGAGGTGGCCCGCCTGAACGGGCTGGGCATCTCGGTGGTCGGCGGCCTGGGTCTGTGGCTCGCCGAACAGGACCTGCGAAGGGTCCTGTGCGTGACCGGCACCAAGGGCAAGAGCACCACCGCGTCGGTCACCGGGCACCTGCTCACCGGGCTGGGCTACCGGTGCCTGGTCGGCGGCAACATCGGCGTCGTGCCTTATGACCCCGCCGAGAAAACCGACTTCGACTACTGGGTCATCGAGGTGTCCAGCTACCAGGCCACCGACCTGCCGTGCACGCCGCCGGTGACCGCGGTCACCTCGCTGCACCCGGACCACCTGGACTGGCACGGGGGAGTGGAGCAGTACTACCGGGACAAGCTGTCCATGTGCACCCAGCCCGGGGCCGACCTGACCGTGGCCAACGGCGACAGCGACCTGCTCAGACAGCGCGAAAAACAGCTCGGGCCGCGGGTCGAATGGGTGTCGCAGGACGATGATCCGGACGCGGACTGGATGGCGCCGCTCGGGCTGCTCGGCCGGCACAACCGGCGCAACGCGCTGATCGCCCGCCGGTGCCTGGCCGCCCTCGGCGTGCCCGGGGCCAGCGACGACAAAACGCTGCGCGCCGCGGCGTCCGGCTACCATGGGCTGCCCAGCCGGCTCGCGCCGATCGGGACGGTCGCCGGGGTCACCTTCGTCGACGACAGCCTGTCCACCAACGTGCTGCCCACCCTGGCCGCACTGGACGCGTTCCCCGGCAGGAGGATCGCGCTCATCGTCGGCGGCCACGACCGGGGCATCGACTACGCCCCGCTCGCCGCGGGCGTGCTGGCCCGGGACGCGCCGACCCTGGTCCTGACCCTGCCGGACAGCGGACCCCGGATTCGCGCCGCGATCGAAAAATCCGCAGCAGGCATAGAGGTGACCGACTGCCCGGGCCTGGACGAGGCCGTGGCCGCGGGCTTCCGGTGGGCCCGGCCCGACGGGGTGGTGCTGCTGTCCCCGGCCGCGCCGAGCTTCGGGCGGTTCCGCGACTACCGCGACCGCAGCGAAGCCTTCGCCCACGCCGTGCGAGCGATCAGCTAGACCCAGCCCCAGCCGAACCGCCGCCGCAGCGTCTCAGTGCTTAGCGGCGAGGAGATGGTGGGAATGCTGACGTCTCGTTGGGTCGGCGTGCTGGCGGCGCCGGCCATAATCGGCATCGCGGGGTGCCCGGGCAGCTGATGCTCACCGACGACGCCGGAGCGACCTGGCACCAGGTCAGTTTCTGACCCCGGTCACGGCGCGCATCCCGGGCGGCAGCTCCGCCGCGCCGAACGACGTCCGCACCGTGGCGGTCACGCCGTGCGAAGCCAGCAGCGCCGGGATCAGGGACGTGTCAACCAGCACGTTCTCGTGGCGCTCGCTGCCGCGCCGCCACGCGCCGGCCCCGTCGGGCACGAACGTGGTGATGTCCCGGACGAACACGTCCGGCGCTGGGGTCGAGAACTCGGTGATGACGGCCCAGTCCGGCCCGACCCGGCCGAAGTTATCCTGGCCCGCGCGGACCCGGCCGAACTCCAGGTCGCAGATGTCGATGGCCAGCACCCCGCCCGGCCGCAGCGCCCGGGCCATGGCGACCAGGGCCCGGTCCACGGCCGCGGGGTCGGGCAGGTAGCTGATCACGTGACCGACCGAGACGATCGCGTCCGCGGCCGGCATCGGATCATCGGGCAGCGCCAGCCGGCGCACGTCCGCCTCCGTGCCCAGCGCCGCCCGGGCCAGCTCGACCATCGCGGCCGACGCGTCGGTCGCGATGACCCGGTGCCCGGCGGTCAGCAGGTGCCGGGTCAGCGCCCCGGCCCCGCAGCCGACCTCGAGCACGAGCCCGCCCCGCACCGGGGCCAGCAGGTCCAGCAGGCCGGGCGCGCAGCGGTCAGCGTGCTGGCCGTAACCGCGGGCGTGTACCAGGGCGAGATCGTGCTGGTAGTACTCCACGTCAGCCGTCCACGATGATGCCGAGGTGGCGGGCCAGGTACGGGGCCAGGGCCACGAGCTGCACGCTGTCGATGGTGACGCCGCGCAGCGACTCGTACCCGTCCGTGATGCCGAGCTGGGCGCCCCGCAGGTCCACCTCGGTGCAGGTCGCCTTCGTGAAGTCCGCGCCGGTCAGGGTGCACCCGGCGAAGCTGACCCGCAGCAGGGTGGCGCTGCCGAAGTCCACGTCGCGCAGCACGCAGTCCTCGAAGGCCACGTCGGTGAGCACGGCGGTGCGGAAGTTCACCGAGTCGAGCTTGCCGTCGCGGAACGTGACCCGGCGCAGCGCGGCCGAGAAGGCCTGCACCCCGGCCAGCGCGCAGCCGGCCAGGGTCGTGTCCTGCCAGCCGGTTTCGGCCAGGTCGGTGGCCACGAACCGGGTGTCCCGCAGCGCCACGTCGGTGAACCGGCTCTTGCGCAGCCGGCTGCCGGCGAACGACACGCCAGCGAACTCGCAGTCCAGGAAGTGGCAGCCGCCCGCGGCGGCCGCGTCGAACGTGGCGTCGGCGAAGCGCACGCCCTCGTAGTCCTCGTCCTGCTCCAGATCGCCTTCGAACCGGGTGCGCTGCGCCATGCGGTCGACTCTAACCCCGGACCGCGGCCGGGGCCGCGGCTAACTGCCCAGGGTGGTTGGACCGGCCCTCGGCCATCAGCGCCAGCACGGCCAGCTCACGTTCGGTGAGGGTCTGCAGCGGGCTGTCCCGCCGCGGCCGGGCGACCAGCCGGGACACGCGCGAAGGATTGGCCGGACGGCAACCAGGTCGCCACGCCCAGGCCCGCCGTCGTGCACCACGAGAGCGACACGTTCATCACCACCTACACGGCGATCGACCCGCCGCGCACGGCCGACGCGACGGTGGTCCTCGACGGTTTCTTCGGCTGGCCCCTGTCCGCGGTCGCGAGCTAGCCCGGCGCGCCCCGCGAGATTCCCGTCGTGCTGCTCGACCCCGTGGCGTAACGTCGCTCCTGGCGGCGATACGGGTCCATACGGGCAAAAATCCGGCCCGGCTCGAGGCCCGCCGGACAAGGGGTGCGTGCATGGACGTAACCGAGCCCGTCGTCCGGACCGCCAGCGGCCTGGTCCGCGGCCGCCGTGACGCAGCAGGCCGTGACGCAGCAGGCCGGGACGCAGCAGGCCACGACGCAGCAGGCCACGACGCAGCAGGCATCGCCGTCTTCCTGGGCATCCCGTTCGCCGAGCCGCCACGTCGGCGACCTGCGGTTCGCCGCGCCGCGCCCGGCACGGAACTGGGACGGGGTGCGGGACGCGGCGGTGTTCGGCCCGCCGCCGCCGCAGTCCGCCTACGCGGTGACGCCGGCGCCCCCGGCCGCGCCGGGCACCGACCCGGACGACTGGCTGACCGTCAACGTGTTCACGCCCGACCCGGGCGCGGCCGGATTGCCGGTCATGGTGTGGATCTACGGCGGCGCGTACCGGGCGGGCTCGTCCAGCCTGCCCGGCTACGACGGCACGCCGCTGGCCCGCCGCAGAACGTCGTCCTGGTCACCTTCAACCACCGGGTCGGCGTGGAGGGCTACGCCCAGCTGCCCGGCGTGCCGGCCAACCGCGGGCTGCTGGACCAGGTCGCGGCGCTGCGCTGGGTCCGGGAGAACATCGCCGCGTTCGGCGGCGACCCGGACCGGGTGACCGTCTTCGGCGAGTCGGCCGGGGCCGGCGCGATCGCGGCCCTGCTGGTCATGCCGGACGCGGCCGGCCTGTTCCGCCGGGCCATCGCGCAGAGCGTGCCCGGTACGTTCTTCTCGCCCGCGCTGGCCTCCGACATCACCGCGGCGATCGCCGCCCGGGCCGGGCTGCCCGCCACCGCGGAGGCGTTCCGGACCGCCGACCCGGCCCGGCTGACCGCCGCCGCCGACGCGGTGCGGCCCGGCGATCACTTCGGGCGCTGGGGACCGGTCGCGTTCACCCCCACGCCGTTCTCGCCGGTGGTCGACGGCGAGGTGCTGCCCGCCGCGCCGTGGCGGGCGGTGGCCGCCGGGGCGGCCCGGCACGTCGACCTGATCACCGGGCACACCCGCGACGAGTACCGGCTGTTCATGCAGGTCTACGGGCTCCGCGGGAAGGTGAGCGCCGAACTGGCCAGCGAAGCGCTGGCCGGGCTCGGCCCCAGCACGCCCGCGGGCGGCGAGGCGTCCTACCGTGCCGCCTACCCGGACGCGGACCCGGAGACGCTGTTCGAGCTGGTCCACAGCCGACTGGCTGTTCCGGATGCCCACCCTGCACCTGGCCCAGGCGCACGCCGCCTCCGGCGGCCGGACCTTCCTGTACGAGTTCCGCTACCCGGCCTCCCAAGCCGACCTGGGCGCCTGCCACGCGATCGACGTGCCGCTGGTGTTCGGCGACTACCAGTCTCTCGGCCAGATGCTGTTCGGTCCCGAGCCGCCCGCGGCCGCCGTGGCCCTCGGCGACCTGATGCGCGCGCAGTGGGCGGCGTTCGCCACCGACGGCGACCCCGGCTGGCCGCTCTACTCGCCGGGCAGCCGGATGACCCGCATCTACGACGACCCGCCGGACGTGGCCAGCTACCCGGAGAAGGCGTCGCTGCACCTGTGGGACCAGCACCGCTTCGGTGTCCTCGACCTGGAGGCCGAGACCGCACGGTAGGGTTTGCTGGTGCCGATCTACGCCCTGGGCGACGTCGAGCCTGACATCGATGAGGCCGCGTACGTCCATCCCGACGCCGTGGTCATCGGCCGGGTGCGGATCGGCCCGGAGGCTTCGGTGTGGCCCGGCGCGGTGCTGCGCGGCGACCACGGCCGGATCGAGATCGGCGCGCGGACCTCGGTGCAGGACGGGACCGTCGTGCACTGCACGCACGACTGGCCGACGCTGATCGGGGCCGATTGCGTGGTCGGGCACAACGCGCACCTGGAAGGCTGCGTGGTCGCCGACCGGTGCCTGATCGGATCCGGGTCGATCACCTTGAACCGGGCCCGCGTCGGGACCGGCGCGATCGTGGCCGCCGCCGCGCTGATCCCCGAGGGCTTCGAGGTGCCGCCGCGCGCCCTGGCCGCCGGCGTCCCGGCCACGATCAAGAAGACCGACGTGCCCGGTGACTGGGTGGAGGGCGCGGTCAAGACGTATATCGCATCCGCCCGCCGGTACCGGGCCGGGCTGCGGCGTCTGGAACCCCGAAGCCGGTGATCGACGGCCTGGCGGTGGTCGACGCCCACATGCACGTGCCCCGGCTGAGCACCGTGTCGTCCTCCTGGATGCAGTGGGCGGTCGACTACAGCCAGGACTCCAGATGGCAGACGGTGTTCGACGCCGACGGCGATCCGGACCCGGCCCGGCTGGACGCGCTGCTCGACGCCGAGGGCGTGGACGCCGCGCTGCTGTTCGCCGAGTACAGCCCGCGGCGCGACCGGCATCCAGCCCATCGAGGACCTGCTGCCGCTCATCGCGCAAAACCCCGAGCGGTACCGCCTGGTGGCCAACGTGAACCCGCTCCTGCACCACCCGCCCGCCGCCGAGGCCGAACGCCAGCTGAACCTCGGCGCCGTCGCGGTCAAGGTGCACCCCGTGCACGGCGCCTTCCGGGTCGACCGCGACGACATGTACCCGGTCTACGACCTGTGCGCCGAGCGCGGCGTGCCGGTCATCGTGCACACCGGGCCGAGCATCTTCCCCGGCTCGCAGGCCGAGGCGGGGGATCCGAAGCTGATGGACACGATCGCCGCCGCCTACCCCGGCGTCCCGTTCGTGCTGGCCCACGGCGGCCGCGGCCACTGGTACGCCGACGCCGCCCGGATGGCCCTGGCCCGGGACAACGTCTGGATCGACCTGGCCGGCCTGCCGCCCAAGCGGCTGCCCGACTACTACGCCGGCTTCGACCTGCCCGCCTTGGCCGCCAAGTGGATCTTCGGCACCGACTGGCCCGGCGTCCCCGGCGTGGCCCGCAACGCCCGCGCCGTCGCCGCGCTCGGCCTCCCCGACGACACCCTCGCCGCCGTCCTGTCCGCCAACGCCCGCCGCGTCTACCCCGGCCTCACCGTCCCCTAGACCACCAGCCGTCGGGCACGGCTGGCCTGCCCGTACCCGGAGAGCACGATAACCGGCAGGCCCGCAGGTAACGGATTGATGCCAATCACTCCGGCGGCCCCGTTATGATGTTCACCCGCCCGGGGTGGTGGCAGTAGCAGGGGAGAGGGCTAGCGTACGATCGAAGCGCCCAGGGTGACGCAGAAACTAGCCGTCAGTACTGCACGTTGTGATTGATAACCGCGCCATGTGCCCTTCATAAAAACAACATGTGCGTCTGGTGAAGACAAAGACGGAGCACTGTGGACCTGGATGTGGACTACGCGACCGCCCTCCTGGCTGCGGTGTTGCTCGGCGTCGGGTTCGTCCTGCAGCAGTACTCCGCTGAGCAGGAGCCCGAGTCGCGGTTCCTCCGCCTGCGCATCCTGACCGACCTGCTGCGCCAGCCCCGCTGGCTGCTCGGCATCGCCTGCATGATCGCGGGCTATCTGCTGGTGGCCTGGTCCATCGACCATCTTGAGCTGACCGTGGTGGAGCCGTTGCTGACCACCTACCTGATCTGGGCGCTGGTGCTGGCCGTCCCGATCTCCCGGCAGCAGGTCAAGGTCTCCGAGGTGATCGGCGCCCTCATCCTCATCGGCGGCGTCACCCTGATCTCACTGTCCCGGTCGACCACGCCCGTCGGCCTGTCGTTCGGCTCGTTCTCGCACTGGTACGCCGCCGCCATCATCGCGGGCATCGCGTTCGCCGCGGTGGTGATCGGGCACCGCCGCCAGGGCCAGGTCCGGGCCACCCTGACCGGCATCGCGGCCGGCCTGGTGTTCGGCATCCAGGACGCGCTGACCAGGCAGACGCTGGAGGGCCTGCAGGGCAACTCATGGACCGTGCTGTTCACCACGTGGTCGGCTTACGCCCTGGTCGGCGCGGGCATCCTGGGCATCTGGCTGATGCAGAACGCGTTCAGTGCCGCCCCGCTGCACGCCTCGCTGCCCGCCATCGCGGCCGGCGAGCCGCTGGCCGGGATCGCGCTCGGGATCGTCGTGTTCGGCGACCGGGTCCAGATCACGACGGGCATGCTGGCCATCGAGGCGGGCGGGATCGCCGCGCTGATCGTGGGGGTGATCGCGGTGGCGCGCTCGTCGGCGTTCAGCGGCCTGCGCAAGATCACCGACGTGATCCCCCGGACCCCGGACATCCATTCGCCCCGCAGCAGGACGCCCCGAAACCGGACGCCCCGCCGCCGGTCAGCCGACGAGGCGTTTCCGCCGCCCCGGTGAACGGGATGTCCCGCGACACCCCGGCGGCGCGGAAGTTCTCCCGGCCCGCGCACCGGCGTCAGGTTCACGACTCCCCATCCGGCGGCGACGGCAGCTGATCCGCCCCGCCAACGCCCGTCCCGCTAACGCCCAGCCCGCCAACGGCTGGCCCGCCAACCGCCGCGCCCAGCGCGGCGCGGTCGGCCGGGAAAAGCCCGGATTCATCCCCGCGCCCCGTCCCACCGGACCACCTTACTGTCCTGCACCACGACAACGGCTTCGCCTTCGCCGCGCGGCGCCTGCCCGGTCTCCGGGAACGCTCCGTCCGCAACACACCAGAAGCCCGCGAGCCCTAGATGGCAGCCAGGCCGGTCCCGCCGGCTGGGCGCGAAGTACTCCTAGATCATGATCAGCAGCATGAACGCCATGGTGACGCCCATCGCGATCCGGTTACTGGTCGCCACCCAGGGGGCGAGGACGCCCCGGCCCGTGCCGTCCGCCGGGCCGCAGGCACCGGCGGCACCAGCGGGCAGGGCCTGGCTGGCCACGGCCGACCCGCCAGCCACGGCGGGGCCGAGTTGGCTGCCGGCCGGGGCGGCGGCGGACCCCGGCCCGGCCCCGGACATGGCCGCGACGCCTGCCAGCACGGCGCCGGACGGCACCGGACGGGCGGCGGCGAGGCTATAGTGTCGGCTGGCGCCGGGGCCGGAGAGCTGGTCCAGGTCCCAGATGCTGTATCCGATCAGCAGCAGCGCGAAGATGAACGCCAGGAACGGCAGGCCCAGGGTTCCCATGCCGCTCATGCCGCCCATGCCGCTCATCCCCGAGCCGCGCGCTGCGGGGGCGGTCAGCGCGACGAACATGTACAGCATCGCCCCGGCGTGGATCAGGTGCGGCGCGCAGTGCCCGCCCGCCAGCGACCGGACGCCGCTGAGCTGCGCGTCTCGTGTCACCCGGTAGGCAAACCACGCCGTCATCACGCCGAAGATGACCTCCCACGTGCCGTTGGGCAGGGTCTGCAGGCTGGCGACCAGCATGCCCGCCATCGCGATGGCCATGAGCAGGTGCGCGACGTCGATGTCGGCCAGGGCCGCCCCATGTGCCCCCTGCTGCCACGGTCGCGCCGCGACCAGGCGGACCGCGCTCACCGCCGCGACCACGAGCATGACCGCGGCGAAGATGTCCAGGATCCAGGCGGGAGTCATGATCCGACCGTCCTTTCGTCGGCACCGGCCGGGGCCGGGGCGGTGCGCGCCGGGGCCGTGACCGCGGCCCGGACCGGCCAGTAGGTGAGCGCCAGCAGGATGAACAGCAGCCCGGAGTTCGGGTCCGTGCCCCCGCCGGTCAAGATGGTCCCGAAGGCCTCGCCGAACACCCAGATCACCGCGGCCACCACGATGGCCAGGACCAGGGTGGCCTTGGCGGCCGGCGGCGGGAGGTACACCCCGATGGCGATGATCACCAGCGCGATGGCCAGCACGATCGAGGCGGCCAGGCCCTGGTGAGCCACCAGCGAGGCGGCGCCCCGGTCCAGGGCAGCGAGCCAGCCGGGCTCGCCGCTTTCCATGCCCGCGATCATGCCGTTCAGCGCCTGCGGCGCCCGGTTCCCCGGCAATAGCGCGAAGTAGACCAGGCTGAGCCAGAGCACGAGCCACAGCGTCCGCGCGCCCGGGGCCCCTATGGCGCGCGCCGCGGTGAAGGGCGCCGGCCTCCCGGCGCGGTCGGCCGGCCACAGCAACACCGCGAGCAGAACGTAGATGATCACCGCGCCCGGGGCGCCGTTGACGGGGCTCGCGCTGCTGGTCAGCACCATCCCGAGCCCTTCGCCGAACCACCACACGCCGAGCGCCCAGGCGATCGAGGCGGCGAGCGCCAGCCGCACCGTCGGCCGCCACGCGATCCCGATCGCAAGCAGCAGCTGGATCGTCGCGAAGATCGAGTTCACCAGCACGGCGTGATGCGCGACGAAAGTAGCGTTCCAGGTGATCGGGCTGGCCACGACGCCCGGGTTGCCGGACGCCGTCCCCCCTATCATCTGGGTGAACCCCTTGGAGAACATGAAGGCCTGGTACTGCAGCAAGGCGTCGAGCAGCCATATCCCAGCCAGCACCAGCTGGAGCACCCGCCTGGCATCCGGCGCTCCCCTGGCCACCTCGGCTCGGGCGCCCAGCCCGCTCCGCCACGCGGGACGGGCTCCCGCGGCGATCTCGCTCATCCGGTTCTCCTCGCTTGCCTGCCCGGACGCCCATGCCCGGATCGCTGTCATCCCGGAAACAGTTATCAAGGAACCCGGCCCGCCAGAGTACTCCTGGCCAGCAGGGAATACCGAATACCACGGAGAATACTAAAGGCCGGGTTCCCGTGGTTCAAGAGTTAGCGGCAAGAAAGGCTTTTAAACCGCTTATTGGAGGAAACCTGCAGGTAGATAGCCTAGGCTCAGCAGCCTCCGCGGGACGGGGAAAACCCCGTAGTGGTATTCGATAAACCCAGGGAGGGTATTCAGGGAACCCCGTCAGGGTATTGCTTCGAGCCAATGGAAACCAGACGGTTGCCGCAGAAGGCGACCATGTTCCGCTGGCGCGGGCGGTCGGTGTGCCGTGGCCGCGGGGCCATCGGGTGACTCCGGGGGCGGTGGTGGCCGAGGCCTAGCCGGCGAACTCGTATCCGGCTTCCTCGATGGCTGCGCGCAGCGGAGCGTCGCCGGGAAGCGGGTCGCCGGTGATGCGGACGGTGCCCACGTCGACGTCGACGTCGACGTCGGTGATGCCGGGGAGCTTGCTGATCTCGGCGCGGACGGCGCTGGCGCAGTGGTCGCAGGTCATCCCCGTGACCGCAAGGGAGCGAGTTGACACGATCATGATGATAGCCCGCCGCCCGCCCGGGTCGGCGGCCAGAGTACGTTGTATCCCTGATGACCGTCCTCCGAGAGGCGAGATGACATTTGGCTCATGTTCTGGCCGGTGCCTCGCGGCGGCCGGTGTCGCCCCGGTACCATTCCGTTACCCTGGTGACCAGTCGGCTCGCGAGGTGATCTGGTGATCCGCGAGGCCAAGCTCGTGGGGTTCGTGATCCTGCTCGCGGCGATCTTCCTGGGTGCCCACGTGGCCGGATCTCACCTGGGCCCGGTGACGACCACCCATTCCCAGGTCAGCTTCCCAGGCATGGGCGGCACGAACACGGGCGGCATGAACATGGGCGGCATGAACATGGGCGGCTCTGGCGGCCAGCAGGTCCCGCCCGCGGTCCGGCTGCGGGGCGGCCATAGGTGACCGACACCGGAACCACTGACACCGGGATCGTCGAGGCCGAGCTTGTCGTCGGCGGGATGACCTGCGGATCGTGCGCCGCCCGGATCGAACGGCGGCTCAACCGGCTGGACGGCGTGGCCGCCACCGTCAACTACGCGACCGGGCGGGCCTACTTCGCCAGCGCCGGCGGGCGTGGCATCGGCGAGCTCATCGGCGTGATCGAGTCGGTCGGCTACACCGCTGCCCGGCCGGCCGCCCCGGCGCAGGATGAGGCGGCGGGCGCGGACCCGGCGACCCGGGCGCTGGCCCGGCGGCTCGCGGTCTGCGCCCCGCTGGCCGTAGCAGTCATCGTGCTGGCCATGGTGCCGGCCGCGCAGTTCCCCGGCTGGCAGTGGGTGAGCCTGCTGCTGGCCACGCCGGTCGCGACCTGGGGGGCGTGGCCGCTGCACCGGGCCGCGTGGTACGGGCTCGGTCACGGCGCCGCGACGATGGACACGCTGGTCAGCCTCGGGGTCGGCGCGTCGTTCGGCTGGTCGGTGTACGCGCTGCTGTTCGGCGGCGCGGGCATGACCGGGATGAAGATGTCGTTCGCCTTCACCTTCGGGCAGGCCAGCGGGAATGACCCTGTACCTGGAGGCCGCCGCCGGGGTGACCACGGCGGTGCTAGCCGGACGGTACCTGGAGGCCCGCGCCCGGGACCGGTCGGGGTCGGCCCTGACCGCGCTGGCCGCCCTGGGCGCCAAGACGGTCGCGGTGCTCCGCGACGGTGCCGAGCGGCGGGTCGCGGTCGACGAACTCGCCGCGGGGGACCTGTTCGTGGTCCGCCCGGGGGAGAAGATCGCCACCGACGGGGTGGTGGTCGAGGGAAGCTCGGCTGTCGACGCGTCGCTGGTTACCGGCGAGTCGATGCCGGCCGAGGTCGGCCCGGGCGACCCGGTGACCGGCGCCACGGTGAACATGAGCGGGCGGCTGGTGGTGCGGGCCATCCAGGTCGGGTCCGGCACGCTGCTCGCGCAGATCACCCGGCTGGTCAGCCAGGCGCAGGCCACCAAGGCCAGCGCGCAGCGGCTGGCGGACCGGATCGCCGCCGTGTTCGTACCCTGCGTGATCGCCCTGGCCGTCGCCACCCTCGGGTTCTGGCTGGGGACGGGGTTGCCCGCCGCGGCCGCCGTGGAGCGCGGCAGTCGCCGTCCTGGTGGTCGCGTGCCCGTGCGCGCTCGGGCTGGCTACGCCGACCGCCCTGCTGGCTGCCGTGGGCCGCGGCGCGGAGCTGGGCATCCTGGTCAAGACCGCCCAGGCGCTGGAGTCGGCGGGCCGGATCCGCCGCCTGGCGCTGGACAAGACCGGCACGCTGACCACCGGCACCATGACCGTACAGGACATTATCCCGGCCGGCGAACTCCCTGATGCTCCCGCGCCCGGTGCGGCCGACGGCGCCGCCGACCGCGGCCCGGTCGGTCAAGCCCTCCGGCTCGCCGGGGCGGTGGAGGACGCCTCCGAGCACCCGGTCGGCCAGGCCATCGCGCGGGCCGCCGCCGCCCGCCTCGGCGCGCTGCCCCCGGTGGCCGGCTTCGCCGCCCTGCCCGGCGCCGGAGTGCGCGGCACCGTCGACGGCCGCGTAGTCACCGTCGGCAGCCCGCGGCTGTTCGCCGAGCTGTCGCTTACCGTGCCCCCGCTGCTGCGGCAGGCTGTGCGGGCTGCCGAGGAGGCGGGCCGGACCGCGGTCCTGGCCGGCTGGGACGGCCAGGCGCGGGCCGCGATCGTGGTCGCCGACCAGCTCAAGCCGCACGCGGCCGACGCCGTGGCCTGCGCTCCGCGACCTCGGCCTGCGGCCGGTGCTGCTCACCGGCGACAACGACGCGCGCCGCCCGGTCGGCCGCGGCCGAGCTCGGCATCCCGGCGACCGACGTCCGCGCCGAGGTCCGCCCGGAAGGCAAGGTCGAAGCCGTCCGCCGCCTGCAGTCAGAGGGAGAGGCGGTCGCCCTGGTCGGCGACGGGGTGAACGACGCCGCCGCGCTGGCCCAGGCCGATCTAGGGCATGGCCGTCGGAGCCGGCGCCGACGCCGCCATCGGCGCCGCCGGCCTGACCCTGGTCGGCGGTGACCCGCTGAGCATTGTGTCGGCCATCGAGCTGGCCCGCGCCACCATGGCCGTGATCCGTGGCAACCTCGCCTGGGCGTCCGGCTACAACCTGGTCGCGATCCCGCTCGCCGCCCTCGGCTACCTCAACCCGCTGTTCGCCGGGATCGCGATGTCGGCCAGCTCGCTGATCGTCGTCGGCAACAGCCTGCGGTTGCGCCACTTCCATGCCCGCCGGCTGCCGGGCGGGCCACGGCAGGCTCATCCGCACCGGCAGCCCCGGCCGTCGCTGGCAGAGGCCGTCCGGTGACCGCCATGGCGGCCCCGGTCTCGCCGGACCCGGCGGGCCGGACCTGGGCACGTGACCTCCTCCGGGCTGTGGCGGGGCCGGTCATCTGCGCTGTCGTGCTGACCGGGCTGCTCGCCGCCTGGGTCGCCGCCGGCGGGGCCGGCACCCTCACCCGGGTCACGCTCCAGGTCACCCTGGCCGCCGTCCCCATGCGCGCCTTCACCCCGCGGGCGGCGGCCGCGGTCGGCACCGCGACCACCTTCCTGACCATCAGGAACCTCAGCGGCACCCCCGACGAGCTCGTCGCCGCCAGCAGCCCCATCGCCGGCCACGTCATCCTGACCGGACGCAGCGGCCCGGCCGCGCCCCGGACCGGTCCTCGCCGATCTGGTCATCCCCGCCCACGGGACGCTGACCCTGAGCCCGTTCGGTGACGACCTGGTGCTCCAGGAGCCGGCGCCGTACGAGACCAGCGCGGCCGTGCCGCTCACGCTGACCTTCCGGCACGCCGGCACGGTCACCATCGACGCGACCGTCACCGGCCCCGGGCACTCCGTGATGGGACAGGGTGCCGTAACGGGCATGATCGCTGCCACCGCCCCGGAGACAACCGAGGTCGAGCTGGCCATCGGCGGGATGACCTGCGCCGCCTGCGCGGCCCGGGTCCAGGCCAAGCTGAACAGGGTCGAAGGCGTCACCGCGGCGGTCAATCTTTCGACCGAACGGGCGTACGTCACCGCCCCGGCCGGCGGTGTCGGCGCGGGACCTGATCGGAGTGGTCGAGGCGGCCGGCTATCCGCCGAGCTGGTGGCCCAGGCCGGAGGCCGATGCCGGGGCCGTGGCCGAGGAGGCCGCGGTGCGGCGGCTGCGCCGCAGGCTGATGCTGGCGCTGGTGTTCTTTGTGCCGCTGACCGACTTGTCGCTGATGCTGTCGATCCTCCCGTGGACGAGGTTTCCCGGCTGGCAGTGGCTCCTGATGGCGCTGGCCGCGCCGGTCGCGATCTGGGCGGCGTGGCCCTTCCACCTGCCGCTCTGAAGCAGGCCAGGCACTTGTCCTCCTCGATGGACACCCTGGTGTCACTGGGCATCGTGGCCGCCTGCGGCTGGTCGGTGTACGCGATGTTCGCGCTGGACCGCGGCCGGACCGGCTGAACGGCCTGCAGAACTGTCTGCATGGTTCGGGCGGTGGCATCTACCTCGAGGTAGCCGCCTCGGTGACCACGTTCCTGCTGGCCGGCAGGCTGTACGAGGCCAGGGCCCGGCGCACCGCCGGGCCAGGCCATGCGTGACCTGGCCGCGGCCGGCGCCAAGGAGGTGTGCGTGCTTGGACGGCGACGGGACCGAGCAGCGGATCCCGGCCGCCCTGCTGCAGGCAGGCCAGCGCTTCGTCGGTCCGCCCGGGGGAGCGGATCGCCGCCGACGGCGAGGTGCTGTCCGGCCAGTCCGCGGTGGACCGCAGCATGATGACCGGCGAGTCGGTCCCGGTCGACGCCGCCGCCGGCGATACCGTGACGGGCGGCACGATCGCCCTGACCGGCCGCCTGGTGGTCCGCGCCGACAAGGTGGGCGCGGACACCCAGCTGGCTCACCTGATCAGAATGGTGGAGCAGGCTCAGGCGGGCAAGGCCAGCATCCAGCGCGCTGGCCGACCGGATCTGCGCCGTGTTTGTCCCCGCGGTGCTGGCCTGCTCGGCGCTGACCCTGGCATGCTGGCTGGCGGCCGGAAGCTCCGCGGGCCACGCGTTCAGTGCCGCACTGGCCGTGCTGATCATCGCCTGTCCCTGCGCGCTTGGGCCTGGCCACCCCGGCCGCCCTGGTGGTGGCCTCGGGACGCGGCGCCCAGCTCGGCATCTTCATCAAGGGCTACCAGGCGCTGGAGTCCTCCCGCGCCATCGACACGGTGGTGCTGGACAAGACCGGCACCGTGACCACCGGCCAGATGATCGTGACCGGCTGCTCGCTGTTCCCGGAGTGAGCGTGGTGACCTGCTCCGGTTCGCCGGCTCGGTGGAACAGGCCTCCGAGCACGCCGTAGCCGCCGCGATCACCGCCTTGGCCGTGGCCGAAGCGGCGCCGCTGGCCCTGGCCGACGGCTTCGGGGCGCTGCCCGGCCTGGGCGCCCGCGGCATTGTCGAAGGACATCGAGGTCATCGTCGGCCGGGCCAAGCTGTTCGCGATCGGCGTCGAGGTCGTTCCCGGCCTTGACTGCTGGTGCCGGGACAGGACAACCGGCTGTACCACGGTGCTGGTCGAGCTGGGACGACGAGATCCGTGGCGCCCTGGCCGTGACCGACACGGTGAAGCCCTCAGCCCCGCGGCCGTCGCCCGCCTGCGCACCTGGACCTGCGCCCCGTCCTGCTCACCGGCGACAACGCCGCCACCGCGCAAGCCGTGGCCGCAGCCGCCGGGATCGACGAGGTCATCAGCGAGGCACTGCCCGCAGCCAAGGCCCAGCTGATCGTCGGCCTGCAAGCTGGGGGCCGTTCGGCGGCCATGGTCGGGGACGGAGTTAACGACGCCCCCGCCCTGGCCGCCGCCCAGCTCGGCCTGGCCCTCGGCACCGGCACCGACGTCGCCATCGTCGCCGCCGACATGATCCTGCTCCGCGACGACCTGGCGGCCGTCCCCGACGCCATCAGCCTGGCCCGGGCCACGTTCAGTACCATCCGCCGCAACCTGGCCTGGGCCTTCTGCTACAACGTCCTGGCCATCCCGCTGGCCGCCTGGGCTTCCTCAACCCTCTGATCGCCGCCGCCACCATGACGCTGTCCTCGGTCTTCGTCGTCTGGAACAGCCTCCGCCTGCGCCGCTTCTCCTCGCGCCGGATGAAGTAAGCTGCGACCGTCTATGAGCATTGCCGGATGGCCGATATGGCTAGGGAGACCGATGGCAGCGAGTTGGCGCGGGTCTACGACCGGCGTAGGCATCGAGCGGTCGACGCGCCACGGCGCAGCTGCGGCGTCGGGGGCGGCGGGGGGCGTGCCGCGCCGGGCCGGACCCTGGCCGGGGCGCTGCTGTTGACGCTGCTCCGGGTCCAGCGTGCGTCTGCCTGGCAGGGTGCGGGGCGGGGCGCCCGGCTGCGGTGACGGCCTATGAGGTGCGGTCCGGCTCGTCCGAGGGCCGGCCAGATCGTCACCGACGGCCGTGGCTCACGCTGTACATTTACGTCCTGATCACCAGGGCCCTCAGTATGCACCGAGGTGTGCGCCACACAGCGGCCCCCGCTGGCCTGCTGCGCGCGGTCCGCCGCCGCTGGCCGGTCCGGGCGTTAACCGGCGCTGCTCGGGACCACCCGCCGGGTCGGCGGCGCCTGCAGGTCACCTACAACCGGTGGCCGCTGTACAGTGGCTGGGCGACTGCGCGCCTGGGCAGGCCACCGGCCAGGCCGAGTCCATGGGCCTGTGGTACACCCTGTCGGTCAGCGGGAGCGTCGACAGGCTGCCACTGCCTGACCGGCATCCGCGCCGAGGCGGCGCGGAAGTTCTCCCGGCCCGCGCACCGGCATCAGGTTCACGACTCCCCGTCCGGCGGCGACGGCCGCTGATCCGCCCCGCGCGCAGCACGCCCGCGCCCGGCCGCCCGGTGCCCAGCCGCCCCCGACCGGACCACGGTTCAGCGCCCGGTCCAGCGCCGCGCCGAAGGTGCCGTCGGCCGCGATCAGCCGCCGGACGGTGATGATCATCATGGGAAGGGCCCAGAAGTCGCCGCACACCCACAGGATCGCCGCGCCAATCTGCTGGTCGGCGTACGGGGGCAGCGTGACGCCTGGGACATGGTCGTAGACCGTGTACACCGAGTGCGTGACGAAGATGCTCAGTGCCATCGCGAGGCCGATCATGATCACGTTGGTGCCCAGCAGCGCGGCCGCCTGGGACACCAGCGGCATCCGCCGGCGGAACGGCGGCGACGGGATGAACTGCAGCCAGAACAGCACGCCGGCCGCGAAGAAGCTGCCGTGCATCAGCCAGATGTGCACGGCCTGGTTGTTCTCGGCCAGGTCGAACGGCCCGGACAGGTGCCAGAAGATCATCACCGCGTTGAACAGCACCACCGCCACCCAGGGCCGCACGAAGAACCCGCCGACCGCGCGCAGCGGCCGGGACCAGCCGCCCGCCAGCACGCCCCGGGTCACGCTGCGCCCGGACCGGCCGGGCAACGCGGCCGAGCAGCGGCTGCCACGGCGCGCCCGCCACGATCAGCGACGGCGCGGCGAACATCAGCAGCAGGTGCTGGATCATGTGCACCAGGAAGTAGTCGTCGGCCCAGTAGTCGATCGGCGACTCGACCGCGATCAGCAGCACCGCCAGCCCGGCGTAGAACCACAGCGAGCGCAGCCGCCGCTCCCGGGTCCGCTCCGGCCGGGACCGCCGGGCCAGCCGCCACAGCCCGACCTCGTGCCACGCCGCCACCACCACGGCCAGGATGAGGAACGGATCGAACGACCAGTGCTCGGTGATATAGCTCATAGCTGCTCCTAGCCCGAGGAGCCGTACGTGATCGGCACGTTGATCACCTGGACCTGGGCCCAGGCGCCGGCCGCGAGCCGCCACACGGTCAGCCGGGAACCCGCCACCGCCAGCGCATCATAAGCAGAGGACCCGGACCCCGGCGCCAGCGTCGCGGTCCCGGCGGCCAGCGTCGCCTGGGTGCCTGCCGGCAGGGGCGGCAGCGCCTGCCAGGATCCGCCCGGCCCGCCGATCGTCTCCGCCCGGCCCCCGCCGAGCAGCACCCACACGCTGCCGCCCGGCCCGAACCCCGACGCGCTCACGCCCTGCTCATTTCCGGGCTCATCTCCGGCCGCCGCGACCGGCGCCGAGACCGTCCAGCGCCCGCCGTCCGACCAGGCCGCCAGCAGGCTGGTCCCGGCCACCAGCAGCGCCGCGTTGCCGCCAGCGGTGCGCGCCAGCCCCAGCACCTGCACCTGATCCCCGCCGAACCCCGCGGGCAGCACCGGCCCGGCCGCCTGCCACGCACCGCCGCGATCAGCGAAAACCCCGGCCACACCCCGCCGTACGCAGCTTCCCGCCGCCATCGGGACATTATTTGGGCCGAACGAAACGGCGTTCACCGCCACCAGCCCGCACCCGCGTCCCGGGGCCGACGCCGCGAGGGCGGACAGCGTGGTCAGCCGCGACCACTGCCCGGCGGTCGCCGCCGCGGCGCTCGCCGCCGCCTCGATGCCGCCGTCGTGCAGCAGGGCCAGGGTCTGTCCCGACGGGGCGACGGCCATCGCGTCCGGGACGTCGGCCAGGTCGGCGTCGAGCAGCCCCGGCGTCCAGTGCTGGCCCGTGTCGCTGCTGGTGGCCAGCGGCGAGAAGGCCAGCCCCTGGCTGGGCCGGAACCCGACCACCAGCGAGGCGCCCTGCTCATCTCCGGCCGCGGCGACCAGCCCGCCGTTGTCGGCCACGCCCTCGCGGGGTGACCAGCGACCAGCGGGTCGCGCCCGCGGGCCGGACGAACAGCTGCCAGAAGTTGTTCTCGTCGGCGGCCGACCCGCCCATGACCGTGACCGCCCAGGTGCCCTGCGGGGTGACCAGCGAGGTCGACAGCGGCGCGGTCTGCACCCGCAGGGCGGGGGCGGTCACCGGCGCGGTCTGGGACCCGCAGCCCGCGGCCAGCTCCCGTACACAGGCCAGCGCGAGAACCCCGCGAGCCAGCCTGACCTTCACGAGCCGCCCTCCACTAGTCATGGAGCGCCTGGCGCGCGTACTGGCTGAGCAGCACGGAGAACGAGGACTGGGTGCTGGCCGTGCCGGGCCCGGGGTCGGCGCCCACCTCGTCGCGGATGTGCCCGGTGCGGTCGATGACCACGGCCAGGTCGTTGTGCGCGGACATCGCGCCCGCGGGCAGGTTCTCCACGGTGATGCCGTACTGCCGCCAGACCTGGCTGAGCTGGCTCAGCGACCCGGTCAGGTACCGCCAGTTCGGCACCGTGTTCAGCCCTTCCTCCCGGTCGAAGGCCTGGGTGAACGCGGCCGAGCGGTAGGTCGGGTTGGCCACGATGGCGACCAGTTCCACGTCCTTGTCCGCCGAGCCGAGCAGCACCCCGGCCTGCTTCATCTCGGCCCCGATGATCGGGCAGTCCGTGGTGCACACCGGGTCCAGGAAGGTCATCAGCACGACCTTGCCGCGCAGGCTGGCCAGCGAGACCGGCTGGCCGCTCTGGTCGGTGAGCTGGAAGCCGGGGGCCGGGAGGTTCATCGCGGCGCTGTCGCCCGCGATGGCCAGGGCCAGGATCGGATCCGCGGTCCGGTTCGCCGCCGCCGCGGCCATCGGGGCGGCCCCGAGCACGATGATGGCCAGCGCCGCCACCGCCCCGACCGACCGGACGCTGGCCCCCGCGACCGCGCCCCCCAGCGTCCGCGGCCTCAGTGTCCGCAGCGTCGGTATCCGCAGGCGCTCACGCCAGGGGTGACCCTCGGTCGGCCGCGGCGAGCGCCTCGTCCGGCGCCGGGGTGAGCGCGAGGTAGCCGGCGAAGAACAGCAGGATCCACGGGATCATGCTGTTCGGGTCGGTGCCGAGCCCGCCCAGGAAGCCGAAGTCCTGGACCAGCACCCAGTCGGCCAGGCAGAACACGAGGCCGAACCACACGGCGTAGCGGACCAGCCGGGGCCGGCCGGTCAGGAACACGCGCCCATCGCGGCGAGCGCGATCACCACGACCAGGTTCACCGCGAAGCCGTTGCTGGCGGGAACGAGCCGAAGTTGGCCAGCAGGGCGGACAGGGAGTGCGGCTGCGGGGTCGATGACATCTGCTGGACCATGCCGGCCAGGGTGCCGGGCTGCCCGTGGCTGACGCCCTGCCAGAACCCGCGGCCCGGCCAGGCCTGCAGCACGGCCATGCCGATGAAGAAGACCCGATCCCGCCCAGCAGCAGCCGCCCGAGCCGCGGGCTGCGCCAGGCGTCCTCCGGGTAGCGCGATGAGCGCCCCGGCGACCACGTAGATCAGCACCGCCCCGGGCGCCCCGGTCAGCCAGCTCAGGCCGGGCGCGAAAACGCGAAGACCTGGACCAGCACCCAGTCCGCCAGGCAGAACACCAGGCCGAACCACACCGCGTACCGGACCAGCCGGGGCCGCCCGGTCAGGAACACCGCGCCCATCGCCGCGAGCGCGATCACCACCACCAGGTTCACCGCGAAGCCGTTGCTCGCGGCGAACGCGCCGAACCTGGCCACCAGGGCGGACAGCGCGTGCGGCTGCGGGGTCGAGGCCATCTGCTGGACCATGCCGGCCAGGGTGCCGGGCTGCCCGTGCAGCGTGCCCTGCCAGAACCCGCGGCCCGGCCAGGCCTGCAGCACGGCCATGCCGATGAAGAACAGCCCGATCCCGCCCAGCAGCAGCCTTCCCAGACGCGCGGTACGCCAGGCGTCCTCCGGCAGCGCGATCAGCGCCCCGGCCACCACGTAGATCAGCACCGCGCCGGGCGCCCCGGTCAGCCAGCTCAGCCCGGGCGCGAAGATCCCGCCGAACGACTCCCCGAACACCCACACCACCAGCCCCCAGGCCATGGCGGCCAGCCCGGCCAGCCTGGACCATGGCCCGTGCGCCGCGACCAGCAGCCAGACGCCGATCCCGACCTGGATCCACACCGAAGCCGCACCGGCCTGGATGGGGTGGAAGGACCATGCGGTCCCGCCCCAGTTGACCAGGTGCTGCACCCAGGCCGGCGAGGCGGCCGCAGTCGGCTGGATGACCTGGGCGGCCAGCCCGCCCGCCATCTTGGGCTGGGCCTGCAGGATCCCGTCCAGGATCCACAGCAGCCCGAACCCGACGCGCAGCAGCCCGCGGCCCCGGGCCTCCGGGGCTACGGCGCGCTCAGCGCTGGCCTCCGCCGGGGCGCCGGACGCAGGTCGCCGCCAGGCCCGGGCCGTGGCCCAGGCCAGCCCGAGGAAGACGATGATGAGCAGCGCGATCGCACCCTGGTGCAGCAGCGCCGACCTGAACGCGGCGACCAGCGTGGGGTCGGCCGGATTCAGGCCTGAGTTCATGCCGGGCACGGAATCCGCTCCTCTCGCCCGCGGCCAGGCCCAGTGTGCCTTCAGCGTAATGCGCGCGGTCGCGGCCGGACCCGGACCGGCGCCAACATGAAGAAGATGTAATGACCTGGAGCTTCACCCCAGGTGAAGCGCTCAGCTGCGCTGGCGTCCGGGCAGCCCCCAGGCCGCCGCGGCGAAGATGGTCAGCACGAACAGCAGGAACGTGATCGCGTGCACGCTGGTGCAGTACAGGCAGATGCTCCCGATGATGAACAGCTCGGCGTAGAGCAGGTAGAGCACGAAGCCCATCCCGACCACCAGCGACGCGATCCGGATCAGGGCGACCTCGCGCCGGGCCCACCGCCAGCCCCACGGGCTCATCAGCGCCACCGCGGCCACGAAGAAGGCCAGGCCGAGCACGGCCACCGGGATCCCGAACACGTACGACTGCGGGCTGGTCGTCACCTTGGTGCAGTTCACCAGGCCGCTTTCCGAGCACCCGAGGAGCTTCGACTCGGTGAAGTGCGCGATGGTCAGGTAGATCGACACCCCCAGCCCGGCCAGGGACAGGACCCAGGTGACGAGCTGGAACCACAGCGGGACCGTCGTGGTGGCCGGCGCCTCCAGGTCGGCGCTGGCCTCCCGGCCGGCGACCGCGAACCGCGGCGGTCCACCCCGCCGCCGCGCGTGGCCGCCGCCCGCGACGGGCTGTCCGCCTGGACCAGCGTGCTGGCCTTGACCAGGGTGCCGGACTTGTCCGCCCCGCCGTTCCGGGCTGCGCCGCCGTTCCGGGCCGCGCCGCCGTTCCCGGCTGCGCCGCCGTTCCGGGCTGCGCTGCCGTTCCGCGTGCCGGCCGTGCTGGCCTGACTCCGCTGGGCCTGGGCCTGCCGGGCCCGGGCCTGCCGGGCGCGGCTCGACTTTGACGCTGTCATCCGGGCTTCGCCTCCGGTTGGGTCACGGCTGGTGGCGCGATTGTACCGTGCGGGTCCTAAGCCAGCCTTAGATCTGGCTCTCCAGGGACTGAACGGTCGTGGTGCACGCGCTGGCGGGCTGGTTACCCGTCATCTTGCAGATCGCGGCCGTGATGTAGTTCGCCGTCCCGTCGACCGCCTTGGCCACCGTGCTGTTCGGGTTGCTCAGGTCGGTCGCGATCGTGGCCCAGCTGAGCCCGTCGAGCACGCCCGGGTCGTAGCTGACCCCGGAGATCACGTACTTGTTGCCGAAGTCGATGAACGGGATCGGGCCGGTCGAGCCGTCGTACTTGGTGATGAGGGCCTGCTGGGCCGCGGTGGGCGTCTGCAGGTCGGTGTACGTCCCGGTGGACGGGTCCGGGATGTTGGTCTGGATCTCGAGCGGCGTGAAGGACAGGTACGGGCTGGAGTAGGTGGCGTGGAGGAACGTCCAGGTCGGCGTGTCCGGGTCCGGCTCCGCGTTGCCCGCGCCGTTCGCGACGGCGGAGTGGACGGTGGCGAGGCCCTTGAACGTGCCGAACCGGCTCAGCGCCACGATCATCGCCCAGCGCTCGGCCGCGCAGTACGGGCAGTACTCGGCGCCCGTGTAGAACATCTCGGGCTTGCCGTTCTCGGTCAGGGCCGACCCGCTGATCGTGGTGGGCTTGCCGGTGACCGCGCCGCCGCCCTCCCCGACCGTGTTGAGGGCGCTGGCGGGCACCGAGGTGACCTTGTCCACCACGGCGGACAGGGCCGAGCCGGTGGGGCCGTTCGACAGGCCCTGGGCCGAACTCGTCGACGGCTTGCCGCCGTTCAGCTTGACGACGACGAAGACCAGCACGATGGCCAGCACGACGACGACGCTGCCCGAGGCGATGAGGATCCGTCGGCGCTGCTCGGACCGGCGCTCCGCCGCCCGCTGCGCGGCGATCTTCTCCCGGCGGGTGGATTCCACCTTTGTTCTGCTTGCCTTGCCCATGCTCGCTACGCCCAACCCTCTGTGCGTCATCCCGGATAACGGGCTCTATCGTAGGCGGTTCGCCGCCCTGGTGCGCGCCGCCACCTGGACTCAGAGCTAACCGTCAGCCAGCCGCGAGAAACTCCTCAGCGAGTGGCCGCCTGCGGGCCATGCGCGCGGGCCGCGAGCCGGGCCCGGACGCCGAGGTAGACGAGCACCACCACGGCCAGGTAGCCGGCGTAGATGAGCACTTGCAGCGGCGTCGGGGCGTCGCTGTAGCCGAAGAAGCTGTGCAGCACGTCCCCGAGCGCGCTGTCCTCGGACAGCAGCCGGGCCGAGTGCCACATCGGCGCGTCCAGCACCGGGAGCCAGCCGAGCTGCTGCAGGTTCTCCACCGCATCGGCCAGCAGGCCCGCGGCGAAGACCATCAGCAGCACGCCGATCACGGTGAAGAACCGGGCCAGGTTGAGCTTGTGGCCCAGCCGGTAGATGACGAACGCGATGCCCAGCGACCCGGCCAGCCCGATCACCGCTCCGCTCAGCGCCCCCGCCGTGGAGGTGGAGAAGATGATGGCCAGGGTGAAGACCACCGTCTCCAGGCCCTCGCGGCCGACGGCCTGGAAGGCCAGCAGGCCGAGCCCCCACCGGGCCCGGCCGTCCAGCGCCGCGTCGGCCCGGGCCCGCAGCTCCTTGGACAGCGACCGGGCGTGCTTGCGCATCCAGAACGTCATGTAGGTCAGCACGGTCGCGGCCACCAGGTAGGTGACGGTCTCGAAGATCGTCTGCACCCGCGAGCCGTCGTAGCTGCGGATGGTCAGGTAGGCCGCGACCCCGCCCGCGGTCGCGAGCAGGAGCGCCGCGCCGACGCCGACGAAGACGTCGCGGAAGTGCTCCCGCCGCCCGATCCGGTTGAGGTAGGCCAGCAGGATCGCGATGATCATGCTCGCTTCCACACCCTCGCGCAGGAAGATGACGAGCGTAGCGAGCATCCGCGGCCTCCAACCGTCGCTGCCTCAACATCCGGACCGGACTTAGCTTAGGCAAACCTTACCCGGTGAACCTCGCGGAGCGACAGGCTCGGCACAAATGCCCGCAAAGTGACGTAATGGGCAAGATAGCCCGACGATTCAATAACGGCCCGAGGCTGGGCCGTCGCCGGCCGGTACGGCTAGAGCGAGAGGGTGCCGACCCTCACGGCAGGTAGTGAGGGGGGTGCCGTGAGGGTCGGCGACTCCGGGTCACGACAGGTGCCCGGAGGCTTCAGGGCACGGTCCTCATCGGCTGACCTCCCCCACGTCGCTGAGCCGCTCGCACGCCTGTCCGGCACGGGCGCCAATCCCACCAATCCCGGCCGACGTACAAGGCATGGCGCGGACCAACTATTAACCGGAAGTCTCTATGCGATCTAGATTTTTTCTACAGGACCGGCCCCAAACGCTGTAACCTTCAACGAAGACGCTTCTGCCCGGGGTGGGGGGCGGCGTCAGGGTCTGGTGGGTGGGCTGTAAAAGCGGAAGGTCAGCGAAACCGTGGTGCTGCGCGTTGGCGTGCTCGGTCCGGTAACAGCATGGTACGGCCATGAGGAGCTGCGCGTGGGCCAGCCCCGGCAGCAAGCCGTGCTCGGCATCCTCGCCATGCGCGCCAACCGGGTGATCTCCCGCGGCGAGCTCGTCGACGCGGTCTGGGGGCAGGATCCGCCCGCCAGCGCCGAGGGCGGCATCTATACCTACGTGGCCGGGCTGCGCCGCGTCATCGAGCCGACCAGGTCGGCCCGCGGGCCGGGCCGCGTGCTGGTCTCCTCCGGGGCCGGCTACGTCCTGCACCTGGTGCCGGGCCAGCCCGACGCGGTCGCCTTCGAGCAGCAGGTGGCCCGGGCCCGGCAGCTGCGCAAGAACGGGGATCCGGTCGCCGCGGTCGACGCGCTGGAGGGCGCGCTCGGGCTCTGGCGCGGCGTCGCGTTCGCCGGCGTGCCCGGCCCGTTCGCGGAGACCGAGCGGGTGCGGCTCGCCGAGCTGCGCTCGGGCGCCGCCGAGGAACGGGCCGACGTCCTGCTCTCGCTGGGCCGCCACGAAGAGGTCGTGCCCGACCTGACCGCCCTGGTGGCGGACCATCCGCTGCGCGAGCGGATGCGCGGGCTGCTGATGATCGCGCTGTACCGCGGCGGGCGGCACGCCGAGGCGCTGCGCGTCTTCGCCGACGGCAGGCACGTGCTCGCCGAGGAACTCGGCATCGACCCGGGGACCGAGCTGTCCCGGATTCACCAGCAGGTCCTGACCTGCGACCCCGCGCTGAACCTGGCCGCCGACGCGACCCGGGACGGGCACCTGGACCAGGCCAGCGGATCGGCCCGTCCGCGCCCCCAGGCCGCCGGGACAGGCCCCCGCGGGTCCGACGAGCCGGTCCTGCCCCTCCCGGCCCAGCTGCCGCTGGACGCCCAGGGGTTCTCCGGCCGCCACGACGAGCTCCGCACGCTGCACGACATGCTGCCGTCGGCCCGGGCCGCCGAGACGGTGCCGGTGGCGGTCATCTCCGGCACGGCCGGCGTGGGCAAGACCGCCCTGGCCATCCGCTTCGGGCACCAGGTGGCCAAGCACTTCCCGGACGGGCAGCTCTACATCAACCTGCGCGGTCGCGACCCGGGACGTCCGCCGATGGAGCCGATCGAGGCGCTGGGAGTCCTGCTGGTCTCGTTCGGCATGCCGCCGCACCGGCTGACCTCGAGCACCGAGGAACGGGCGGCCCTGTTCCGCAGCCTGGTCGACGGCAAGCGCATCCTGGCCGTCCTCGACAACGCGAGCAACGCGGCTCAGGTGCGGCCGCTGCTGCCCGGCTCGCCGGATTGCCTGGTCGTGGTGACCAGCCGCAACCAGATGGCCGGGCTGGTCGCCGCCGAGGGGGCCACGCTCATCTCGCTCGACGTGCTCGGCGACGACGAAG
Organism: uncultured Actinomycetes bacterium; assembly: GCA_963849595.1. GTDB lineage: Bacteria > Actinomycetota > Actinomycetes > Streptosporangiales > Streptosporangiaceae > Palsa-504. The sequence continues at coordinate 27,361 of CAWKIB010000037.1, forward strand.
CCCACGAGATGCTGGCCCGCCGGCTCGGCCGGGAGCGCGTCGCGGCCGAGCCGCAGGCGGCGGACGAGATCATCGCGGCGTGCGCCGGCCTCCCGCTGGCCCTGTCCATCGCGGTCGGGCGGGCCACCGCCGGCCGGGCCAAGCGGCCGCTGGCGCAGCTGGCCGCCGAACTGCGCGACGCCCGCAACCGGCTCGACGCGCTGGAGGAAGGCGACGCGGCCACCGACGTGCGGGCCGTGCTGTCCTGGTCCTACGACCAGCTCAGCCCGGCCGCCGCGCGGATGTTCCGGCTGCTCGGCCTGCACCCGGGCCCGGACATCTCGCTGTCGGCCGCGGCCAGCCTGGCCGGGATCTCCCGGGCCGAGGCGGGTACCGCGCTGCGCGAGCTGACCCGCACCCACATGGCCGCCGAGCACCTGCCCGGCCGGTTCACCTTCCACGACCTGCTGCGCGTCTACGCGACCGACCAGGCCGAGCGGCACGACCCGGAGCCGGAGCGGTCCGCCGCCGTGCAGCGGATGCTCGACCACTACCTGCACACCGCGATGGCCGCCTCGCAGCGGTTCAGCCCGTTCCGGTCGCCGCTGCGGCTGGCCACACCGCAGCCGGGCGTGCTGCCCGCCGAGATGGCCGACAAGGACCAGGCCATGGCCTGGTTCGACGCCGAAGCCCCGGTGCTGCTCACGCTGATCGAGTACGCCAGCGCCAACGGCTTCGACACCCACGCCTGGCAGATCCCCTGGACCCTCGGCCCGTTCTTCCACCGGCGCGGCCGGTGGCGCTCGTACGCGGCCAGCCAGCGCACCGCGCTGGCCGCCGCGCAGCGGCTGGACGACACGCTGGCCCTCGCGCACGCGCACCACCTGCTGGGTCACGCTCAACTGCAGATGAGCGACTTACGAGTCGGCCGAGCCGAACTTCCGGCGCGCCCTGGACCTGTTCCGCGAACTGCAGGACCGGGCCAACGAGGCGGTGGTGCTCAACGGCCTGGGCGGCATGCTGGAGAAGCAGGAGCGCTATCCGGAGGCGCTGGCCGTCGCGCTGGACGCGCTGCGGATGCTCAAGGCCGCCGGGCACTGGTGGACCCAGGCCACGCTGGAGAACGGGGTCGGCTGGCTGTACGCCCACCTGGGCCAGTACGACGACGCGCTGAGCCACTGCCAGCGGGCGCTGAGCCTGCACCGGGAATCGGGCCACCGCGGCGGCGCGGCCGACACCCTGGACAGCCTGGGCTACGTCTACCTGCACCTCGGCGACCTGGACCAGGCCCAGGCCCATTACCTGCAGGCCATCGACGCCTACCGGGAGATCGGCGCGCCGTTCGGCGAGGGCAACTCGCTGGCCGGGCTGGGCGACGTGCTGCTCCGCGGCGGCGACCCGGACGCGGCCCGGACGCTGTACCTGCAGGCCGCCGCGATCCTGGACGCCCTGCCGCACCCGCTCGCCGACGTCATCCGGGGCAAGCTCGACGACCTGGACCAGGACCCGGACGGCGAGGCAGGCACCACGGCCCGTTCGGTATAAAAGAAAGAAAGGGCTACGGGGCTCAGCCGGGCCCACCTACGGGACCTGGGGGAGTGCGCGCGCCTTATGACGACTAGGGCACTGCTGGTCGAGAACATCCACCCCGACGCGTCGGCGCGGCTGGCCAAGGAGGGCTACGAGGTCTCCACGCTGCCGCGTGCGCTCGGCGAGGACGAGCTCATCGACGCGCTGCGCGGCGTGCACCTGCTCGGCATCAGATCCGGCACCCAGGTCACCGCGCGGGTCCTGGACCAGGCCCCGGACCTGGTCGCGATCGGCGCGTTCTGCATCGGCGTCAACCAGATCGACCTGGCCGCGGCGAGCAGGCGCGGGGTCGCGGTGTTCAACGCCCCGTTCTCCAACACGCGCAGCGTGGTCGAGCTCGCGCTGGCCGAGATCATCGCCATGGCCCGCCGGCTGCCGGTGAAGAACACCCAGATGCACGCGGGCCACTGGGACAAGTCGGCCACCGGCAGCCACGAGGTACGCGGCCGCAAGCTCGGCATCGTCGGCTACGGCAACATCGGCACCCAGCTGTCCGTGCTGGCCGAGAACCTGGGCATGTCGGTGTACTTCTACGACGTCGCCGACAAGCTCGCGCTCGGCAACGCGCGGCGCTGCTCGACCCTGACCGAGCTGCTGGAGTCGGTGGAGACCGTCACCTTGCACGTGGACGGGCGCGCGGGCAACCACGGCTTCTTCGGCGAGGCCGAGTTCGCCGCGATGCGCCCGCGGTCGCTGTTCCTCAACCTGTCCCGCGGGTTCGTGGTCGACCACGCCGCGCTGCGGCGCAACATCGAGTCCGGGCACCTCGCCGGGGCGGCCATCGACGTGTTCCCCGACGAGCCGAAGGGCCGGGGCGATGAGTTCGTCTCCGAGCTGCGCGGGCTGCCCAACGTCATCCTCACCCCGCACATCGGCGGCTCCACCGAGGAGGCCCAGCAGGACATCGGGGAGTTCGTGGCCGGGAAGCTGGCCGACTACATGGCCTCCGGCGCCACCTCGCTCAGCGTCAACCTGCCCGAGATCGCCCTGGGCGTGACCAGCGGCACGCACCGTCTGGCGCACCTGCACCAGAACGTCCCCGGCGTGCTGGCCTCGATCAACGGGGTGCTCGCCCAGCACGGCGTCAACGTCGAGGGCCAGCTGCTGCGCACCAGGGACGAGCTCGGCTACGTCCTGACCGACATCGGCTCGGAGTACAGCGAGGCACGTCCTGGCCGAGCTGGCCGCCATGCCCGTCACCATCCGCCTCCGCACCCTCCGCTCCCCCTGAGCCCCTCACGCCTCGCTGGTCCCGCAAGCCCCCGCTTATCGCTCAGGTTTTCAACTAAGAGCATCCCGCCAGCCGATGAACGTGGCGTTCTAACGGATAGAGCCATCAGAACGCCGCGTTCATCGGTTCAACACGCTGCCGAGCGTGTGACGGGATAACACTGACGGGGCTTGCGTGCCTAGAATTCCGCGCCCGCCGCCATCCAGAGCCGCCGGTTGCGCAGGACCTCTGGTAGGGGCGGCTCGTGAAGGGATGAGCAGCTACGGTGTCGTTAGGTACGCTCCACCTAGAGCGGCGTCACGTACGCCCCGGAGATCCCGCCGTCGACCAGGAACGACGAGGCGGTGATGAACGAGGAGTCGTCGCTGGCCAGGAAGGCCACCGCGGCCGCGATCTCGTCGGCCTCGGCGAACCGGCCCATCGGGATGTGCACCAGCCGGCGCGCCGCCCGCTCCGGGTCGGACGCGAACAGTTCCTGCAGCAGCGGGGTGTTCACCGGGCCCGGGCACAGCGCGTTGACCCGGATCCCCTCCCGGGCGAACTGCACCCCGAGCTCGCGCGAAAGCGCCAGCACCCCACCCTTGGACGCGGTGTAGGAGATCTGCGAGGTGGCCGCGCCGAGCACGGCCACGAACGAGGCGGTGTTGATGATCGACCCCTTGCCCTGCCGCTGCATGTGCGGGATCACGTGCTTGCAGCACAGGTAGACCGAGGTCAGGTTGACCTGCTGGACCCGGTGCCAGGCCTCGAGCCCGGTGGTCAGGATCGAGTCGTCCTCCGGCGGCGAGATGCCCGCGTTGTGGAACGCGATGTCCACCCGGCCGTGCTGGGCCACCACCGTCTCGTACAGTCGCTGGACGTCGTCCTCGCTGGCCACGTCGGCCGCGACGAACTCGCCGCCGACCGCGGCCGCGGCCGCCTTGCCTGCCGCCTCGTCGATGTCGACCGCTACCACCAGGGCTCCCTCGGCAGCCAGCCGGCGGGCACTGGCCAGCCCGATCCCGCTACCCGCCCCGGTGATGACCGCCACCCGGTCCTGCAAGCGCATGCACCATCAAGAGCTGTCCCTTTCTCGTTCGTTCGCCTCCGGGCGCTCTATGGCGCCGCGCTCTTCGGCTCCCCGCCCGCCTCGCCCATCCCTCTTCACTGCGTCGAGATGAAGACGTTCTTGGTCTCGGTGAACGCGTCCGGGGCGTCCGGCCCGAGTTCGCGACCGAGGCCGGACTGCTTGAAGCCGCCGAACGGCGTCCAGTACCGCACCGAGGAGTGCGAGTTCACCGACAGGTTGCCGGTCTCCACCGCGCGGGCCACCCGGATCGCCCGGCCCACGTCGGAGGTCCAGATCGAGCCCGACAAGCCATACGGGGTGTCGTTCGCAATGCGAAACCGCTTCCGCCTCATCCGAGAACGGCGTCACGGTCACCACCGGGCCGAACACCTCCTCGGTGTACGCCGGGTCATCGGGGCGCACCGGGGCCAGCACCGTCGGCGGATACCAGAACCCCTTGCCCGACGGCGCGTGTCCGCGGAAGGCAACGGGTGCCCCGGAAGGAACAAACGACGCCACGTGATCGCGGTGCGCGGCCGAGATCAGCGGCCCCATCTCGGTCGCCGCGGAAGCCGGGTCGCCCACCGCCACGCCCTGCACCGCGGGCTCGAACAGGGCCATGAACCGGTCGAGCACCGAACGCTGGACCAGGATCCGGGACCGGGAGCAGCAGTCCTGGCCCGCGTTGTCGAACACCGCGTACGGCGCGGTCGCGGCGGCCCGCTCCAGGTCGCAGTCGGCGAAGATGATGTTGGCGCTCTTGCCGCCCAGCTCCAGCGTGACCCGCTTCACCTGCTGCGCGCACGCCGCCATGATCGAACGGCCCACCTCGGTCGACCCGGTGAACACGATCTTGCGCACCGCGGGGTGGTCGACCAGCCGCTGGCCGACCACGCTGCCCTTGCCCGGCAGCACTGTGAACACGCCCTCGGGCAGCCCCGCCTCCAGCGCGAGCTCGCCGATCCGCATCGCGGTCAGCGGGGTGGCCTCGGCGGGCTTGGCCACCACGGTGTTCCCGGCGGCCAGCGCGGGCGCCATGCCCCAGGACAGGATCGGCATCGGGAAGTTCCACGGCACGATCAGGCCCACCACCCCGAGCGGCTCGTGGAAGGTGACGTTCAGCCCGCCGGGCACCGGGATCTGCTGGCCGATCAGCCGTTCGGGTGCCGCCGAGTAGTACATCAGCACGTCGCGGACCTGGCCGGCCTCCCAGCGCGCCGCCCCGACCGGGTGCCCGGAGCCCGCCACCTCCAGCCCGGCCAGCTCCTCGAGATGCGAATCCACCGACGCGGCGAACGCCCGCAGCAGCCGGGCCCGGTCGCCGGGCGCGACCTCGCGCCACGCCGGCCAAGCCGCCGCGGCCCGGGCGATAGCCTCGTCGGTCTGCTCCAAAGAGACCTGGTCCACGGTCGTGACCGGCTCCTCGGTGGCAGGATTGAGCACGGTGAACACAGACATGCGCTGGATCCTCCCGGATTACAGGCGTTCGAAGCCGCGCCGCAGCTCCCAGTCGGTCACGGCGGCGTCGTAGGCGGCCAGCTCGACCCGGGCGTAGTTGGCGTAGTGCTCGACCACCTCGGCGCCGAACGCCTGGCGGGCCAGCCCGCTCTTCTCCCACAGCTCCAGCGCGTCGCGCAGCGTATGCGGGACCCGGGCCGTGGTGTCGGAATACGCGTTGCCGGTCATCGGCGGCTCGAGCGGCAGCTCGTGGTCGATGCCGTGCAGGCCCGCGGCGATCATCGCCGCCACGGCCAGGTACGGGTTCACGTCGCCGCCGGGCGTGCGGTTCTCCACCCGGAGCGAGGGACCGTGCCCGACCAGCCGCAGCGCGCAGGTCCGGTTGTCCGGGCCCCAGCGCACCGAGGTCGGCGCGAAGCTGCCCGGCACGTAGCGCTTGTAGGAGTTGATGTTCGGCGCGTAGGCCAGGGTCAGCTCGCGCATCGCGTCCAGCAGCCCGGCCAGGAAGTGCTCGCCCAGCCGGGACATGCCGTACGCGCCGGAATCGGAGGCCATCACCGGGGAACCGTCCGCCGCCGAGCGCACCGACAGGTGGATGTGGCAGGAATTGCCCTCGCGGGCGTTCGGCTTGGCCATGAACGTCAGGCTCATGCCGTCCTGGGCGGCGATCTCCTTGGACCCGGTCTTGTAGATCGAGTGGTTGTCGCAGGTGGTCACCGCCTCGGCGTACCGGAACGCGATCTCGTGCTGGCCGAGGTTGCACTCGCCCTTGGCCGATTCCACGTACAACCCGGCCCCGGTCATGCCGTTGCGGATCCGGCGCAGCAGCGGCTCGATCCGCGCCGTGCCCAGGATCGAGTAGTCGACGTTGTAGGTGTTGGCCGGGATCAGGTCCCGGTACTCCTTGGCCGCCGCCTCCTCGTAGGTATCCCGGTAGACGATGAACTCCAGCTCGGTCCCGGCCAGCGCGACCAGGCCGCGCTCGGCCAGCCGCGCGGTCTGGGCCCGCAGGATCTGCCGCGGCGAGGCCGCCACCGGCGTCCCGTCCAGCCAGGTCAGGTCGGCGATGACCATCGCCGTGGCCTCCTGCCACGGCACGTGCCGGAGCGTGCTCATGTCAGGTACCAGCACGAAGTCGCCGTAGCCGCGCTCCCAGGACGACATGGCGTACCCGTCGACGGTGTTCATGTCCACGTCCACCGCGAGCAGGTAGTTGCAGCCCTCGGAATAGTGCTCGGCCACCTCGTCCAGGAAGAACTCGCGCCGACAGCCGCTTGCCCGCCAGCCGGCCCTGCATGTCGGTGAAGGCGAGCACGACGGTGTCGATCTCGCCCTCACCGACCGCGACGCGCAGCTGCTCCAGGGTCAGCAGGCCGGGCCGCGGCGTCCCCGAGCTCCGAAGCCATCAGACCGACAGCTCGTGCTCGATCGCGGCCAGTTCCTCGGCCGTGCCCTGGACCTTGGGCCCGGTGAACCAGTTCTTCGCCGAGACCAGCCAGTAGATGCCTGCGAAGCCGAGCACCACCAGCACGGCTATCACGGTGTAGTTGAAGTTGCCCCAGCCGATCGGGCTCGCGGTGGGCAGCATGAACAGGATGGAGATGAAGACCACCCAGATCACGGCGATCCAGCCGACCAGGTAGCTCCACCGGCCCAGGTGCCACGGCCCGCGCTTGAAGTTCTCGCCCTGCCGCAGCCGCAGGAAGGTCGGCGCGACGTATGCGATGTACAGGCCGATGACGGCGATCGCGGTCACCGCGGCGTAGGCCGCGCTGTTCCACAGGTACGGCAGGCCCAGGATCAGCGCGCCGCCGGCGGCCAGCCAGATCGCGTTGGTCGGCGTCCTGGTCCGCTTGTTCACCTGGTGCCAGAGGTTGGAGCCCGGCAGCGCCCCGTCCCGGGAGAACGCGTAGATCATCCGCGAGTTCGCGGTGACCGAACACATCCCGCAGAACAGCTGGGCACCGATGATGACCAGCAGCAGCAGCTTGGCGCCGGTGCCGGCCGATCGCGGTCGATGAAGATCTGGCGCCGGCGGCACCAGCGCGCCGGTCTAGAGCGTGTAGTGCTGCGCCTGGATCGCGAACGTGATCCCGATCAGCAGCACCCAGCCGGCGATCAGCGACACCAGGATCGACATCACGATGCCGCGCGGGCCCGCTGCGGGACGCGTCGCGGGTCTCCTCGGTCATGTGCGCCGACGCGTCGTACCCGGTGAACGTGTACTGGGCCATCAGCAGGCCGAGCAGCAGCACGTAGAACGTGCTGTGCCAACCGGTGTTGTTGACGATGTTGGTGAACACGTAGGTGCCCGAGGCGTGCTTGGAGGGCACGAAGGCCAGCACGCCCACGATGATCAGCACGCCGATGATGTGCCACCAGACGCTCACGTTGTTCAGCAGCGCGACCAGCCGGATGCCGAACTGGTTCATGATGCCGTGCAGGAGCAGCACGCCGGCGAAGATCACGATCGTGTCCCAGTGCGCGGTACTGACCCCCCACACCAGGTTCAGCAGCGCGTTGATGAAGAACGCGCAGCCGAAGTCGATGCCCGCGGTGACCGCGACCTGGCCCAGGAAGTTGAACCAGCCGGTGAACCAGGACCAGGCCGGGCCGTTCCTCGGGGCCAGCTTGGCCGCCCAGTAGTACAGCCCGCCCGCCGTCGGGAAGCTGGAGCAGACCTCGGCCATGGCCAGGCCCACGAACAGCGTCATGATCCCGACGATCGGCCAGCCCCAGACGATGATGGCGGGCCCGCCGGTGTTCATGCCGTACCCGTACAGGGTCAGGCAGCCGGACAGGATCGAGATGATCGTGAACGACACGGCGAAGTTCGAGAATCCCGACATCCGCCGCCTGAGCTCCTGCGCGTAGCCGAGCTCGTGGAGGCGGCGCTCGTCGTCGCTTGCCGTCTGCGCGGCGGCTATATCGTCGGCCATGCGATCTCCCTAGGCGAGAAACAGCAGATATGGCTGGAACTGATCCATTGAATGAACGTATTCACGCACCAGCCCAGGGAGCATGTCAAGGTCCGGGCGGGTCTGGCCGCCCGCCAGGTAACACGATCTTTACGAATCGAGCACGTCGCCCAGGAAGCCGCGCAGCAGCGCCGCGGTCCCGGCCACGTGCTCTTCCATCGTGCGCCGGGCCTTCTCGGGGTCGCCGGCCAGGATGGCCCGCACGATGGCGGTGTGCTGGACGTCCGCGTGCTCGAGGTTGCGTTCCAGCATCGGGATGGCGTTGAGCAGGTCGACCAGCCGGACCCGGGCCTCGACCACGCTGGCGGTCAGCAGCGGGGATCCCGCCGCGTCCGCGATGGCCAGGTGCAGCCGCGTGTCCGCCTGCCGGTAGCCGAACGACCCGGCGTCCGCCATGCCGGCCAGGCACTCGGCCAGGCTCTCCCGCTGCTGCCGGCTCAGGCTGGCCCGGGCCGCCATGTCGGCCGCGCCGGTCTCCACCACCCGCCGGAACGTCAGCGCGTCGTCCAGCCCGCTAGCCATGTCGCGCGGGCGGTGAGCTCGTCGGGGACCATCGGCTCGGGCTGGCGGATGATGAACGTGCCGCCGAACCGGCCGCGCTTGGTCTCCACGTAACCGGCCGCGGCCAGCTCGCGCAGCGCCTCCCGCAGCGTGATCCGGCTGACCCCGAGCCTGCGGGTCAGTTCCCGCTCGGGGGGCAGCCGGTCACCCGGCGCGTAGACGCCCAGCTTGACCCCCTCGAGGAGCCGCTCGACGGTGTCCTCGAAGGCGTTCCCCGTCCGCACCGCGCGGAACACCGCGGCGACGATGGCGGGTGAGCCTCCCGGCACGTGCTTACTCCTGATCACCGATAATGAGCACTGCGCATTCAGCGTTTACGCTGAAATTAGATCATAGGCGCCAGGACGCGCGTGCGGGCGGCGGCCCGCTCGGCCGCGGCGCTGGCCAGCGCGCCGAACAGCCGCATGTCATCGCCCTGCTCCGGGTGCCACTGGACGCCCAGGACGAAGCCGGACAGGCCGCCGAGCGCGGAGGGACCCGGCTCGACCGCCTCGATCAGCCCGTCCTCCGCCCACGCGACCGCCCGCAGCCCGTCGCCGAGCAGGTCCACGGCCTGGTGGTGATAGGTGGGCACGTCGAAGTAGCCCGGCTCGGGCACGGCGCGGGCCAGCACGCTGTCCGCGCCGATCCGCACCCGGTGCCGCCCGTAAACGCCCGGCGTGCCCTCGTGCCGCTCGTGGCCGACCAGGTCCGGCACGTGCTGGTGCAGCGTCCCGCCCCGGCACACGTTCAGCGCCTGCATGCCGCGGCAGATAGCCAGCAGCGGCACGCCCTGGGCCAGCGCGGCGCCGGTGACGGCCAGGTCCCAGGCGTCCCGGACCGGGATGGGCGGCTGGGTCCGCGGGTGACGCGCGCGGCCGTACCGGCCCGGATCGATATCCGGCCCGCCGGCCACGACCAGGCCGTCCAGGCCCGCGACGGTCGCGCTGGCCTCAGCCTCGTCCCCGCCCGGCGGCAGCAGGACAGGACGGCCGCCGCCCTGCCGCACCGCGTTCACGTACGCATACGGAAGCATCGCGGCCCGGGCCTTCCAGCTGCGCCAGGCTGCCTCGTCGTCGTATGCGGTTATGCCAATGACCGGCGTCATGGTTCCCCTTTTGAACTGATCCTCAGCCACTGCCCAGGAAGATCGTTAATATTCCGAACGAACCGTGGTTCGACGTCACCATCCGTGTTCACGGACCCCGCTGGCAACGTGGAATGGGCGGCGGTGTCGAGACGAAGACGATGATGGCGAGCCCGCGGTACATGCCGAAGTAGTACAGGGTCAGGCAGCCGGACAGGATCGAGATGATCGTGAACGACACGGCGAAGTTCGAGAATCCCGACATCCGCCGCCTGAGCTCCTGGCGTAGCCGAGCTCGTGGAGCTGGCGCTCGTCATCGCTTGCCGTCGTCGCGGCGGCTATATCGTCGGCCATGCGATCTCCCTAGGCGAGAAACAGCAGATATGGCTGGAACTGATCCATTGAATGAACGTATTCACGCACCAGCCCAGGGAGCATGTCAAGATCCGGGAGCTCTGCTGCCCGAGGTATCGATCTTTACGAATCGAGCACGTCGCCGAGGAAGCCGCGCAGCAGCGCCGCGGTCCCGGCCACGTGCTCTTCCATCGTGCGCTGGGCCTTCTCGGGGTCGCTGGCCAGGATGGCCCGCACGATGGCGGTGTGCTGGACGTCCGCGTGCTCGAGGTTGCGTTCCAGCATCGGGATGGCGTTGAGCAGGTCGACCAGCCGGACCCGGGCCTCGACCACGCTGGCGGTCAGCAGCGGGGATCCCGCCGCGTCCGCGATGGCCAGGTGCAGCCGCGTGTCCGCCTGCCGGTAGCCGAACGACCCGGCGTCCGCCATGGCGGCCAGGCACTCGGCCAGGCTCTCCCGCTGCTGCCGGCCAGGCTGGCCCGGGCCGCCATATCGGCCGCGCCGGTCTCCACCACCCGCCGGAACGTCAGCGCGTCGTCCAGCCCGCTGGCCATGTCGCGCGCGGCGGCGGTGAGCTCGTCGGGGACCATGGGCTCGGGCTGGCGGATGATGAACGTGCCGCCGAACCGGCCGCGCTTGGTCTCCACGTAACCGAGCCGCGGCCAGCTCGCGCAGCGCCTCCCGCAGCGTGATCCGGCTGACCCCGAGCCTGCGGGTCAGTTCCCGCTCGGGGGGCAGCCGGTCACCCGGCGCGTAGACGCCCAGCTTGACCCCCTCGAGGAGCCGCTCGACGGTCTCCTCGAAGGCGTTGCCCGTCCGCACCGCGCGGAACACCGCGGCGACGATGGCGGGCGAGCCTCCCGGCACGTGCTTACTCCTGATCACCGATGCTGAGCGCTGCGCATTCAGCGTCTACGCTGAGATTAGATCATAGGCGCCAGGACGCGCGTCCGGGCAGCGGCCCGCTCGGCCGCGGCGCTGGCCAGCGCGCCGAACAGCCGCATGTCATCGCCCTGCTCCGGGTGCCACTGGACGCCCAGGACGAAGCCGGACAGCCCGCCGAGCTCGGAGGGACCCGTCTCGACCGCCTCGATCAGCCCGTCCTCCGCCCACGCGACCGCCCGCAGCCCGTCGCCGAGCAGGTCCACGGCCTGGTGGTGGTAGGTGGGCACGTCGAAGTAGCCCGGCTCGGGCACGACGCGGGCCAGCACGCTGTCCGCGCCGATCCGCACCCGGTGCCGTCCGTAAACGCCCGGCGTGCCCTCGTGCCGCTCGTGGCCGACCAGGTCAGGCACGTGCTGGTGCAGCGTGCCGCCCCGGCACACGTTCAGCGCCTGCATGCCGCGGCAGATGGCCAGCAGCGGCACGCCCTGGGCCAGCGCGGCGCCGGTGACGGCCAGGTCCCAGGCGTCCCGGACCGGGATCGGCGGCTGGGTCGCGGGTGGCGCGCCCGGCCGTACCGGACCGGGTCGATGTCCGGCCGCCGGCCACGACCAGGCCGTCCAGGCCCGCGACGGTCGCGCTGGCCTCAGCCTCGTCCCCGCCCGGCGGCAGCAGGACAGGACGGCCGCCGCCCTGCCGCACCGCGTTCACGTACGCATACGGAAGCATCGCGGCCCGGGCCTTCCAGCTGCGCAGGCGCCTCGTCGTCGTTGCGGTTATGCCATGACCGGCGTCATGGTTCCCCTTGAACGACGCCGCACCCAGGAGATCGTTATATCCGAACGACCGTGGTTCGACGTCACCATCCGTGTTCACGCGCCCCGCTGGCGACGTGGAAGGGGATGCCGACGATCGGCCAGCCCCAGACGATGATGGCCGGGCCGCCCTCTTCCATGCCGAAGTAGTACAGGGTCAGGCAGCCGGACAGGATCGAGATGATCGTGAACGACACGGCGAAGTTCGAGAATCCCGACATCCGCCGCCTGAGCTCCTGCGCGTAGCCGAGCTCATGGAGCCGGCGCTCGTCATCACTTGCCGTTGTCGCGGCGGCTATATCGTCGGCCATGCGATCTCCCTAGGCGAGAAACAGCAGATATGGCTGGAACTGATCCATTGAATGAAGGTATTCACGCACCACCCAGGGAGCATGTCAAGGTCCGGGCGGGTCTGCCGCCCGAGGTAACACGATCTTTACGAATCGAGCACGTCGCCCAGGAAGCCGCGCAGCAGCGCCGCGGTCCCGGCCACGTGCTCTTCCATCGTGCGCCGGGCCTTCTCGGGGTCGCCGGCCAGGATGGCCCGGACGATGGCGGTGTGCTGGACGTCCGCGTGCTCGAGGTTGCGTTCCAGCATCGGGATGGCGTTGAGCAGGTCGACCAGCCGGACCCGGGCCTCGACCACGCTGGCGGTCAGCAGCGGGGATCCCGCCGCGTCCGCGATGGCCAGGTGCAGCCGCGTGTCCGCCTGCCGGTAGCCGAACGACCCGGCGTCCGCCATGGCGGCCAGGCACTCGGCCAGGCTCTCCCGCTGCTGCCGGCTCAGGCTGGCCCGGGCCGCCATGTCGGCCGCGCCGGTCTCCACCACCCGCCGGAACGTCAGCGCATCGTCCAGCCCGCTGGCCATGTCACGCGCGGCGGCGGTGAGCTCGTCGGGGACCATCGGCTCGGGCTGGCGGATGATGAACGTGCCGCCGAACCGGCCGCGCTTGGTCTCCACGTAACCGTGCGCGGCCAGCTCGCGCAGCGCCTCCCGCAGCGTGATCCGGCTGACCCCGAGCCTGCGGGTCAGTTCCCGCTCGGGGGGCAACCGGTCACCCGGCGCGTAGACGCCGAGCTTGACCCCCTCGAGGAGCCGCTCGACGGTCTCCTCGAAGGCGTTGCCCGTCCGCACCGCGCGGAACACCGCGGCGACGATGGCGGGTGAGCCTCCCGGCACGTGCTTACTCCTGATCACCGATAATGAGCACTGCGCATTCAGCGTTTACGCTGAAATTAGATCATAGGCGCCAGGACGCGCGTGCGGGCGGCGGCCCGCTCGGCCGCGGCGCTGGCCAGCGCGCCGAACAGCCGGACGTCATCGCCCTGCTCCGGGTGCCACTGGACGCCCAGGACGAAGCCGGACAGGCCGCCGAGCTCGGAGGGGCCCGGCTCGACCGCCTCGATCAGCCCGTCCTCCGCCCACGCGACCGCCCGCAGCCCGTCACCGAGCAGGTCCACGGCCTGGTGGTGGTAGGTGGGCACGTCGAAGTGTCCCGGCTCGGGCACGATGCCGGCCAGCACGCTGTCCCCGCTGATCCGCACCCGGTGCCGTCCGTAAACGCCCGGCGTGCCCTCGTGCCGCTGGTGGCCGACCAGGTCCGGCACGTGCTGGTGCAGCGTGCCGCCCCGGCACACGTTCAGCACCTGCATGCCGCGGCAGATGGCCAGCAGCGGCACGCCCTGGGCCAGCGCGGCGCCGATGACGGCCAGGTCCCAGGCGTCCCGGACCGGGATCGGCGGCTGGGTCTGCGGGTGGCGCACCCGGCCGTACCGGACCGGGTCGATGTCCGGCCCGCCCGCCACGACCAGGCCGTCCAGGCCCGCTACGGTCGCGCTGGCCTCCGCCTCGTCCCCGCCCGGCGGCAGCAGGACAGGACGGCCGCCGCCCTGCCGCACCGCGTTCACGTACGCATACGGAAGCATCGCGGCCCGGGCCTTCCAGTTGCGCCAGGCTGCCTCGTCGTCGTATGCGGTTATGCCAATGGCCGGCGTCATGGTTCCCCTTTTGAACTGATCTTCAGCCGCTACCCAGGAAGATCGTTAATATTCCGAACGAACCGTGGCTCGACGTCACCATCCGTGTTCACGGGCCCCGCTGGCGACGTGGAATGGGCGGCAGTTGCTGGTGTCAGGTTATCAGTGTTTCATCCGGTGTTTCGGAACATAATTCCAAGTCACACCCTGTGATTACATGATTATTTATTGTATCGCCGCTCCTGTCACGTCGCATACAAAACGCAGAAATTCGTCACGCACCGTGTTTTGCGCGGGTCTGCCCTGAATTGCGGCCTAGACGGGCTGGGGCACCAGCGCCCGGGCCTGGTGGGCCGGCCAGCAGGGGAAACGCGGCCACGGCGAGCCGGCCGCCACCAGCTGCTCCATGGCCTGCCGGGTGGCGTCGTCGGAGGGAGCGTAGACCACCAGCCGGGTGCCGGGCGCCGCCTGCACGGCCAAGCTGGTGGACGTCATGGCCAGGCGCGGGTAAAGCGGATGCCGGAACACCTTGGCGTGCGACGCGGGCTGCGCGACGTCCTGGGTGGCCCACATGGCCGCGAACTCGGGGCTGGCCGCCTCCATCCGGCGGATGAAGCCGGTCCAGGCGGGGTCGCCCACATGGCGGCCGTAGGCCGCGCGCAGCTGGGCCACCAGCGCGGCCCGCTGGTCGGCGTGGTTCTCGATCGCGCTGCAGCAGGCCGGCTGGGTGAAGCAGTACAGCAGCGAGTTGCGTTCCTGCCGCCCCGTGTCGGCGGGCGCAGCGTCGGCCGGCGGCGGGAACAGCGCCGTGTACGCCGCGTTCCAGGCCAGGATGTCGAACCGCTCGGTCACCACGTTGGCCGGCATCGGGACCAGCTGGTCCAAGATGGCCTGGATCTCCGGGCTCAGCAGCTGGCTGGCGGCGCCGGCCGGCGCCGGGTCGGGGATCTCGGCCAGCCGGAACAGGTGCTGGCGCTCCACCGGGTCCAGCCGCAGCGTCCTGGCCACGGCGTCGAGCACCTGGACGCTGGCCCGGATCGGGCGGCCTTGCTCCAGCCAGGTGTACCAGGTCACCCCGACCCCGGCCAGCTGCGCCACCTCCTCGCGCCGCAGCCCCGCCGTCCGCCGCCGGTGCCCGCCCGGCAGCCCGACGTCCTCCGGCGTGATCCGCTCCCGCCGGCTCCGCAAAAACGCCGCCAGCTCCCTGTTTTTTTCTCGCCTCCGGGGCGCCTCTAGGCGCTCCCTTCCCTCGTCGCTCGTTCCTCGCTCCTCAGTCCAGGCAGCGCCGCGCCCCTTTGGCTCGGTCAGATTCAATCCTGACTCTCTTCCCCATCGCCTGCCAGGTGCTTTCAGTACCAGGATAACCAGGCTCTTGGTACCTGGATAAGAATAGCGCCAGGCTTAGTGACATGACGAACATCCTCACTCCAGAGGCTCGCGTCGGCGCGCTGGCGCCGCGCGAACGGCCGGTGCGTCCCGGCCTGGTGCTGGCCATCGTCCTGGTCGGCCAGTTCATGGCCGTGCTGGACGCGTCCATCGTGAACGTCGCGGCCCCGTCGATCCACGCCAGCCTGCGCGCCTCCGGGGCCGGCCTGCAGCTGATCGTGGCCGGGTACACGATCGCCTACGCGGTGCTGCTGGTGACCGGCGCCCGGCTCGGCGACATCATCGGTCATCGCCGCATGTTCCTGGCCGGGCTCGTCGTGTTCACCCTCGCCTCGCTGGGCTGCGGGCTGGCCGCCTCGGCCGGGTTCCTGGTCGGGCTGCGCTTCGGTCAGGGGGCGGGCGCGGCGGTCATGATCCCGCAGGTGCTGAGCCTGATCCAGCGCACCCACGCCGGCCCGGCCCGCGCCCGCGCGATGAGCAGCTACTCCGCGGTGCTGGCCGGCGGGGCGGTGGTGGGCCAGCTGGTCGGCGGCCTGCTCATCAGCGCGAACCTGCTCGGTTCCGGCTGGCGGCCGGTCTTCCTGGTCAACGTGCCCATCGGCGTGGTCTTGCTGGTCGCGGGCGCCCGGGCGCTGCCGCACGGCCGGGGCGAGCCCGGCCGCACCGTGGACCTGCGCGGGCTGGCCCTGCTGACCCCGGCCGTGCTCGCGTTCGTCCTGCCGCTCGTGCTCGGCCAGCCGGAGCACTGGCCGGTCTGGGGCTGGATCGCGATGGCGGCCAGCGTGCCGCTGGTGGCCGCGTTCGTCCGGGTCGAGCGCCGGGTGGCCGCGGCGGGCGGGACGCCGCTGATCCCCGGCCGGGTGCTCGAGGTGCCCGGCGTGCCGGTCGCGATCGCCGCCGTGGGCGTGGTCATGACCATCTTCAGCGGGTTCTTCTTCACCCTCGCGCTGCACCTGCAGGACGGCCTGGGCTACTCCGCGCTGCGGGCAGGCCTCACGTTCGCGCCCACCGCGGCCGCGTTCGCGCTGGTCAGCCTCAACTGGCGGCGGCTGCCCACCCGCTGGCACGGGGCGCTGATCATCGGCGGCTTCGTGGCCTTCGGCGCGGCCATGGCCGCGCTGGCCGCCGTGCTGCGCACGGGCGGCAGCGGGGGAGCGGGCCTGTACCTGATCGGCGCGCTAAGCGGCGCCGGGATGGCGGCCGCGTTCAGCCCGCTGATGACCCGGGTGCTGTTGCGCGTGCCGGTCGAGCTGGCCGCCGACGCCACCGGCGTGGTCGTGACCGTGAACCAGCTCGGGCTGCTGGTCGGGGTGGCCACGTTCGGCACCCTGTACCTCAACCTGGCCGGCCGGCTGCCCGGCCACGCCGCCCTCGGCGCCTTCCGGCCGGTCTCGGCCCACGCCGAGGCCGTGACCCTGCTCGCCCTGGCCGGCCTGACCGCCGTCGGCGTCATCCTGGCCACCATTCACGTCCTGGAACGCCGCCGCCCGCCCGCCTGACCCGCCGCGGCCCGGCACCATCGTGGATCGTTGTTCCGACGCCGGGTGCGGGTACATTCAGGCTGCGGAAAGGAGCGCGATGGCCATCGTGGTGCTGGTCCTATGGCTGTTCACCGCCGGAGCTGGCTTCTACCTGCTGTTCACCAGCAGCCTGGGCCGCGCGCGCCCTGCCGGACCCGCCACCCAACCAGCGCCCGTCCCGCAGCCCGCCTCCGTCCCGCAGCCCGCCTCCGCCTCCGCCTCCGTCCCGCAGCCCGCCTCCGTCCCGCAGCCCGCCTCCGCCTCCGCCTCCGCCTCCGCCTCCGCCAGCGCGGCTAGCGCGGTGCGGACCGCCGACGGCCCGCCCCCGCGCCGCGCCGCGCGCCGGGCGGCCCGGTAGCGCTGGGACCCGCCCTCTCTGGTCGCGGCGCGCCAGGCGCCGGTCCTACCCGGTGCCCGGTCGCTGGTGGAGTTCGCCCACCCGACCGGGGGCATCATCGGGCTCGCCTTCTGGCTCGGGTTCACGCTGGTCCATAACCGCGCGCTGGGCTGGATCGGATTCGGCCTGGCGGCCGCCACGGCCTG
The DNA here is from genome assembly GCA_963849595.1 of uncultured Actinomycetes bacterium. Lineage (GTDB taxonomy): Bacteria > Actinomycetota > Actinomycetes > Streptosporangiales > Streptosporangiaceae > Palsa-504. Next base: position 44,749 of record CAWKIB010000037.1, read on the forward strand.
CGTGGGGCTGGGCTGGTTCACGGCCAACACCCGCGCGGCCCGCCGGGCCGATCCCAGCCGGCCCGCGCCGTCCTTCGTCGGCCGCCTAGCCGCGCTGCACGGCAGCGCCGCTGCCCTCACCGTCGCTCTGGCCGCCCTCACCGCCCTGGTCCTCAAGCCCTAGACCGGCGCACCGATGGAACATCGCTGCCGCTATCCCGGCACCGATGGAACATCGGTGCCGTTCCCGACGAGCCCGGAACCGCGCCTAACGCCGCCCGGGCAGGCCGGTGGCCAGTGCCGACGGCGCCTACACGGATAGGAGGAGACGAGCGATCACTGAGCCCGGGAGCGTTCGCGATGATTTAAGGCTCATTGATCTTTCGGCAGCCGCGGCACTGGCCACTACCCACAACTACGGCCACCCGCCGGTTCCGGCTCAATGATCGCCGGGCCCGTAAGCGGCCGGTAATAACTAAGCGCCGATGCCGAGAACCAGCCCCGCCTCGCGGTCGTTAGCACCAGGGGGGCCGCTGGGTACGATCGTTGCGGGGCGATGACCGGGCAAAGGATCGCGATGTGAAGAAGGCGGGCGGCTCGACAGGCCCGACGGGCCCTAAGGGCCTGACCCGGCGCGAGGCGCTGGTTCTGCTCGGCGTCGGCGCCCTCGTCGCCGAACAGGCCCTGCTGGAGGGCCCCTCCTTCGGCAGCACCGCGGATCCCCTCGGCGCGGAGCTGGCCCGCGCGGCCAACGCGAAGCCGATCCCGGGCGGCTACGCGCCGGACGGCACCGCGGGGCGCGCCGCCGCGCTGCCGCTGCGCGACGTGGAACTGCTCGACAGCCCGTTCCTGGACAATCAGGGCCGGAACACCGCGTACCTGCTGTTCCTCGATCCCGACCGGATGCTCCGCCCGTTCCGGCTGAACTACGGCGTAGACACACCAAGCGCAGCCGTGCGGCGGCTGGGAGCAGCCCACCTCTGAGGTACGCGGGCACACCACCGGGCACCTGATGTCCGCGCTCGCCCTGACCTACGCCAACACCGGCAACGACGAGGCCCTGACCCGCGGGCGTTACCTGGTCGGCCAGCTCGCCGCCCTGCAGGCCCGGGCGCGCCTGAAGGGGTTCCATCCCGGGTACCTGTCCGCGTTCCCGGAGTCCTTCTTCGACCTGCTGGAGGAGGGCCAGTACGTCTGGTCGCCGTACTACATGATCCACAAGTACCTGGCCGGGCTGATCGACCAGTATCAGCTGGCCGGCGACGACCAGGCGCTCGACGTCGCGGTCAAGCTCGGCGACTGGGTGGACTGGCGGACGGCGCGGCTGCCCTACGCGCAGATGCAGATGGTGCTGCAGATACGAATTCGGCGGCCTGCCCGAGGCGCTGGCCAACCTGTACACGATCACCGGCCGGGAGCGGTACCTGGCCGCCGCGCAGCGGTTCTACCACGCCCAGGTGCTCGACCCGCTGGCGGACGGGGTGGACCAGCTGGCCGGGCTGCAGGCCAACGTGAACACGCCGAAGATCATCGCGTGCGTCCGGATGTGGGAGGAGACCGGCAGCACCAAGTACCGCGACATCGCCCAGAACTTCTGGGACCTCGTGACCGGGCATCACGTCTACGTCATCGGCGGGGCCGGCAACTACGAGCACTTCCAGCAGCCCGACGTGGTCGCGGGTCAGCTGTCGAACTTCACCTGCGAGAACTGCGTCAGCTACAACCTGCTCAAGCTGACCCGGCTGCTGCACTTCCACCAGCTGACCCGGACCGACCTGATCGACTACTACGAGCGCACGCTGTTCAACCAGATGCTGGGGGAGCAGGACCCCACCTCGCCGCACGGCTTCAACTGTTACTACACCGGCCTGTCCGCGGGCGCGTTCAAGCGCCAGCCGCTGAACTACTTCCCCGGCGGCAACCCCAACATCTACGCCACCGACTACGACACCTTCACCTGCGACACCGCCACCGGGCTGGAAACACAGGCCAAGTTCGCCGACAGCATCTACACCCGCGACGCGGACGGCCTGTACGTCAACCTGTTCATCCCCTCCCGGGTCCGGGTCGCCGGGCTCGTGCTGCAGCAGGCGACCGGGTTCCCCGACGACCCGGTGATCAGCCTGTCGTGGTCTCGATGGCGCGGCCACGATGACGCTGCGAGTCCGCGTGCCGGCCTGGGTGGACGGAACGCCCGTGGTGTTCCTCAACGGGACGCTCATCCCGGACGCGCCGGCCGGGGGATGGATCGCCATCCGGCGGCGCTGGCAGGCCGGTGACCTGCTGCAGGTCACGCTGCCGATGCGGCTGGCCTTCGAGCCCACGCCCGACCATCCCACCGTGCAGGCCGTGACGTACGGTCCGGTCGTGCTCAGCGGGGTGTACCCCGCCAACCCCGGCGCGCTGACGCCGGCCCTGGAGGTCGGCTCGGTCCAGCAGACGGCCACCCAGCCGATGGCGTTCGGGGCCACCTCCGGCGGCAAGCCGGTCACGCTGATCCCGGTCAGCCGGGCCGCCCACGAGTACTACTCCGTGTACTGGCAAACCACCTGAAGAACCGCGGCGTCACGGATCCGAGCGCTTAGCCCGCGCTCGCCGCTTGCCCTCGTGCATCGCCTGGACCCGCGCGATCGGGACCTCATGGCCCTCGGCCACGAGGTCGGGGCTCAGCGGCTGCGGCGCGGGCAACCGCCCCGCCCAGGGGCCCCCAGCGACACCAGAGCCGGCCACCAGCGCCGGGACGGTGTGCACGGTGAAGTCGGCCGGGGTGATGGCGTCTAGGTCGTCCCACGCCACCGGGAACGAGACCGTCACCCCCGGCCGGGCCCGCGGGCTGTACACCGCCGCCACGCTGGCGCCGTGCGCCCTGGTCGAGTCGATGAAGACCTTGCCCTCCCGGTCGTCCTTGATGAACGCCGTGGTGGCCAGGTCCGGGTCGAGCCGTTCGGCCCGTACGGCGATGGCCCGGGTGGCCGCGGCTGCGTCGTCCGCGCTCGCCTCGATCGGCACGTACACGTGCACGCCCTTGGCCCCGCTGGTCTTGACCGCGCCGGCCAGCCCGACGTCGGTCAGCGCCTGGCGGACCAGCCGGGCAGCCGCCACCACGTGCCCGAACTCCCCGCCGGACGGCGGGTCGATGTCCAGCACCAGGTACGTGGGCTGGTCCGGGTGCCCGGCCAGGAACAAGGTCGGGTGGTACTCCACCGCCCGCTGGTTCGCGAACCACAGCAGCGTGCGCCGGTCGTTGCAGAGCGCGTAGCGGACCTCGCGCTTGGACGACTCGGCCCACGTGGTCACGGTCTGGATCCACGGCGGCGCGTAGTCCGGCACGTTCTTCTGCATGAACGGCGGCTGCCCGCCGCGGATCCTGATCACCGACAACGGCCGGTCCGCAAGTCCGGGCACGATGAGCCCGGCCACCGCGTCCAGGTAGTCCACCAGGTCACCCTTGGTCGCGCCCGCCCCGTCGAACAGCGGCTCGTCGAGGTGGGTCAGCGCGACCCCGTCCCGCTCCTGCGTGGTCATGGCTCCCGTCATACCCCGTCCGGCTGGGAAACACCAAGGTACGGTGAGACCCTCGAAGCAAAAACCCAGAGGGGACCTGATCATGGCGTTCAGCGGCTGGCCGGAAGAGGCGCTGGATTTCTACGACGGGCTCGCGGTCGACAACACCAAGTCCTACTGGACCGAGCACAAGGCCGTCTACGAGGACAAGATCCTGCGCCCGATGACCGAACTGACCGAGGAACTCGCCGCCGAGTTCGGCGAGCCGAAGATCTTCCGGCCCTACCGCGACGTCAGGTTCAGCGCCGACAAGACGCCGTACAAGACCCACATCGGGGCCACGGTCGGCGACACCGGCTACCTCCAGCTGTCCGCCGAGGGTCTGGGCGCGGGGGCCGGCATGTGGCAGATGGGGCCGGACCACCTGGCCCGCTACCGGGAAGCGGTCGCCGGGGACGGCCCCGGGACGAAGCTCGAGGAGATCATCGCCGCGATCGAACAGGCCGACGTCACCGTGCACGGCCACGGCGTGCTCAAGTCGGCGCCCCGCGGCTACCCCGTCGACCATCCCCGCATCGACCTGCTCCGCTTCAAGGGCCTGACCGCCTGGCGGCAATGGCCCGTAGAAGGCTGGCTGGAAACGTCGGCCGCTAAGGACCGCGTCATTTCATTTTTCCGAACGGCCCTGCCCCTTTGCTCCTGGCTCACCGATCACGTCGGCCGGTGACGGCGCCCAGGGTGGCTACAGCCGCCCGGTGGGCCGGGCGTACTCTTACTGGTCGGTACGCCGACTAGCAAGGGGCCTGCTGTGAGCGAACCAGACGCTTCCCTCCGGGTTTCCGACGCCGAGCGCGACGAGGTGGTGCGCACGCTGGGCGATCACGCCGCCGTCGGTCGGCTGACCCTGGACGAGCTCGAGGACCGGTCCGGCCGGGCGCTGACCGCCAAGACCCGCGGGGAGCTGGCCACCTTGACCAGCGACCTGCCCCGGGAGGCCGGCCAGGCGGGCGCGGCCGGCCCGGCACCCGCGCCCCGCAAGCCGGTGCGGTGGCTGGTCGCCATCCTGGGCGGCTCGCACCGACGCGGCCGGTTCCGCGCCGTGGGCAGCATCAACGCGGTCGCGATCATGGGCGGCGACGAGATCGACCTGCGCGAGGCCGAGATCGAGGGCGGCGAGCTCACCCTCAACCTCGTCGCCGTCCTGGGCGGCGAGAACATCTACGTTCCCGACTCGGTCGAGGTCGAGGTCGGCGGCTTCTCCTTCATGGGCGGCCACGAGGAGATCGGCATCGCGCGCCCGCCCCGGCCGGGCGCGCCGGTCATCCGGATCCGCGCGTACAACCTGCTGGGCGGCACCTCGGTCTACCGGCTCCCGCCGCAGGCCCGGGGCGTGAGCCTCAACGAAGCCCGCCGCCTGGCCAAGTCCGCCGAGCGCGGCGAGCTTCCCGCGCCGGACTGACCGGATGGATCTGGGCCTGCGCGGCAGCCGCGCGCTGATCACCGGAGGAAGCCGGGGCATCGGCCTGGCCATCGCCGACGTGCTGGCCGCCGAGGGGGCGGCCGTCGGGCTCATCGCCCGCGACCCCGACGGCCTGGCCCGCGCCGCCCGGCGCCTGGCCGAGCGCGGGATCCAGGTCGCGACCGCGGCGGCCGACGTCACCGACACGCTCGCGCTGGACCGCGCCGTCGGCGAGATCGCGGCCGCCCTCGGCGGCCTTGATCACCTGGTGGCCAACGCCGGCGGGACGGTCGGCGGCGGCAACCTCACCAACTCCAGCGCGGGCGACTTCACCGCCACGTTCGCCCTCAACGCGGGCCACGCCGCCGAACTGATCCGGGCCGGGCTGGTCCACCTGCGCGCGGCCGGCGGCGGCTCGGTGGTGATCATCTCCTCGATCACCGGCACGCGCCCGGCGCCGCGCACCGCCTATGCCGCCGCCAAGGCGGCGGAGATCCAGCTGGCGGCCACCGCCGCTCAGGAACTGGCGCCCGCCGGGATCCGCGTCAACGCGGTCAGCCCCGGGTCCATCATGTTTCCCGGGCGGGTCATGGGACGACTTCCAGCGGGAGAACCCGGACGATTTCGCCGCCTTCGAGGGCACCCAGTTCCCCCTGGGCCGCCTGGGCCGTCCGCAGGAGGTCGCCGACGTGGTCGCGTTCCTGCTCTCATCGCGGGCGTCGTGGATCACCGGCGCGAACATCGTCGTGGACGGCGGGCAGCGCTACCCGAGCGCCCGCCGCTTCGACTGAGCCAGCACGCCGCGCACGTACTCGGATTCGGTCTGGTACACGTGCGCCGACTTGACCACCATCAGCAGCCGCCCCACCGGATGCCCCAGCTCGCGAGCCACCTGATGCTGCAGCCAGGCCAGCTCGACCAGGTTGCCGTAGCCCTTGGCCCCGAAGTCGATGCTGTGCGCGTAGCTGACCAGTTCCACCGCCCCGCCGGGCAGCCAGAAGTCCAGCAGGCTCACGCACGGGATGTAGCTGGTGTCCGTTCCGGGCTGGAACGTGGTGATGGCCGCCGAGCGCGTGGCCGGGTCCCGGCGCAGCCGGTCGATGACCCAGGCCACCTGATCGCGGCCGGAGTGCTCGTAGTCGAACAGCCGGGTCGCGTAGCTGTCCGCCCCGCCGAGTTCGGCGACCGCCGCGTGGTCGGTGAAGTTGGCGTGCATCCAGGCCAGCCGCTCCGGTTCGGCGTGCCGGGCGATGATCTCGTCCGCCGGGTCGGGATGCTCGACGGCCAGCGTCACGTGCGCGATCTCGCGCACCGGCCGTCCGTCGTAGGTGCTGACCGTCCCGTCGGCCAGGATCCGCTCCGCCACCGCCAGCCACGCGGCGCCGATGGTCGCCGCGTGCAGCGTCTGCGGATCGTCGCGCGCCAGCCGTGCCGTCACGACCGCATGCTATGCGCTAGGACTGCGGGTCGAGCTTGCTCTGGTACCAGGTCGTGGCGACGATGTAGCCGTCGAGCAAAAACGGCTTGTCCAGTCGGCGGCGGCGACGGGACCATGAGCCATGGTCTTGGTACGCGAGACGGTCACCGGCGACTGGCAGGCACTGCGCGACATCCGGCTGGAGGCGCTGCACGACGCCCCGGCAGCGTTCGGGTCCACCTACGAGCGCGAGGCCCTGCGCGGCGAGGCGCACTGGCGCGACCGGATCTCCCGCGGCGGCACCTTCCTGGCCTACCTCCCCGACCTCGGTGCGTCCGACCCGGCCGGGCTGATCGGCGGCTACCAGGAGGACCCGGTCACGGTGGAACTGGTCTCCATGTACGTGCGGCCGCGCGCCCGCGGCCGCGGCGTGGGCGAGGCGCTGGTGGCCACGGTGATCGGCTGGGCCACCGAGAGGCAGGCCAGAACCGTGCACCTGTGGGTGACCGAGACGAACACCCCCGCCCGCGCCCTCTACGAGCGCTGCGGCTTCGCGCTGACCGGCGAGCAGCAGCCGCTGCCCTCGGACCCGAGCCTCGGCGAGGTCGCTATGTCCCGAACTCTGCCCTGACCCCGAGCAGCCGCACCGGCCGCCGCCCGGCGAACCGCTCCAGCGCCGACCGCGCCGCCTCCTCGATCACCGCGGCCTCCGAAGCTGGGAGAGGACAGCGTCACCCCGTGCGTCTCGGTGACGAACGGCGCGTACCGCACCTTCACCACCACCCGCACCGCCGGCCGGGGCTCGGCCGCCAGATCCACGGCCAGCAGCCCGGCGAGCCGCGCCACCTCGGCCTGCACCCGCGACCAGTCGGCGATGTTCTGCTGGAACGTCTCCTCCTTGCCGTGCCCGCGGGCCAGGTACGGCGAATCGTCCACGTCGGCGTCGCCCCGGCCCCGGCCGAGCAGCACCAGCCACGGCCCCGTCATCGGGCCGAACACCGCCGCCAGCGCGTCCGGGTCGGCCGCGGCCAGGTCGCTGACCGTGCTGATGCCCAGTCCGGCCAGCTTCTTGGCCGTCTTGGCCCCGATGCCCCACAGCGCGTCGGTCGGCCGGCCGCCGAGCACCTCGAACCAGTTGGCCGACGTCAGCCGGAACACCCCGGCCGGCTTGCCGAACCCGGTGGCGATCTTGGCCTGCAGCTTGTTCTCCCCGATCCCCACCGTGCAGTCCAGCTGGGTCGCAGCACGCACGCGAGCCGCCAAAGACCGCGCGAACGCTTCCGGATCGGACGTGTCGACACCCAGGAACGCCTCGTCCCAGCCGAGCACCTCGACCACCGCGCCAGAGGTCCGGAGCACGTCCATGACCGAGGCCGAGACCTCGTCGTAGGCCTCCCGGTCCACCGGCAGGAACACCGCGTCGGCCGAAGATGAGCTGAGCCGCCGCGCGGCGGTGCGCAGCGGCAGCCCCGAGTGCACGCCGTACTCCCGGGCCTCGTACGACGCCGTGCTGACCACGCCCCGCTTGGTGGGGTCGCCGTCGCCGCCCACCACCACCGGCCGCCCGCGCAACTCGGGATGGCGCAGCACCTCGACCGCCGCGATGAACTGGTCGAGGTCCACGTGCAGTACCCACCGCCCCACGTTTTACTTTTACCCGACCCGGGCCCGGTTACTAGACACCGAGGCCCTGGAGCGCGAGGCCGGTCAGGCGGCCGATGGTGTCCTCGTCGGGCGGAGAACCGAGCAGCCACCGGTAGGCCAGCGGACCGAACAGCAGGTCGAAGGCCAGCTCGGGGTCGGCGTCGGCCCGGATCTCACCGCGCGCGACCGCGCGGGCGACGACCGCCTGCGTGGCCTGCAGCCGCGGCCGGAAGTACCGGTCACGCATCACCTCCATGAGGTCGTCGCGGGAGTTCAGGTACGTCGTCACCACCGGCAGGAGCCGCTCGATGGACCGCTCGCCGCCGTCGGCCATGCTGTGCCACAGCGCGATCAGGTCCGTGCGCAGGCTCCCGGTGTCGGGCACCTCGAACCGGGGCTGCGAGCGGGTCAGCGCCTCCACCACCAGCGGGACCTTGGACGGCCAGCGCCGGTACACGGCGGTCTTGGCCGCTCCGGCCCGGGCCGCGACCGCCTCGACGGTCAGGTTCTCGAAACCCGCCTCGTCCAGGATCTCCAGGGTCGCGGCGAGGATCGCTTCCTCCACGTCGCTGCTGGTACGCCTGCTGCGGTGGCCCGGCTCGCGGGCCACCGCAGCGTTCCGTGGCCTCATGCCCCCTGGCGACGGCGGACGCGGCGCGGAGGCGGCCACGGCGGCTGCTGCCGCCAGGCCGCGCCGGCCAGCACGAGCAGCGTCCCGCCCGCCGCGTAGCCCAGCAGCACGGTCAGCGGCCCGGTCAGGTTCACGCCACCAAGGTAGATCACGCTGCGGGCGCTGCTGAGCCCGGCTCCGGGCGGCAGCAGCGTGCCGATGACGTTCCACGGGGAGGCCAGCAGCGGCGTGGCGATGGACTGGCCCGCGGTGGGGTTGCCGAAGACCACCATGCCAATGATGGCGATCAGCGTCCCGGGCAGGCCCAGGGCGCCCTGCAGGGCCGCGGTCGCCGCGGCCGCCGCGAACACGACCAGGATGCCCACGCCGGCCAGGGCGGCGCTGAATCCGCTCATCACGCCCAGCGCCGGGCCGAACAGCAGCGCGCCCGCGAAACCGGAGGCCACGGCGTAGCCGGCCAGCCAGCCCAGCCGTCCGGCGGCCTGCCGCAGGCTGCTGCTCCGCATGCCGCCGCTGGCCAGCGCGAGCACGGTGGCACCGACGTACCCGCCGAGCACCCAGCCCGCGATCAGGAAGTAGGCCGAGGAGCCGGTCGGGTCGGAGGCGGGCAGCGGGGCCAGGTCGCGCACCGCGAGCGGGACCTTCAGGGCCGCGGCGGCGGTGCTGAACCCCTTGGTCAGCAGGCTCGCCGTGCCCGGGCTGGCTGCGGTCTGGATGAGCAGGCTCTCTCCGCGGGGACCGGCCACGATGGCCGCGTAGGCCTGCCCGTCACGTATCGCCGCCCGGGCCGCCTGGGCGGTCGGCTCCGAGATCAGCCGGATCGCGCCGTCGCCGTGCCGGCTGACCGCGTTCGCCACCGGCGAGGCGCCGACCACCGCGACCGGCGCGTGGTGCAGCGCCGGGCGGTGCAGCACGCCCAGGAACACGCTGGCGAACAGGAGCTGGAACAGCACCACGGCGATCAGGGCGACCGCGGCCCGGGGCAGCTTCCGCCCCGACTGACCCGCCGGCCGCGGCGCGTCGAGGATCTGGGCCTTGCTTGCTGAGCTGGTAACCATCTCTGCCACCTCCCGCTCGCGCGGAGCGCTTAGCTACGATACGTTCCGTAGCTTACGAACCGAACCAGCACCCTGTCAACCCCGGCTCCCCGGAACCCCCGCAATTGTTTTGATCTGGCCGAGACCGCGTCAGAGACAATGACGTGTGCTGCTGACCATCACCACCACCCGGGCGCCCGCGACGGACCTCGGGTACCTGCTGCATAAGCACCCCGACCGGCTGCAGACTTTCGAGACCGCGGCGGGCGCGGCGCACGTCTTCTACCCCGAGGCGACCGCCGGGCGCTGCACCGCCGCGCTGCTGCTCGAGGTCGACCCCATCGCCCTGGTCCGCGGCAGGACGAAAACGAGCGACGGCGAGCTCGCCCAGTACGTCAACGACCGCCCGTACGCCGCCTCCAGCATGCTCGCGGTGGCCCTCAAGGAGGCCTTCCGGACCGCGCTGACCGGCCGCTGCGACGCCAAGCCCGAGCTCGCCAAAAGCAGCATCCCGCTCAGCATCAACGGTACCGGCGCTGCGCTGCAAAGGCGGCCCCGAGCTGGCCAAAAGCGTCTTCGAGCCGCTCGGCTGGACCGTCGAGACCACCAGCCAGCCCCTGCAGCCAGCCGAGTGGGGCTCCTCGCCGTACCTGGACCTGCGGCTGACCGGCGAGGTCCGCCTGGCCGACGCGCTCAACCACCTGTACGTGCTGCTGCCCGTGCTCGACGACGCCAAGCACTACTGGGTGTCCCCCGAAGAGGTGGACAAGCTGATCCGGGCGGGCGGCGACTGGCTGGCCGCCCATCCGGCCAAGGAGCTCATCACCCGCCGGTACCTGTCGCACCAGCGCCGGCTCACCCAGTCCGCGCTGGCCCGGCTGGCCGAAGCCGACGACGCCGAGCCGGAGGAACTCGACAACGCGGTCACCGACGACGATGACACGCGCAAGCCCCTCGCCGTCCAGCGCCGCGATGCCATCCTGGCCATCCTGCGCGAGCTCGGCACCAAGACGGGTCGGCGACTTCGGCTGCGGCACGGGCGTCCTGACCAAGGCCCTGCTGGCCGAGCAGCACATCGACAAGGTCGTCGCGGTCGACGTGTCCGCCCGGGCCCTGCAGCTCGCCGCGCGCAACCTGAACCTGGACCGCATGCCCGACCAGCAGCGCGAACGCCTAGACATCTTCCAGTCCGCGCTGACCTACCGCGACGACCGGCTGGCCGGGCTGGACGCGGCCGTGCTGATGGAGGTCATCGAGCACGTCGATCCCGAACGCCTGCCCGCCCTGGAGCGCGCCGTCTTCGGCTTCGCCGCGCCCGCCGCCGTCGTGGTCACCACGCCGAACGCCGAGTACAACCCCCTGTTCGCCACGATGGCACCCGGCACCAAGCGCCACCCCGACCACCGCTTCGAGTGGACCCGCGCCCAGTTCCGCGCCTGGGCCGAAAACGCCGCCGGAAAACCACGGCTACCAGGTCCGCTTCCTGCCCGTCGGCCCCGAACACCCCGACGCCGGCCCGCCCACCCAGCTGGCCGTGTTCACCAAGGCGGAACCATGACCGAGCTGAGCATCCCCGAGCTGAGCCTGGTCCTGCTGGTCGGCGTGACCGGATCGGGCAAGTCGACGTTCGCCCGCGCGCACTTCAAGCCGACCGAGGTCATCTCCTCGGACTTCTGCCGCGGGCTGGTCGCCGACGACGAGAACGACCAGTCCGCCACCCCGGCCGCGTTCGAGCTGCTGCGGTTCATCGTCGGCCAGCGCCTCAAAGCAGGCCGCCTGACCGTGGTCGACGCGACCAACGTGCAGCCCGAGGCCCGCCGCGACCTGGTCCTGCTGGCCCGGGAGTACGACGTGCTCCCGGTGGCCATCGTCCTGGACCTGCCGGAGCGGCTGTGCGCCGAGCGCAACGCCCAGCGCCCCGACCGCGACTTCGGCCCGCACGTGATCCGCCGCCAGCGCCAGCAGCTGCGCCGGCACCGCAAGAGCCTGTCCCGCGAGGGCTTCCGCACCGTCCACGTGCTGCACACCCCCGACGAGGTACAAGCGGCCACCATCACCCGGGCCAAGCTGTTCAACGACCTGCGCCACGAGACGCGGCCCCTTCGACGTCATCGGCGACGTGCACGGCTGCCGGGCCGAGCTCGAGCAGCTGCTGGACAAGCTCGGCTACGCCATCGACCGCGACGGCGCCGGCCGCCCGGTCGGCGCCCGCCACCCCACCCGGCGCGCGATCTTCCTCGGCGACCTGGTGGACCGCGGCCCCGACACCCCGGGCGTGCTGCGCCTGGTCATGAGCATGGTGGCCGAGGGGGCCGCGTTCTGCGTGCCCGGCAACCACGAGGCCAAGCTGCTCAAGGCGCTGCGCGGCAAGAACGTCAAGCGCAGCCACGGCCTGGACGCCTCGATGGAGCAGCTCGACGCCGAGCCCGAGGAGTTCCGCGCCCGGGTCGACCGGTTCATCGACGGCCTGATCAGCCACTACGTGCTCGACGGCGGGCGCCTGGTGGTGGCCCACGCCGGCCTCATCGAGCGCTACCACGGCCGCGCCTCCGGCCGGGTCCGCGAGTTCTGCCTGTACGGGCAGACCACCGGCGAGACCGACGAGTACGGCCTGCCGGTCCGGTACCCGTGGGCCCAGGAGTACCGCGGCCAGGCCCTGGTCCTCTACGGTCACACGCCGGTGCCGGAGACGGAGTGGCTGAACAACACCCTGTGCCTGGACACGGGCTGTGTCTTCGGTGGCCGTCTGACCGCCTTGAATTATCCCGAACGGACCGTGGTCTCAGTCCCCGCCACCCGCGTCTACCATCCCCCGGCCAAGCCCTTCCCGGTCTCCGCGCCCTCCGGCCCTGCCTCCTGGGGCCCTGCGGGCCCGGGCGATCCCGCTCGCCGCGAGCCGGACGTGCTCGACATCGGCGACGTGTCCGGATCCCGGGTCATCGAGACCGGCTACCTGCCGCGGGTCGGGGTCCGCGAGGCGCACGCCGCAGCCGCCCTGGAGGTCATGAGCCGGTTCGCCCTCGACCCCCGCTGGCTGCTCTACCTGCCGCCGACCATGAGCCCCGTCGCCACGTCCACCTGGAAGGCCTGCTCGAGCACCCCGAGCAGGCCTTCACCGCCTACCACTCCGACGGCGTGACCGACGTGCTGTGCGAGGAAAAGCACATGGGCTCCCGCGCCGTCCTCCTGATCTGCCGCACCCCCGCCGCCGCCCGCGCCCGCTTCGGCGTCCCGCCCCCGCTCCCGCTCCCGCGCACCCACCGCATCAGTGGCCCTGCCGCCAGCACAGTGACCTCGCCCCCCACCGCCCCAGCGACCCCGGCCGACCCCTGCGGCGCGATCTGGACCCGGACCGGCCGCCCGTTCTTCCCCGCCGCCCTGACCGCGGACCTGGCCGACCGGGTCCGCGTCGGCGGCCGAGCAGGCCGGGCTGTTCAGCGAGCTGGACACCGGCTGGCTGCTCCTCGACGCCGAACTTCTGCCCTGGAACGCCAAGGCCGGCCAGCTGCTCCGCGACCAGTACGCCGCGGTCGGGGCCGCCGCCCGGGCCTCGCTGCCCGCCGCCGTCGCCGCCCTGGAGCAGGCCCGGGCCCGGCCCTGCCCAGCGGACTCCCCCGCCCTGCCAGA